>JBJLGF010000027.1:0-8796 GCA_045564975.1 Paracoccaceae bacterium
CTTTCATCGTCAATCTTGTATCATCAACAAGCATATTTGCCAGCTGATCCCCCGGTGTCCAACTACCTTCAACACGAATTTTTGATCCGCCTTCAAATTGAACAGTTGAGCCCAATTGATCAGCGACAATGTCTAATTCATATTTTTTATCTTGAAGCATTACAATCCATTTATCGCCAACGCGTCGCTCATGATTATCCATTCGGCCAGAAATTTTTGTCCGCCTAATTTCTGCAACTCGATTCATAGCAGCGCTCGCGGCAGCAATCCGCATTAATTCATCTTCTGGTAGTTCAATACCATTGAAACCTTCAGGGTATTCTTCCTCTATAAAAGCAGTCGTGATGTCTCCCTTTACAAACCTAGGATGATCCATAACCGCGCTTAGGAAGGGCAAGTTATGCTCTATACCTTCAACTTCAAAGCCATCCAAAGCCTCTCGCATGTGGGCTATAGCTTCTGAGCGTGTAGGAGCCCACGTACATAATTTTGCGATCATGGGATCATAATACATGCTTATTTCACCACCCTCAAACACACCTGTGTCATTTCGAACAATGTGTCCAGAACCCTCAAATTCATCAGGAGGACGATAACGCGTTAGTCTTCCAATAGATGGAAGAAAATTTCTGTAAGGATCTTCAGCGTACAACCTATTTTCAATTGCCCACCCATTTATAGATATATCAGACTGCAGAAGTTTTAACTTTTCTTTATTGGCAACCCTTATCATTTGTTCAACCAAGTCTATTCCAGTTATTAACTCTGTTACTGGGTGCTCCACTTGTAGACGTGTATTCATCTCCAGAAAGTAAAAGTTTTTTTCACTATCAACGATAAATTCAACTGTTCCAGCACTTTCATAGCCTACAGCTTTAGCTAAAGCACAAGCCTGTTCTCCCATCTTTTGGCGAGTTGCCTTATCCAAAAATGGGCTAGGCGCTTCTTCCACAACTTTTTGGTTTCTTCGCTGGATTGAACATTCTCTCTCATTTAAATAAAGACAGTTACCATGCGCATCAGCAAGAACCTGTATTTCTATATGTCGGGGTTGCGTGACAAATTTTTCTATGAAAATTCTATCATCGCCAAAACTACTAGCAGCTTCATTTTTAGATGATTGAAAACCTTCTTTGGCATCTTGGTCATTCCAAGCAATACGCATTCCTTTACCACCCCCACCAGCGGAAGCCTTGATCATGACCGGATAACCAATTTTCTTCGAAATTTTGACTGCTTCTTCAGCAGAATTAATCAGCCCCATGTATCCAGGAACCGTTGAAACACCCGCATCTTGCGCAATTTTTTTTGACGTAATTTTGTCACCCATGCTTTCAATTGCGCCCTGGGGAGGACCTATAAAAGCAATTTTTGCCTTTGAAAGGGCCTTAGCGAATTTGCTATTTTCTGAAAGAAAGCCATAGCCCGGATGCACAGCCTCTGCGCCCGATGATTTAGCCGCAGAAACAACTTTCTCTATATCAATATATGACTGATTTGCTGGCGAAGCCCCAATATGAATTGCTTCATCTGCCATTTGCACGTGCAGCGCATGGCGATCAGCATCAGAAAAAACTGCAACGGTTTTAATACCCATTTTATTTGCAGTTTTGATAACTCTACAGGCAATTTCTCCGCGGTTGGCAATAAGAATTTTATTGAACATTATACACCCCTGTGATTATTCCGCTTCTAACGCTTCGGGAAAATTAACTTTTATAAGATCAAGATCTAGTATCAATATTGCCTCATAACTTTCAATATCAAAACCATCTGGCTGAAAAGCTTTGACTTCTCTTCCAAATAACCAGCTTAATCGACCTGCATCAAGATTTCCTCGTTCAAAAGGTTCGTCACCAAACTGCGTTAGCAAAGCTCGGACAAAAGCGATATCTGCTCGCCTATCAGCAGATTTTCTATCTTTGAAGCGTTCTCGGCCAACCAAAGCAGTAGCACCCTTTGGATTGGCTCTTCGCAAAGTAAATTGAAAATCAGTACCCGCTAACCTACCAGGAAAACCCCTATGTTTAAGCATGTAGGGAAGAGCCATTATTTTTTCTCCAAAAATAACTAAAAAGCATTTAGTTAAAAGAAATGCGCCTTATCCACACCAAGACAAACTAAATATTTTTTAGTTATCAGAGGGGGATGTTGTCATGTTTTTTCCACGGATTTTCTAGCCGTTTACCGCGAAGAGCCGCAAATGCTCTTGATATCCGTTTTCTCGTACTCCTAGGCTGTATAACTTCGTCGATAAAGCCACGTTCCGCTGCCACAAATGGGTTGGCAAAACGTTTTTCGTAATCAGCAGTATGCTGCGCAATTTTTTGTTTATTTCCGAGATCGTTTCTGTGAATGATCTCGGTAGCGCCCTTTGCTCCCATTACTGCAATTTCAGCAGTGGGCCATGCATAGTTAAAATCACCCCTCAAATGTTTGGATGACATAACATCATACGCACCGCCATACGCTTTCCTAGTTATTACTGTAACTTTGGGCACTGTTGCCTCACCGTAAGCAAATAAAAGTTTAGCGCCATGCTTAATAACCCCACCATATTCCTGTGATGTCCCAGGCAAGAACCCAGGCACATCAACCAATGTCAAAATGGGAATTTCAAAAGCATCACAAAATCTTACAAAACGAGCTGCTTTTCTTGAACTGCCAATATCAAGACAACCAGCAAGCACCATCGGTTGATTAGCAACGACACCAACTGTCTGACCTTCGAGACGAATGAAACCAATTATTATGTTTTTCGCAAAATCTTTCTGTATTTCGTAAAAATCGCTTTCATCCGCCACCTTAACTATCAATTCTTTCATATCATATGGAGTGTTTGGATTTTCAGGTATTAGCGTATCAAGTGATAGTTCTACTCGACCTGGATCATCAAAAAAAGGTCGAACGGGAGCTTTTTCAAGATTATTTAATGGTAAGAAGTCCATTAAGCGCCTGATTTCGGCCAGTGCTTCGACATCATTCTCAAAAGCTCCATCAGCTACAGAGGATTTTTTTGTATGTGTGGACGCTCCACCTAACTCCTCAGCTGTTACAACTTCATTGGTCACCGTTTTAACCACATCGGGACCAGTGACAAACATGTAGGAACTATCCTTTACCATAAAAATAAAATCTGTCATTGCCGGTGAATAGACAGCACCACCAGCGCATGGACCCATTATTACTGAAATTTGCGGAACTACTCCCGATGCCATTACGTTACGCTGAAAAACTTCAGCATAACCAGCAAGAGATGCTACACCTTCTTGAATACGGGCCCCTCCCGAGTCATTAATACCGATTACAGGCGCCCCATTTTGCATGGCCATGTCCATAATTTTGCATATTTTCCGAGCATGTGTTTCAGATAACGACCCACCAAAGACTGTAAAGTCCTGCGAAAATACATATATCATGCGGCCATTAATTGTTCCCCATCCGGTAACGACTCCATCACCAGCCGGCCTTTGGTCAGCCATTCCAAAGTCCTCACAACGGTGGACCACGAACATATCAAATTCTTCAAAGGATCCCTCATCTAATAAAATTTCGATGCGTTCTCTTGCTGTCAATTTACCTTTTGCGTGTTGCGCATCAATACGATTCTTGCCGCCACCTAAACGGGCTTCGGCTCTTCTATTTTCGAGTTCGGTTAAAATATCACTCATTATCTTCCTCGCATGGGTACACTCAGCTAACTTAGCAACAAAATTAATAATTGGCTATTAGTTGCAAGATTGAATTAAAAAATGTGAAAAAATTTTTACTTCACGTAAATTTATTTTTCTGGACACTGATAATTAAACTCCTACCCTCCGACTATGAATAAATATAAAAAAGTTCGGTTTCTCGACCGATCGACACCCCCGCATATCTTCACACTTATACTTCTCGCAAGTATTTCTACGCTCTCTATGAATATCTTCCTACCAAGTCTACCGAATATTGCTTCGGACTTGGGGTCGTCTACAAACATAATGGGTCTTTCTGTGGGGATTTATTTGGCAAGTAGCGCTTTATTACAACTAATTATTGGTCCTTTGTCGGATCAATTGGGCAGGAGGCCATTAATTCTCTGGTCATTAGTAATTTTTTGTTTATCGACCTTAGCGGCAGTTTTTGCATCGAGCGCTGCTGAATTTCTGATTTTAAGAGTTTTCCAAGCTGTTTCCGCAAGTTGCCTCGTTTTATCCAGAGCGATCGTCAGGGACACTACAGAAAGTGTCGAGCAAGCTAGTTCTAAAATTGCTTACGTTACTATGGGGATGGCGATAGTTCCAATGGTGGGTCCGGCAATTGGTGGGCTATTGGATTACAAGTATGGCTGGGAGGCAAGTTTTTGGACTTTGTGCCTTCTAGGATTAATAATTTTGATTATTTCTTTTTTCGACGTTGGCGAGACACTAGTAAACAAAAGCCAAGGATTTATTGAACAAATTAGTGGCTATCCTTTCTTGCTAAAGTCAAAAAGGTTCTGGGCCTATTGCCTTTCTAGTGCTTGTGTTGCTGGCGCGTTTTTTTCTTATCTTGGCGGAGCTCCATTTGTTGGAAATGAAGTTTTTGGCCTTGAGCCAAAAGATTTAGGGATTTTATTTGGAGCCCCAGCAATAGGCTATTTGATAGGGAACTTTTTATCAGGAAAGTTTTCCACTCAAATAGGATCCGATAGAATGATTTTCCTTGGCGTATCTATTGCTCTAATTGGAGTTTCAATTTCCATAATTATTAGCTTTACCGGGTTCGGCTCTGTATCTTCATTTTTTGGATTTATGACGATCGTTGGTTTAGGTAATGGAATGTCACTTCCAAATGCAACAGCTGCCATGATGTCAATAAATCCTAGATTAGCGGGAACGGCGGCAGGACTTGGCGGCGCAATAATGATTGGTGGCGGTGCCGGACTTTCATCAATCGCGAATTTTATATTGTCTCCAGGTAGTACTGAAATGCCACTTTTGCTGTTGATGTGGATATCGGTATTTTTTGGTTTGTGTTCTGTTCTTTTCGCAAAATATCGAAATCATAAATTATCAGCGGAAATCCTTGAATAAATCTAACTTTACCAAAAGAGTTGCTAAATAATCCTATCTTTGAGTAGTTTCCCAATCCGGATGGATCCATGGCACATCATTTGACTTTGGTAAAAGATTTCTACCAAGAATGTGGTCGCTAGCCTTTTCTCCAACCATTATTGACGGCGCATTCAAATTCCCATTTGTAATTTGTGGAAATATACTGCTATCAGCAACACGCAACTTATCTACCCCAATTACACAAGTTTCTGGATCGACCACACTCATTCGGTCGGTTTTATCACCCATTTTGCAAGTACCGCATGGATGATAAGCGCTTTCAACACTATAACGTATAAAATTATTTAATTGGTCATCACTTTGAAGGGTATCACCAGGAGAAATTTCAGTCTCTACAAAGGGCTGGAATGCGGGTTGAGAAAAAATCTCTCGGGTTAAACGAATGCAATTTCGAAATTCTACCCAGTCACTATCATGAGACATGTAATTGAATTGAATCCTTGGAGCTTCTGTTGGATCGTTAGACCGAAGATCCACGTACCCTCTAGATTTGCTTCGCATTGGACCGACATGTGCCTGGAAACCGTGCCCTTTTATCGGCAGTTTTCCATCATAGCGAACAGCTAGTGGCAAGAAATGATATTGAATATCCGGATATTCAACTCCGGCCTTAGATCTTATGAATGCAGCACTCTCGAATTGATTGGATGCGCCTGGTCCTGATTTTGAAAGTAGCCATTGCAGACCTACCCAAGCTTTCCCAAGTGGGTTCCAGTATTTATATAATGAAACCGGAGATTTTGCCATCATTTGGATGTAAAGTTCTAAATGGTCTTGTAAATTTTTACCGACCCCAGGACGATCGGCTATTACTTCAATTCCTCTAGATTTTAATTCTTCTGCAGGTCCGATGCCCGACAATAAAAGAATTTTGGGCGAATTTATAGCGGAGGCAGCAATTATGACCTCTTTTGAAGCATAAATACATTCGATTTTTCCATTTTTAAAGTATTCAACACCCTCTGCTTGCTTTTCATTTATGATAATTTTTGTGACTAAACCTCTAATGATCTGACATTTACCAGATCTTAAAGCCGGTTTCAGATAAGCTTTAGCACTGGACCATCGTTTTCCATTTTTTATTGTTTGGTCCATCGGACCAAACCCCTCTTGTTGCTTCCCATTATAATCCAAAGTTGTATGGTATCCTGCTTGCTGCCCAGCCTTTTCAAACGCCAAATTCAATGGATTTACTCTTGCACCTCTGGTTATATTTAAAGGTCCATTTGTACCGCGATAGCTTTTTTCTCCACCATGACCTGCGCTATCCCAGTTTTCCAAGCGTTTAAAGTAAGGCAAAACATCCGCAGATGACCATCCATGGGCACCCATTTCAGCCCATTTATCGAAGTCTTTTGCGTGCCCTCTGACATAAACCATTCCATTTATACTGGAAGATCCGCCAAGCACTTTTCCTCTTGGACACGCCAATTTTCTTCCGCCCAGATGGGGTTCAGGCTCAGACGAGTAGCCCCAATCAAAACGCTGCATATTCATTGGATAGCTTAAAGCGGCTGGCATTTGTATCAATGGACTACCGTCGCCACCCCCAAATTCAATTACTATGACTTTGTGCCCGGCTTCAGTGAGTCTGAAAGCAATAGCACAACCCGCGCTGCCAGCACCAACAATCACGTAATCAGTATTCACAATCGTCCCATATATTTAATGCACTATATGTCGTAAGCACTTTTGAATTTTATGCAATTATAATTACAAATAAATTTGAGCTACGCAGAATAAAAATTAATTCTGCTGGGTACAGATTCTTCACTGCACTATGGGTCTTCTTCTGCCTGCCCAACACCACGAAAAACTGATTTCAATGGAAAGGCCCAAACAACGCCAGATAAAAGATATATTAATAACTCTACAACGAAATTTGGCCTGTCAAAACTCGATATCAAATTTACGATCAAGATTATATACACTGGCAAGCCGACTAACAAAATCAACAAAGATAATCGTCGTTTCAGTTTGTAAGACATTTTATCAATCCTCAAAAGGGTCCGTTACCAGAATTGTATCGTCACGTTCAGGAGAAGTAGATACTAGTGCCACAGGGCAATCTATCAACTCTTCTATTCTACGAACATATTTAATTGCATTGGCTGGCAAATCCGCCCATGACCTTGCACCCTCTGTACTTTCGTCCCAGCCAGATATTTCTTCATAAATTGGTTTGCAGCGCGCTTGCTGATCTGCGGCAGTAGGCAGGTAATCAAGATCATTTCCATCAAACTCGTATCCAATACAGATTTTAAGTTTTTTAAAACCGTCCAAAACATCAAGTTTTGTAAGAGAAATACCAGTCACACCGGAAGTCGCACAAGTTTGTCGAACCAATACAGCATCAAACCAACCACACCGACGCTTGCGGCCTGTTGTAGTGCCAAATTCATGTCCTCTTTCCCCCAAACGATTGCCATCATGATCGTCTAGTTCCGTCGGGAAAGGACCTTCTCCAACCCTAGTTGTGTAGGCCTTTACAATCCCTAAAACAAAATCAATGCCATTGGGTCCGAGGCCTGAACCAGTCGCTGCCTGGCCCGCAATCACGTTGGACGATGTAACAAATGGGTAAGTTCCAAAATCAATATCTAGCAGGGCTCCTTGCGCACCCTCAAAAAGAATTCGTTTTCCCGCCCTCCTTTTTTCGTTCAAAACTTTCCAAACAGGGGCAGAGTATTTTAGGATCGTCGGCGCAATTTCATGCAAGTCAGAAACTAAGGTTGATTTATCAATTTCTTCAAGCTCCATTCCTCTGCGTAGAGTATTATGGTGCAGCAGCAATCTATCAATGCGAGCCTCCAAAGTAGATCGATCCGCCAAGTCAGCTACACGTATAGCTCTTCTACCCACCTTATCTTCATAAGCTGGTCCAATTCCTCTTCCAGTAGTTCCAATTTTGGCAACTTTGTTTAGGTCTTCACGCGCACGATCTAATTCTCCGTGAATAGGTAAAATAAGTGGCGTATTTTCAGCTATGATTAAGTTTTCTGGAGATATATCAACGCCCTGCGATCTAACTATTTTTATTTCCTCGATCAAATGCCAAGGGTCTAGAACTACACCATTTCCAATGACTGAAAGTTTACCTCCCCTTACCACGCCGGACGGAAGGGCATGCAATTTGTAAGTCTTGCCATCAATAACGAGAGTATGCCCGGCGTTGTGACCGCCTTGAAAGCGAACGATAATATCGGCCCTTTCACTAAGCCAGTCAACAATTTTTCCCTTACCTTCATCTCCCCACTGAGCGCCGACAACTACAACGTTTGCCATTAAAATTTTCCTTCCATCAAACGCGCTGACATATAGCTCTGTTCATCAAAGAAAGGAACTAAATAATAGACCCTAAACTAATCAGCAGATAAATTTTCTAATTTTACAGGTTGGCCATGTGGAGTATTGAGAAATGCTGCCCGCCAGTCTTGAAAATATTGAATTATTTCATCGGATTGAATCTTTACAGTTTCTCCCAAAAACTCTTCTAATGTTTTCAACCAAATCAGGTAGTAGTCATCGTCGTTAATTATCAATTCTTTAGATCCTTTTGAAGATAGAGCCCCACTAAAAACCTTTGACCAATCTTTCCAATCAAAATGACCTTGCTCGTTGAGATGCACCGTTAATGCAAAAATTTGTGCATGCCATGGTTCATGAAAAGGTCGATACTCAGCCCTAAGGGACATTCATT
>JBJLGF010000028.1:0-7831 GCA_045564975.1 Paracoccaceae bacterium
GAGCAAAAGAAACTAGTGATTGCGTGATATCAAAGCAGAAAATTTATTCGAACGGTGCCTGGCATGAGGCTAAAATTTTCGATCGCCTACTTTTGCCTAATGATTCCATAATTTCAGGTCCTGCATTGCTTACACAACCTGATGCAACAATTTTTATTGAACCCAAAATGAATGCAAAAGTAGATAGCTACGGTAATATAATCTTGAGCGAGGAGGTGTTTTAAATGTCTTTTGATCCAAAAACGGCTGCTGTTTTAATTGTTGATTTGCAAAATGATTTTTTAGACTCAAAAGGTGCCTATGGAAGGGCAGGACAAACCAGCTCAGAAATTGCCGCTTTGCCATCTCGTATTTTGCCCCTTCTAAAAGCCATTAGACAGGCAGGAGGATGGGTTGTTTCAACACAATTTACGCTTGTGCCGGGCAAAGGCGGGGAGCCATTCATATCAAAGCACTTAAAAAAACTAAGACCTTTTTTGGGAAAAGGTGACTTTTCGCCAGCTTCATGGGGAAACTCACTTGTAGACAATCTAAAACCTGCAGACATGACTGTAGAGAAGATTGCATATTCGGCATTTTATCAAACACGGATGGAATATTCACTATCAAAAGCTGGCATTAAAACATTATTCGTATGTGGAATTGTAACAAATGGTGGCGTAGCCTCAACAGTTCGTGATGCACATGTCAGAGATTTTCATACTATAACTTTAGATGATGGGTGTGCGGCTTGGTCGAAAGAAACTCATGAACTGGCAATTAATTCACTCAGGAGTATAGGCGAAGTTATGAAAATAGCTGATGCTATTTCTCTAATAAACGGAAATTAATTTTGACTGACGTACTATTAAATGACAGTTTTTCTTCAGACACAGAAATTGATTGTTTAATAATTGGCGGTGGGGCTGCAGGCCTAACTGCCGCTTTGGCAGCGTCGGAGGGTGGCGCTTCAGTTTTAGTAGCAGAGCGCGAAAACCGACTTTCTGGATCTACAGCTTTATCATCTGGGTTAATCCCAGCTGCAGAAACAAATGCTCAAAAAAGACAAAATATAAGCGACTCGAAAAATACGTTCTTCGCAGACATAATGGAAAAAAATGGTAGCTCTGCTGACCCTAATCATGTTAATCGTTGCATTGAAAATGTAACTTTTGCCCTTGACTGGCTTGAAGCAAGGCACGGAATTCCATTTCATGTTTTGGATGACTTTCTTTATCCAAGCCATACTAATTTTCGTATGCATGCTGTCCCAGAAGTTACTGGTGAAGCATTGATTAATTATTTGGAGAGAGCTGTTGCAGACCTCGATATTTATGTCAGTTGCAATCTCAAAATAGTAAATTTGGTCAAATCAAATAATGGAAAAATTTTGGGTGCAATTGGAGAGAGGCCAGACGGTTCAATTGAATCAATATCATCAAAAACAACTATCTTGGCTTGTAATGGGTATGGTGGAAATCCTGAATTAATATCTGAAAATATACCTGAAATGCAAAATGCTATTTATTTTGGGCATGCTGGCAACCAGGGTGAGGCTGTTATTTGGGGTCGACAACTTGACGCAAAGATTGATCATCTATCAGGTTATCAGGGACATGGCTCTGTAGCGCATCCACATGGTATTTTAGTTACCTGGGCACTGATGATGGAAGGCGGTATTCAGGTAAATACAAAAGGAAAAAGGTTTTCAAATGAGCACAAGGGCTATTCTGAGCAAGCCGTTAACGTACTTTCGCAACCGGAAAAGATAGCTTTTAATATTTTTGATGAAAGGCTATGCGCTCTTGGTCGAAAATTTGAAGATTTTCGTAAAGCAGAAAAAGCCAATGCTATTATCGCAGCTAACACTATAGAAGATTTGGCGAAAAAGCTTGATATAAGCATAAACTCATTAAGTGAAACTATTCTAGAAATCGATGCTCTCGCTGAACATAACAAAAAAGACGCATTTGGGCGTAACTTTAACTCTAAAAGCCGTCTGCAGCCGCCCTACTATGCAGTCAAGGTCACAGGGGCCCTATTTCATACTCAAGGAGGTCTTTTAATAGATGGTCGAGCGCGCGTAATTAAAAAAAATGGTTCAATTATTGAAGGTCTTTATGCATGTGGTGGTGCTGCGTGTGGTGTCTCTGGCCCCAACGTTTCAGGTTACCTTTCTGGCAATGGTCTTTTGACAGCCATAAGCCTAGGATATATCGCGGGAAAATCAATCAAAGCAATTGAAATATAAATTTCAATATTATAAGACACCGTTAAGTTTAAGCTGGCTTTTGTGATTCAGCTTTTTAAAAGAGCACCCAATCCAACCCACAGCTAGTTTGGAAGTAAAAAATATGGCAGAAACATCCAACCATGATATATTGTATACAATTGTAGACGAAGCTCCAGAGCTTGCTAGTGCTTCGCTGCTACCTGTAATACGATTTTTCTCCAAAGCTGCGGGAATTAATGTTGGTACAAAAGATATATCACTAGCAGGAAGAATAATTTCTACTTTCTCAGAATACCTTGCAGAAGAACAGCAACAATCCGATGACTTAGCTAATCTTGGAGAGATAGTTAAAACTAAAAATGCCAATGTAATAAAGCTACCAAATATATCGGCTTCTGTCCCACAACTTTTATCAGCTATAAGCGAATTGCAGAACCAAGGTTATAATTTACCAAATTACCCGGAAGCACCAAAAACAGATGAAGAAAGAGAAATTCAAGCACGATATGATTCTATCAAGGGATCTGCCGTAAATCCTGTTTTGCGTGAGGGTAATTCTGACAGACGTGCAGCAAAAGCAGTTAAAAACTATGCAATGGCAAACCCTCACTCTATGGGCACTTGGTCAAGTGATAGCAAAACCCATGTCTCATCAATGACAGGAAATGATTTTTACTCAAATGAAAAGTCCGCAACTATAACCCCAAGCCAAACAGGAAATGCAAAAATAGAATTTATTGGTGATGACGGAACAGTAAATCTTTTAAAAGACAACATTTATTTGGAAGAAGGCACCGTTGTGGATGCAACTTTCATGAGCTCAGAGGCGTTACGGCTATTCTTAAAAAAACAAATTGCTGAGGCAAAGAACCAAGATCTTCTTTTTTCTGTCCATCTCAAAGCAACTATGATGAAGGTTTCTGACCCAATTATATTTGGACATGCTGTCTCATCCTTTTTCGAAAAATCATTTCAAAAACACAATGGAGCTCTCAAAAAACTAGGAGCAAATCCAAATTTGGGTCTTGGTGATATTTTGGAAAAAATTACTGTCATTCCAGAAATACTTGAAGACTTTAAGGCTGAAATGAGTAATGGGCCTAAAATGTATATGGTTGATAGTGACCGGGGTATAACAAACCTGCACGTTCCATCAGACGTTATTATAGATGCCTCAATGCCCGCGCTTATTAGAGCTGGAGGTAAAGGTTGGGGACCAGATGGAAAGCCCTCAGACACAAAATGTGTTATTCCAGATAATTCCTACGCTCCTATTTATGATGAAACAGTCAAATATTTTAAGGAGACAGGAGCTCTTGATCCCACGACCTCTGGTGCAGTTGCTAACGTTGGACTAATGGCTCAAAAAGCCGAGGAATATGGCTCACACCCGACTACATTTGAAATCGAGAAGAATGGAGAGGTGCGTTATATTCTTGAAAATGGCGAGATACTCCATCAACACAAAGTTAACTCTGGTGATATTTGGAGATCTTCAACCGCAAAAAGGGCACCAATCATCGACTGGATTAATCTTGCTATCACTCGACAAAATGAAACCGGGTCACAAGCTATTTTTTGGCTAGACAAAAACAGGCCGCATGACTTTGAACTTATTGAATACGTAAAGTCAGCTTTGGAAAATCAAAAGCTAACTGAAAAATTTTCAATTATGGCACCACGAGAAGCTACCCGCCTTACACTGGAAACTATAAGGCTAGGCCAAGACAGTATCGCCATTACAGGTAATGTTTTAAGAGATTATTTAACTGATTTATTTCCCATATTGGAGCTGGGCACATCCGCAAAAATGCTTTCTGTTGTAAAATTATTAAGTGGTGGTGGGTTATTTGAAACTGGTGCCGGTGGGTCAGCACCCAAGCATGTCCAACAATTAAAGGAAGAAAACCATTTACGATGGGATAGTCTGGGTGAATTTTGCGCTTTAGGCGAAAGCCTAAACTTTTTTGCTAAAACCAACGACAATCCAAAAGCTGCAATCCTAGGTGCGGCCGTCGAAATTGCTACGCAAGAGATTCTTGATAAAAACAAATCGCCCTCTAGGAAGGTCGGTGAAGAAGACAACCGGACCAGTCACTTTTACTTTGCACTCTATTGGGCAAAAGCGCTTGCTAAGCAAAAACAAGATATAGAAATTTCACATTATTTTGAAAAAATAGCAAAATCTCTTCAAGAAAACAAAGAAAAGATCGCTGAAGAATTAATGGCTCAACAAGGAAGAGAGGTGGACCTTGGAGGTTATTACCATACGGACCCAATCAAAGTGCAAAAAATTATGCGGCCAAGTGAAACTTTTAATAAAATTATTCCTTAGTACTTGAGTTTGCTTGCTAAGACTTGCGTTTAGAAGTTTGAACCATGTATATACCCGCCGTTATGACGACCACTCCCAATCCGTCAATGTAACTGATGCTTTCCCTTAAAAACAGCCATGCTATTACGACCCCAAAAAATGGGTTTAAGAAATGATAGGTTGCTGCCTTCACTGCGCCAATATGATTGACAAGTTTAAACCACACTACCGTAGCAACTAGCCCAGGAAAAATAGTAGTGTACGCGAATGCCAACACAAAAGAACTGTTTAAAGAAAAATGAATGTTCTCAAATAACAAACAAAATACAGCTAATACCGCAGAACCGATAAGCATTTGAAGTCCAACTATCATCATTATATTTCCCCCAGAACTAGCATCTTTAAGTGTAAGTGTAGCTACAGTGAGCGCTAGTGCTCCAATGATACAAAGCACCAAACCAAAAATATCGACGCCTTGGTTTAGCCTTGCCCACATAATTAATGTCACACCAGAAAACCCAAGCACTAGACCCAGAACCCCAGAAAGCGAAAGGCGCTCCGAGACAAATAACCAGCCTGCAAACGCCACCATAAGCGGCATAGTTGACGCAATTATCGCCGCAAGCGAAGCTTCAATGGATTGCATCGCAACAAAATTCAAACCAAGATAAAGGGCATTCTGGCATAAACCAAAAACAAAAGTTGCACGCCATTGAGATTTTGTCAGCTTAAAAGACTGCCCTAAAGCTAGGGCTATTAGGACACCTATTAGGCCAGAAATGAGAAATCTAATTGATAATGCCGCTAACGGAGAAGAATATAAGACAATTATCCGAGCAGAAGTAAATGCTGATGACCAAATGATCACAAAAATTAAGCCCAATAAAAGTGCACGAACATTCATAAATTATCTTTCAGCCTTATTACTTCCTATTAATAAAAATGAAAAAATAAAGGGGCCGCTAAAAGCGACCCCTTTTTACCAAAGATTTTAAGCTTAGCTATTTACGCTATCCTTTAATGCTTTAGCTATAGTCATTTTAACTACTTTATCTGCAGCTTTCATGAACTGCTCTCCAGTAGCAGGGTTGCGAACCATTCTTTCTGGACGCGCACGGCACTGGATTTTTCCAACCCCCGGCAGCGTAACAGCACCGCCGCCAGAAACTTCGCGAGTAATTAGGCTACATACTGCATCCAAAGCTGCGCCTGCAGACTTTTTATCTGAGCCCATCTCATCAGCCAGCGCTGCAACCAGTTGTGTTTTTGTCATTGGTTTAGACATTATACTTCTCCTTAGACTGCCCAAAATTTTGGACCTCGTATCTCCATTGTAACTGTATATTGTGTCCGGACACAACTCATAGTGGTCAAAAACTACATAAAAATAGCTTTTTTTGTCATTTTTTTGCTATTTAAAGGAAGGCTGTCTCGTTAAAACTCCTCAATTTCCGGCTTTGGAGACGCCCTAGTGGCATTTCTTGTAATATTTCCATTGTGCGAACACCTATACTTAAATGTTGCGAAACTTGAGTTTTGTAAAACTCTGAAGCCATTCCAGGAAGTTTTAGCTCCCCATGCAAAGGCTTATCAGAAACACATAAAAGAGTTCCATACGGTATTCTAAATCGGTATCCATTTGCAGCTACCGTTGCACTTTCCATATCTAAAGCTATCGCTCGAGATTGACTTAACCTATGAACAGGACCAGTCTGTTCACGTAATTCCCAATTCCTGTTATCTACTGTGGCTACCGTGCCAGTTCGCATTATCTGCTTTAAGTCATAACCCTTTAGCTGTGTGATGTCTGCGACTGCTTGCTCTAGAGCTATTTGAACCTCTGCCAATGCGGGCACTGGGACCCATGATGGCAAATCTTCATCAAGAACCTTATCTTCCCTTAAATATGCGTGCGCGAGAACAAAGTCGCCGAGCCGCTGGCTATTTCGCAAGCCAGCACAGTGACCCAGCATTAGCCAGGCTTGGGGTCTCAAAACAGCTATATGATCGGTTGCCGTCTTGGCGTTACTTGGACCCACGCCAATATTCACGAGAGTTATTCCATTACCGTCTGATTTCTTTAGATGATAGGACGGCATTTGAGGAAGTTTGTTTGGTTTGGGAATTTCGGATTGCGAAGAGAAAATTTCAAAGTTTTCTGGACCCACAAAGCTTTCGTAGCCACTTTCTGGATTGTTTAATGCCTTCCGTGCAAAACGTTCAAACTCATCAACATAAAACTGATAGTTTGTAAAAAGAACAAAGTTTTGAAAATGCTTTGGATCAGTTGCTGTGTAATGGTCTAGTCTTGCCAAAGAATAATCAACTCTTTGAGCAGTAAAGAGGCACAACGAACTCGGTTCTTCTTTGGACGAAGGTGATGTTCCATTAACTATACTGTCATTTGTTGTTGACAAATCAGGCACATCAAAAACATCCCTAAGTGGAAATTCCTCTATATCATTGTTGGGGCTGGTAACCAGTTTACCCTTCATTGCGAAATGCAAAGGTATCGGTGTTTTTGAAACTCCTATCGTAATTGGAACATTATGATTTTCGATTAATAAGGATATCTGCTGAATTAGATATTTCTCAAATAATTCTGGTTGCGTGACGGTCGCAGAATAAATACCAGGCTCTGTAACGTGCCCAAAACTCAGCCTGCTATCAGTCGGAGCAAAGCTTTTTACCTCTATGCAAATCTCTGGGTAGTAGGTTCTATACCTTTCACCCTGATATCCATTCTGTAGAAACTTATCAAAGTTTTCTCTAAGAAAGAGAATACTCTTTTCGTAATCGGCTATTAACTTTTTCACAGCTTTGGTTGGGTCCCAAAATATTTCTGCTTTTGTTTTTGTAAGGGTTATTATTTTTTGTTTTTTCATCCCTATCCCCAGGTTTAATGATTGGAGGCGATTCAAGAAATCAACTATCTAAAAGGTCAAACCCAATCAATGATAGCACAATTATACTAAATTTTAGCTATTTTAATTTTTTACTAGTTATTTGTATTAGTTGACTATTAGTATCTGTAAATAGTTTTTGCTCTATAATTTTATTTAATCATCGGAAAATTATGTCGCTAGCCAAAGGTAAAATACAAAACATTAGTTACTGGAAAGAACGTGTAGATCTTGCCGCAGCCTTTAGATGGGCAGCCCGGTTCGATTTTCATGAAGGGGTAGCAAACCATTTTTCATTTTCAATAAATGACGATGGATCAAAGTTTTTAATGAACCCCAATCAAGTTCATTTTTCACGCATTAAAGCATCAGAACTGATTGTTGTGGACGCTAATGACCCTG
>JBJLGF010000029.1:0-7724 GCA_045564975.1 Paracoccaceae bacterium
TGAAAATGCAGCCCCTAAACCAATCAACAAACCTTCGAGCATCTTAATTTCCCATCAAAGAAAAAACGGTAAAGGTCTCAGAAAAATTCCTAAAACACCCTGAACCAAATACCAAATTATTGCCGTCGCAAGAGCTGTTATAGGAATTAGAATATAAATTTTTCTTTCACCTAAAACCACACCACCCAAACTAAGAAATGAAATTGTCGATAGCAAAAAACCTGCTGGCCTCAAAAGCAAAGCATAGGCTACCATTAACGCCAGCAAAATAATTGCTTCTTTTATCTTATAGTTTTTCAGCTCACTCAGATCCATGTCCGAAGAAGAGTTTCTTTCAACAGGGCGTTCGATCTTCAATAAAATAATAAAAGAAGTCACAACGGCTAAAACCGAAAGAATTTTTGGAAACGTACTAGGCCAAATCGGATTTCGTTTCAAAAATGGCGCTAAGAGTTCGTCCATAACGAAAAACGCTGAATAGCCATAGATTAAACTAATACACAGAATAACAAATGCGATCCAACGATCTAATTGCATGGGCTCCCACCAAAAAATTGACGGCAGAAATAAACTGCCGCCAATAAGATTACTGCAAACTTACAAAAATCCCAATTTTTTCATAAGGTCCCCGATAACTTTTTCCTGACCTTCAAGAAAGGTTTGAAACTTATCACCTGGATTATGGATATTCACCCAACCGTTTCGAGCTCTAACAGCTTCCCACTCTGGCGTGTCATACATCTTAGCAATTGCATCTTGATATGCTGCTAATTTGTCAGCTGGCAAACCAGGAGCTGCAAAAAATCCTCTCCAGTTTACAAAATTGGTGTCTATACCTTGCTCCTTCATCGTTGGAGCATCTGCAAATGCATCCACACGAGCATCAGATGTAACACCTAAGATTTTTACTTCGCCAGCTTGGGCCATTGCTACTGCCTCAGAAAAGCCTGTCGATAGAGCTTTAATTTCACCAGATAGTAATGCCGCCATGGCTTTACCACCGGCATCATATGGAATGTATTTTACATTCAACGCGTCTTTTCCAGCTGCTTCCATAACCATAGCTGCGACGAGGTGATCCATACCGCCAGGTACAGAACCACCGCCGATAGCCGTTCCAGATGGATCTGAATCATAGGCCTTTATCAAATCACTCATTGAACTTAAGTTGCTATCCGCATTTACGACTAGAGCTGCATAATCTCCAATTGTTCCGGAAACTAGGGTAAGATCACGGAAATTATGAGGGAACACACCTGTCAAAGAACGAATTACGATAGGTGTTGAATTTACCATTAGAGTGCCATGCGAACTATCAGCATTTTCGATAAGATAGCCAATAGCTTTACCGCCACCGCCACCAGACATATTTTCATATGATGCACTTCCTACCAGACCTGCA
Source organism: Paracoccaceae bacterium (assembly GCA_045564975.1). GTDB lineage: Bacteria > Pseudomonadota > Alphaproteobacteria > Rhodobacterales > Rhodobacteraceae > Salinivivens. The sequence continues at coordinate 1,403 of JBJLGF010000029.1, forward strand.
CCAGTAAGTGCTTCTCCAGTACCTCTTGCTGTTCCATCCCAGCCACCGCCTGCTCCACCAGGAATTAGAAAGTGGATACTTTCGACTACTTGATGCCCACCTGCGTATAATGGACCAGCCATCATAAGAGCAGCAGACGCAGCAATAGCTGCACGTCTAGTAAATTTATACATTTTCATTTTTTACCTCCCATTTTAAGAAGTGAATAACTTCTTGGTAACCCAGGACTTTAATAGCAACTGAAGTAAGGGCAAGTGAATTCTCACATATGTCTTTAAACAGTAATGATTTTATAGAAACTCAGGGACCTGTATTCCTAATCTTAAGATCTCTTTTCGTGCGCGAAGTCTTCGGTCTCCTGGCAGACGAATTCCCTCCATTTCTTCAATGCTGTTCAACAACTTTTCAAGCTGAGCTAAAAATGAATCACTGTTTTTTCCAGGACTCATAAGTAATAGAAATTGACCAACACCTGGTGGTCCACCTTCCGAGTTCAAAAACGAACTAGCTTCGTTACTTTGCGTTCCTCCAGAAAGGGTGGCGGCTAATATTTCAACCATAAGCGCCAAAGCACTTCCTTTAGCCTCACCAATCGGTAACATTGACCCTTTTAAGGCTTGATCAGGATCAGTAGTTGGATTTCCTGAATTGTCCAACGCCCACCCTTCAGGTATTTTATTATTTACCTTTTTTGCATGCATTATTTTCCCGCGGGCAACCTTGGATAAAGATAAATCTATAACTAATGGATCTTTTTCTTTTCTTGGAACTGCAAAAGCTATTGGGTTGGTTCCAAAAAATGGCTCCTTACCACCCCAAGGCGCAATTGCTTTGGGTGTATTAGCCATCATCAAACCTATGAGACCGCGATTAGCTATTTTTTCGACCTGTATAGAAAGAGCCCCACAGTGATGCGAATTGAAAATTGATACAATCGCACTCCCGTATTCTTTTGCAACTAGAGCGCCCTCAGAAATAGCCTGATCAAGAGCAGGATATGCAAAGCCATAATCAGCATCTATTGATATAGACGTTGGCTTGGGATGTTCTATTTTAACTTTAGCATTTATATTGATTTTTTTTGATTTAACTTGAGCAATGTAATCTTTCACTCGCGAAAATCCATGGCCAACTTGTCCCTCGGCCTCGGCTGCCACGAGAGCGGCTGAAACTGACATGGCAACGGCTTCTGTTACACCGTTTCTAAGAAAAACTTCTTTTACTAATTGTTCAGCTTCAGCAATAGATACCCTGGTCTCTAAAGACATTTGAAACCTCTCGTTAATTAGTGGCTGCAAAGCAGCCACCAAATTTAACTCATCTAAGCACTTCTATAAAGTTTTGTCATAGAAAATTCACGATGACCAAGTGCTTCTGCGGCAGTGTTTCTACCATTGGCTGTTCTTCGGATCATATCTATGAGAGCATCTCCTGCTTCGTCGATTGTTTGATCTCGCCGAAGAATTCCAGACACGTCAACATCAATATGTTCGCCCATGGTTCTCACAGTTCTTGGATTAGCTGTTATTTTAATTACAGGTACAATCGGGTTTCCTACTACGTTGCCCTGCCCTGTTGGAAATGTATGTATAACAGCCCCGCCTGCTGCCATAAGGGTCACACATTCTGCAGCTGCTGATGAGCTATCCATAAAATACAAACCTTTTCCAGAATTGGGTTGTTCTGCAGGATCTAAAATATCTATGTATTGAGACGTTCTGCCAATTTTTTCTAAATTACCCAAGGCTTTTTCTTCAATCGTAGTTAAGCCACCAAGTATGTTACCTTTGGTCGGCTGACTATCAGAAAGATCATCTGTTTGATGGGCGAAAATAACATCATCTTGGTAAGCCTTCCACATCTTATACCAACGCTCGCCAACTTCCTCATTAATGGCACGTTTTTGACAAATATGCTCAGCACCAGTGATTTCTGATGTTTCCCCGAAAAATCCAGTAATTCCTTCTGGTAAAAGCTTGTCATACATGTTGCCAACCGTGGGACATGAACCCAGGCCAGTCGTCGTATCACTCTCACCACATTTTGTAGAAACCCAGACTTCTGAAATAGAACATTCTTCTCGTTGTACCTCAGTCGCTTTATGAACAAAGTCTTTTGCAGCCCAGCTAGCCGCTCTTATAGTTTCAAAATCACCTTTTTGCTCAATTGAGAATTCAGCAACTTCTTTACCAGTCTCACGAATTCCATCAGCAATTCGTTTTGTCCAATCAGGTTCAATTCCAATTACAACAACTGAATGAACATTCGCATTGCTGCCTGTACCGATCATTGTACGAAAATGTACTTCCAAATCTTCCCCAAATTGCAACCGCCCATAAGCATGAGGAATTGCCATAGTACCTTTTACATTATTGGCGACAGCTTCACATGCTGCGTTTGAAATATCGTCGACTGGTAGTATTAAAACATGGTTCCTTACACCAACGCGCCCGTTTTCTCTACGAAAACCCTTAACTGTTATATTTGAATATTTTGATGCCATTTTTCTTTCCTTACCAGCGTTTGGTTTTGCAATTGTGTGTATGAACGTGTCCGCCTTTAGGGATATCAGCTATTATTTTGCCAATATCTTCCCCATATTTAACTGCAGTATCACCGTCCTTTAAATCTTTTAGAGCTATCTTGTGCCCAATCGGTACATCTGCACCCGCAGTAAGCGTAAAGGTTGAATTATCGTGCGTAACGCAGCAAAACATTTCAGTTCCTGCAGTTAAGCCCTCAACCACAACAACACCAACATTATCTTCATGATCGTGCACTAAAAGATGCGGTATATTCGACATATTTTTCTCCTGTTTTTATTAATCATTTGGACTAAGTAAAATCTTTGGAGAGGCTATTTTACCCTCTCTAATCTCTTTAAAAGCTCTATTTCCTTCTGACAGTGGTCTTCTTTCAATCCAATCTAACAGACCTAAGCGACCATCAAAAATCGCTTGAGCAGTATTTCTAAAATCCTCTGCTGTATACGTATAAGTTCCAATGAAGTTAATTTCTTGCAGGGTTAGTCGCCTTACATCGATTCCACCAGTATCTTCACCTAATCCTATATGCGTAATGACTCCGCCCGGGAATACTTTAGCAGATGCCAGTTCACGAGTTTGTTTAAAGCCCACAGCATCTACTACAACAGAAAAAAACTGATCAACTTTTTCAACCGCAATTACGTTACATTTATTATTAAGATATTTTCTACGAATAGAATTTGGTTCCACTATTACAATTTTTTCAGTTTCCATCGCCTTGAACGCTAAAGCGGATGCCAAGCCAATCGCACCTCCTCCTACAATCAATACGTTTCTATCCATACTCGGATGTAGAGCCTCTAGAGCCAATTTAGCAGCGTGCCAACTGACAGCTAACGGTTCTGTTAAAGCCGCTTTATCTAAAGAAACGTGAGAGGGTACCTTTACTAAATTTGTTTCGGGAACTGATACCAGCTCTGCAAAAGTGCCCTCGCGTGGAGCCATTGAGATGATTTGGCGGTTTGGACATATATTTTCACGTCCAGCCTGGCATGCTTGGCATTTCTTACAGGTTACAAGCGGATTAATCGTAACTCTTTCACCATCACGATCTCCACCCAAAATTATACCAGATGCTTCATGACCTAATATCAAAGGAGCAGGCCTGCGCTCATCATGGCCAAGGTAAGCGTGCATATCAGAACCACAGATGCCGGCGCTATCAACTTTTATTAATTGCTCGCCAGAGTTTACAACCGGGTCGGCGGCTTCACGGAAATCTAATTTTTCCTCTCCGATATAAACAAGTGCCTTCATTTTGCTGTGAAACCCCCATCAACCATGAGAACTTGACCCGTAACATAACTGGAAGCCTCAGAACAAAGAAAAAGCAAAGGACCATCTAGATCCTCCATCTTACCATTTCTGCCAATACAGGTCTGATCAGCATTTCTCTTGGATCGTGCTGCATCTTCAAAAACTACTTGAGTTAATTCTGTAGGAAAAAAACCTGGACCAATGGCATTCACACAAATACCATGGGACGACCAGGCTTCGGCCATTGCTCTTGTAAGCTGTCCTATTGCACCTTTTGAGGCACCATATGCTATTCCACCGGGAAATGCCCTAGTGGTTTGTACTGATGCAAAATTTACAATCCTTCCCCAGCCTTTCTTTTTCATTTCAGGAACAAGAAGTTGGGATAAAAAAAATGGGGTTGAGAGATTTAATGAAATCGTTTGATCCCATCCAAGATCAGTTACTTCATCAGCTGTTTGCCGAGTATTAACTCCAGCCGCATGAACTAGAATATCTGCTGGACCAAACTTGCTGTTTATTTCTAAACTCAAGTCTTTCAAGAGACTACGATCAGAAATATCAGCAGATATGTAAGAAAAATTTTCTCCCAATTCCAAAGCTAAATTTTCCAAGACCTCTTTTCGCCGAGCCACTCCAATAACTTTAGCCCCAGCCAACGCAAGCACCTCAGCTGCGCGACGACCCAGTCCAGAACTTGCACCCGTCACAACAGCAACTTTTTCCGACAGGTTAAATAATGAATCAAATCTATCCATTAGCAGTTAAATCAAACTCCTCATTAGGAAAAAACTTAGCCAAGCGGACATCCGCAGCTCTTGCATGACCTTCCATTCCCTCCAACCTAGAGATCCTAGCTGTAGCTTCAGCAATCGATTTTGACCCCTCCCTTGTTGCTCTTTGATATGTGACTATTTTCATATATTTGTGGACGCTCAAACCACCAGTGTAATTAGCGGCACGCGAGGTGGGCAAAACATGATTTGTACCTGCAGCTTTATCACCATAAGAAACAGTTGTTTCCTCACCCAAAAATAATGAACCATAACAGGTCAGACGCTCAAGCCACCAATCAAGATCACCAGCCTGAACTGTAAGGTGTTCAGGCGCATATTCATCAGAGCAAGCAGCCATTTCTTCTCTATTTTCGCAAACAATTACTTCAGCGTAATCCCTCCAAGCCGCAGCTGCATTATCACGATTAGTTTCAGGAAGATCATCTATTAACTCTGGAACTAAGTTCATGACTTTACTTGCTAAAGCTTCATTGTCAGTAACCAACCAGACAGGTGAATTATAACCATGTTCGGCTTGCGAAACTAAATCTGTAGCTACAATAAATGAATCAGCAGTTTCATCTGCCAAAATCAAACTATCCGTGGGCCCCGCTATCATATCTATTCCCACTCGCCCAAATAGAATCCGTTTTGCTTCCGCAACAAATTGGTTGCCGGGACCCACTAGAATATTGGCCTGCGGCAGTCCAAATAATCCATATGTCATAGAGGCAATCCCCTGAACACCACCCATGGCTATTATTTTGTCAGCACCACAGACATGTGCGGCGTAAACAATGGCGGGAGCAACACCAACATTCGGTTTTGGCGGTGAACAAGCAGTTATGAACTTACATCCTGCAACTTTCGCAGTTGTCACAGTCATAATGGCACTAGCAATATGACTATAGCGACCACCAGGAACATAACAACCAGCTGCATCGACCGGGATGACTTTTTGGCCTGTAACAAATCCAGGATGAATCTCAATTTCAGTGTTCTTTAATGTTTCTTTCTGCTTTTCTGCAAACCGTTTCACATTATCATGCGCAAACTCTATATCTTTTTTTAGCTTAGCCGGAACTAACTCACTTGCTGCCTTTATTTCTTCATCTGTTAAAATTATATTCCCTTGGTACTGGTCAAATTTTGAGGCATACTCTTTAGCCTTTTCATCACCACCAGCTTCTATATCTGTAAGAATATTTTTTACCGTTTCATGGACCTCTGAGGCATTAGATTTTGGTGTAAGTTGTGCCTTCTTCAGGTATGTTCGTGACATATTTGTGTCTCCTGTTTAGAGCGACTGCTCTTTTTTGTTATAGCGAACGGATGAATATAGAGATAATCCGATGATTATTGCTCCAATAGCTCCAGTGATAGTTTCAGGAACTTCAATGACAGATTGTGCAAACATAATTATGGAAAGAGCAAAAATTGAATAAAACGCACCATGCTCAAGATATCTAAACTGCTGTAGCGTTCCTTTTTCGACCAACATTATAGTCATCGCGCGGACATACATCGCACCAATTCCAAGACCTATAGCTATCAAAATAATGTTTGTTGTTAAAGCAAAAGCTCCAATGACACCATCAAATGAGAAACTAGCGTCAAGTACTTCTAAATACAAAAATGCACCTAGACCACCTCTAGCACCCATATTTGTTGCACTATTTGAATAGTCATCTAGAAAACTTCCCAGTCCATCCACAAGAGTAAAGACCAGCAAACCAGAAATTG
>JBJLGF010000030.1:0-44363 GCA_045564975.1 Paracoccaceae bacterium
GTTGTTGCAGATGCTGCGCAATGGGCAAAAAGGGAACTAAACGGATAAAACCTGCCGCAAATGAACAGACCTTTCCCGAATAATAAATTAAGTGATTTTAAAAGAGCTTAAGGAATAAAAATGTCATTTATTTTAGGCGTTGACACTGGTGGTACTTATACTGATGCGGTTATTCTAGAAGATGAGGAACGTGTTATTGCTTTTGCTAAGGCCCTAACAACTCACAGCGATTTATCGTTGGGGATTGGATCAGCAATACAAAAAGCGGTAAAACAGAGAAATACAGCACCAGAAAAAATCTCTCTAGTTTCTCTGTCAACTACTTTAGCAACTAATGCTTTAGTTGAGGGACAAGGAGATAGAGTCGCACTAATCATGATTGGTTTTAAGGATAGTGATATTGAGAAGCATTCAATTTTTGATGCACTGAAAGGGGATCCTTTTTTAGTTATTGGGGGTGGTCATAATTATGCAGGTTTTGAAAAAAGCCCGCTTGAAAAAAACAAATTGTCGAGGTGGATATCCGAAATTAAAGGTGTTTCTGCTTACGCAATTTGTTCACAATTTGCAGTAAGGAACCCAGAGCATGAATTAGAAGCTGCAGAAATTATTCGCAAATTGACAGATAAACCTGTGAGTTTATCCCACCAACTTTCGGCTAAACTCAATGGCCCAAAGAGAGCTTTGACAGCAATTTTAAATGCTCGATTAATTGCTCTAATAGATTTGCTGATTATAAAAGCTGAAGATATCATAAAGAGCCTTGGAATTTTAGCACCTTTGATGGTTGTAAGAGGGGATGGCGCTTTAATTAGTGCAGCACAAGCAAGCGAAAAACCGATTGAAACCATTTTGAGTGGGCCAGCTGCTTCAATTGTTGGGGCAAGATGGTTAACAGGCGAAACAGAGGCAATTATCTCAGATATCGGAGGCACAACAACTGACATAGCTGTTCTAAGGGGAGGAAAGCCTGCTATTGACCCGCGAGGGGCAAGTGTTGGCCCGTACAGAACCATGGTAGAAGCAGTAGCCATGTATACGTTTGGATTAGGTGGTGACAGTGAGGTAAAATTGCATTTAGAGGGTTTAGGTGGAGATATTTCTTTGGGCCCTAAAAGAGTAATACCAATTTCTTTGGCCGCAGCAATTGAACCAGAGTCAATTCATCAAACCTTAGATAGTCAACTCAAAAATGAAACACCAAATGATTTTGATGCACGATTTATAAGAAGAACGAGGGCCTCAACAGAACCAGTATTATCTGAGCGCGATGATAAAGTTTACAGGAGAATTGGTGAACAATTCTATCCCATGAGCGAGGTGGTTAAATCTCGCTTAGATTTGCAATCTGTAGTTAAATTAGTCTCTATGGGCGTTGTTCAAATTTCAGCTTTAACCCCTTCTGATGCTAGTCATGTCCTCGGCAAATCAAATGCCTGGGATAAAAATGCAGCGATAAAGGCTGTCGATCTTTTTGCCCGACGCCGTGGTGGATCTGGGGAGCTTTTAGCTGACTCAACTTCACAAATGGCTGAAAGAATAGTTTGCCAGCTTACAGAGCAGACAAGTAACTCTATATTGGAAATGGCATTTTCAGAAGAAAAGGTCGATTTTGGAGATAAGCCACATGTTCTAGCTAAACATCCTCTGACCCAGTTTGGTCTTGCGGGGTATAATGATTTAATAAAAGTAAATGTTGGGATTGATAAAAAAATTATAGGTCTAGGAGCTTCCGCACCAACCTATTATCCTGCTGTTGGTGATAAATTAAATTGTGAAGTCATTTTACCTCAACATGCTGGCGTGGCTAATGCTATCGGGGCCGTTGTCGGGAAGATAGTTATGAGGGAAACAGGGGTGATTTCTTCTCCCTCTGAGGGGAAATTTCTTGTTCATCTTGATGGAAAGCCTGTCAATTTTACTAGTGAGGCGGAAGCCTTGAAGGTATTAGAAGAAAAATTGACTGAGAAGAGTATTCAGAAAGCAAAAGAAGCTGGCGCAGAAAATGTCACTGTGAATATTGATAGAGAGATAAAGACGGCTGACATAGAAAACCGTACAGTTTTCGTAGAGGCAAATGTTTTAGTGGAAGCATCTGGGCGTCCAAGAATCTCCATAAATTAATTTTCGTCATATCCGGCCATGTGCTTTTGACCGCGTTTTCGCGATAATTGGATTTGTTTTTGCCGTTCCCTGAATCGGCCTTTGTCGGCTTCAGTAGTCTTGTCTTTGCACTTGTGACACGAAACACCATGTTCATATTCGGAACGTTCTTTATCTTCAGGCAGTATAGGTTGCCTGCAGGCATAACATAATTTGTGGGGGCCCTCTTTTAGTTCGTGCCCAACGGATACTCGTGCATCAAATACAAAGCAGTCGCCCTCCCATTCACTTTGGTCTTTGGACGTTTCTTCTAAATATTTTAATATACCACCTTTCAAATGAGAGACATTCTCAACACCTTGGCCAATAAGGTAGTTTGTTGATTTCTCGCAGCGAATTCCTCCCGTACAAAACATCGCGATACGTTTGTTTTGGAATTTTGCTTTATTGTTTTTCCACCAAGCGGGGAACTCTCTAAACGAGTTAGTTTGGGGGTTTATAGCACCTTTAAATGTACCTATATCAACCTCATACTCATTACGTGTATCGATCACAACGACATCAGGATCACGCAGCACTGTATTCCAGTCAGATGGATCGATATAATGCCCAACCCTGGCTTTGGGATCAATATTTGGCTGACCCATAGTAACTATTTCTTTTTTTAATTTTACTTTCATTCTAGGAAACGGTGGAAGTTTTGAAACACTTGTCTTGTATTCTAAATCGGCACAGCCTGGCATCTTTTTTATATAGACAAGTATTTTTTCTATGTTTTCGTATGTTCCAGCAATCGTGCCGTTTATTCCTTCTGACGCAAGTAAAAGAGATCCACTTATGCCTAAACCTTCGCACTTTTTTTGTAGAGGATCACGTAACTTTAAATGATTTTTAAAGCGCGTAAAATGGTAGAGGGCGGCTATCGTAAACATTACTAGGTTTTAGGACAAATTTATGAAAAAATGCAAGATGAACAATACTTATTGATAAAATCTGCAGATGAGTTGAATTAAGAAGAATGCTTAAACCAGTTTGAATTTTAGCTTAATTTTTAGAAGCTAATTGGGTGCAAGGCTGCTAACTTCTTGCATTGTTAATTGCAAAATTTAATGCTTTCGCTTGTCCGAAAACACCGGTGGCTTTTAACGCCCTAATAACGGTATCTGAGATCGGGTTATCTACATACAATAAAGCGATCGCTTGTCCCCCTGCTTGGGATCTCCCAAGAGTAAAGTTTGCAATATTAACGTCGTTATCACCAAGTGTTTTCCCTAGAATCCCAATAATACCGGGAACATCCTCATTTGTTGTATACAGCATGTGGGGGCCAACTTCAGAATCGATGTTGATACCTTTAATTTGAATAAAACGAGGTTTTCCGTCACTAAAGACAGTGCCAGCCACTGAGCGCTCTCTTTTTTCTGTAACGACTGTCACTTTAATGTAGCCCTCGAAGGCTCCAGCTTTATCTTGATTTGTAGTGCTGATTTTAACGCCACGCTCTTTCGCGATTATTGGTGCGGAGACCATGTTTACGTCTGGGTTGGCTTTTGTCATAATTCCAGAAATCACACTGCTGTTCAGCGCTGGTAAATTCATTTTAGAAACAAGGCCGTCATATAATATATTGATAGCTTTGACAGGTTCATCAGTCATCTGGCCAGCAAAACTTCCCAAATATTGTGATAATTTAACCCAGGGACCCATAACCTTTGCTTCTTCTGCACTCATCGAGGGCGTGTTGAGGGCATTTTCTACAGCACCCTCAAGAAGATAATTAGACATTTGCTCGGCAACTTGAAGGGCTACGTTTTCCTGGGCCTCAATTGTTGCTGCACCTAAGTGGGGAGTGCAAACGACATTAGGTAAATTAAAAAGAGGATTGCTGTTTGCAGGTTCTTCTTCAAAAACGTCTAAAGCGGCTCCGGACACGTGACCACTTTTTAAAAAATCTGCTAAAGCGCTTTCGTCTATCAGTCCACCCCTTGCACAATTAATAATTCGGACACCTTTCTTAGTCTTTTCCAAATTTTTGCGGCTTAAAATATTTTTGGTCATATCAGTAAGCGGGACATGTAAGGTTATGAAGTCTGCTTTTGGCAGTAAATCTTCTAACCCTTCTATTTTTTCAATACCCATTTCAAGCGCCTTTTCTTTGGACAAAAAAGGATCATATGCCAAAACTTTCATTTTTAAATTGCGGGCGCGCTCGCAAACAATTCCTCCGATGTTACCTGCTCCAATTACGCCCAAGGTTTTTCCCGTTAGTTCGACACCTATAAATTTTGATTTTTCCCATTTGCCGGCATGAGTTGATGCGCTTGCTTGCGGAATCTGCCTGGCAACAGCGAACATCATAGCTATCGCGTGTTCAGCGGTAGTTATCATATTTCCGAATGGTGTATTCATAACGACGATACCCTGTTTGGAGGCCGCTTCTTTATCAATGTTATCGGTTCCTATGCCAGCCCGACCTATCACTTTCAGTTTATGGGCATTTTTTAAAATAGTTGGAGTTACCTTTGTTGCAGACCGGATTGCCAAACCGTCGTAGTTTCCAATTGCTTTAGCCAAAGCTTCTTTGTCTTTTCCCAAGTCCGGCATAAAATCCACTTGGATACCGCGATCGATAAATATTTGAACTGCTGTTTCGCTTAACTTGTCTGATACTAATACTTTAGGTGCCATTTAATGGATTTTCCTTACTAAATTATGAAATTAATTTCGTGAATACTCGTGATTTTTGGGGTTAAAATCTGGCCTGAATTTCTTCATGAAAAGCCCAATCTATCCAAGGCAACATTTTTTTTATATCCGAAGTCTCCACTGTACTTCCGCACCAAATTCTAAGACCTGGTGGGGCATCTCTATAGGCCCCAATATCAAAAGCCACTTTCTCATTTTCTAGCCGCTTTGCTATTTTATTTGCAAAGGAGTGACCGTCAGTAATTCGGCTGTCTTTGAATTTCAGACAGACGGAAGTCGTAGATCGTGTGGAAGGATTAACGGCTAGATTTTCTATCCAATCCCGACTGTCACAAAAATCCCAAATGGCTTTGGAATTTCTTTTTGCTCTATTGATGAGTCCATTTTTTCCACCAATTCTTTTTGCCCATTCTAATGAAAGTAGATAGTCCTCTACGGCAAGCATTGAGGGTGTATTAATTGTTGCACCTTCAAAAATTCCTTCGATAAGTTTTCCATTTTTTGTTAGTCGAAATATCTTTGGAATGGGCCATGAAGGAGTATAGTTCTCCAATCGTTGCGCCGCTCTTGGAGAAAGGATAAGCATGCCATGTGCTGCTTCTCCGCCGAGGACTTTTTGCCAACTAAAGGTTGTAACGTCCAATTTTTCCCAAGGTAAGTCCATAGCAAAAGCAGCTGAGGTTGCATCACAAATTGTGAGACCTAACCTGTCATTTGGTATTGCGTTTCCATCCTTGAGGCAGACGCCTGAGGTGGTGCCATTCCAGGTAAATACAATGTCAGTATCATAATCCAGGTTTTCCATATTTACGATGTCACCATAGTCGGCATTAAAAACTTTAGCATCTAGCCTGAGTTGTTTAATGACATCGTTCACCCATCCCTCCCCAAAACTTTCCCAGGCTACCATGGTTACAGCTCTGGCGCCCAGCATAGACCACATTGCCATTTCGATAGCACCTGTGTCCGAAGCGGGTACTATAGCAATTCTGTAATCACTCGGAATTTCGAGTATATTTCTTGTTTCTTCGATTGCTAATTTTAACCTTGCTTTACCAACCGCAGCACGATGGGATCTTCCAAGTGGAGCATTAGAAAGTTTATTTAAATCAAATAAGGGATTTTTGGCACAGGGCCCTGAAGAAAAATATGCGTTATCCGGCCGCGTAACCGGTCTTTTAATATCCATGTCTGTTACCCTTCCAGATATTCGCCTCTCGTTGGGGAGAGGTGTCCCAACTATTGGGTTAATTGATATTCTTGCCTTTAACAACAGTAAAAACCTAGTTATATGCAGAAAGATTAAAGGGCTTCGGTCCTTGGCTCTATGAAAGTTTAATCATGTATGCAGTTACACTAATTGCACCTCCAAAATCCCGCCTATTGAAATCAAAACTAGTTAAAAATCTGTGTGAGGCCTGGGAAGTTAAAGACTATGTTTACCTTGCAAGTGAAGAAGCTGCTGAATTTATAGTCCCCAAAATTCCCACTGACCGTTGGTCTATGTGGTCAAAATTTCAAGAACTGAAAATTGATTTGGTGATCCAGGAAAACAAAATGCGTAAAAAATCTATTCTGCTTGCAGATATGGATAGCACTATAATTCAGCAGGAATGCATAGATGAGCTTGCCAGTGAAATTGGAATTGGCGAACGGGTGAAATTTATTACAGCCGAAGCAATGAATGGTAAATTAAACTTTGAAGAAGCCTTAACTGAGAGAGTTGCATTGCTGAAGGGTTTGTCCACGCAGATTATTGATAAAGTTCTCAAAGAACGAATAACTTTTATGCCAGGGGCATCAACTCTTTTATCAACAATGAAGTCTAATGGTTGCTATAGTGCTCTTGTTTCAGGGGGTTTTACTTTGTTTACAGAGAAAGTTTCTGCCTACTTAGGCTTTGATGAAAATCACGCGAATGTTTTGCTAACAAGCGAAAATAAATTAACTGGGAAAGTAAAAAAACCAATACTGGGCAAAAAGGCTAAAGTCGAGCAATTAGACCGTATAGCGAGTAAGTTAAATCTATCTGCAAGACAGGTGATCGCGGTTGGTGATGGCGCCAACGATTTAGATATGTTGAGTAAAGCTGGTACAGGTGTCGCTCTTCACGCCAAACCATCCGTTGCAGAGAAATGCGATATCCGAATAAACTTTGGTGATTTAACGGCGCTGCTATTCATGCAAGGCTATTCTAAAGAGAATTTTGTGATTTAATTCTCCATTGGTCCTCCAGCCTCAGCCCAATCACTAATTCCTCCAAGGTTAACTACATTTTCAAAACCCATATCCTTCATTGTTTTTGCCGTAAGAGCTGCTTGGCCTCCCACGGCGCAAATAATACCTATTGCGGAGCCTTTTTGGAGAGCGCTGTTGTGCATGGGATGTGTATCATCGGCAGCAAACTCTATTATTCCACGAGGAATTCTCAAGGCGCCTAAAACAGTACCTGTTTCGGGAAAAGCCGAAGAGTCTCTTACATCTACAACTACTAAATTACCGGAGTTATGCCGCTCTATCCCCTCAGCGGGTGATATTTTTTCTACGACAGAATTTGCTTCTTTTAGATAGTCTTTAGCTGTTTTCATATCTCTTCCTTTCAAAAAAATATTCTTCATTTGGGGTATAATAGGCCTTAAAGTTAAATACAATTTTTATCAAATTTAAATATACTATCTTTCATGGATTGAAATTAATTAAAGTTACCCCAAATTTTATGATAACAATTGGAGAGTTTACAATGAATTATACCAAGAATTCAGAGGCAATCGCGCTTTTGAGTCCAGAAGAATATTGGGTAACTCAGGAAAACGGTACTGAAAGACCTGGGACTGGGAAACTTTTGTATAATAAAGAGCCTGGTATTTATGTCGACATCGTTTCTGGTGAACCACTTTTTATATCGGATGATAAGTATGAAAGCGGCTGTGGATGGCCCAGTTTTACAAAACCTGTTGAAGCATCTTATGTCAGTGAGATTTCTGATACTTCTCATGGGATGACCAGAACCGAGGTGCGCTCGACTCATGGCGATAGCCATCTAGGCCATGTTTTTCCAGACGGGCCTAAAGATAGAGGTGGGCTCCGTTACTGTATAAATTCGGCAAGCCTCCGATTTATACATTTAAATGATATGGAGGCTGAGGGTTATGGCAAGTTTGTGGAGTTAATAGGAGAATAAAATGGAAATAGCAATTTTAGCTGGTGGTTGTTTTTGGGGTATTGAAGATTTGATGAGAAAAATTCCCGGTGTAGAGAAAACTCGTGTTGGTTACACTGGTGGACACCTAAAAAACCCAACTTACAAAGATGTCTGCACAGAAACTACTGGCCATGCCGAGGCAATTGAAATTTTTTTTGATCCATCGAGAGTATCATATCGAGAATTGCTAGAATGTTTTTTTCAAATTCATGACCCCACAACCATTGATAGGCAAGGAAACGATATTGGGGATAGCTATAGATCACACATTTTTACCACCTCTTCAGAGCAACGTGAAGAAGCTATTAAAATGATTTCTGATATCGAAAGTTCAAAAAAATGGCCAGGTAAAATTGTTACGAAAGTAACTCCAGCGGAAGAGTTTTGGGAAGCTGAGTCTTATCACCAAGATTACTTGGTTAAAAATCCTAATGGCTATACTTGTCATTTCCTAAGAGCTGATTGGACTATTTGAAAGCCCGTGTATAGCTTTTTTGTTGATTAAAACCTTTTGAAATCGTTACTGAGTAAATTTGTCATTAAATTCTATAGTTTGGTGTTGATGATTCTTGATCATCGGAAAAGTAAACAAACAATTATCTAACTATAGTTTTCTTGAACCTCTAAGATAGCATCCTCTAGGATATCAAACATATCATCTATCTCGCTTTGCGTAATGATAAGTGGTGGCGAAAATACACACATGTTAATTATTGGCCTAACCAGTAGCCCGCGTTTCTCGCAAGCTTCATCCATCATTTGACCAAATTCGGTATCAATCTTAAGTCGAGCTTCTTGCGATGAGTTTTTAGAGCCTAGGCCTTCCAAGCACCCAAGAAGCCCTACTCCTCGAGCATCTCCTATTATATCATATTTTTTGCCCAAATCTCTTAGTCTGTTTTGAAAATGGGGTGATATCTTCCGCACATGTTCTAAAATTCTGTCTTTTGACATTATGTCTATATTAGTTAGAGCGGCCTTGGCTGCAACTGGGTGACATGAATATGTATAACCATTCGTAAAGGGTTGAGAGCCGTCTTTATTTTTTATGCTATCAATGAGGCTTTCAGATATTATAGCAGCGCCCATGGGGAGGTAGCCTGACGTTAATCCTTTTGCGCAAGTGATAATATCTGGTTGAATGCCAAAAATTTCTTTTGATGCAAACCAATGACCCAAGCGGCCAAAACCGGTGACTGTTTCATCCGAAATGTAAACAATATCGTGCTTTTTACATAACTCAAGCGAGCGTTTGTGGTAACCTGGAGGTGGGACGATTACTCCTCCTGAAGCCAGGATCGGTTCGGCGATGAAGCAACCAATTTGATCAGGTCCAATGGATAAAATTGTTTCCTCCATCTCTGATATTTTCGCATTACACCATTCCTCCACCGATGTACCAGCTAGACGCATATATGGGTTAACGTTGGGTAGCATAATTGCAAGATCGTGATGAGTATCCATGTATCGTCGATCATGCTCTCGGCCGGTTCCTGATACTGTCGCTGCCAGATAAGACGATCCGTGGTAACCTTTTTCCCTACACAATATCTTCTTTTTATGAGGTTTGCCTATAACGTTATTTCGATATTGAACAAATCTTAAAGCTGTATCGACAGCGTCAGAGCCCCCATTTGAAAAAAAGACACGGTTCAGGTCACCAGGCGTTTTTTCAGTTATAACTTTAGCTAACATTGCAGCGGGTTCGTTGGTAGTAAACCACGGACTTGAATATGTCATATTCATAATTTGTTCGGAAATAGCATCTGCCATTTCTTTTCGCCCATATCCTATATTAACGCACCACATGCCACCCGGACCGTCAATTAACTTATTTCCATGCGCGTCATAAAGATATATTCCGTCGGCTCTTGAGACCTGCGTCATGTCAAAGCCATCTTCTGAGAATTCACTCCACGGATGGATCAGATGTTTCTGATCCCAGTATTGTACTTGCTCTGGGGTAATGGTGTCATTTTTACCATCAAAATTTTGTGAGGTCATATACCACTTCTTTATTGTCTTATGAATTTTTACAATTACAGTCAGTAAAAGCTCTGTCAATGCTAGTTAAAAGAAGTTTCCTTACGAAATTTAAATTAAAAGCTTATGAGGCAACCCTATGAATTTACTATCAAATAAGTTTCCAACTAAAGAACTTCAAATGCGTGATGCTGCTCACCATATGCACCCGTTCACAGCACAGGCAGAATTGGGCGAAAAAGGTGCGCGTGTAATAACGCGTGCTAATGGTGTTTTTGTATATGATTCAGAAGGAGAAGAAATACTAGATGCCATGGCTGGTCTATGGTGCGTTAATATAGGGTACGGGCGTCATGAGCTTGCGGAAGTAGCTGCACGTCAGATGAAAGAGCTATCTTACTATAATACATTTTTTCAAACGACACATTTACCAGCGATAGAATTGGCCGAAAAGTTGGCTGAATTGGCTCCATTTGATTTAAACCATTTATTTTTTGCCAGTTCAGGATCGGAGGCCAATGATACTAATATAAGGTTGGTTCGGCATTACTGGGGTTTGAAAGGTAAGCCAAATAAATCAATTATTATTAGTCGAAAGAACGCTTATCACGGCTCAAGTGTTGGCTCTGGATCATTGGGAGGTATGTCAGCAATGCATGATCAGGGTGGCATGCCAATACCTGACATACACCATATCAATCAACCTAATTGGTGGTCGGAAGGTGGTGAATTGTCACCAGAAGATTTTGGTTTGGCGTGCGCCCGAGAACTGGAAGAAAAAATTAAATCTTTGGGTGTAGATCGTGTGGCAGCTTTCATAGCTGAACCTGTTCAAGGTGCTGGCGGTGTAATTGTTGCCCCGGATACTTATTGGCCGGAAGTCCAACGCATTTGCGATCATTATGGAATACTCTTGATTGCAGATGAAGTAATTTGTGGCTTTGGGCGAACAGGTAATTGGTTTGGAAGTCAAACCTTAAACATAAAACCTGATATTATGACAATAGCGAAGGGCTTAAGCAGTGGGTATCAACCTATTGGCGGTTCAATAGTATCTGATGAAATTGAAAGTGTAATTGCTATGGATGAATTTAATCATGGCTACACGTATTCGAGCCATCCTGTGGCAGCAGCTGTAGCGCTTGAAAATTTACGTATTATTGAGGACGAAAACATAATTGGGCATGTAAAAAATGATGTTGCGCCATATTTGAAAAAAGAGTGGGAGGGCTTATGTATGCACCCACTTGTTGGAGAAGCAAAAATAGTAGGCATGATGGGCTCTATAGCATTAACCCCGAATAAAGAAAATCGTTCCCCATTTAAATCAGATGCCGGTAAAGTTGGGTATATTTGCAGGGAAAGATGCTTCGCAAACAATCTTATAATGCGGCACGTCGGCGACCGAATGATTATTTCACCTCCACTAATAATCACAAAATTGGAAATTGATTTGCTGATTAAACGAGCGAAAAAAGCTTTAGATGAGACATTTGAAAAATTAATGAACGAAGGCTTAATTTCTTGATGAAGAAAACAGCACTTGTAACGCATGAAGAATGTCTGCAACATTTAACTCCGCCAGGTCATCCAGAACAAGTAGCCAGGTTGGAATATATTTTAGAAGCATTAAAAGACATCAACTTATTGCGGGCTAGTGCACCTATGGCAGCAGACGATGACATTCTTAGGATTCATCCTCGCGAGCATATCAATTACTTGCAAGAGGCATTACCTGAAAATGGGTTTAAATCTTTGGATGGCGACACCCATATTTCTTCTGGCTCTCTGACTGCTGCCTACCGGGCTGCTGGGGGCGTTTTACGTGCTGTAGATTTAGTTTTATCTGGCGAAGCCAAAAATGCTTTTGTTGCTGTCAGGCCTCCGGGTCACCATGCTGAAACACAAACGTCTATGGGGTTTTGTCTTTTTGGAAACATTGCTCTTGGAGTAAAGCACGCACTTGATTTTCATGGTTTAAAAAAAGTTGCGGTTATTGACTTCGATGTTCACCATGGAAATGGAACTCAGGAGATACTTTGGGAAGAAAGCCGTTGCCTGACTTTTACCTCGCAGCAAATACCCCTTTGGCCAGGAACTGGAACTGAGGAAGAGCAAGGTCATTACAACAATATTGTTAATATACCGTTACCACCAGGAAGTACTGGTGAGCTTATGCGCCAAAAATACGAAGCACTAGTTTTTCCAGTATTACGAAAATTTGAGCCTGATCTGATATTAATATCGGCGGGTTTTGACGCGCATGAAGCAGATCCTCTAGCAGAACTAAATTGGTCGACGGCAGATTTCTCTTGGTTGACGGAAAGGCTTTGTAAAATTGCAGAAGAATGCTGCGAAGGACGGCTGGTATCTACACTAGAGGGCGGTTATGATTTAAAAGCTTTGGCAGATTCCGTCAAAGCGCATGTTACGAAATTATGTGAGGCCTGATATGACTGATACACCTATTTCCGAAATGACTTTTGAACAGGCTATGAGTGAGCTTGAAAGAATTGTAACACAACTAGAAAGAGGAGACGTTCCTCTTGAGGATAGTATCTCTCTTTATGAAAAAGGTGCAGAATTAAAAAAACGATGTGAAACTAAGCTAAAGGAGGCTGAGCAAAAGGTTGCAGCTATAACTTTGGATGAAGAGGGTTCAGTAACGGGAACGAAACCGCTAGAAGGCCTTTGATGTTTAGAGATCGTCTGGATTTTTCTGCAGAAATTGTAGAAAAAACAATAACAAACTATCTGAAAGATTTTTCTGAAGTTAAAATAGTTGATGCAATGCGTTACTCGCTTCAAGGGGGTAAAAAACTCAGGGCATTTTTTGTGCTAGAAAGTTCTTCTCTATTTGACATAGATCCAGATTTAGCAAAATGGCCAGCTTCTGGTATTGAGGCTATGCATACATATTCGTTAGTCCATGATGACTTGCCTGACATGGATAATGATGACTTGCGACGGGGGCGTCCAACCGTTCATAAAAAATGGGATGTAGCGACAGCAATTTTAGTTGGGGATGCCTTACAGGCTTTATCTTTCGAACTAACACTAAACAGTGTGGTGCCAAATTCTAATAAGCTTGCCTATAATTTAGGGAAAGCAGCAGGTGCGAAAGGTATGGTACTAGGGCAAGCTCTAGACATTTCTGCTGAAAAATCTGCTGCTTCGTTAAGTTTAAATGATATTATCAAGTTGCAACAGGGCAAAACAGGCGCACTTATTCTATGGGCCGTGACTGCGGGTGCGTATATGGCAAGCGAAAATGTGCGACCATTAGAAAATTATGCAAAAGCAGTAGGACTAGCTTTTCAAATAGCTGATGACTTATTGGATGCGACTGGAGATCAAATCAAAGCGGGCAAAAAACTGATGAAAGATGCATCAGCCAATAAAGCGACTTTTGTATCACTATTAGGTATTGACGGCGCTCAAAAAAAGGCTCGAGATTTAATCGATGAAGCATGTGACTCAATCTCAATTTACGGCCAGCGATCACAGGTCTTGAAACAAGCAGCCGAATTCGTTATTTCGCGAGATTATTAGTTTGAAAGCGAAAGATGTCTAATAACTCCTCCACACCATTTCTTGACAAGATTAGCTCTCCTTGCGACTTAAAGTTATTTTCTGATGAGCAACTTTTTCAAGTTGCTAGTGAGTTGAGGCAAGAAACTATTGCTGCTGTTTCTGAAACTGGAGGGCACTTAGGTGCTGGTCTTGGGGTAGTTGAGCTAACAGTAGCATTGCATACAGTATTTGATGCGCCAAAAGACAAGATAATATGGGATGTTTCACATCAAAGTTACCCACATAAAATTTTGACTGGAAGACGAAGCCGCATTCGAACACTTCGACAAAAAGATGGACTGAGCGGTTTTACAAAAAGATCTGAAAGTGAATATGATCCTTTTGGTGCTGCACATTCTTCAACTTCAATTTCTGCTGCTTTGGGTTTTGCAGCCGCGAGAGACTTAGGAGGTTCATGTGACACCGGTTTGGGCGAGACGATTGCTGTGATTGGTGACGGATCTATGAGTGCAGGAATGGCCTATGAGGCTATGAATAATGCAGGTCATTTGAAAAAGCGACTAATAGTTATTTTGAATGATAATGAAATGTCCATCGCGCCACCAGTTGGAGCTTTGTCATCATACCTGTCTCAGCTTTATGCAGAGGAACCTTTCCAAGATTTTCGACAAATAGCGAAGGGAGCTATAGGTTTTTTACCCGAACCCTTTAAAGAAGGGGCTAAGAGGGCAAAACGTTTGTTGAAGTCAATGGCTGTAGGAAATACCATTTTCGAAGCTTTAGGGTTTTCATATCTTGGACCAATCGATGGTCATGATTTAAATCAGTTATTACCTATTTTTCGAACAGTCCAAAAAAGATTAGATGGTCCCATCTTATTGCATGTCGTTACCAAAAAAGGAAAAGGCTATATGCCTGCCGAAACTGCAAGGGATAAAGGCCATGCTACTGGAAAATTTGATGTGCTAACGGGAAAGCAGAAAGCTAGCAAGTCAAATGCACCCAGTTATACCAAGGTGTTCGCCGATAGTTTGTTAAATCACGCGGCCCATGATACCAAAATATGCGCTGTGACAGCGGCAATGCCAGATGGAACAGGATTGAACTTATTTGGAGATAGATATCCAAGTAGATGTTTTGATGTTGGGATAGCCGAACAACATGCTGTAACATTTTCAGCAGCTTTAGCTGCAGGCGGGATGAAGCCATTCTGTGCATTATACTCAACTTTTTTGCAAAGAGGTTATGATCAAATTGTTCATGACGTCGCTTTGCAAAACCTACCAGTAAGGTTTGCAATAGATCGCGCAGGATTAGTTGGTGCCGATGGGCCAACACATGCTGGTAGTTTTGATATAGCTTTCATGTCTAACCTTCCCAATATGGTTGTTATGGCGGCAGCTGATGAGGCTGAGTTAGTGCATATGGTTGCAACTGCTGTAAACCATAGCGATGGCCCAATCGCTTTTCGTTATCCTCGTGGGAATGGTGTGGGATGTGATTTACCATCAATTGGAAAACCACTTGAAATTGGTAAAGGTAGAATTGTTTCTAATGGAAATACAGTAGCGTTGCTTTCCTTTGGAACAAGACTTTCCGAAGTTTTAAAGGCATCAGAGATTTTAAAGTTAAAGGGTATCGAGCCAACAATAGTTGATGCTAGGTTTGCAAAACCTTTGGACGAGCAACTGATTATAAGTTTAGTGGAAAATCATGAAGCTATTATTACCATTGAAGAGGGTTCTATAGGTGGTTTTGGGAGCCATGTTCAGCATTTTTTGTTAGAAAATGGTGTATTTGATAAAGGCTTTAAATTCAGATCTATGTTTTTACCTGATTTTTTTATCGATCAGTCGAGCCCAGAGGATATGTATAAGCAAGCAGGTCTGAATGCCAATAATATAGAAGATTTAGTACTTTCATTGCTTGGTCTTGAAAACTTCAAGCAGGCAAATTTGTAAGAATCTTAATAACCGTGATCTAAGAGACTTTCTAAGCCTACTTTGTAATCTGGGTAATTTAAATCAACACCGAGCTCAGATTTAATTAATTGATTAGATACTCGTTTATTTTCAGCGTAAAAACTTCTAGCCATTTCCGAAAGATCAGCGTCTTCAAACTGAACTGTTGGCGGTTGATCAACACTTAAAAGCTTTGCTGCATATGAAAGTACATCTTGTGGAGGAGCTGGATTATCATCGCAGAGATTATAGATTGAATGTGGTTTTGGTTGTGAAATTGAAGCTAGAAGTGTTTGGACAATATCGAGAATATGCATTCTGCTGAAAACCTGCCCCGGCTTGATGATCTTTACGGCTTTGCCTTGTAAAACTTTTTGAAATGGACCTCGATTTGGTCCGTAAATACCCCCCAGCCTAAAGATGTGAGAAGGCAAAAAACTATTTTCGAGCCATTTTTTTTCGGCGTTTACTCTTGCAATTCCTCGGTTTGTTGAGGGTTTGAGGGGTGAGCTTTCGTTGACCCATTCGCCCTTGGTATCGCCATAAACACCGATTGTGGATAGATATCCCGCCCATTTAATTTGGCTGGAATTTTCTTTCAGATCTTCTCCATACATTTGAATAACAGGATCATTTCCGTCTTTGGGTGCTACTGAACTAAGTACTAATGCTGCCTCCTTTATTACGGATCTTAATTCATCGCCTCCCCACAAAATTGGGATAGCCCCTGACTTTTCGATATCAGAAAAGTTATTTTTTGATCGTGAAGTTCCAAATACTGTCCAACCTTTTTCGTTTAGATGTGGCGTAAGAGCTTGGGCTGTATATCCATGACCAAAAGATAAAAACGTTAGGTCCATTCTTACTTCTTTCTCAATTTACAATGGTGAGACATTGAATGCTTTATTAATACAATATAAAATTAAATAAAAAGGGGTAATTTAACATGAAAGTCGATCAGGGGCTTTAATAGATTTAACAATTACTTTCGTAAATGATTAATATGTTACGAAATAGACTAACAAATTAATTTTAACAAAGGGACAAAAGATGCAAGATATTGTCATTCTAGATGGAGCCAGGACGCCAATTGGAACATTTGGAGGGTCTTTGGCTAATACCACACCAATAGATTTAGCATCTTCTGTAACAAAAGTTGCCATGGAACGTTCAGGTGTTGAGGGTCAACAGATCGGGCATGTTGCATTTGGTCACGTTATAAATACAGAGCCTCGGGATATGTATCTCAGCCGCGTAGCCGCATTGGAAGCAGGTATATCTGAAGAAACCCCCGCTATGAATGTTAATCGTTTATGTGGTTCAGGAGTTCAAGCTATTGTTTCGGTCATACAATCTATTGCATTGGGGGATGCGAATTTTGGAGTAGCGGGAGGCTCTGAGAATATGAGCCGATCTCCTTATTCGGTGCAAGGTCAGAGATGGGGAGCAAAAATGGGTGATGTTAAAACACTAGACATGATGCTTGGTGCATTGAATTGTCCTTTTGGCACCGGCCATATGGGTGTAACAGCCGAGAATGTTGCACGGGAGCAAAATGTTTCTCGTTATGAGCAGGATGAGTTTGCTTTAGAAAGTCAAAAAAGAGCTGCATCGGCCGCGTCAAATAATTTGTTTGATAGCCAAATTAATCCAATAGAAATAAAAGTAAAAAGGGACTTGGTACCATTCGAAAAGGATGAGCACCCCAAAACTACTACTTTAGACGATCTAGCTTCCTTGCGCCCAGTTTTTGAAAAGGAAGGGACAGTAACAGCTGGAAATGCATCTGGAATAAATGATGGTGCTGCGGCCTTAGTTTTGGCATCCGCGGACTCTGTTGAAAAATATGGTTTAAAACCCAAGGCTAGGATTTTAGGTTATGGACATGCTGGTGTTAGACCCGAGGTCATGGGTGTTGGTCCAATTCCCGCAGTGCAAAACTTATTGAAAAAAACTGGTCTCGTCGTTTCGGATTTTGATGTTATTGAAAGTAACGAGGCTTTTGCGGCGCAAGCAATTGCAGTTAATAGGGGGCTTGATTTAGACCCCGCTATTGTGAACCCAAATGGGGGCGCGATTGCATTAGGTCATCCAGTTGGTGCTACAGGAGCAATAATTACACTTAAGGCTCTATACCAGCTCGAAAAGATAAATGGAAAACGAGCTTTGATTACCATGTGTATTGGAGGTGGGCAGGGAATTGCTCTAGCTATCGAAAAAATTTGAATTCACAAAATTTATTTTCAACCCTTCATTTGGTCCCAAAATGACTTAACCGAAGAAAAAAAGTTGTTCGTCTCTGGGTTGTTATCTTCGGAAAGATCTTCAAACTCTTTTAAAAGTTCCTTTTGGCGCGATGTTAAATTTACGGGAGTTTCTACTGCGAGCTCAATAAACATGTCTCCGTATTGATTTGATTTGATTGCGGGCATGCCTTTTGACCGCAATCTCATCTGCCTTCCAGATTGGCTACCGGATGGTACCTTAACTCTACTTCTGCCTCCATCTAAAGTAGGTACCTCTATATCCCCTCCAAGTGCTGCACGTGCCATGGAAACTGGTACTCTGCAAAATAAGTTGTGACCATCGCGTTCAAAAATTTTATGCTGTGCAACATCGATAAAAATGTAGAGGTCTCCTTGAGTTCCTCCACGTGCGCCAACTTCGCCTTCACCAGAAAGTCTGATCCTAGTTCCCGTTTCTACTCCAGCAGGAATATTTACAGATAATGCCCGATCTTTCTTGGTTCGGCCTTGCCCACCGCATGATCTACATGGGTTTTTTATAACTTGTCCTAGGCCAGAACAAGATGGGCAAGAGCGTTCAACAGTAAAAAATCCTTGAGAAGCCCGCACCTTTCCCATACCCGAACACGTAGGACATGTAGTAGGTTCTGTGCCACTTTCTGCCCCTGTTCCGTTGCAAGATATACATTGAACTGTCGAGGGAACATTTATGGTTTTTTGTAAGCCTGCATAGGCCTCTTCAAGTGTTACTCTTAGGTTGTATCTGAGATCAGAACCTCTCGTTGAACTACTTCGGCTGTTCCTGCCTCCCATCATGTCACCAAAGAGATCATCAAAAACATCAGAAAAGGCACTAGAAAAGTCTCCACCGCCGAATCCACTTCCGCCTCCGCCCCCCATGCCGCCTTCAAAGGCAGCATGGCCATATCTATCGTATGCAGCTTTTTTCTCGCCATCTTTTAAAATGTCGTAAGCTTCGTTAGCCTCCTTGAACTGAGCTTCCGCATTTGGATTGTCTGAATTGCGATCTGGATGGAGTTGTTTCGCTTTAGTTCGAAATGCTTTTTTAATTTCTTCGGAAGATGCACCCTTACTTATGCCCAACACTTCATAGTAATCGCGTTTTGACATAGTAATTGCCCCTCTTATAAAATATCAACCAACCTGAATTGCGCAGGTTGGTTAATTCGCTTTAAAAACTGATTAATTTTTTTCGTCGCCAAGATCTTCAAAATCAGCGTCAAGAATATCGTCGTCGGCATTTGCCGCTGCGTTATCGCTGGCATCAAAAGGCGCGGCATCTTCATCGTTTTCTTGGTTCGATTTATAGATAGCTTCCCCTAATTTCATAGCTGCATCAGTAACATTCTGAATACCAGATTTAATTTTTCCGGCATTGTCAGTTTCAAGGTCATCTTTAAGAGCAGAAATTGCTAGTTCAATTGCCTCGATTGTTGTTGGATCTACCTTATCAGAGTGATCTTCCATGGATTTTTCAGTTGAATGTATCAAGCTTTCTGCCTGGTTTTTGGCTTCTATGAGTTCACGACGCTCTTTATCTGATTCTGCATTATCTTCCGCATCTTTTACCATTTGCTCAATATCATCATCAGATAGGCCACCTGAGGCTTGAATTGTAATTTTTTGTTCTTTACCAGTTCCTTTATCTTTTGCAGAAACTGAAACAATTCCGTTTGCATCTATATCAAAGGTAACTTCGATTTGGGGCATACCACGCGGTGCCGGCGCAATCTCTTCTAAGTTAAATTGGCCAAGTATTTTATTGTCAGCTGCAAGTTCTCGTTCGCCTTGGAATACGCGAATTGTGACTGCATTTTGATTATCTTCAGCAGTTGAAAACACTTGTGATTTTTTAGTTGGAATAGTTGTATTTCTATCGATTAGTCTTGTAAAAACACCTCCTAATGTTTCAATTCCAAGTGATAGTGGGGTCACGTCAAGTAGTACAACGTCTTTAACATCCCCTTGAAGAACACCCGCTTGAATAGCCGCACCCATTGCAACCACTTCGTCTGGGTTTACGCCTTTATGTGGCTCTTTACCAAAAAATTTAGTAACTTCTTCAATTACTTTTGGCATCCTTGTCATTCCGCCGACTAAAACGATTTCATCAATATCATCGGTAGAAAGGCCTGCATCCTTAAGTGCTGCTTGGCACGGCTTGATAGAAGCTTTTATTAGATCACTTACAAGTGACTCAAGTTTAGCTCGGGTCAATTTCATTACCATATGTAAAGGTTGACCTGTTTTGCCATCCATAGAAATAAAAGGCTGATTTATCTCTGTTTGATTAGCTGATGAAAGTTCTATCTTTGCTTTTTCAGCTGCTTCTTTCAAACGTTGCAGTGCCATTTTATCCGCAGTCAAATCAACGCTGTTTCCCTTTTTAAACTCGTCAGCCAGATAATTTACGACCCGCATGTCAAAATCTTCGCCACCTAAAAAGGTATCACCATTAGTAGATTTAACCTCAAACAGCCCGTCATCTATTTCCAAAATAGTCACGTCAAACGTCCCACCGCCTAAGTCATACACAGCGATAGTTTTGGTTTCTTTTTTATCTAAGCCGTATGCTAATGCAGCAGCCGTCGGTTCATTTATGATTCTAAGAACATCTAGACCCGCAATTTTGCCAGCATCTTTTGTTGCTTGCCTTTGCGCATCATTAAAATAAGCGGGTACTGTTATTACTGCCTCAGTAACATCCTCTCCCAGGTAGCCTTCAGCGGTTTCTTTCATTTTTTGTAATGTAAATGCGGATATTTGCGAGGGACTATATTTTTCATCTTTCGCTTCGACCCAAGCATCACCATTTCCACCATCTACCACGGAGAACGGTAGATTTTTTTTGTCTTTTGCTAAGTCAGGGTCGTCTATTCTACGTCCAATTAAACGTTTGGCCCCGAATACAGTATTGCTAGGGTTCGTTACAGCTTGCCTTTTGGCAGGTTGGCCAACGAGACGCTCATCTTCAGTGAAACCAACAATCGAAGGAGTGGTTCTGGCCCCTTCTGCGTTTTCGATTACTCTTGGTTGGGATCCGTCCATTAAAGCTACGCAGCTATTTGTGGTGCCTAAATCGATACCAATAACCTTACCCATTTTTGTGTTCCTTTTGCTTACATGCTCATTAATAGTATAGTATGTTCCCAACTATCGTATCAATTGATGACAAGTGGGGTTCAAACCATAAGCTCTGACAGGCGGTATATAGGGAGGCTTAAAGCGACCTGCAAGCTTACACAGGAAAATTTTTTATAAAATGTCATAAAAAATGTCTAAGTTTAAACAATTAGAGATTTAATTATCTAGTTTTCAATGAAAATTATTATTTCCGATAAAACTGTCAAAAAAATTAGAGGGGCCGGCTTTATAATATGAATTATACCAAAATTTGTGAAAATTTCAGGTCTTTAGCTCTCACCAGTGGCGAAGCGATTATGGATATATATAAAAGTAGTACATTTGAAGTTTTACTGAAATCTGATGATAGCCCAGTTACTACAGCTGATAAAAAAGCAGATGAGATTATTTCAAAGGGTCTTAGAAAGTATTTTCCAGAAGTACCAGTCGTAACTGAAGAACAAGTCAAATCTCATGATTTAAGCGCCTCAGTTTTTTTTATAGTAGATCCTTTAGATGGAACTAAGGAATTTATTAAGCGAAGAGGAGACTTTACCGTAAATATAGCCCTAGTGGCAAATGGAGAGCCGATAAGAGGTATTGTTTACGCGCCAGCACGTCAAAGATTATTTTATACAGATGAAAATGGTGAAGCGGTTGAGGAAATGGCGTATTTTAGTGTTTCTAAATTGGGCTTAATAAAAAAGATTAAAACTGCATCTTCTGATAATACAGCTTTAAAAGTTGTGGCCTCCAAGTCTCATCGCGATAAAAAAACTGATGAATATATATCCAAATATCAGTGTAAAGAGTTAGTTAATGCGGGATCTTCTCTAAAGTTTTGCTTGATAGCTGCAGGTGAAGCAGATCTTTATCCACGTTTTGGGCCAACTATGGAATGGGATACAGCAGCAGGGCATGCGGTTTTATCTGCGGCCGGTGGTAGTGTTTTACAAGCTGAAGATAGGCAACCTTTGAAATACGGCAAACCAAATTATAAAAACCCTTTTTTCATAGCAGCGTCAAAAAGCGTGATATTGAAATAGGCTCTTTAAAAATAAATTATGCGCAAATTTTTAAGCGGCTTTCACGTTAGCCGGTTCCGTTAATATCGTGTAAAGAGTTGTTGGGTCTGGATTGGAACGTAACTTGGCAACAATGGATTGTTCGCGAAGGGTGCGCGACACCAGCGCTAAGGCTTTTAGATGATCTACGCCCGCAGATTTTGGAGCAAAAAGACTGAAAATAATATCTACAGGTTGCCTATCAATAGCGTCAAATTCAACAGGACTTTCCAAAAGTATAAAAGCCCCCACCACGTGATCTAAATTTTCTAAACGTGCATGAGGAAGCGCAACTCCACCCCCAACGCCGGTTGGTCCAAGAGATTCTCTTTCAATCAATGCTTCAACAGTATTTGAATAATTGGTATGATAACAAGCTTCAGCAATTCCTGCCAAATCATGTAGCAACCTTTTTTTACTCGAAACAGACGAAAAAATACGAATCGCTTCTGGTTTTAACAGATTTGAAAATTCCATTTAAATTAACTCTTTAGAACATCCTTTAAAGCGTTTATTTCAACTTTGTTGAACCCAGCCTATATTGCCGTCCTCACGCCGAAATAATATATTTACGCCTTTTTTTTCTTCACTTTTAAACAAAATAAAGGGTAGTTTAGATTTTTCTAACTCTTCAGCAGCCTCTTTTGCAGAAAAAACTGGAAACTGTTTGTTTGTCTCCGCAATTATTAAAGGTTCTGGAAATATAGCCGAATCTTTTTGACCCTCTTTTGATGCGTCCATATACGATGTGGAATCAATAAATTCAACAGATTGATTTCGATCTTTGTGATGCCCTTTAAGTTTTCTTTTATATCGGCGTAGTTGTTTTTCCACTTTTGCAGCACATGCATCAAAAGCTGCATATATTTCCGCCTTTGAAGCTTTTGCTTGTGCAGTCAGTCCAGTCGATAAGTGAACTATTGCATCGCAAACAAACTCGTGACCACTTTTTGAAAAAACAATCTGTGCGTCTGTTGGACGCTCGGCATATTTTGTAATAGCGTCATTTAGCTCTCCCTTAACATGCGTTTGAAGAGCATCGCCAACATCAATATGAATTCCTGAGATTTGGTATTGCATATAAGTATCCTTGCATCGGCCATTTGAGGCGAAGTTTATTTAAATTGCAATTAAAGGCATTTATTTCTCAGCGTTTGAGGTTTGTATTTTTATTTTTTTACTTGAGTAAAAAAATTTTCTACCTTAATTGCCCTATAGTTTTATTGAAGAACTTTGCAGCAATTATGTCAATGAAAATGAGCTAAAAAATTTATATTTCCTATTGGATATTAAAGTCTTTCCCTAGATAGACTCGTCGCACATTATCATTATTTACAACATCCTCAGGTATTCCAGACACAATAACCCGGCCATCATGCATAATATATGCTCTATCTACAATTTTAAGAGTATCTCGTACATTATGATCAGTTATGAGAACGCCTATACCTTGACTTTTCAATTCTGCAACAAGCATACGAACATCATTTATGGATACAGGATCAACCCCGGCGAAAGGTTCATCTAGAAGTATATACTTCGGGTCTGTAGCTAAGGCTCGTGCGATTTCTACTCGACGACGTTCTCCGCCTGACAAAGCAAGCGCATGAGTTCGTCTTAAGTGTCCTATCCGAAAATCTGACAATAGTTTTTCTAATTTTACTTGCCGTTCTGATTTTACAGGTGTTGAGATATCAAGTATTGATTTTATGTTGTCCTCAACATTCAAACCTCTAAAAATAGATGTTTCTTGCGGCAAATAAGCCAAACCCATTCTAGCTCGGCGATACATGGGCATAGTTGTAATGTCTAAACCATCTATTTTTACCTGGCCCCCATCTGATGAAGTTAATCCGGCTATGGAATAAAATGTCGTCGTTTTCCCAGAACCATTTGGTCCTAGTAATGCCACTACCTCACCCCTCCTAAGCTCGAGAGATATATCATGTATAACTGTGCGCTTTTTATAGCTTTTCCTCAGTCCGGTAACAGATAAACCTGTTTCTGATTTTAATACTTTGAAAGAAGACATTTAATTAGCACTTGGAGATATGATTGTTTTAACGCTACCCAACATTTGAGTTAGGCCGGTTTTCGTATTTATTAAGATTTGATCCGCGAGGATGCTATTGGAGCCTTGAAATAACTGAGCATTCCCACTCAAAGAAATAGTATCCTCTGAAAACGAATAAATAGCATTTTCTGCTTTAGCTATATCTTCGCCACTTTTAAAAACCACATTAACTTCAGCAAAAATTTTTTCTAATTTGTTATCAGCTTTTGAGTAAATAACTTTGACATGTTCTGCACTTAGTTTCGATTTTCCTTGGATTATTTCTACTTCATCAAATAATTCGGCAATATTATCTTTTTGATTGAAAATCAAACTATCGGAAGTGAATTGGATGGGTTTGTTTCGGTCTGAAGCTATTGAACCAAAACCAGCATTCTCTGAAAACGCTGCGCTAACCAACAACATGGTTAGAAAAAAGGTCTTTACAAATTTTGACACAATAGAATTCCTTAAAAATCAGTTGTTGTCGTATATCATTTTAACACCTTGAGTAAAACTTATAACTAAGTCAGCGGAAACACTTTCTCTAAAAATATCAAGTTGCCCTGCATCAATCTTGGTGTTTGATAATGAACCGTTGACTGGACCCGTGGCCTTGATCAAGGTCCTATCAAGCGCAGTGTATATCTCTTTTGAATTGAGACGTAATTTGTCAGCTGCTTTTAAGATAACATTTTCCTTAAATGTTAAACTTTTATTACCTTTGCTAAATATAGCTTTTTTTGCTGACAATAATATTTCAGAACCTTCATCAGTAGAAACTGTAAAGCTAACAGATTTCATTAGTGCGGTATCTTTTTTATTTGTTGAAACTATTTGTTCGGCTGCGATTTGCAGTACATCACCAGAATTGGTTATTGATGAATGCAAAGGTTTAGTTAACCCATCGTTTAATGACGTTACATTTATATCTTTGGCAAATGGAACTTCTGTGCTCAGTTCAAATTTTTTTGCTGACAAAAAAATTAAAACGATGGCAAATAGGCCAGCAAAAAATAAAACTAGCTTCAAGTAAAAAATCGTATTTGAATAACTGATTTGTACTGAAGGCATTTAGAGGCTTATCTCAATGCTCAAAAATATCGATATCATTCCATCCCTTTATGTCTAAGGCTGCGCGAAATGGTAGGAATTTAAAACATTCCTCAGCCAAATCAGCTCTATTTTCACGTTCTAGTATTTCATTTAGTTTTTCTCTCAAGGCGTGCAAATGCAAAACGTCAGTTGCAGCATATTCTATCTGAGCTTTACTTAGAGTTTTTGCTCCCCAGTCACTTGATTGCTGCTGTTTGGAAATATCAATGTCTAAAAGCTCTGTAAGAAGATTTTTTAATCCATGACGATCAGTATAGGTTCGCGCAATTTTACTAGCTATTTTTGTACAATAAACAGGTGAAGCAAGAAGCCCAAAAGTGGAATATAAAATAGCAATATCGAAGCGACCAAAATGAAATAATTTTAGTATATTTTTGTTCTCTATCAATCTTGTCAGGTTCTCTGCTTTAGTTTGATCTTTTTCTATTTGCACGATATGCGTGTGCCCATCACCAGATGAAAGTTGTACTACACAAAGCCTGTCGCGACCAGGATTTAATCCCATAGTTTCGCAATCAACTGCAACTATTTTGCCTAGATCAAGGTTATCAGGTAAATCTTTACTATAGGTGAAATTTGTCACTAGTTTTCCTTTTTTACGATCCCATTAATTTCAAATAACTATTAGCTTACGATCAAGCAACCATAGAAAATTTTTATTTAACTATAAAGAATTTAAGAATAAACTCAAAAGTGAACTTTAAAATTGATAAGCAATGATTTCTAATAATTTGTTTTCCCTTAAAGGAAAGACGGCACTAGTTACTGGAGGGTCCACCGGCATTGGCCTTATGGCAACGGCGGGTTTAATTTCCTCTGGTGCAAAAGTATTTATTGTTTCTCGAAAATTAGAAAATTGTCAAAACGCAGCTCAAAAATTGAATAATTATGGCTTTGAGGGGAAGGTTATACCTTTTAGAGGTGATTTGAGTAGTGAGGCTGGCATAAATAATATAATTGATGAAATCTATTCTAAAAATTCAGAATTACACATTTTAATTAATAATTCAGGCAGAACCTGGGGGTCAGATCTTAGTAGTTTTCCTTACGATGCTTGGGCAAAAGTTCTCAATCTAAATGTCTCTGCTATATTTTATTTAACTCAGAAACTGGTCCCGTTGTTAGCATCTTCTTCAAAGTCAGATTTTCCGTCGCGTGTTGTGAATATAGGTAGTGTAATGGGTGAAATCCCAATGGGTGATGGCGCTTATTCGTATGCAGCCTCTAAATCTGCTGTTCATCATATCACTAGAATTTTAGCAAAGGAACTGGCTGAAAAAAACATAACAGTTAACGCGCTTGCGCCTGGTCCATTTCAATCCAACATGACCGATTTTGCGATAGGAGACCCAAAGGGCACAATGCGCGTTTCAAAAAGGGTCCCACTAAATCGTATAGGCCAAACTGACGACATTGCTGCATCCATTCAATTTTTATGTGGAAAAGGTGGCTCATATGTCACTGGCGCTATATTACCCATATCGGGCGGGATAAATGTTTCAACGGGACCAAGTATATTTGGTGAGGACTGATTTGCTGAACTTTGAGAATCTTAAAAAAAAATTAGGTTTAGAGGTGGGTGTTTCGAGATGGTTTACCATTGACCAAGCAAGGGTAGATAAATTTGCTGACTTAACAGAGGATTGGCAATATATACATATAGATCCAGCTGCCGCTAAAAAAACAATTTTTAATGGACCGATCGCACATGGATTTTTAACGGTATCACTACTTTCTGCTATGTATTATGATGCAATTCCTACAATAGAAGGATCTAAATTAGGAGTAAACTATGGCTTTGATAAGCTAAGGTTTCTATCCCCGGTGAAAGTTGGATCAAGGGTTCGGGGGCGTTTTGAGCTTTTTGATATTCGAGAAGTTAGGCCCTTTGAAGTTTCGACGACATGGCGTGTTGAAGTTGAGATAGAGGATTTTGAAAAGCCAGCTTTAGTAGCTCACTGGATTGGTAGGCAATATTTATCAGAAGGTCATCGTCAAGATGGCTAACACGCAAATAGATTTTAAAGCTACATCAGATTGGGCTGAAACTAATATTGAAAATTTTAATAGACCTGCAAAGTATACAAAGTTTAATTCTGGTCAGTCCAACCCGACTTACTTAATCGAAACCTCCAAAAAGAAATATGTTCTTCGAAAAAAACCAGAAGGTATTTTATTAAAGTCGGCACATGCGGTGGATAGGGAGTATAGAGTTCAATTGGCCCTACAAAATAGCCCAATCCCAGTTCCACGGATGTATGCTTACTGTGATGATGTAAGTATTTTGGGAACAGAATTCTATATTATGGAACATTTAGAAGGTGTTTGTTTTGAGGATCCGCGGTTAGATGTGGTCCCAAAGCATCGCCGTTATTCAATCTTTGAAGAAATGAGCAATATTTTAGCTGGGATACATAAAGTTGATTTAGTAGAAGTTGGTCTTTCTGACTACGGTCCAGGTGGTGACTATTTCAATAGGCAAATTACTCGTTGGACGAAACAATATCGATCCTCTGAAACAGGTCAAATTAATAGTATGAACCAACTTATCCTTTGGTTGGAAGAAAATGTTCCGGCTGATGATGGAAAGCGATGTCTAGTTCATGGAGATTTCCGCTTAGATAATTTACTTTTTGATCCCAAAAAAAGTACTTGTGTGGCGGTATTAGATTGGGAACTTTCAACTATTGGACATCCTTTTGCAGATCTAGCTAGTGTATTGATGCAGTGGTCAATGCCAACTGGTTTGGAGGGACGCGGTTTGAAAGACATAAATAGAAAAGACTTTGGCCTTATGGAAGATAAGGAATTTGTTGATTCTTATTGTGAAAATGTAGGTTTAAACGGTATTTATAAATTTGAATTTTATATGGCGTTCGCTTTTTTTCGAATGGCCGCTATCCTTCAAGGAGTTAAGAAGCGTGGGCTTGAAGGTAATGCATCTAATCCGGAAAAAGCCATGAAACTTGGGAATTTAGTCAAATTATTTTCTGAAAAAGGAATTGCTGCTTCAGAAAAAAATAAAGGTTTTTGAGCTAGTCTATCCAACCTTTTAAATTTTTATCAATCAAAGAAGAAAGTGCATCGATGTGAGCTGTGCTGTCATTTAGACATGGTATATATGTAAATTCTTCTCCTCCAGCTTCTTCAAAACTTTCCTTAATTTCTTCATTTATCTCTTCCAAAGTTTCGATGCAGTCGGAAGAAAAAGCTGGGGCAATGACTGCTATGGATTTTTTCTTTTCTTCTTCAACAAGTCTCGCGACTTCTTCAACTGTGTAAGGTTTCAACCACTCCTCTGGCCCAAATTTAGATTGAAAAGTGGTAATAATTTCTGTGTTTTTCCAACCAAGACGTTCCTTTAACAACCTAGTAGTTTTTTGACACTGGCAATGATATGGGTCACCTTGCATTAGGTATCTTTTGGGGACACCATGATAACTGCAAACAAGAATTTCAGGTTTGGTTTTTTTCGAAGTATAAGCTTCTTCTACCGATCTTGCCAAAGCATCAATATAAAGCGGATGCTCAAAATAAGGCTCGACTACTCGAACAGCGGGTTGCCACTTTTCTTTCATTAGTGATCTAAAGAACTGGTCTGTTGCTGTTGCTGATGTTGCGCCAGCATAGTGAGGGTAAAGTGGGAAAAATAAAATTTTTGAACACCCGTCTTTCACCATCTCTCTTACTTTAGATTGAGTGGAAGGATTGCCATAACGCATACAAAAATCTACTTTGATTTTCTGCCCATGTTTCTTTTCCATGACTTTCTTTATTTCGAGTGCTTGATTTCTCGTTATAGTCAATAAAGGGCTTTCATTATCCTCATTATTCCAAATAGATTTATAGGCTGCACCCGACCTAGATGGGCGAATTGATAATATTACCAATTGTAGCAATGGCTGCCATAGCCACGGAGAATAATCTATAACACGTCTGTCGGATAAAAACTCTGATAAATAGCGTCTCATTGACCAATAATCATAGTGATCTGGGGTACCTAAATTGGCTAGCAGAATTCCTATTCGCTTTTTAGGAACTTTTGGGTGATCCGTTCCCGCATGTTTGGGAATCGTTAATGATACTGTTTCATCAAACATTATCTGTTTTCTCTTATCTTATAACTATGTTCATGAGGTAAGTCATTGTGCGAAATGGTCAATCTTTCAGTTTTTCTTCTTTGACATTGAGCGCATCAGCAAGTCTCATTGTTGCTGAGCCACGTTTAAGGGGTTTTGGTATGTCTTGCGATGGTGCCCAGCCAGTTATGGTAATGAACTCAAAAGTGGCTTTTATGCGCTTGTTTTTTGAATTCTGGCTTTCGATATATTTATCAGATGCTAAAGCAAAGAGTTTTCGATGCGAAAATTTTTTTAAACGATGTTTTTGAACATTTGTTTCACCCATTTTACGAAGGTCATATAATAGGTTTAATGGTTTTTTATAATCTATTTCACTCACGCTAATGTCTACGACTGGTAAGGAAAAACCTGAACGCATTAGAAAAGAACCAGCGTCGCGAATATCTATCATTGGTAGCACTCTAGGTGAAATACCGCCCATTAATTCAATCTCTGCCGAAGCAATAGAGGCCCTAAGTTCATTCAGAGTCTGGCCACCTAAGAAAATACCAAGCAGCAACCCGCCATTTTCCATAAATGATCGGCACTGAATTAATTGACCAACGGGATCATTAGAATAATGCAAAGACATGCCATGGATTACTAAATCATATCCCGTTCTCGGAAATTTTAATATTTCGTCATCGGAAATAAAATCAGCTCCACGAAAAGTTTTTTGCCAGTAATAAGGATTACCACAAATTACCAAAATTTTTTCAAAACGCTTTTTAATGAATTTCAAGCGATCTTTTATTTCCTGAACAGCTAATTTTTGGAGAAAATTGTCTTCCTTATCTGATCTCAGCCTGCTCCTTGCTAAGGCTTCCTTATCAATAATTTCTTCACGATCTTCCATAGGGTCGAGATAAAGAGATTCTATAAAATATTCAAAGGATAAGTTTCTTTTTTATAATAAGCATGACCATAATTGTTTTCTATAAAATTATGGCGTATCTGTTGGTCATATAATTGAACTGATTAAGAAAAATTATTAAGCGATGAAAATTGACATATATACCTCACCCCTTTGTGGCTTTTGCACTGTTGCAAAAAACTTGTTGATCAAAAAGGGTCTAGATTTCGACGAGTATGATGTCTTGAAAGAGCCATCTCTGAAGCCGATTATGATTGAACGAGCAAATGGATCCAAAACGGTACCCCAGATTTTTATCAATCAGCATCATATTGGTGGGTGGGAGCAATTATTTGGATTAGACCAAAATGGTAAGTTAGACGAAATTCTAGGTAATAAATGACTATTATATCACACCAGCTAATGTCAAAGACTTATAAAAATGGGTGATGATAACAGCACACTTGCTATTTCTTTATTCAGTGAAATTTTGACGGTTGATCAATTATTAAGATTACAACTGGCAAAAGTATTACCTAAAGGAATGGAATTATCGCACTTTTCTGTATTAAATCATTTAGCTCACATAAATGTTGAAAGAACACCAGCCCAACTTGCAAAAAGCTTTCATGTTACCAGAGGTGCGATGACCAATACCCTTAGGCGTCTTGAAATGTCTGGGTATGTACACATTCGTCCTGATTGGGATGATGCCCGTAAGAAAAAGGTAGCCATTAGCCAATCGGGCAGAATGGCGCGCAACAATGCTATCTCTGCAGTTGCACCTGTATTGAATGAAGTTGTATCTGATTTAGGAAAAGATCATTTGAAGCAAACATTACCAATTTTACGAGGGCTGAGAGTAAAATTAGAGCAGTAATTTTTATTTTGCTTGTTTTAATTGCCGTTCTATTTTTTTTGTATTATTTGGATTTGCAAATAACAGAATTTTGTTGAGGAATTTATGTATCGCGTTTGGAACTTTTTAACTAACTACTCGCTTCTTTTGATTTTTGGGGCGTTAATTGCTTTGATATGGGCAAACACGAACCCTCATAGTTATCACCATCTTGTGGAGTACCCTTTATGGTTCAATGATTGGCTCGGACCTAGTTATAAGTATTGGGCTAAGGCGTATGGAGATGGGTACGATACTTTTGCATCAGGTGGCGCGACAAATGTCCTAAGTTTTCATTATTTGGTAAATGATATCGGTATGGCTTTCTTTTTTGCCATAGCAGCAAAAGAGGTTTGGGAAGCCATTATTTTAAAAGATGGTAGCCTTCGGGGCAAAAAAGCAGCCACACCGTTAGTTGCAACTGCTGGAGGCATGTTTGGTCCAATTGCAGTATATTTGGGTCTGGCAGCTTTTCTGGGTTCTGATACTTATAATGCTGTTCAAAATGGCTGGGCTATACCCACAGCAACTGACATCGCATTCAGTTACTTGGTTGGACGTATAGTCTTTGGTGCTGGACACCCTGCCGTCAGATTTTTGCTTCTTTTAGCTATTGCGGACGACGCAGCCGGTCTAATTATTTTAGCAATCTTTTATCCTTCGGGTGAACTAGCGCCTGCATGGCTCT
This sequence comes from Paracoccaceae bacterium, assembly GCA_045564975.1. Taxonomy (GTDB): domain Bacteria; phylum Pseudomonadota; class Alphaproteobacteria; order Rhodobacterales; family Rhodobacteraceae; genus Salinivivens. The sequence continues at coordinate 31,673 of JBJLGF010000030.1, forward strand.
TAGTCTCATTCGCGGCGGCTTTTTTAACATATTTTGTATTCAACTGGCTTCCACATCGAATGGATGCCGGAAAAGATGATCGGCCATACACAACGCTGGTTAGGAAATTTTTAACGTTTTGGCCTTATTTGTTGGGTGGTTGCATAAGTTGGTATGGTTTTATGAAAGCTGGTCTACATCCAGCATTGGGTTTATTACCTATCGTACCTGCTATTCCGCATGCTGATCGTGCCTTTGGGTTTTTTGACGCGGCTGAGGAACATGCTCATGATTTACTAAACATGATAGAACATGCTTTAAAGCATCCTGTCGAAATAGTTTTGTTTTTCTTTGGCTTGTTGAATGCTGGAGTGGAATTTTCATCCATAGGTGATGCAACTTGGTTAGTTTTGGCTGGTTTGATAATTGGAAAACCTGTTGGCATTTTTCTGTTTGGGTGGCTGGCGGCATCACCAATGCGTTTGGGAATGCCAGAAGGAATGCGCTTAATTGATTTAATTGTCATAGGCTTTGTATCAGCAATTGGCTTTACAGTTTCATTATTTGTAGCAACAGTTGCCTTTGATGCTGGCCCTGTTCAGGATGCTGCAAAGATGGGTGCTCTGTTTAGTTTTGCCGCAGCTATACTTTCGATAGTAGCAGGAAAAGTATTTAAAGTTGAAAAGCAAAATGGTTAAAAGCATAGTAAGTTTTTTATTACTTAAATGTAGCGTCCATGACAGTGTTTGAACTTTTTACCTGATCCGCAAGGGCACTTTTCATTTCGCCCAGTGCTTTGCCAATTTATTGGCATTCCTTTTTCAGGATTACGGTTTATTGCTAGCCCATTGGTTTTAGGCTGTTCAATTTTTTGATTTTGCTCCTGCTGGGACACCATCTGCTCAACAATGGCCTTCTGCTCTTCCTCTGTTAACGGCCGAACTTTCCCCATATGTTTTGTTACATCTAGACGTAGTGAGCCTAATAAACTTTCAAAAAGTTGAAATGCTTCATTTTTGTACTCATTTAATGGATCCCTTTGTGCGTAACCGCGAAAACTAACAACACTTCTAAGATGCTCTAGTTTAAGTAGGTGTTCCCGCCATTTGCGATCAATTGTTTGAAGTAAAATTTGTTTGCAGATTTTACTCATATTTTCGGTTCCAAACGATTTATTTTTCCCATCCATAAATTCGTCTGCTGCGTTGCTTATTCGATCTCTAATAACTTCATTATCAACACCATCTTCATCAGCCCACTCAACAACTGGGAGATCTAAATTGAAAATTTCGTTAACGTAATTCTTTAGTTCTTCGGTTTCCCACTGCTCAGCGTATGCTTTGGTAGGCATATATAGCTCTACGGCATCATCTAAAACTTCTTCGCGCATATCTTCAATTATTTCATTGATCTCGGTAGACCTTAAAATCTCAAGGCGTTGCTCAAAAATTGCTTTTCTTTGATCATTCATTACGTCGTCAAATTTTAGCAACTGTTTTCTAATGTCGAAATTACGTCCTTCAACTTTAGCTTGTGCTCTTTCCAAAGATTTATTGACCCAGGGGTGAACGATTGCTTCACCCTCTTCCATGCCTAAAGTCGAAAGCACTTTGTCCAAACGCTCAGATCCGAAAATCCGCATCAAGTCGTCCTCTAGACTTAGAAAAAATGAAGAACGACCAGCATCACCCTGACGACCTGATCGGCCACGAAGCTGGTTGTCAATCCTACGGCTCTCGTGCCGCTCAGTAGCAAGCACAAATAGCCCACCGGCACTTAAAACTTTTTCTCTTTCTCCAGAATGAGAAGACTCAATTTCAGTTCTTAATTTTTCAGGATCTTCATTTGGGTTTTTTGCTAAAGACTCGAGTACTTTCATTTCCACATTACCGCCAAGTTGGATATCTGTTCCTCGCCCAGCCATGTTTGTCGCTATTGTTACAGCTCCAAACTTGCCAGCGTCACCAACAATTTGAGCTTCTTGTTCGTGTTGTCTGGCATTTAAAACGTTGTGTTTTACTTTTTCTTTCTTAAGCATATCTGATAAAAGTTCAGATTTTTCTATCGAGGTTGTTCCTACTAATACTGGCTGGCCTTTGATGTTTGCTTCCTTAATCTCTTCGATAATAGCTGAGTATTTTTCTGCTGTAGTTCGATAAACTTTGTCGTCTTCGTCTATTCGGGTAATAGGCCGATTGGTAGGAACTTCTACTACCCCTAGCTTATAAATTTCTTTAAATTCCTCGGCTTCGGTTGCCGCTGTTCCGGTCATGCCAGATAATTTATCGTAAAGGCGGAAATAATTTTGAAACGTTACGCTGGCTAAGGTTACGTTTTCTGATTGTATTGAGCAGTTCTCTTTCGCTTCTATCGCTTGATGAAGCCCCTCAGAAAGGCGACGTCCTGGCATCATACGCCCAGTAAACTCATCAATTAATACTATTTCGTCAGATCTAACTATATAATCTTTGTCTTTTGTGAATAATTTATGCGCTCTTAGGCCTTGATTAACATGGTGAACAATAGTCGTACTTTCGGGATCGTAAAGCGACTGTCCATCCGGTAATATACCCTCTGATAGAAGTATCTTTTCTAAATAATCGTTACCTTCATCAGTAAAGGTTACGGCTCTTGTTTTTTCGTCAATTGTGAAGTGAGTATCTTCTAAAGATGGAATTAACTTATCAATAATTTGATACATCTCACTTCGATCTTCTGCGGGTCCTGAAATAATAAGAGGAGTTCTTGCCTCATCAATTAAAATGCTGTCAACTTCATCAACTATCGCAAAATAGTGATATTTTTGATTCATCTGGTCGATTTCACTTTTCATGTTATCTCTGAGATAATCAAAGCCCAGCTCATTATTTGTTGCGTAAGTTATATCGCACTTGTAAGCGGATAATTTGTCTTCGTCTGTTTGTTCTGGGTGGACGACACCAGTTGACATACCGATTGCGCCATAGACTTTTGACATCCAATCTGCATCTCGTTTTGCTAAATAATCGTTTACTGTTACGATATGAACACCTTTGCCTGCCAAGGCATTTAGATAAGCAGGAAAGGTTGCAACCAGAGTTTTCCCTTCCCCTGTTTTCATTTCTGAAATATTACCTTGGTGCAGAAAAATTCCACCCATTAATTGAGTGTCAAATGCGCGCAGTCCAAGTGAACGCTTTGCCGCTTCGCGACAATTAGCAAAAGCTTCAGGTAATAGAGAATCTAGTGTTTCTCCGTTTGAGTAACGTTCTTTTAAATCATCAGTCTTTTTAATTAATGCCTCGTCATCAAGTTCTTCAAAATCAGCTTCAAGTGAGTTGATTTTGTCAACAATTAGCTTAATACTTTTAATCTTTCGATCATTTGACGAACCAAAAGCTGCTCTTGCAAGTTTTCCAAATCCCAGCATTTTTTCTCCAATTATTTAACTTGCATAAATACGTTTTTATAGCCTTGCCTGATATTAAAACTCAAACTAGTAACTAGGTTATTATTTCACGCTACTCGTAAGCGATTTAAGGTCCTCGCATAGTAGTGTCAACGCTAGCGAAAAAAACATCATTAATTTATAGTTAAATTTATGACAAAAATAATATTTAAAAACCCAAAATCTTGTTGCTGGAGTAATAAATGGCCAAAATAGAAAAGGTTTCACCGCTAGCGCCTGCTAGTTTTCCAGATATTCCTAATATAAATGGGGTAAATTTTTCAACAGCATCTGCTGGCGTTAAATATCAGGGTAGAAGCGATGTGATGTTGGCAGTTTTGGATCCTGGGACAGAAATTGCTGGTGTTTTTACATCTTCTTCTACTAGATCCTTTGCGGTTATCGATTGTGAGGAGAAAATCCATCTAAGAGATAGTTCGTCTGGGGCCGCTATAGTTGTAAATTCAGGCAATGCTAACGCATTTACTGGATCTCGAGGAAAGGTGTCTGTGGAAGCAATTACTTCAATGGTAGCAGAATTATTAAACATACCGCAGTCTAGGGTATTTTCTTCTTCAACTGGCGTAATTGGCGAGGAATTACCTCATAATTTAATCATTGATGCATTAGGAAAAATGGTTGCCTACAAAACTAAGCAAGATATTTTTGAAGCTGCAAAAGCAATTATGACTACAGACACGTATCCCAAAGGTTCTGTAAGAAAGGTTTTAACTGATCAAGGTGAAATCACTATTGCGGGGATCGCCAAAGGTTCAGGAATGATTGCTCCAAACATGGCGACAATGTTAGTGTATATCTTTACAGATGCCTCTGTAAAAAAAGACGCGTTGCAGTCTTATTTATCCGAAATAAATGAAAGCACTTTCAACTCAATTTCAGTCGATGGTGACACATCAACTTCTGATACTGTTTTGATGGCTGCGACCGGAAAATCATACATAGAAATAGAAATGAATGATGAAAATTTCTCGCGAGGCTTGGCTTCTCTAATGACTGATCTTGCACATCAAGTAGTTAAGGATGGAGAAGGAGCATCAAAGTTTGTTGAAATAAATATTGTCAATGCAAGAAATAAAATTGACGCGAAAACTCATGCAAAGTCGATTGCGAACTCTCCTTTGGTTAAAACTGCCATAGCGGGTGAGGATCCCAACTGGGGAAGAATTGTTATGGCAATAGGTAAATCTGGTGCTCAGGCAGAAAGAGATAAAATAAAAATTTTTTTTGGTGACATTCTCGTAGCAGAAAACGGCTGGGTAGCTCCTAATTATTCAGAGGAGTTTGGAGCGCAATATATGAAAAACACTACAATAAAAATTTCTGTAGATTTAGGTTTGGGAGAAGCAAATACTACTTTTTGGACCTGTGATTTTACGAGCGATTATATAAGTATTAATGCGGATTATCGTTCATGAAAACCGTCTTGGTTTCAGCAGTCGCTTTGGTAGACAAGGATGGTAGGATCCTGATCGCCAAGCGCCCAGATGGAAAGCCGATGGCTGGTTTATGGGAGTTTCCCGGTGGCAAAGTTGAGCCAGGGGAAACACCAGAACAAGCTTTGGTGCGAGAGCTTTCGGAAGAATTGGGTATTAAGACTTGGAATAGTTGCTTGGCGCCATTGACATTTGCAAGCCATGCATACGAGGAGTTTCACTTACTGATGCCATTATTTGTTTGTCGAAAGTGGGAAGGAGTTGCTCTTCCAAAAGAAAACCAGGAATTAAAATGGGTTGATTCCAAAGAACTCAAAAATTATCCTATGCCTCCCGCTGATATTCCTTTGATCCCAATTCTGCGGGACTGGATATAATTTTTGAGCCTATTAAGATTTAAATTTTAATCTAGCTTTCGAGCAATTTCTTCTCGCTCAAATATTTCTATAACATCATCAGCACGGATATCTTCATAATTTTCAAAAGCCATTCCACACTCTTGTCCTGATTGGACCTCGGGAACTTCGTCTTTAAATCTTTTCAGAGTTTTTAATGTACCTTCATGTATTACAATGTCGTCACGAAGCAAACGGACTCCAGCACTTCTTTTGGCCACTCCTTCTGTAACTAAGCACCCAGCAACTCTCCCAACACCAGATACCTTGAAAACTTCCTTGATTTTGGAATAACCAATAAAATTTTCTCGAATTTCTGCTGATAGTAGACCAGAAGCTGCTGCTTTAACATCATCAACTAAATCGTAAATTATGGAGTAATAACGAATTTCAACACCTTTTTGATTGGCAGAATTCCTTGCGGAAGCGTTTGCTCTTACATTAAACCCCATAACAGGTGCGCCTGATGCTTCAGCCAAGCCGACATCTGTATCCGTTATCGCTCCTACTCCATAATGTAAAACTCGCACTCTAACTTCTTCGTTACCAATTTTTTCCATTGCTTGAACAATAGCTTCAGCTGAACCTTGAACATCAGCCTTAACAAGAATAGGCATTTCTGTGACGTTTTCATCCTCTTTTGCTTTGGCCATGAGTTGCTCAAGTGAAGTCCCGGCACCAGCTGCAGCGCGTTTTTCTTTGGCGGCGTTTTCGCGATACTCAGAAATCTCCCGAGCTTGCGCCTCTGTTTCGACTACATTTAATACATCCCCTGCTTCGGGTGTTCCATTCAACCCCAGCACTTCAACAGGCACTGACGGCCCAGCTTCTTTGACCCTCTCGTTTTTGTCATTGATTAAAGCCCGGACTTTTCCCCATTGCTCTCCCACAACAAAAATATCGCCTTGTTTCAACGTTCCATTTTGGACAAGAACGGTAGCTACAGGGCCCCGTCCCACATCTAACTGGGCCTCAATAACCGCTCCATGAGCTGCCCTCTTATTATTTGCCTTCAACTCCAAAATTTCTGCTTGTAAAGCGATCGCCTCTAATAACTCATCAAGACCCTTCCCAGTTATCGCAGACACTTCTACATCTTGTACTTCTCCAGACATAGCTTCTACGATTACCTCATGCTGTAACAACTCAGTGCGCACATTATCTGGGTTTGCTTCTGGCTTATCACACTTATTTATCGCAACTATCATCGGGACTTCAGCGGCTTTAGCGTGGTTTATTGCTTCAACTGTTTGAGGCATTACGCTGTCATCTGCTGCTACAACTAGAACTACAATATCAGTAACTTGCGCACCTCTTGAACGCATTGAGGTAAAAGCTGCGTGACCTGGTGTATCCAAAAATGAAAGAATCGCACCATCTTTTGTTTTAACCTGATAAGCTCCGATATGCTGAGTAATACCTCCAGCCTCTCCAGAAACAACTTTGGCATTTCTTATTGAGTCCAAGAGAGAGGTTTTCCCGTGATCAACATGACCCATAATTGTGATTACAGGAGGTCGAGACTTGAGGTCTTCGGGTTTGTCTTCAATTTCAGTTATTGCATCTTCCACATCAGAAGCAGAAACCCTAACAATTTTATGCCCAAACTCCTCAATTATTAGTTCGGCAGTATCTGCATCTATGATTTGGTTTTGAGTAACCATCATACCCATTTTCATCAATGCTTTTACCACTTCAGCAGATCTCTCTGCCATTCTGTTAGCAAGCTCGGAAACAATAATTGCTTCAGGAACTTGTACGTCTCTAACAATTTTTTCTCTTTCTTGAGGTTGACCCATTGCTTTCTGTCTGGCTCGTTCTTGCTTCCTCTTCATAGCAGCCATGGATTTTTGATGACTTCGCTCTCCGCCATCCAAAGCTTGGCTTAATGTTAGCTTTCCAGAACGCCTACCTTCATCACCACGGCCACGTCCAGAAGACCTTTCATCACCTTCGCGGTCTTTTTTCCTAGAACTTGGGGAAGACGGCCGCACAGTTTTTTGATCACTAAATTCTCTTCGTTGCGGAGCCTCCGTTTTAGTCGCAGTTTTTGCCTCTAGAGCAGCCCTCTTAGCTAGTTCCTCTGCTTGTTGTTTAGCAGCTTCAGCTTGGGTCTCTTTTTCAGTTTCAATTTCTTCAGCTTTTTTTAATTCGCGTTGCTTGCTTTCCTGTTCAAGCCGTCTTTTCTCTCGTTCTTGCTCTCGTTCTTTCGCGCTGGCCTCGCGTTGAGCAACTTCGTCCGCTTCTCTTGCTTTCGCGGCTTGAAGCGCTTTTAACCGACGCTCCATTTCTGTATCTGTGATACCAGAGGGAAGAGCATTTCCGCCATTTTTACTCGATGATTGAATACCGCTCTTTGTTAATCCAGCTTTTGGGACAACTACTCTTTTTCGCTTCGTCTCCACGACGACATTCTTAGAGCGCCCATGACTAAAGCTCTGCTTTACGTTACTGGCCCGCGGTCCACTTCGGACACCTAAGGTTTTTTTTCCATCACTATCGCTCATTTAGACGTTTCATCCTTTCGAAAAGAATTTTGATCTTTTATGATGCGCAATCCTTTAAGGCGCTGAGCATCTTCTACTATACGTTTAGTTAAACCACCAGATGCTAGTGCGCAGTGGGTAATATTTTCTCTCCCGAAGGCTTTCCCAAGTTCTTTTGAGCTTAGCCACCCTATGAATTTGCCGTCATTAGGCGTTCGTAGCCTTGATTTTTCGCGATTGGAGCCATCGCTGGATTGAATTAAAACTTTTGCAATATCTTTTTTTAGCCAATCTTTTACTTTCTCATATCCACAAATACATTGACCAGATTTTCTAGATAAGCCGATAAGTTTAATGATACGGTTTGCTATCAAATTTTCTACCTGTTCAGCTAAATTTTCTAAACATTGTGCACTTTGTTTTGCAGCTCGAGAAAATAGCTGACCTTTTTCTGCGGTCACAATGGCAGAACGATCAGCTTTGACCCAAATACCTCTACCGGGCAACTTATTTTCAGGGTCAGGATATATGAGGCTGTTGGGGCCTAAAACAAAGCGCACCAGTTCACTCTTTGATAATACCTGCCCTGTGGCAATGCATTTTCGTTCCGATGGTTTAAATTTTTCTGCAGAAGAATTCATAATAATAGGTTACTCTTCAATATCCTCATTGCTCGGAGCAAGGTCGTCTGGGTTAACCCATCCCAACATAACACGGGCTGTCATCACTAGATCTTGCGCTTCTTCCAAGCTTACATCAAACTTTTCAAGTATTCCGTCGTCTTTTACTCTTTCACCATCAACAGTAGTCCAGCCTCCGGCTAACTCCCAGTCAGCACAGGTGGCGAACTCATCAAGAGTTTTTATTCCATCTTCTGCCAATGCTTCGAGCATTTGGGGTGATAATCCTTCAAAATTTACAAGACTTTCTTCAACTCCAAGCTCTTTGGCGTGTTCCAGAGCCTTATTTGCTTGTTCTTCAAGAAATTCTCTCGCACGCGTTTGAAGCTCCTGAGCGGTATCTTCGTCAACGCCGTCAATAACGAGTAATTCGTCTATTTCCACGTATGCGACTTCTTCCAAATTGGCAAAGCCTTCAGAAACTAACAACTGGGCAAAAAACTCATCCAAATCCAATGTTTCGATAAACAATTGGGTGCGCTCTTCAAACTCCTTCTGCCTTCGAGCGCTTTCTTCTGCTTCAGTCATTATATCAATATCTAGATTTGTTAGTTGGCTTGCTAAGCGAACGTTTTGTCCTCGACGGCCTATCGCTAATGAAAGCTGCTCTTCTGGGACGACAACCTCGATTTTACCTGCTTCTTCATCTAAAACAACTTTGCTTACTTCGGCAGGCTGGAGTGCGTTTACTAAAAACGTTGGTTGATCTTCATTCCATGGAATAATATCAATTTTCTCGCCCTGCAGTTCGTTTACTACGGCTTGAACTCTGCTACCCCGCATCCCGACACAAGCTCCGACAGGATCAATTGTGGTATCAGTCGTGAAAACAGCTATTTTAGCACGTGATCCAGGATCGCGAGCTACGGACTTTATTTCAATTATACCTTCATAAATTTCTGGTACCTCCATTTTAAATAATTCAGCCATAAACATAGGGTCTGTTCTAGACAAAAATATTTGGGGTCCTCTTGTTTCTCTTCTTACATCTTTGATATAACAACGGATCCTGTCATTTGGACGATAACTTTCACGCCCAATTTTTTCAGTACGTCTAAGGATAGCCTCACCGCGTCCCACATCTACAACCACATTTCCATATTCTTCCCGCTTGACGACGCCATTAATTATAGTTCCAGCCTTATCTTGAAATTCTTCATATTGCTGATCTCGTTCTGCTTCACGAACCTTTTGTAAAATAACTTGTTTTGCGGATTGAGCAGCAATTCTTCCCATATCTACGGGGGGAATTTCTTCAATATATTGCTGCCCCACCTCTGGACTTTCCATATATTGCTTTGCCTGTTCAACAGTCATTTCTGCCTGATAATTTTCTACTTCTTCTTCAGTGACCACCGTACGAACACGGGTAAACGTTGCACGACCTGTTTTTCTGTCGATCGAAACGCGTATATCCATTTCGGATCCGTATCTAGATTTAGCCGCACGGGCGAGACTTTCCTCCATCGCTTCTACCACTAAGCTTGGATCAATCATTTTTTCTCGAGCAACAGCTTCCGCTGTCTGTAAAAGCTCAAGCTGATTTGCAGAAGTTATGGCCATTATTCAATCTCCTCTAACCGTTCGGTTTCAATTGCATCAAATTTTTTGTCATCAAAATTTTGATTTATTTTTCTTTGTTTAAGCATTTCTTTGATTAAATCATCAGTTAACACAAGTTTCGCTTCAGCAAGCCAGTCAAACTCCAGCCCAATAGTGCCTTCTTCTAAATTAATTAAAATTTCTGAACCATTGATCCCGGCCAATGTTCCTCTGAACCTTTTCCGACCATCAATTAGGTCAACCGTTTCTATCTTGGCTTCGTAGCCTTCAAATTCTTCAAAATCTTTAAGTCTGGTGAGTGGGCGATCAATACCAGGACTTGATACCTCAAGATGATATGCATCTATAATTGGATCTTCTACGTCAAGTACAGCGCTGATAGCGGTAGATATTTCCGCACATTCGTCAACATTGATATATCCGTTTGGTCGTGCAGCCATTATTTGCAACGTTATTTCTTTGTTGCTCATTAATCTTAAACGAACTAATTCAAACCCCATATCTGATATGACGGGATTGATTATTTCCAATAGTTTTTTTTCAATAGCTGACTTAGCAATCAATTCGTTTATCATTTTTTCCAAACATAAAAAAACGGGCCCGCGGCCCGCTATGATTTTCCGGTGGAGTGCGTAGTGCACACCGCTGATGACGGCGATATATTTTGATTCAACACTTTTTGCAAGTCACCATTTGAACATTCTCTGTTTTATGTAAGTAGAAAAAGAAGTTTGATTGTTACTTTTCTTTTGCTGACCGAGAATAAAAGCCTTCTGGAAGCTGTATTGCTGCTACTAGGTCAGAAATCTGTGAGTTTGAGAATGTAATTTTATTTATACGGTCATTGATAGGATCATATTGTTCTAAGACTGTGCACTCTTGAAAATTTGTAACTGTAATATCCTCTGTTAACTGCTTACTTCCTTCGTCGAGAATTGTAATTACTGTACAGTCAAATTCGTGTTCTATACTAAACATTGGCATCTCTTTAAATTTTGTTGCTTAAATTTTATATCTGTTGCGACTTTTTTGAAGTAATTTATGTAAAGCGATCGGGTGAAAATTTCTCACTTATACTATTGGGAACTTGTGAGATCTGATTAAATAAAAGATCTTCAGCGATCTGACTGGCCGCAAGGCATGTTTGGAACCCATATCCCCCCTGTCCAGCGAGCCAGAAGAAATTATTTGCCTCAGCATCTGGACCAATAACCAAAGACTGATCAGGAGCAAAGCTTCTTAAACCAGCCCAATTTGAAGTCAGCTTTTTAACTTTTGTTTCGATCATCTTTTCAAAATTATAAATTCCTAAAGCAACATCTTCTTCATGTGCCCACGCATCGTGCGGTTCACAAGGGCTAAAGTCAGCTGGCGATACTATCATGCTTCCGGCGTCTGGTTTGGCGTACCAAGTATCATCACTGCCGACTAATAACGGAAGAAAGCTCAAATTATGACCTGTATCTATTTCAACCTTTGCCATTGATCTTTTAAACGGTTGAATATTTTTAGGCTTTAAATTTCCAAGTCGGGCGATATCGTCTGCCCAAGCACCACTAGCATTTATAATTATTTCTGCTCGGATTTTTGAGTTTAAGATCCATTTGTCATTGTTTCTTTCAAGGCTGTTAATGGCAGCATTAGTAAAAATCTGCACACCATTACCAAGACATTCTTTGCGTAATGTTTGAATCAAAAGATCTGTGTCAATATCGAAAACGTCATCACGCCAAGCCGCTTGTTTTACAGATTTGATATCTATTATTGGAGCCTTTTCTTTGGCTTCATCTACCGAAATTGGAGATAAACCAAGACTTTTAGTATGACTTTTAAACTCTTCTATTTCGCCATCTTTTTCTAAAGACAAAAGCCCGCGTCCTTGCAAAATATCAGGATATTTAGATTGCAGTTCGTGCAAAGTGATTAGATTAAGTTCACAAACATGGCTATTTCCATAATCCGATATAAAAACAGCAGCTGAACGACTTGAAGAATGATACGCTAGAGAGTCTTCTTGCTCCCAAAGGCCTATTTTAGCGTGTTTAGAAAGTCTTGCCGCAACGGATACACCTGCAATGCCACCTCCAATCACGGCGATATCAAAATTTTCTAACAATTTGGAATGCTCGATTTTAAAATGAGAGCCCCAACAAAAAGGGGCTCTCTAATTTAAAAGTTATTCTGGTACTTTTCCAGTAATACCTTCTACATAAAACTTCATCCCAAGCAGGGTGCCGTCATCGGCTGTTTCACCAGCGGCCAACCAATCTGATCCATCTTGTTTTTTAATTGGGCCAGTAAATGGATGATAACTTCCGCTAGCAATTGCATCACGCATTGCTAGTGCCTCAGCCTTCACGTCTGCTGGAACAGCGTCTGTGATTTCCCCTATTGAAACCATTCCCGGTCCGATGCCATCCCAAGTAGCAGTGGATTCCCAAGTGCCATCCAAAACGGCTTGCGTTCTTGCAATATAGTAGGGTGCCCAATCATCGATAATTGAGGACACTCTTGGAAATGGTTTATAATCGGCCATATCTGATGCCTGACCAAAAGAAATTACATTTCCAGCTTGTTGTGCGGCAGCTTGAGGTGCAGTGGAGTCAGTATGTTGCAGAATAACATCTGCGCCCTGATCAATTAAAGCCTTTGCGGCGTCCGCTTCTTTTGCTGGATCAAACCAAGTGTAGATCCAAATTATATTGAA
>JBJLGF010000031.1:0-44250 GCA_045564975.1 Paracoccaceae bacterium
TGAGTTGGAAAGGTTTAAGCGAAGCCTTCCAGTCAGGGCATAAGCTAAATAGGGCAGAAATATCTGATACATTTTTATACCGGAGGGACGATACTTTACTCTCAAGATCAGCTTGGATTGATGGTATGGGAATTGCCATAAAATGTGCAACAATATTTCCTGGAAATAAAAATTTGAAAAAACCAGCAATAAACGGTGCAGTAAATTTATTCGATGATCAAACTGGACAATTAAGCGCTGTTATCGATTTTCATTTGGTTACAAAATGGAAGACGGCCGGTGATAGTATTCTTGCTGCAAAATTGCTGGCCCGACCCAACAGTCGAAATATTTTGATTTTGGGGGCTGGAACTGTTGCTTATAGCCTTCGGCAAGCCTATGGAGATTTTTTTCCAGATGCTCATTTTTCTGTTTGGAATAGGACATCAGAGCGTGCGGAAAAATTTGCAGCCAATTTTCCAGATACAGTCGCTGTAAATGACTTAGAAACGGCAATTTCAGATGCGGACATTATTTCAGCAGCAACAATGTCAAGCGAGCCTTTAATAAACGGAAATTGGTTGAAACCTGGTCAGCATGTCGATTTAATTGGAGCTTACCGTCCCGATATGCGTGAGGCAGATGATACTGCTCTTAAAAAATCAACGATCTTTGTTGATAGTTTTGAAACCACTATTGAACATATAGGTGAGTTAAAAATACCAATAGCCTCTTCAGTAATTAAGCGTGAATCCGTGATGTCGGACTTTTATGATATTGAGACATTTACCCGTTCTTCAGATGATGAGATTACACTTTTTAAAAATGGGGGAGGTGCTCATCTAGATCTGATGACAGCTCACTTTATTCTTCAGACATGGTTGGAAAATAATTGATTATAGCTTTGCTAGTTTTTTCGGCTTTTTTTGTTTTACCCATATTGAAAGAAGCTATAAAGAAAAAATTAGGAGAAAAGGAAAGAACTAATGCACCTGGTAATTTCGTAACCCTGTCCAGGGGCGTAGTTCACTACCGTTGGTTGGGAGCAGAAAAAGGCGACCTTGTAGTCTGCATACATGGATTAACTACGCCAAGTTTTGTATTTGAGGGTTTAGCGAGTCATTATGCTGATATAGGAAAGCAAGTTTTAGTTTACGATCATTACGGGAGGGGATATTCTGATCGTCCTAAGGGTAAACAAGATAAAACATTTTTTATTAATCAGTTGGATGAACTTTTGAATAAACTTGAAATAAAGAGGCAAAAGTTTGATTTAGTTGGTTATTCGATGGGGGGAGCAATCGCCACTGCCTATGCTGCACATAATCCAAACAGGTTGAATAAACTTATTTTAATAGCATCTGCGGGAACCGGGCATAATCTAGGGTTTTCCGCTAAAGTTGCAAAAATTCCGTTATTTGGGTGGGTGTTATTTTCAATTTTTTTTGGGTTGCAACATGCTCTATCGACGAAAAAAGATAAAGATATCAAAAGTTCTGTTCCCAACATTGTTGAGCGGCAGTTAAATGAATTAATTTACAAAGGATTTTTACCGTCGGTTTTGGCAAGTATAAGAGGCATTCTGTCAAAAGATAACTATGAGGATCATCAAGCTTTGCGAGACGCCAATTTTGAAATCCTAGCAGTGTGGGGAGATTGTGACAGAGTAATTCCAGTTTCTAGTAAAGAAGTTCTTTCCAGTTGGAATTCTAGAATTAATAATATTGTTATCAAGAATGGTTCTCACTCGCTTCCTTTTACCCATGCGCGAGAAATTATAGATTCTACAAATTTAAGCAGTTAAAATTGTATTAATTCGCTGAATATTGATTGAACCAAGTTATACGCTAAAAGAAAATGGTTGAAATTCAATCCAAATTTTCAGGCCAAAAATGAAAAAATGAAAAACCTTACTGATTTATACGAAAAAATGATTTCCGAGGGATCTCTTCAGGATGATCAAGGGCAAAGATCAGTACTGGAAGAACTCGAAAAATTAAACTACGCGATTTCAAGGAGCAAAGCTAAATCGCTTTTCTTTAAAAAGACTGAGAACTTGAAAGGAGTATATATTTGGGGTGGTGTAGGATGTGGTAAGTCCATGCTTATGGATTTATTTGTAAAAAATCTTTTGGTTTCTAATCGCCGAGTGCACTTTCATGCGTTTATGCAAGAAATTCATGGATCTTTGCATAAAGCTCGTGGTTTGGGAAAAAAGGATCCATTGGCTGCAGTTGCAAACAAAGTAATCAAAAATTTCAAAGTTTTAGCTTTGGATGAAATGCAGATAAAAGATATTACTGATGCCATGATCGTTGGAAGATTATTTACTCTGCTCTTAGATGGGGGAGTAAAGATAGTGACGACTTCAAACAGAATACCTTCAGATCTATATAAGGACGGCCTAAATCGGCAACTATTTCTGCCATTCATAGACTTAATCGAAAAACAATTAAATATTTTAAATTTAGGTAGCAAAATTGATTATAGAAAAAATAAACTCCGTGGAGCTCCTGTTTACTTTAGTCCATTAGATATAGAATCCAAAAATAGCTTGGATAATCTTTGGATAGATCTATCGGGCAATGGAAATCAAGATTTTCATCTCATAGTAAATAAAAGAAAAATCAAATTTCCTTTCTATTCCAATGGCGTGGCTAAGTTCACTTTCTTTGAGCTTTGTGGAGAAAATCGAGGCCCCGCAGATTACTTGGCAATAGTCGATAATTTGAGAGTTCTAATCGTTGAAAATATCCCTCAATTGGGAAGGTCCAATTTTAATGAAGCAAAGCGTTTTGTTACCTTAATTGATACCGTTTATGAGGCTGGTATTGTATTCATATGCTCTGCTGCTGCTCAACCAGAGTATTTATATTTGGACGGTGAGGGTGTTTTTGAGTTTGAGCGAACAGTAAGCCGGCTCAACGAAATGCAGTCTGACAGTTGGGGCAGGAGCCTTATTCTCTCCGATTAAAGAATAAGGCTCAGTCTATAAGACTGAGCCTTTGCCTGTACAAAACCGCGTTATCCAAAGTTATATTTCTTTAGGTTTAATGCAGCGTTGCTCCATTAATGACAAATTGATTCGAATCAGTCAACACAGGTGATTCGTTTTTTAAGATTTTTTTTCAAATTATTGGTTCTCGCTGAGTATGTGCCCAGCTAAATATAGTGACCCACAGATTAATACCTGACAATTTGGAAATTGATTAGCCACGAACTGAATTCCTTCAGATATCGATGTAAAGCTCTTGGATTTTATACCCAATTCATTTGCATATTGAGCTGTTACGTCAGCAGGTAGTGTATTTTGTTCATTTGGAATACTCACCGCTGCGAGGAATTTAACTAATTTTGAGAAAGGAGAAAGGTATCCCGCGATATCCTTTGTTTGTAGCATGCCACAAATTAAAACGGTTGGTTTTTTGTTCTGAGTAGATAAGTAACTAGCCAATGCTTTTCCGGCAGCAGGATTATGCCCACCATCTAGCCATACATCTGTATGACCAAGAGCGTTTATTATTGGTCCGGTGTTCAATTTTTGCATACGCGCGGGCCACTTCGCTTTGGAAACAGCTCCATAAAAAGCTTCTTTTTTTTCCGTCAATTGGGTTAGAGCTGCTAAAGCTATACCTGCATTCTGAATTTGATGTTTTCCTAATAGATTTGGTTTAGGTATCTCCATCGAATTATTTTGATCCCGATATGAAATACTATCGGTCAATTCCTTGATGTGCCATTGCCGGCCCTCCGCTAAAATTGGGGCCTTTTGCTCCAATGCTTTCTCAGTTATCACCTCAAATGCGTCTGTGTTTTGTTTTCCAATAACAACTGGGCAAGACGGTTTTATTATCCCAGCTTTTTCACCTGCTATCTGTTTAATAGTGTTCCCTAGGAATTGTTCATGGTCGACTGAGACTGGCGTTATAATAGTCAAAGCAGGACGTGCTATAACATTTGTAGCATCTAATCTGCCTCCTAACCCTACTTCTAGTAAAACATAGTCTGCATGTTTACGCGACATCGCCAAAATGGCGGCACAAGTGGTAATTTCAAAATATGTTATAGGTCGATCTTTATTAGCTGAATAACACTCATCTAAAATCTCAGTTAAGTCATTTTCATCTATGAAATTCTTGTTAAGCTGAATGCGTTCGTGGAAACGAACCAAATGAGGTGAAGTATATGCGTGGGTTTTGAGACCAATTTCATTAAGACCCGCACGTATCATTGATAGTGTACTGCCTTTTCCATTTGTTCCAGCAATATGTATAACTTTGGGAAGATTGTTTTGGGGGTTCCCCAAAGAATTCAATAGAGACCAAACACGGTCTAGAGTTAAATCAATAACCTTTGGATGCAAAGCCATCATTCGATTTAAGATAAAATCAGAACTCAAATTTATCATCTTTTGGACGCTTTTAAGTTTCTTGCGTCGGTGAAGGTAAATCACCCTTTATTTGTGGTGAGTTGTTAGTGAGTATGCGAATAATTTTAATTAGTTCATCGCGCATTTCTAATCTAGAAGTCACGAGATCTAACATACCGTGGTCTAAAAGGTACTCGGCTCGCTGAAATCCTTCAGGTAGTTTTTCTCGAATAGTTTGCTCGATCACTCTAGGCCCAGCAAAACAAATTAACGCATTTGGCTCTGCAATATGAATATCGCCAAGCATAGCATAGGATGCGGTAACTCCTCCCGTAGTTGGATGGGTTAAAACTACGATATAGGGCAGTTTTGCTTCTTTAAGCATTTGTATTGCAACGGTTGTTCTGGGCATTTGCATTAAACTTAAAATGCCTTCTTGCATTCGTGCACCACCGGCTGCTGAAAATAAAACCAATGGGCGTTTAAGTTCAACAGCACGTTCGGCAGCTTTAACGATGGCGTTGCCAACATACATACCCATTGAACCACCCATGAAAGAAAAATCTTGAGCCGCTATTACAACAGGTGTTCGACCCATTTCACCTTCTGCAATCAACATAGCCTCTGATTCACCTGTCGTTTTTTGAGCAGATTTCATACGGTCAGGATATTTTTTTTGATCCTTAAATTGCAGCGGATCAATAATTGGTTTAGGGACCTTTATTTCTACAAAAATTCCCCCATCAAATAAATTACCAAACCTATCTCTAGGTGTAATGGGCATGTGATGTCCACACTCTGTGCAAACATTGAGATTTTCGCTAAGTTCACGGTGGAAAAGCATGGTGCCGCAAGAGGTGCATTTGGACCACAGATTATCTGGTGTTTCTCGCCTTGAAAAAATAGAGTTTATTCTCGGGCGAACGTAATTACTAATCCAGTTCATTATTTTCCCACGCGATAGAACCTTATGGATTACACTCTTAAGCAGGTTGCTTCAAAAATGCAATTACCGTCCTGATGCTTAGAATGAAAATTTCGTTAAAAATTATTTAGATTTGTATAGACTTAGTCGGAACAAGGTATTTAAGTGCATTAATGCCATATCCCATGGAATTAAATTAAAATGAGAAGCACATTTTTGCAAGCTGGGCAAGAAATTCAAAAAAGAAAAATTGCGTTAGGTTTTTTCACAATTTCTGTTTTCTATATTCTTGGCTCATTTACAATTGGTCTGGTTTGTTCAAATGCAAGTATCTGTTCCTTCTCTAGCGGCTTAGGTAGAACTCCTTTAAATCTGCTCTTTGTGTTGCTTACTTTTATCCCCATTTGGATTGGGGTTTGGATGGCTATGAAATTCGTTCATCGTATTCCAATGAATGTGCTTTTTGGCTCATCCAGTAAATTAGATTTGCAACTTTTGTTAAGAGGTTTTCTTGCAATGCTGTTTTTGGGGATCGGTATTGAGGCTATCCTTCAATTTATACCAGCAGTAAGCAAATATATTTACTATGAACCAAATAAAGTTTTGTTGTTATCTGATTGGATTAAATGGCTTCCGCCGATGGTATTATTTATTTTCGTCCAATCTGCTGCTGAAGAGCTAGTTTTCAGAGGCTATTTGCTGCAAATAATTTGGTCAAAAAGTGCTAGCTATCTATATGCCGTTATTTGTCCCTCTCTTGTTTTCGGTCTACTGCATTTTGATTCTCAGTCATACGGTGCTAATGCATGGTACTATTGTCTTAATACTTTTGTAGTAGGTTGCCTACTTTGCCTTGTCACTCTCCATACGGGGAATATAGCTTTAGCATTTGGTCTCCATTGGGGTGGAAATACAGTTTCTCTGGTTTTCTTTGGTATCCATGGAAATCTGGATGGGATGGCATTATGGTTAACATATCTTGATCCACAATCTGAAACTATGGGTGTAGCTTTGATTGTCTCTACGATTTTTATTATTTCAATTTATTGTCTTTGGGCACTGTTTTATTTTGGTAGTTTTTTACCAACCTTTGGGGTTAAAGAACCAAAGTAATGAATTCAAAAAGGTTGTGACTTGATTTTAATGAGCCGATTTTTACTCATCGTAATTTTAATTTTTATGTCTGGCTGTGCAAGTGATTTTGGCTTTCAAAGCCAATCTCAGAATATTGTTTCAATTCCAGAATTTAAGTTTAAGTCCGGAATATCGGGAAATGTTCCTCCAGGTCTTTGCCAGATAAAAGAACTAAAGTCAGAACGAGAGGATTACGGTGTTGTATTTTTTTCGAATTGTAATCCCCATACTAATAATAAATCTCTGATAACATTAACTTATTTGAGTTTGGACCAAACTCAGAATGCAGGGTTGTTTTCCAAAGACGAATTTAAAAATTCGTTGGGTAGTTTTCAAAAGTATGATGACTTGAATCCAATGGTTGATAAAAAGTTTCTGCGTATCCTTAGAGTCAAAGAAAACTATATTTTCATGGCAAATTATTATGTTCCTAAAGGCAGAAATTTACCTAATTTTAGAGCAAAATCGTACCTTAACTCTATTTTGGTATCTATAAATGTTCCTGAAAATAAACCTCCTGTAAAGTTCAGCCATTATGGAAGTGCAGATTCTATTCCAAGACCAAGAAAACGGCCTTCTGTGAAAGTTCCTAAAAATCTATCCCTGAACAAGGTAAATGTTTACGATTGGTTACATCCTATTCCAAGACCAAGAAAACGGCCTTCGATATTTTAATATTCTTTTTTTTGTTTATAAATGTTCCTATTACGCTGCGTTATATTTGAAACTTTTTTGAAGTCTGAAGTAGGCAGAGGTTAAGTGACAAAAAGAGTTGATCAAATGAGTACTAACTTCCCGAATTTATTAAAACCTTTGGATCTAGGTTTTACAACTCTGAAAAATAGAGCCCTGATGGGTTCAATGCATACTAATCTTGAGGAAACTAAAGATTGGAACAGGGTCGCAGAATTTTATGCAACTAGAGCTCGTGGCGAAGTCGCTCTAATGGTTACTGGTGGAATAGCACCAAATGTTGAAGGTGGGGTTTTTCCTGGAGCTGCAGGTTTATTTGACTCAAATGATGTTGCTAATCATAAAACTGTAACGGACCGTGTGCACAGCTCAGGTGGTAAAATTGCAATGCAAATCTTGCATGCGGGACGTTATGCCTATGGGCCTAATTGTGTTGCTCCGTCTCCAATAAAGTCGCCTATTTCACCTTTTGCACCTACAGAACTCGACGCAGCGGGCATAGAAAAGCAAATCGATGATATATTAACAACCGCTTGCCGAGCACGCGATGCTGGGTACGACGGAGTAGAAATTATGGGGTCAGAGGGCTATTTTTTAAATCAGTTTTTAGTTCGTCATACAAATAAAAGGACTGACCAATGGGGTGGAAGTTATGAAAATCGTATGCGGCTACCAATTGAGATTGTAGCGCGTGTCCGAGAAGCTGTAGGCAATGATTTTATATTAATTTTTCGACTATCTATGATTGATTTAATACCAGATGGTTCAACTCATGATGAGGTGGTTATGCTGGCCAAGGAGGTCGAGCGAGCAGGTGCAACAATAATTAATACTGGTATTGGCTGGCATGAAGCCAGAATACCCACTATAGCAACCTCTGTTCCACGTGCTGCTTTTGCATGGGTTACAAAAAAATTGATGGGAAAGGTATCTATTCCAATCATAACTTCAAACAGAATTAATACTCCAGAGGTAGCAGAGCAAGTTTTAGGGGCAGGCTGTGCTGATATGGTAAGCATGGCGCGCCCTTTTTTGGCT
Organism: Paracoccaceae bacterium; assembly: GCA_045564975.1. GTDB lineage: Bacteria > Pseudomonadota > Alphaproteobacteria > Rhodobacterales > Rhodobacteraceae > Salinivivens. The sequence goes on from JBJLGF010000031.1 coordinate 8,139, forward strand.
GACCCAAATTTTATGAAAAAAGCAATATCAGGTAACGAAAAAAAGATTGCACCATGTATTGCTTGCAACCAAGCCTGCCTAGATCATACATTTAGTGGTAAAATTAGTTCATGCCTTGTGAACCCAAAGGCCTGCTTTGAAACAGAGTTGATTAGCACTAAGGCGTTAAATAAAAAATCAGTTGCCGTTGTTGGTGCAGGACCAGCGGGTATGTCCGCGGCAATTGAAGCTGCAGAACGCGGACATCAGGTGACTTTATTTGAAAAGGCTCAGGCAGTTGGTGGACAATTAAATTTGGCCAAAATGGTGCCGGGTAAAGAAGAATTTTGGGGGCTGGTAGATTGGTTTGAGGAAATGCTTAATACCAGTGGGGTGGACGTTAGATTAGGTAAAACAGTTACTTCTGCCGATGTAATGGGATTTGACGAAGTCATTGTTGCTACAGGTGTTGTTCCGCGTGATCCAAAGATTAAAGGTCAGGAAAAAAATAATGTAGTAAGTTATGCGGAAGTACTGAACGGTGAAGGAAAAATTGGTCAAAAAGTTGCTGTTGTTGGAGCTGGTGGCATAGGTTTTGATGTGTCTGAATACTTGGTTCATGAAAGCAGAAGTGACTATAAACAAATAGAAATTCCTGATTGGATGAAAGAATGGGGCGTGGGAGATCCAGAGCAAACAGCGGGAGGATTGGCAGAAAGTGGCCCAAGACCAGAGGAAGCCACGCGACAGGTTACTTTGATGCAACGGAAAAAGCAAAAGCTCGGTCGGAATTTGGGTAAAACTACTGGTTGGATTCATCGCAGTGCCCTCAAGATGAAAAACGTTCAGATGGTTGGAAACTTAAATTATGAGGAAATAAATAAACACGGCATTATGGTTTCTGATGGAGAAGTACATGAAAATCCAAGATTGGTAGCTGCGGACACAATCGTTATATGTGCAGGTCAAGAGAGTGTACGCAGTCTTGCTGATGAATTGGTAAAAAAAGGTAAAACGGTCCATATTATAGGAGGAGCAGATGTTGCTTCTGAACTTGATGCCAAGCGAGCTATTGATCAAGGTGTAAGACTGGCTATTTCTTTATAATAAAATTTTTTGTGAAAGAATAATAAACTAATCAACGCATTATTAAAATTGCTTCGACGCGCCTATTTTTCTTCCTAGATTTTTCTGTTGAGTTGTTACTTTTTGGCGAAAGAAACCCAATTCCCTGAGCCGATATTCTACTTTGCTCAATACCATAGTTTTTGATTAACCTATCTACAACCGCTTGTGCACGTTTTCTAGATAGCTCTATATTTTTGTTCAATTCTCCAACAGCATCGCTATGGCCCACTAATATTATTGAAGATCTGGGCGTCGATTTTAAGAAATTAGCCAAAGCTGATAAACTCTCAAAAGGACCGTTGCCTAATTCAGACGATCCACTTCGATAAATTAAATCACCAAGTACAATAGCTCCGTCTTCTTTTAATTTAGAGCTATAATTATCTTTAAATTGCTCTTTGTAATGTAAAATTAAATCGTTCTTATTCGTCCCAATCGAAAGAGTCTGTAAGTAAATTGTGTTTCCTAATTTGCTTGCAATTAAAGAAATAGCGGAATTATTTTTTACGGCTGTGATTACTGAATAGTTTGCAACGTTGATAAGCATAAAGGGTGGGTTTGAAACCGTAAGATTTTTACGAAAATTGAAACCACCACATACACGAGTGTTACAATAAAGCTCAATAATAAATTGCTTACCACTCAAATATGAAATTATCGGTTGTAACATCTGATCTAGTGTTAATGAAGTACCATCGATTTGATAAACGTTGGTCACAGTCTTGCCCCTAACATCGAGCCGAGAAATGCCTTTCTCTCTATTCCAAGTAGAAATTTCCACCGAAATATTTTTAACGTCAGTTTTATTAGATAGGACTAATCTTGCTGAAGAAGGCAATTCAAGTGCAAAGACATAAGTTCCCATTAAAAAAAATGAGCCAACCAATATATCAAAACATAATTTAACGATTTTTTGAGTGATAATCATCGTTGGGTTTCATATTCAGTGCGCTTGCCACGCGGTTGCTCATATTAAAGAAAGCAATAATATTTGTTATGTCCCAAATATCAGCATCACTATAACCTACATCTCGTAAATTTTGGCGGTCAGCTTCAATAATCTTATGGCTTTCTATTGTGACCTTTTCTGCAAACTCGAGCATGGCTCTGCAACGAGAATTCAAATCAGCTGTTCTAAAATTCATTACTAGCTTTTCACCAAGTATCGGGTCATCAGACAACTCTCTTACTGCAGCGCCATGAGCTGTTAGGCAGTAAAAACATCGGTTGATCGAGGAAACAACCACTGCTATCATCTCTCGTTCTAATTTAGATAAATTACTGTTTGCCAACATCAATTCGTTATATAAGCCAGTGAAGGCATTCAATTTATCGACATTGAATGAATGAGCTTTCAATACGTTTGGAACAAGTCCAAGTTTGTCTTGGCATGCATTAAAATATTTTTGAACTTCTTCTGGAAGAGGGTCAACAGGCGGCAAATTTAACGATGTTGTAAGATTTTTTTCTTTCATATTCAGGCCTCTGGAATGCGATAGTGATATTTATTCACAAGTTGGAATTTAAGTGAAGTGTAAAGACTAGTAGCAGCAGCGTTTGCCTCTGTTGTCACCACCATTAATCTAGCACAATTATTTCTGTCTGCCCATTGTCCGGCATGCCGTATTAATGCCCGAGCCACGCCCTGGCGTCTAAAATTTTGTTCAACTGCAAGTGTATGGAGAAACGCCACATTTCCACTTTTTGCTATAAAAGCTGAAGCTACTGGATTATCGTTCCAGCGCGCTAGAATACTTGTTTTTATTTGATTGGCCCTGTTCATTACAGCCTGCCTTTGCCAACCAATCCCGTTTGAGTTCCAAAGCTGTTTCTGAATCTCTAGTGGAGGCCAAATCGAAAACATACTTATCGGCGGAGGCTCATTTTTTATTAGCTCAGACACAGAAATTTCAAAAATACAACTTTTATCGAAAACCTGATAATTCCGGTTATTTAGCTCTTTTTCAAATAAACTACCTGATTGGTAAATCATAAAGATTTCAGATTTACCTAATCTTTTCAGGAATTTTTTTAATCTTATGAAAGAAGCTTCTTCCCATACTCCTTCTAAACTGATTGCTGATGCACGCTTCCCGGCTCCGTTACTGATACGTATTGTCCAATTGTCGAAGTGGATTACCTCTCCGGGTGGCCAAGTATCCTCAAGAAGTTTTAAAAACTCGCTTTGGTTAGTTTCAAATTTCATTTCAAGGCGCGAACTTTTTCTTCGGCCTGTATCATCAGTTTTTCATCTTTTCCTCTGATGACTATATTTGTGCCGTGGATTCCGTTTTCGTTAAAAGGGTATGAACCAAAATTTAATTCACTGAATGCTTTTACTATTTGTTCCAGTTCTAAAGCTATATCACCTTCACCTTTATATAGTTTGACTGAAAATGATAATGTAGGGGATCCTTTTTTAAGGTTTGGTAAAAGTGTTTTTAGCATGGATTTGAAAATTTTTGGGACACCTGCCATTACGTATACATTTTCAATTATATACCCGGGAGCCCCAGAAATTGGATTTTCAATCAAGTCCGCTGTTTCGGGAATTCTAGCCATTCTAAGTCTTGCTTCATTTAGTTCTATTCCTTTTTTATCATAATATTTTTTCAAGATTTTGAATGCATCAGGTCGAACCGAAACTTGTCTCCCGAAAGCTTCTGCTACACAATCAGTTGTAATGTCATCATGAGTTGGACCTATTCCACCAGACGTAAATAAATAATCAAATTTTGTGCTCAATTCGACGATATTGGGAACAATAACTGAAGCATCATCCCCTATAAAACGTGCCTCACATAAATTTATTCCCAATTCAGTTAATTCATTTGCTAAATGGTGCATGTTTGCATCGTGAGTTCTTCCAGAAAGAAGTTCATCGCCAATTACGAGCATAGCGGCTGTTGGTTGTTCCATAATCTGTCCTTAACATTCCATCCGGGAAAAGATATATTTTTCGGTATGCAATTTAAAACTAATCTCATCAAAGGTAAATTACTCAAACGCTACAAAAGGTTTTTGGCCGATATTATTTTAGAGGATGGAACAGAAGTAACTGCGCATTGCCCTAATCCTGGGTCGATGATGGGTTTAGCTACAGCCGGTACTAAAGTCTGGCTGGAGCCAAATAAAGATCCCCAAAAAAAGCTAAAATTTGGTTGGCGTTTGGTTGAATATGAAGATCATATGATCTGTGTGGATACTAGTATTGCCAATATTGTAATTAAAGAAGCATTAGAAGAAAAAGAAATTCCAGGACTAAGCTATCACGACTTTAAATCAGAAGTAAAATACAGTGATAATAGCAGAATTGATTTTTTGTTGAGCTCACCAAGCCAACAGACTTATTTGGAGATAAAAAGTGTAACTTTGATGAGGGAAAAAGGCATTGCTGAATTTCCGGACTCAATAACGAAAAGAGGAAGTAAACATTTAGATGATCTCTCAAAAATGGTGAAATCTGGACATAAATCTGTTCTTTTATTTTTATGTATGCGAAGCGATGTTGACAGTGTACGTATTGCTGCCGATTTAGATAGTATATATTATGCTAATATTAAGGCGGCTTTGGAAACTGGTGTTCAGTTGATTTGTTACGATACGCAGGTAACAAGATTTGGGGTTAGATTAGGAAAACCTATTGTGGTCGAAATTTGATTTTAATCAATTTCGTAAATATATTTTAAAGGAAATTCAAAGTGAAAAAAATTAATGGTGTAGGTTTGACAAAGGATGGGATTGACCTGTACTCAAAAGACGATTTTTCAGGAATGCATAAGGCTGGAAGGTTAGCCGCGCGAATTTTAGATGAAATTGGTGAATTTGTTTATCCTGGCCAATCCACTGCTGAAATTGACAGAATTATTGAAGATAAGGTCAATCAGTTTGGTGCCAAATCGGCAACTATAGGATATAAGGGCTACAAACATGCGAGTTGTATAAGTCTCAATCATGTAGTTTGCCATGGGATCCCTTCTGATAAAAAATTGAAAGACGGTGATATTCTAAACATAGATGTTACCGTTATTTACGAAGGTTGGTATGGGGATACTTCTCGAATGTTCGTAGCTGGTAATTTGACGCGAAAAGCAGAGCGTCTAATACAAATTACACATGATGCTCTATTCAAGGGAATAGAAGCTGTTAAGCCAGGATCTACTTTTGGAGACATCGGTTATGCAATCCAGGAATTTGTTGAAAAAAACCGGATGTCTGTTGTAAGAGACTTTTGTGGACACGGCTTAGGTCGGGTTTTCCATGCACCTCCAAATGTTTTGCATTATGGTAGGCCAGGCACAGGTACTCTATTGGAAGAGGGTATGTTTTTCACTATCGAGCCAATGGTTAATTTAGGTCGGCCTGAAACTAAACTGTTGTCTGATGGGTGGACAGCTGTAACTCGCGATAAAGCATTATCAGCTCAATTTGAACACTCTATTGGCGTAACTAAGGATGGATGCGAAATCTTCACACTTTCCCCCCAAAATAGGTTTCATCCCACCTACTAGGTAAACGGTTGTAGTGTGTTTGGAGTTAGAAAATGGGCATAGCTACTTCCGTATCTGCGGCACTCTTCTATAGAAAAGCTTTCGATATAGTTTATTTGCTGACCCTCTTCCAAAATAACTAAAGTTTCTTTGTTTAAAAGCTGGCATTTTTTAAGAACTTTAAGAGCCTGCTGTCCAAGTCCTTTTCCATAAGGAGGATCAATAAAAACTAAGTCAAAAGTATTTTTTAATTGTGTTGGAAGCTTTTTCGTAGCGTCTGCTTTAACGACCTTAGCTTTATTTTCAACGTTACAGATAGAGATATTTTTTCTTAAAAATTGAATTGCCTGCTGTCCATTATCAACAAATACTACTGATTTTGCGCCACGCGATAGAGCTTCTAGACCCAAAGCTCCTGTTCCAGCAAAAAGATCCAGTATATTGCAATTTGCTAATTTATTGCCAAATCTTCCACCAATTATGAGATTAAAAATAGATTCTCTTACACGGTCACTTGTTGGCCTCAAATGTGCTGATGGGTCCCCTTTCCCAAGGCCAACTAAGTTCCTTCCTTTGTTTTCACCGCCTATAATACGCACTACTTTAATAAAACTTTTAAATTGAAATCTGCATCTTTTAATTGATTTTTCGATGGTGACTTGTTTGCTTCGATTAACCGCTTGCCAATCATATAGCAACGCGGATCATTTAGAGCATCTACAGCCAGTAAACTCGAGCCTTTAAAATACCAATGTGATACTTGATTGTTTTCGCCTTTTCGAACAACAACATCGTCATACCCATCATTTAAACCTGCTATTTGCAATTTTAAATCATACTGATCAGACCAAAACCAGGGTTTGGGAATATAATTTGTATTTTGGTTCATAATGTTTTGTGCCACGGTAGTTGCCTGGTCAATAGCATTTCCAACGCTTTCAAGCCTGACCAAAGTATTTTTATATTCAAAAGAAGTACAGTCGCCAGCAGCATAGATATTCGAAACTGAAGTTTGACACTTATTATTAACAAAAATACCGTTATCTATTTTTAATTTTGCAGCTTCGGCCAACTCGGTATTTGGGGTAATGCCGATTCCAACAATTATAAAATCAACATCTACATCTGAGCCATCTGTTAATGAAGCACTCAGAACTTTGTCACACACTATTTTCAGCTTATTCAAACCGATAGCTTCTTTTATCTTAACTCCGTTTGAAATATGTAGTGAGCGTATAAAATCTGAAGTTTCTTTGGCTGCGACCCGTTTTAAAATACGTTTTTCAATTTCAACTAATGTGACGTCAACTCCAAATTTCCGTGCAGTTGCCGCTGCCTCTAATCCAATATAACCACCTCCCACAATCAATAAGCGCATTCCACTTTTCATAAATGGCTCAATTGAATTCGCATCATTCAAGTCTCGCATAGTGAATAGATTTTTAATCTTTCTCCCAATGTAAGGAGGTAACTCGCGAGGTTGAGACCCGGTAGCAAGTACTAAGTGATCATAGTCTATATTCCCATCGGTAAATTTTACTCGCCTTTGGTTTGGATCTATCTTGAGAGCCTGTTTTCCAATATGAAGTTCAATGTCTTTGTCTCGATAAAACTCTTTAGGACGAAGAAATAACCGCTCTAAAGCCATTTCTCCTGCCATATATTTTTTTGAAAGAGGAGGCCTCTGATACGGGAGATAATTTTCTTGTCCGATCAGTACAATGCGATCTTCATGACCTTCGTCTCTCAACTTAGATATTACTTCTGCACCGGCCTGGCCAGCGCCTATAACAATAGTAGTTGTCATCTAGTTCTCATATTTTTCAGTAGTCAATTTTTAAATTTATTCTATATGTAGTTCTAATAAAAATCACAACTTCTTAGAGGCTTTAAATGAAAATCGCAGTTGGGCAAAAACTACCTAATGCAACTCTTTCTTACTTTGGATCTGATGGAGTTTCACACATAGAACTTACCGACTTGTTGAAGGATAAAAAAGTGGTAGTCTTTGCTCTACCTGGAGCTTTTACAAATACTTGTAGTAGCAAGCACCTTCCTGGTTTTATAGAAAAAAGCTCTCTTATAAAAAAAGAGGGGGTGGATGAGATCATATGTATTTCAGTAAATGACCCTTTCGTTATGTCAAAATGGGGCGATATTACCGGAGCCACTGCTGCAGGCATAAAAATGTTGGCAGATCCAGCTAGTAATTTCACTAAATCAATTGGAACAGAATTTACTGTTCCTCCAATTGGTTTTTTTAACAGGTCAAAACGCTGTGCCTTTATCGTAGACAATCAAAAAATTGTTTATGCCTATCTGGATGACGCCTCTGGTGTAGTTACTGGGTCGAGCGCTGAATCTGTTTTACTAAAACTTCAAGATTCGTAGAGCTTATCCATTTCTTGGGCTAATTTAACATCTAAATTTGTTACGCATCCTTTATCGTGGGTAGTTAGTAAAACATTTACAGTTTTGTAAACATTACTCCACTCAGGGTGATGATTAAGTTTCTCAGCCCAAACACTAGCTTTAACCATCCAGCCTAGTGCCTCTATGAAATTGGAAAAAATGAAGGTTTTTTTGATTGCAAGATTATCGGTGCTTTTTTCCCATCCATTTTTCGTAAGATTTTTTATACCTTCAATCATTTTTATTATCTCCTTTTTTAAATGGCGTAAAATGAGATAATATTGTGATATCTCGTTTAACGGCGTCTTTCTCTGAAATTAAGTACTCTTCAATAGCTTTGCTAAAATTTTCTTCACCTATCCAGTGTAAAGAAAATGTTTCTGTTGGAACATAACCCCTAGCTATTTTATGTTCTCCTTGAGCCCCAGCTTCAACTTTATTTAGGCCATTAGCAATGGCAAACTCGATGGCTCTGTAATAACAAATCTCGAAATGCAAAAAAGGGTAATCCTCGATACAACCCCAGTATCGGCCAAAAAGAGTATCCGAGCCAATGAAATTTAAAGCACCGGCGACGTATTTGTTCTCTTTTCTTGCCAATATTAGAAGTATTTTTGAACGCATAGTTTCATGAATTTGATCAAAAAACTGTCGTGTTAAATATGGCGTTCCCCATTTTTTATTGCCTGTATCTTGATAAAATTCCCAAAAGTAGTTCCAATGATCTTTTTTGATTTCTGACCCAGTTAAGATTTCGATTTGACCACCAAAATCGTTTGCTCTTGCACGTTCCTTATTAATATTTTTTCTTTTTCTGGAAGATAACGCATTCAAAAAGTCATTAAAATCATTGTATCCGTCGTTCAGCCAATGGAATTGTTGTGACACTCGGCCAAGCATTCCAAGTTGTTGCCCTAGTTCAAATTCTTGCTTAGTGCAAAAGGTAGTATGAAGACTGGATAATTTATTTTTCTTACACAACTCAACAGCACTTTGAAGCAACAAATAAGCCGTATGACTGGGAGCATGTTTTGATACTAAAAGCCTGCGTCCTGTAACCGGCGTAAACGGTATCGAAATTTGAAGCTTGGGATAGTAACGACCTCCCGCACGTTCAAAAGCATGCGCCCAATTGTGGTCAAAAATATATTCGCCCTGTGAATTGGATTTCACATATAGTGGAACTACTCCAACCAATTTGTTTTTTGAGGTCGCCGCCAAGTGAAATGGCAACCAGCCGGTGTTCTCTCCAACGGATCGGCTTTTTTCTAGCGCATTCAAAAAATCATAGCTCGTAAATGGATCTTCAATTTTAACAAGACCATCATTTGAATGAGATATTGCACATCCATCCCAGTCTTCCCGGTTCAATTCGGAAATAGAGTTTACGACTTTTATACTGACAGAATTATCCGACATATGATTGTAACTGACCACTAATCCCCATTAGATCGCACTGTAGTAAAAGTAACTTTACAAAAGGAACTTTCAATTTTTTGTCTAAAGTTTTTCTGAGCTAAGCTTTTCTTGAAATTTCAAGACTTTCGTCCAAATTAATAGTACGTGGTGTACTCAATTTTTAGGATATTTGAAAGATACCATCTATTTCAACGGCAACGCCAAGAGGCAATGAATTGGCAGACACTGCAACCCTAGCATGCTTTCCTGCTTCACCAAGTACAACTCCCATAAGATCCGAGGCTCCATTGATGACTTGTGGTTGTTGGGTAAAGTCAGGCTTGGAATTTACAAAACCAGTAAGTTTAATAACACGTACCAACTTATCTAGGTCTCCTTCGCAGGCTGATTTAACTTGAGCCAGGAGATTGATGGCGCAAGATTTTGCTGCCTCTGCACCTTGATCCGTTGTCATATTTTCACCTATTTTTCCAAGGATTAAGCCGCTCGAATTTTGTGAGATTTGACCTGAAACATACAGAACGTCACCGACCCGAACATAGGGAACGTAATTGGCTGCAGGGGCGGGAGCATCTGGTAACGTGATTCCTTCTTCAGCAAGTTTTTTTTCATAAATTCCCGTCATTTTAGATCCTATTTTCCAGTGTGAAAGATTTTTATTGAGTATATATTAAACAGTAGCAGAAAATAAATTTTTTTTTATATTTTTAATAAATATTTTTTATGGATATGAAAATCTGAATTGCACAACTTAATTTTATTCTAAGATCTAGACTATAACTTTTTTGGATGTATATTTTGGACTATGAAACGTTTGTACAAACCGATACTATTCTTCCTTTTACCATTATTCCTCTTGTCTGCCTGTTCACCAAATTTCAAATTAGGGAATTATTATGATCCTTATGAAAATGTTAATCGAAAGAGTCACGAAATTAATAAAGCAATTGATAAAATTTTTTTGAGGCCATCTTCTAATGTCTACGCAAAGATTTTAGGTAAAAAGTCTAGGAATGCTGTATCAAACTTTTCTGAAAATTGGGGACTGCCAAAGGATTTTGTAAATTACACCCTTCAAGGTGACATTGGCAATGCAAGTAAAACTACTGGCCAATTTTTTATAAACTCGACAATAGGAATTGCTGGGGTATTTGTTCCCTCTGAAAAATTTGGAATAAATGCGCGAGGTACAGATTTTGGTGAAACCTTGCATAAGTGGGGTTTTTCTGAAGGCGACTATGTTGAGGTGCTCCTTTTAGGTCCGTCTACTGAAAGAGATGTCATTGGGAAAGTTGTGGACATGCTATTTGACCCTATAGGCTTTACTTTGAGCCCTTGGCAATCTCGTCTACGCACAGCGGCTAATATTGGTAATGTCTTAGGAACTAGGGCCGCTCTGGGATCAACCATAGATGATGTATTGTATTTGAGTGCAGATAGTTATTCACAGACCAAATTAGCCTATCTTCAAGGGCGACGTTTCCGGCTTAACCCAGAAATTTCTGCAACTTACTCAGATCCATACGAGGAGTTTAATGAGTAGCGGCTTTTTAAAGAGACGAAATTTTTTAAGCATTTCAACTTTTGCAGTAGCTTTTGCTTCGTCTAATTTTGTATTGGCGGATAATGCAAAAGATGCAGAAGTCTTGGTTGGAAAGTTAGTAGCCGATATAAATAGTGTGATTTCATCAGGAAATTCAGAGGAAGTGATGGTAAAACAATTTGAAGAGATTTTCAAATTGTACGCTGATGTGCCAACAATTGCTCGATATGCTCTGGGGACTGATGCAAGATCCCTTTCAAAACCGCAGATGGAAAGGTTCACAAAAATTTACTCTGTTTATGTTTCTCATAAATATGGTCGGCGGTTTCGAGAGTTTATTGGAGGAAAAATTGTCGTTCAAAAATCTCGTCCAATCAAAAGTTTTTTTGAGGTGGAAACATTAGCACACCTCACAGGATGGGAGCCTTTTACAGTTTCATTTTTGGTGTCAAATAAATCTGGCAAATTGCTTTTCTTTAATATGTTCATCGAAGGGATAAACATGCTTTTATCTGAAAGAACTGAAATAGGTGCAATGTTAGATAAACGTCGTGGTGATATTGAGATGGTTATGGAAGATTTGAAAAATTCGTTTTAATTAGATTTAAGTATATTATTAAAGAATTTTCCTAAAATTGTTCTAAGTGAAGTTTCCTCTCCAACTTTCTTGCCAGTACTGCCACCCACATTCAAATATTGTTCGCTTGCTAAAAGTGGTCTTGGTGTTAGATTTGCGTGGATTTCCTCCATAGCAGTTCGCCAAATGTCAGCGGGCAATCCCCCTCCAGTTACCCCTTGAAGCGGCGTATTATCATCATATCCCAGCCAGACACCAGCAACATAATTCTTCGAGAATCCTATAAACCAGGCATCACGCGCTGACTGTGATGTACCAGTTTTTCCAGCCACATCCCAATCTGGAAACTTTGCTCTTTGTCCCGTTCCATTTTTTGTCACTTCTGACATCATAAATATTAAATTCTGAGCTGTTTCTGGGCTGACTAGTTTCATATTGGGTTTTTCTGATTTAGCCATGAGTATCTCATTTTTATTTTTTTTGAGTTGTAACTTCTCCCAGCCAAATGGCTCGACTTTGGTACCCTGATTTAAAATAGTTGCGTACGCGCCAACTAAATCAAGAAGGGTGGCCTCAGCTGTTCCTAGCGCTATTGCTGGTCCGTTACTTGGATCTGAGAATAATCCGAACTTTTTTCCTAGTTCTGAAACATTTTCTCTTCCAATAGTTTCAGAAATTTTGATTGCTGGAATGTTTAATGAATCTGAAAATGCTTTGGTTAATGTAACTTCCCCACTAAAGGTGTTTGAATAATTTTTTGGTGTCCAAGAATTTGGACCTGGCAAATTAATTGTAATTTGTTCGTCATTGACTAGATCATTTGGGGAAAAGCCCATTTCTAAGGCGGTAGCGTAAACAATTGGTTTAAACAAAGATCCAGTCTGCCTTAGTGCCTGCGTTGCTCGATTAAATAAACCAGTGCCACTTTCTTCTCTTCCTCCAACCATTGCCCTTACAGCGCCATTTGGAGACATAATAATGATAGCAGCTTGTGCTTTAGAGTGCCGGCTAACTTGATTTCTAAATACTTTTTTGACAGCCTTCTCAGCTATATTTTGCATGATTGGATCGAAAGTGGTTGTAATTACTACATCTTCAGTTGTTTCATATGTGAGATATTTAGGCAGACTGGCCATTACCCAATCAGCAAAATATCCGCCTGCCCTTGATTGTGCAACTTTGGACAAAATTGCGGGATTTTTCCGAGCAAATTTTGCTTCGCTTGTGCTCAAAAATTTCTGGCTTTCCATCAGGCTAATTATTAAGCTAGCTCTCTCTTGAGCTCGTCTTAAATTATTAGTTGGGGCGTAACGCGTGGGCGCTTTTAATAAACCAGCCAACATTGCAGCCTCTGATGGATTTACTATCTTAGCGGATTTTGCAAAATATCTTTGAGCAGCTGATTCAAAACCTCTTGTTCCCGCGCCTAAAAACACACGATTAATATAAATTGTAAGAATTTCATCTTTTGAAAATTTGAATTCTAATGAAAGAGCATAAAGAGCTTCTTTGAGTTTTCGCCAAATAGTTGATCTTCGGCACTCGGCTTCGTAGGTTTTTTCGCTTTTCCATTCAGATTTTCTGAATGGTTTACCTAGGCAGACTAATTTTGCAGTTTGCTGGGTGATCGTTGATCCCCCATGACCTGAGAGAGGGCCGCGTCCTTCTTTTAAGTTTATATATACCGCGCTTGCTATACCCCTGGGACTTACACCGAAGTGTGTGTAAAATCTGCGGTCTTCGGTCGCCAGTATCGCATTTTTTAAATGAGGTGATATATTATTTGCGGTAAGGTTTTCAGAAAAATTATCTCCTCGCCAGGCAAAAAATTCCCCCGTATTACTTTCCAATGTAACAGACCCACGAGAGCGTTCGTCCAAAAGGCTCTCAAATTCTTTCAGGCCTAAATAATAATAGCTTGTCGCTAACGACATACCTAAGGTTACTATTAAGCTCGTCCGCCACAAAAATCTCCAAACTAGTTTTAAAAAAAAGAAACAGATTTTCTGGAGAATTTGAATTAAATAGTTTGGATTTGACTCTGTTGAGTAGTTTGATTTTTTTTTCTTAAGAATTTTTTTACGTGATGAATTTACAGCTGGTTTTTTAAAACGGTTTTCGGCAATCAAAGATTTACGATTCTTATTTTCCTTCTTGATGCCTGCCATTTTGCGCTCTTTTCTCTCTTTCTACATTTATTTTCTTCATCTGTTGAGTGAAAACAGATCTTTTTAAATTGGTTTTTAGATTAAATTTTAATCAAAATTAAAAAAATGCGCAAAAAATACGCACAAATAGTCAAATTATTGGATTATTTTTATTTTGGAACCTTCGCTTTTCTAAATAAATGCATTTGCCTTGCAGAGCATTAGCGAAATTGCGAAAGGCAAAATAAATGAATTTAATCATAGCTACTATTAAGCCATTCAAACTGGATGACGTCCGCGAGGCGCTAACGGGTTTGGGTGTTAAAGGTATGATGGTTACTGAAATCAAAGGCTTTGGTTCTCAGTCGGGTCATACTGAAATTTATCGAGGCGCTGAATACGCCGTTAATTTTGTTCCAAAAATTAAACTAGAAATCGTTGTTGAAGAGTCCATGGCTGACCAAGTTGTTGAGGCGATAAAAACGTCTGCACATACCGGAAAGATCGGTGATGGGAAAATATTTGTTCTTGATGTTCAACAAACCATTCGTGTGCGCACCGGTGAAACCGGCGCCGACGCAGTATAAAGAGGTAAGTCTTCGATGAAAAAATCATTTTTTAAAATTATAGGTGTTAGTACTTTGCTTGCTACGGTTGCATCGCAATCAATTGCACAAGATGCGCCGGCACTAGTTCCAACAGACTCTGTATTCATTTTAAACAGTTTGCTGTTTTTAGTTGGTGGATTTCTTGTTTTTTGGATGGCTGCTGGTTTTACGATGCTTGAAGCCGGTTTAGTTCGTTCAAAAAATGTGACGACACAATTGACAAAAAACATGGGCTTATTTTCATTAGCTGCAGTGTTTTATTACCTAATTGGATATAACGTTATGTATCCCCTTGGTACATGGATGTATGATGGAGTATTATCTGGTATTTGGGGTGTTGCCGTTCTTGAAGCCGTTGGCGTAACGGCAGATGGTGCAGACGATTACGGGTATGCTGCAACGGGTTCTGATTTCTTTTTTCAACTCATGTTTTGTGCTGCTACGGCGTCGATTGTATCCGGGGCTTTAGCGGAGAGAATCAAGCTTTGGCCCTTTTTGATATTCACAATCATTCTTACAGCTTTGATCTACCCTATTCAGGCTAGCTGGAAATGGGGTGGTGGATTTTTGGATGGCATGGGCTTTCTTGACTTTGCCGGTTCTACAGTCGTGCACTCTGTTGGAGGATGGGCTGCCCTAACGGGCGCAATAATTCTAGGTCCGCGCATCGGGAAATACGCTAAAGATGGTAAAATTATTCCAATTCCTGGATCCAATTTAGCAATAGCAACATTGGGAGTATTTATTCTTTGGATGGGTTGGTTTGGTTTCAATGGAGGCTCACAGCTTGCGATGGGGTCTGTTGGTGACGTGGCTGATATTTCAAGGATATTTTCCAATACAAATGCTGCAGCTGCAGGTGGTGCCATTGCGGCCTTATTACTAACTCAATTCCTTTACAAAAAGCCAGATTTGACCATGGTCTTGAATGGTGCTTTGGCTGGATTGGTATCTATAACTGCGGAACCGCTTACACCTTCATTGGGTGCTGCAACTTTAATTGGGGCTGTCGGTGGATTGATAGTAGTTTTTACCGTGCCTATGTTGGATAAATTTAAAATTGACGATGTAGTAGGGGCGATCCCAGTTCACCTGTTTGCAGGTATCTGGGGAACAATGGTCGTGCCTGCAACAAATGGTGATGCATCATATGTAACACAATTTATATCAATCATTGTTGTTGGGTTATTTGTTGTGGTCACGTCAGGTATTGTTTGGACTATTCTAAAATCTACGATGGGCATACGTGTTGGCGAAGAAGAGGAAGTCGCTGGGTTGGATGTGTCTGAGCTTGGTATGGAAGCTTATCCTGAGTTTTCAAAAGGGTGAATAAAGTCTAATTTAATAAGCACAGCAGAGGCCTTGATATATGGCCTCTGCATCTTGATTTTGCGGGGGATTAAAAATGGAAATATTAAGTTTTTCAGTTTCTACACCATTCTGGATATGGCTACTTTTTGCTCTCACAACCGCCTATTATTATGATATTATGAAGAGACGGATAGCTCGCTTAGAGCAAAAGATTTCAGATCTAAGTGACTAAAATTATTATTATAACTGTTCCTTATAACAATCTTTGCAATTGGCCATCATAAATTGGTTCTAAGGTTTCAGTTTCAAATAGTGATGATACAGAGGTTCCATTCCAGATATTAAGGATAGCTTGGGCAAATATTGGAGCTGTTGGAACTATTCTAATATTTGTAGCCTTTGCTATTGGATCTGTCGCTTGAATTGAGTCTGTTATCACCAAAGATTTCATCACAGAGTTGCTAATTCGTTCAACGGCAGGTCCAGATAGTACTCCATGGGTAATGTAAGAATGAACCTCCGCCGCACCATTTTCGATAAGGACTTCGGCTGCTTTACATAGTGTGCCGGCTGTATCGCAAATATCGTCAACAATAATGCATTTTTTGCCTTTGACATCACCTATAATTGTCATTTCGGCCACTTCTCCAGCCCTTTCTCTCCGCTTATCAACAATTGAGAGCGGGGCATTTATCCGCTTCGCTAATTCTCTAGCGCGAGCAACTCCCCCAACATCAGGCGAAACAATCATTACATCGCTAAGTCTATCAGAAAACTGATGAATAATATCCAGTGCGAAAACTGGTGCTGCATATAAATTGTCAACAGGTATATCAAAAAACCCTTGTATTTGCGTAGCATGAAGATCGAGTGTTAGAACTCTTTCTACCCCTGCTTCTACTAACAAATTAGCCACAAGTTTAGCGCTTATCGGTGTGCGTGCTTTTGTTCGCCGATCTTGCCTGGCGTAACCAAAATAAGGGATTACGGCTGTAATACGGCTTGCCGATGA
The DNA here is from genome assembly GCA_045564975.1 of Paracoccaceae bacterium. GTDB lineage: Bacteria > Pseudomonadota > Alphaproteobacteria > Rhodobacterales > Rhodobacteraceae > Salinivivens. The sequence goes on from JBJLGF010000031.1 coordinate 24,765, forward strand.
ACGACGCAAAGCATCGGCCATAATAAGAAGTTCCATAAGATTATCGTTGGCAGGATTGGATGTCGATTGAATTATAAACATGTCCTCACCACGAACATTTTCGTAAACTTCTATAAAAATCTCTTGATCATTAAATCTTTCAATTCGAGCATCAACTAAATCGACGTTAAGTCCTCGATGCACAGTCATGCGCCGTGTAATCGCTTTTGCTAAATTCTTGTTTGCGTTTCCTGATATTAACTTCGGTTCATTTAAGGCGGGCATCTATAAGAAATCCTCGCTTGAGTTAAAAGAATCATTGTGATGACTCCGGATAACATGGTGTCGCCATAAGGCAAAGATACAGTTTAGTAATTTGAATTAATTGATGCTTAAAATAAATATTTTTATTTATTTTGGGACTTTTATGATACAAATTTTGCATCCAAATTTTAAATCAGAGAATTAGTTGTCTCTATCAGTAATGGATCTAAAATGCCCATAGAAAGACGCGCAGGACTAAAAATAAATTCCTTAACTTTAGGCAAAGGGGATGATCAAGCTTTATTACTGCACTGTTCTTTAGCCAACAGCAGAGCTTGGTTGCCTTTAGCAGATGAATTGAAAGATACACTTTCTATGACTGCATTCGACTTGCCAGGCCATGGTATGAGCCAAGATTGGGACTACACATCTGATTATCAAGACCGTTGCCTTGATATCAGTTCAACTTTTATAAATAAGCCAATCCATCTTGTGGGGCACTCCTTTGGCGCAACGGTTGCTTTGCGTGTGGCGCAACGTTTTCCTAATTTTGTTAAATCCATTTCACTTATTGAGCCAGTGTTTTTTGCAGCAGCATTTTCCGATCACCGTGAGTTAGAAGCACGATTTATGCTGGATCATGCTGATTACTTTAGCGCGGGTGAGGATAAAAATTGGCAGTTAGCAGCAGAATTATTTCTAAAGCTATGGGGGACCAACGAGGATTGGAACTTGCTAAGCGAAAGTAAAAAAAGACAATTTACTCAAAGAATTCCGTTAACTTTTGAAGTTTCTAAAGCTATTTACAGCGATCCGCATGATATGCTTAAAGAACATGCTTTTTCTTTACTGACTGGTAAAGCATCTATAATTTATGGTGATATGTCTCATTTTATAATGCCCTACATTGGCAAAGCCTTATCAGCAAGGATACCTAACACAGAACTTAAGTGTATTCAAAATGCAGGGCACATGCTGCCTATCACGCATCCTAAAATTTGTGCACAGATTATCAATAAAACAGTTGAACCTTAGCTTACTCTGTCTTTCCAATTTTTGGTTCCACTCCTTTAATAATACGATCGATGTTTTGTTTATGACGAAAAAATACGATACTCATCAACAGAACTAGTAAAAGAATAGTATTGGGGTGGTCGAGAAATATAGCTGCAATTGGAGCGCTTGCGGAGCTGGTCAAAGATGCAAGTGAAGACATTTTCCTTACCACAGCGACAAATAACCAAACAAAACAGCAGATAATTCCAATTATAGACGATAAAGCAATCGTAGCACCGAGAAATGTAGCCACACCTTTGCCACCTCTAAATCTCAGCCATATCGGGAAACAGTGGCCCATTAAAGCACTAGCAGCTGAAACCTGAACTGCATCTTCACCAAAAAAATGCCTTGCTATGAGAACTGCACAAAGACCTTTCGAAAAATCAAAAAGAAGGGTTAAAAATGCTGCTAGTTTATTTCCAGTACGTAAAACATTGGTGGCTCCGATGTTTCCAGATCCTACTTTCCGCAAATCTCCAAGCCCGAGCACTTTTGAGATAAGAATTCCAAAAGGAATCGAGCCTGCTAAGTATCCAAATGCACAAGCAGCCATTAAGGCCCCTGGTTTACTAGTTAATTCAGGTAATAATTCTAACATTCAAAAATAGTTTTCCCTGCAACGATTGTACGTCTTACTTTTCCTTGTAATTTATGACCGTCGAATGGTGTATTCTTTGATTTTGACTTTAAGGTTTCCCTATCCAAAATGAAAGGAATGTCAGGATCAAAAACAATTAAGTCAGCTGGGGCGCCCGGGGTAATTCTTCCACTTGGTAAGCCCAGTAATAGAGCAGGATTTAATGTCATGGTTTTTATTAGTTTTGCTAAACTTACTGATTGATTATGAAAAAGTTGTAAGCTTGCTGGTAGGAGTGTTTCGAGCCCTACTGCGCCAGCTGCAGCTGTTTCAAAAGGTAGACGTTTACTTTCTTCGTCTTGGGGGGTGTGGAAAGATGATATTACGTCTATTACCCCAGAATTCACGGCATCAATAATAGCCAGCCGGTCATTTTCTGATCTTAGTGGCGGATTTAGTTTAAAAAAGCTTCTATAATCAGCAATATCGAACTCGTTGAGAGTAAGGTGGTGTATCGATGTGCCTGCCGTGATTTTGTGCCCATTTTTTTTTGCCCTTTCTAGTGCTGGAATTGAACGGGCAGTAGTTATCTGGTCGAAATGATATTGTACTCCAGTCAATTCTACCAGAGCCATGTCTCTATCAACAGCCATTCGTTCTGCGAGTGGTGTCACGCTTGGCAGTCCTCGCAATGAGGCAAACTTTCCTGATGTTGCCGAAGTTTCATATGATAGGTCTGGATCTTGCGGGTGCCCAATTACAAGGGCATCCAATGATTTCGCATAGCTTAAGGCTCTCAGTAGGATTTTGGAATTTTTAACTACGTTAGTAAAATCGGTAAATGCTACGGCTCCAGCATCTTGCAGAAAACCGATCTCCGTCATTTCACGTCCAGCGCGTTCTTTTGTCAAAGCCACCATATGGAACACACTTACTGGACAAACCTCTTGGGCTCTTCTGCGTATAAATTCTAAAACTTCCGGTGTATCTATCGCTGGATTTGTGTCTGGTCGAGTGATTATCGTTGTTACACCTCCAGCTGCTGCAGCTACCCCTGCTGACTTATAACTTTCTTTATGCCGTTCCCCAGGTTCACCGACCTTAACACCAAGGTCTATTAACCCTGGACTAATATATTGTCCCTTACAGTCAAAAGTTTCATCTGCTGTTTCTTTGGGAATAATTATACCGTCTTCAAACATTACTTCGCCATCTGAAATGGTTTCAGTTACAGGATCAATCACTTTTGCGTTGGTTAGAAGTGTTTTCATTCAATTAGCCATGCTCGCCTGATTTACCATTTCTCGCCAAAAGATGCATTGATGCCATTCGTATTGCGACGCCCATTTCGACCTGTTCTTGGATAACTGATCTATTAATATCATCAGCTAATTCGCCATCAATCTCAACACCTCGGTTCATTGGGCCGGGATGCATAACAATTGCGTCCCCTTTAGCATGCGACAGTTTCTCTTTATTGAGCCCATAACGGTAATAATATTCTCTTTCAGATGGTATAAAGCCTCCGTCCATCCGCTCTTTTTGCAATCTTAACATCATCACTACATCTACATCTTTTAAACCCGTGCGCATGTCTTGGTAAACTTCAACTCCCAATTCATCAATTTCAGACGGCATTAGAGTAGATGGTCCTATTAGTCTTACCCGGTTTTCCATTTTCCCAAGAAGAATAATATTAGAGCGAGCAACTCTTGAGTGAGCAATATCTCCACAAATCGCGATACTTAATCTGTGTAGTCTTCCTTTAGCGCGACGGATTGTTAAAGCATCTAGAAGCGCTTGCGTGGGATGCTCATGCCTGCCATCTCCTGCGTTTAAGACAGAGCAGTTAACCTTTTGTGCGAGTAAATCTACTGCACCAGATTGAGGATGCCTGACTATTAAAAGGTCAGGTTTCATGGCATTTAAAGTGAGTGCTGTATCAATGAGCGTTTCACCTTTCTTTAAAGAGCTAGCTTCCATAGATAAGTTCATAACGTTCGCTCCCAACCTTTTCCCTGCCAATTCAAAACTTGCTTGGGTTCGTGTCGAGTTTTCGAAAAACATGTTGATTTGGGTCAGCCCTGTAAGAGATTCCGCTCTTTTGTTCTGCGATCGGTTCAATTGAACGTAATTTTCAGCAAGATCTAAAATTTCTACTATTGCTTCAGGGCGCATGGGCTCTATCCCTAGCAAATGTTTATCCTTAAAACCCATTTAGAACTCTCTGTGATTAAATAAGTTCATAATCACACCTTCAAACACAAACAAGAGCTTATTGTGAATTGTTAATTAGATGCAGTTTTACTTTTACAAAAGATTAATTACCTTTGCATTATGGATTCGAAGAGTGACATGACAGACGCTTTGGAGTTGTTAAAGTGGCAGCTAGAGCTAGGGGTAGATGAAAACACTGGAAATATCCCTTTGAATAGATTTTCTGATCACCCTCAACCAAATGAGATCGAAACGGCGGTACCAGTTTCCACAAAACAAAAAGTGCCAAAAATAAGCAGTGCAATCACTGCGGCCAAAAGTCTAGCAGAGCAGAGCAAATCGCTAGATCAGTTAAAAGTTTCTTTAGCGAACTATGAGTTTTGTGATTTAAAAAAAGGATCTAGAAACTTAGTTTTTTCCTCCGGTGATCCAGATGCCGAAGTTATGATAATTGGTGAGGCCCCTGGACGAGAGGAAGATATACAGGGCGTGCCGTTTGTTGGTCGCGCTGGGCGACTTTTAGATAAAATGCTTAGGCCAATTGGTCTAACAAGAGACAAAAATGAGCTAAATGATAACCTAATAAACACGGCTTATATTTGTAACGTGACCCCCTGGAGGCCACCGCACAACCGTGACCCAAACACCGAAGAAATTGAAATGATGCTACCGTTTTTAAAAAGGCATATTTCATTGATCGAACCTAAAATTATTGTGGCTTTGGGCAATATCAGTTGCAAAGCTCTAATTGGCCAAACCGGCATAACAAAACTGAGAGGAAATTGGTTTGATTTTGATAAAATCCCACTGATGCCCATGTGTCATCCAGCATATTTATTAAGAAACAGTTTAGCAAAAAAAGATGCTTGGTCTGATTTGTTAAAAATTAAGAATAAGCTAGAGGAAATGGCGTGAGTATTGATCAAAGAAAAAATTTTATACCTGTGAGAATTGCACTCTTGACGGTGTCAGACACGCGTTCTTTTAAAGATGACAAAAGTGGCTCTGTTCTTGCCGAAAGAATAGAAATTTCAGGACATCAAGTGGTTAGCCGAAAACTAATTAGGGATGACAGACAGGAAATTAGATCGCAACTTGAAAAATGGGTTAAAAATGAAACTGTCGATGTGATTATATCGACTGGGGGAACCGGTCTTACGGGACGAGATGTAACGGTGGAGGCCCACCGTGATGTTTATGAAAAAGAAATTGATGCATTCAGCATAGTCTTTGCGGTTGTTAGTATGAAAAAAATTGGAACCTCTGCTATTCAATCGCGCAGTACTGCTGGGGTTGCTGGTGGGACGTATCTATTTGCTCTGCCTGGTAGTCCTGGTGCTTGCAAAGATGCGTGGGATGAAATTTTAGTAAAGCAGTTAGATTTTAGACACCAGCCATGTAATTTTGTAGAAATAATGCCAAGATTAGATGAGCATTTACAAAGGAAGTAGTGGAAGAAATTATCACTGTTTATTGGGAATTTCTAGTATTCCTACTAAATCCTCTCTATAGAGAATAAAAATACATTTCCTGTGCAATTAAGAGTGAAGTAAAACCTTAAAATCATGATCTTTTCAGGAAAAAATTGAAAGCTGGCATTATGCGTTTTTTTCGACAGGCCTTGATCGGTTTAACACTATTAACCCTTTCTTTGGGCATTCTATCCTATGCAGGTTACTTAATTAAGGATGCCTTGAGTGAAAGGTTCGCTCAAGAGGCAAGGGTTCCACAGCCACGTGAGCGTACTTTTGCTGTAAGTGTTGTAACTGCAGAGCCTAAATCAATAACTCCTCAACTTGAGGCGTTTGGAGAGATCAAAAGTCGTCGAACGCTAGATTTACGGCTTGCATTAGGCGGTCAGGTAACAGGACTATCAGACAATTTTGTAGATGGTGGGCAAGTAAAGTCTGGTGAAAAATTAGTTGAAATCGACGACGCTGATGCTCAATCTTTCTATCTAAAAACAAAAGCCGATATCATGGACGCGAAAGCTGAAGTGGAGGACGCTGAGAGAGCTCTGTTGCTCAGCAAAGATGAACTTGAAGCCGCTCTTAAACAGTCCGCACTAAGAGAAACTGCTTTGTATCGTCAACGGGATCTACAGGTTAGGGGAGTAGGCACTAAGGCTGCCGTTGAAGCTGCCGAGCTTGCATTGTCTTCAGCAGAGCAATCTGTTCTGAATAGAAGGAGCGCTGTTGATCAGGCTAAAGCTCGAGGAGCTAGTGCGGGGACGCGGCTAATAAGAAGTCAGCTTGCGTTAGATGATGCGGCTCGCCGCTTAGATGATACGAAACTTTTTTCCAAGTTTGATGGTGTTTTAAGCAATATCAGCTTGGTTGAAGGTGGCATAGTGACTGCGAATGAACGCATTGGGCGTTTAATCGACCCTAACTCTCTGGAAGTTGCTTTCCGAGTTTCAACCGAACAATACAGCAGACTTTTGGATGAAAAGGGCCAGCTCACTAATGCGCGTTGTTCCGTATCATTAAACCTCATGGGATCTGAAATAACTACAAATGCGATACTAGAAAGAGATAGTGGTTCAGTAGCTGAGGGCCAGACGGGCCGACTGCTATACGCTAGGTTGGACAAAGCCATAGGTTTCAAACCAGGAGATTATGTAGTCGTGAAGGTGGATGAACCTGAGTTACGATTTGCCATAAATCTACCCGCATCGGCGCTTAATGCAGATAATCAAGTTCTTATACTGAATGATGAAAAGCGTCTTGAAAATGTAAATGTTTCTTTATTACGCCGTCAAGGTGATAACGTGATAATTCGATCACGTGATTTACCCGGTAAAGAAGTAGTTGCTCAGCGGTCCCCACTTTTGGGTACCGGTATAAAAGTAAGAGCCGTTAGGTCAGGCGAAGCAGATAAACCTCCCAAAGCTCCTGAAATGATAGAGTTGACTGAAGAGAGGCGGCAAAAATTAATTAAGTTCATTGAAGGTAATAAGTGGATACCAAAAACTGCGAAAGAGCGGACTATTGGAAAACTGAAAAAAGAGAAAGTGCCCGCTGAAATGGTAAGCCGTATAGAGAGTAGAATGGGGGGATGACGAGATGACCCGATTGTCACCTCAAACCGCGAATGGGATTTTATCATATTTTACGCGCCATAAAACCATGGCTAATTTGCTTTTGGTGATGTTGATCGTGGCGGGACTTTTGGCGTTGCCCAAAATGCGTTCACAATTTTTTCCCGATATAATTGTCGATAAAATAAATTTAAGTGTTGTCTGGCAAGGCGCTGGTGCAGAAGACGTGGATGCGGCCATTGTCCGAGTTTTGGAACCAGTTTTGCTGGGAGTGGATGGAGTTAGTGGTGCAAACAGCACGTCTAATGAAGGTCGAGCTAGAATATCTCTTGAATTTGAACCTAGCTGGGATATGGCAAGAGCGAAAGCTGATGTTGAAACTGCTCTGGACAGCGTTACTTCCCTACCTCAAGATAGTGAAGATCCAACGATTATAAGAGGAAGATGGAGTGACCGAGTAACCGATGTTGTAATTTCTGGTCCGGTTGCAGTCGGTCAGCTGGGATTATTTGCTGACGAATTTGTTATGAGGCTTTTTACTGCCGGTGTAACACGAACCACCATGAGGGGATTGGCTGCTCCAGAGACTGTTGTCGAAGTTCCTACATCAAATCTAATTATGCATGATATAACAATGCACGAAATCGCCATGGCAATTTCTGAAGAGGTAAGTGCGGATCCTGCTGGTGATGTAGATGGTGCAAACGCACGGGTTAGAACAGGTGTTGAGAAGCGACTAGCTAAGGACATTGGATCCATTGTTTTACGTTCTAATTCGGATGGTTCAAAACTTACAATTGCTGATATCGCCGAATTGAATGTAAATGGCATAGATAGAGAAAGAACCTACTTTGTTGGAACTGATCCAGCTATTAGCATAAGAGTTGATCGTAATCAGCAAGGTGATGCTATTGATATTCAGCATAAAGTTGAAAGCATTGCTCGGGAGCTAGAAGCGACATTACCTGAAGGTACGAAATTAGAATTAATTCGTACTCGCGCTGAAACCATATCTAGCCGGCTTAATATGCTCCTTGATAACGGACTTGTGGGACTTGGCCTTGTCGTCACATTATTGTTTTTATTTCTCAACACTAGAACAGCATTTTGGGTGGCTGCAGGCATTCCAACTGCAATGCTAACGGCAATAGCTCTAATGTATGCAGCAGGTATCACAATAAATATGATTTCTCTTTTTGCACTCATAATAACATTAGGCATAGTCGTTGATGATGCCATCGTGGTTGGTGAACATGCTGATTATCGCGCTAGGTCCGGACTACCACCTATTGTTGCAGCTGAAACAGCGGCACAAAGAATGTTTATGCCCGTTTTGGCTGCGACGATGACAACAGTAATCGCATTCTTTGGCTTGGTTGCGATAGGAGGCCGGTTTGGGGATCTTATTGCTGACATACCGTTTACCGTAAGTGTAGTTCTTTTAGCATCCTTGGTTGAGTGTTTTCTAATTTTACCGAACCATATGGCTCATTCCATTACTAATAATTCAAAAATAAAATGGTACGATCGTCCAAGCCATGTAGTAAACATAGGATTTGTTTGGTTTAGAGAAAATATATTTCGTCCTTTCATAAAACTCGTTATTCGTGCTCGATATGTTGTTTTAGCCGGTACATTACTTGTTTTGGCATCGCAAATCGTTTTGTTCATAAATGGTTCAGTAACATGGCGATTTTTTAATGCCCCTGAGCAGTCTTCGGTAACTGGAAACTTTGCAATGGTTAATTCAGCAACACGTGCCGACACGCTCGCAATGATGAAAATATTACAAACAACAGTTGATGAACTAGCAACCGAGTATGAAAAAGAACATGGACGCAATCCAGCAAAGTATGTTTTAGCCGAATTAGGTGGGAATTCGGGACGTGGGCTTTCCGGTACAGAAAATAAATCTAAAGATCTATTAGGTGGAATTTCTATCGAACTTATTGATGCAGATTTGCGATCTTACTCCAGTTTTTCTTTTGTTGGAGATTTACAAGATAAGATTGTCCGTCATCCGCTGCTTGAAGCAATATCGTTTAGAGGTTGGCGTTCTGGGCCTGGCGGCGATGCATTAGATATCCAATTTTACGGAGCTGATGCTGTTACCCTTAAAAGTGCCGCAGAGGCTTTAAAAACCGAGCTAGAAGCTTTTTCTGCTGTTTCTGCACTAGAGGATGATTTGGCTTATGATAAAGAGGAAATTATTTTAGAATTGACTCCTCAAGGTAAAGCTTTGGGTTTTACTATCGATAGGCTCGGGGTTGTTTTGCGTAACCGCTTGAATGGCGTGGAAGCTGCTTCATACCCAATGGGGCCTCGCAGTGCGACCATTAGGGTTGAACTGCCCAAAGGTGAATTAACTTCAGACTTTCTGGAAAGAACTCAACTCCGCGCAAACAGTGGGATTTATGTACCGCTGGCTGATATTGTGAGCGTTGAGCGAAAAGTTGGTTTCTCAACCGTCCGACGGGAAAATGGAATTAGGCTTATATCTGTAACTGGTGATGTATCGGAAGATAACCCTGAAGAAGCAGAAGAGGTCTTTGATGCTCTAAAAAAGGAAATTTTGCCAGAGATTGCTACAGTAAACCAAGTTGAGTGGCGTATGTCAGGTTTGGCTGAACAAGAACAAGATTTTCTCAATGATGCACGCGTAGGAATGATTTTGACTCTTCTAGGCATTTATCTTGTTTTAACTTGGATATTTGCTAGCTGGACAAGACCTTTTGTTATCATGTCAATAATCCCGTTTGGCCTTGTAGGTACTATCTATGGACACTTCATTTGGGATGTTCCTATGTCAATGTTCACGATTGTGGGACTAATTGGAATGACCGGAATCATAATTAATGACTCTATAGTTTTAATCTCCACTATAGATGAATATTCAAAGGAAAGGGGAATAATACCATCGATCATTGACGGTTCCGTTGATCGTTTAAGACCTGTTTTACTAACGACATTTACAACTGTTTTAGGCCTCGCGCCGCTTTTATATGAGCGCTCAACTCAAGCCCAATTTTTGAAACCAACAGTTATCACCTTGGTGTATGGCCTAGGCTTTGGACTATTGATCGTTCTTTTGGTTATTCCCGCTCTAGTTGCGATGCAAGAAGATATAAAGAGATTTAGGAAAGCTTATTTATTTGCTCTGCGATCACAAAATAAATTCATTCAGCGTTTATTTGTGAGCTTAACTTTGGCTATTATATTATGGGGTGGAGTGACCTTAGGTTTCATGCTTGTTTCGGGATCTCTAGCTCCACTACTTAGCGAATTAAATTTCATCCAAGCGCTTCCAGAAAATATGTTATCCGCACTGGCTTTATTTTTAACTGGGTCGCTTTTACTAATATTTATTTTTGCTTTGGTTGGATACTTCATATTTTGGAGGTCTAGAAATTTGCTGCAGGTTTAACATCCTTCTTGCTCGATAACCTGACCCTCATCGATTTGAGTTATTGTGATTAAATCGCCGCTTATTTTTACATTTGGTTTATCATACCAACCGCCACTAGCAGAGATAATTTTTCCTGGTGTAAAATGCTTGGGTTGTTCGATGCTAAGAGCGTCACGGTAACCCTTTATTGAAAAAAATATTTTAGAGCTTTCTTTTTCTAAGTAAGGAACGTCTGCCTCGATTTCAAAACTTGTGGAACCAAAAGTTATGGTACAACGTGCTTTATTTTTATCGAGATCAGAGGGCGAAAGTGGTAAATTGGCTAATGCTGCTAATAAATCAGTATTTATATCTTTAGATACGGTTTTAAATTCAGATTGGGCTTCAAATTTAATTGGAACGCATACATCATAGCAAATGCCAATAATTCCTTTAATTTTTAGATTTATAGGATCAGAAATTACTTTTGCTTTTATTATTATTGGCAGGATAACTTCATTTTCGTATCCGATGCTTTCAAAGCCAGACGAGCCAAAAACTTTTGGGCTTGGCCAGAGAACATTCAGGCTATTTATATTTAACGAACCGTCAAAATTAAATTGCGGTTTTAACCCCATCGGTCCTGGGGTGTGCCAATATGTTTTCCATCCGTTGTTGAGCGAAATTTTGAGCCCATACACTATCGAACCATCTGATTTCCTCCACCCTTCTAATATTTCTATTTTTTTCAGACCATCTCCAATTGCTATGGAATTGCTCATGATCAATAAAAGTAAAGCTGCCAGAAATCTCATCATATCTTTTTCTAATTGATTTTACCGTATTGCCAACCTTTATCAAAAGAATAAAATATCGAAAACGCTATAAGAAATCCAATATGTTACAAATCGACTTAAACAATCTTGGTGGACAAATTTTGTTGGCGACACCGTCGATGCACCAAAGTATTTTTAAAGATGCAGTAATTTTTCTTTGTTGGCACTCAGAAGACGGTGCAATGGGGATAATAATAAATAAGCCACTTCAAGCTTTATCTTTTTCGTCGATTTGCAAAGATTTGAAAATTGAAGATCAGGCTTCTTTAGATTTACCAATTCTTTTTGGTGGGCCGGTTGAAAAGAATAGGGGTGTTGTGTTGCATTCTCAGGATTATAAAACCGAGGAAGAAACCATAGAATGCACTTCCACTTTATCAATGACCGCGTCATTTTCGATTTTATCTGATTTAGCCAAAGGTTTGGGCCCCGCGAATGCACTTTTGGCATTAGGCTATTCGGGTTGGGCTCCTGGTCAATTAGAAAGTGAACTGGCAAGCAATTGTTGGATGTTTGGAAAACTTGAAGATCAGGAAATTTTCAGCATAAACTTTGAAAAGAAATGGTCGAAATCATTAAAAAATAGTGGTGTTGAACCTTCTAAAATTTCATCAAATTTTGGAAGTGCCTGAATCTTTTCATCACTTAGGTGCAGCAGCTCTTCTTAGTCGATCATTTATCGCTATCCCAATTCCTTCTTCGGGAATTGGTGATACAGCAATTTTTTCAGCACCCATTTCATCTAACCTGTGCAGGTAATCAAACAAATTTGCGGCAGCCTCAGCTAAATTTGCTTCTCGAGATAAATTTAGATCACAAAGAATTTCACCAAATCCAAGGCTTACTTCGTTTTTTTTGAACACTTTGCTGTTTAAGCGGATTGAACCTTTTGGAGCATAGTGAGAAGAAAGTTGCCCTGGTGCTGATATTTTTTCATCTTTTCTTTTCTTTTCTAAATGTAATCCAAGAAGTTCCGATATATCAGTTTCATCTATTGCACCAAATCTTAAAATGCTTGGTTTGGGTAAGAAGCTAATTATGGTGCTCTCAAGACCTATTTTTGATGAATCACCCGAAATAATCCCTTCAATTTTTCCATTTAGTCTAGATATTACATGCTCGGCCTTCGTTGCGCTCACTGCGCCTGATGGATTGGCTGAGGGAGCTGCGATTGGTGTATTTGCGAGTTGAAGAATTGATTGAGCAACAGAATGGTCGGGCATACGGACAGCCACAGTTTGCAATCCAGCTAATGCCAAAGATGATATTTGATTGTTAGGCAAAAGAGGCAAAACCATCGTTAAAGGGCCTGGCCAAAATTTGTCTGCAACCGTTTGGGTTTCAGAACTCCACATTGCAAATGTTTGTATTTGCTCAATTGAGAAACAGTGAATTATGAGAGGATTAAAACTTGGTCGTCCTTTTGCTTGGAAAATTTTAGCAACAGCGAGTTTGTTTGTGGCATCTGCTCCCAAGCCATAAACCGTTTCAGTCGGAAAAGCTAAAGTTCCACCAGATTTAATGAGTTCGCTGGCTTTAGACAAATCGTGTCTTGAAGTATTGAAAATTTTTGTTTGCAATTTATTACTCTATGACGTTGCGTTCTATTTGAAGCTATTTTGCAGTCTGAAGTATGCACAAGAGATTGTTAAGTAAATCTTTATGTAGCCTGTGCTAAGTAAAGATAATAACAAGTTTTGGAGATTTTTAATGGTATATCGCGCTTGCACTGACGATTATGAATATATCTTAAAACACGTTGTAAATTATGATTTGGTTTCCAATACCGACAAATTTTCTGAAGCTTCCCATGAAACTGTTTCGGCAGTTTTGGTTGAAGCTGGTCGTATGTGTGAAGAGAAATTATCCCCGCTGCAGCGAATAGGTGACCTAAATCCAGCAACTTTGCAGAATGGTGTAGTTAGAACTTCTCCGGGTTTTGGTGATGGTTATAAAGCTATTGCTGAGGGTGGCTGGGTGTCAACATCTGCAGATCCAGAATATGGTGGGATGGGATTGCCCCTGACAATTACAACCGCTGTCAATGAGATGATGGCTTCAGCCTGTCTATCCCTACAACTCAATCCTTTAATGACACAAGGCCAAATAGAAGCTTTAGAAAATCATGCCTCAGACATGATAAAAAATATTTATTTGCCAAAGCTTATCTCTGGTGATTGGTGTGGGACAATGAATTTGACAGAGCCACAAGCAGGTTCTGACGTCGGAGCACTCTCTTCAAAAGCTACCGATAATGGTGATGGCTCATATGCAATCACTGGACAAAAGATTTATATATCATGGGGTGATAATGACTTCTCAGAAAATGTGTGTCACTTAGTTTTAGCCAGATTGCCAAATGGAAAGTCTGGAACAAAAGGTATATCGCTATTCATTGTGCCAAAATTTATTCCTGATCAGTTTGGTAATACAGGCGTAACCAATAAATTAAAGGTAATAAGTCTTGAGCACAAATTAGGACTTCATGGGTCACCCACTGCAGTAATGCAATATGATGGAGCGACAGGTTGGTTAATAGGCGAACCCCATGATGGGATGCGCGCTATGTTCACCATGATGAATAACGCAAGATTAGGGGTTGGAGGACAAGGAATTGGAGCCGCAGAGGGCGCTTATCAACATGCGCTCACTTATGCAAAAACAAGGAAGCAAGGCACTACTACTGTACCGAAAGGGATTGGAACAATCTTAGACCACGCTGACGTTCGACGAATGCTTCTTACAATGAAAGCAGATATTTTTGCGGCCAGGTCATTAGCTTTAGAGACAGCCGTTTCAATAGATTTAAGTAACGCTTCAAATGATGGGTTTTGGAAATCCCGAGCTGCATTCCTCACACCAATAGCTAAATCTTTTGGGACTGAAACAGGTTGTCGGGTAGCGGAGCTAGGCGTGCAAGTTCACGGTGGTATGGGGTTCATTGAAGAAAGTGGAGCCGCACAGTATTATCGCGATGTAAGGGTGACTGCTATTTACGAAGGAACGAATGGTATCCAAGCCATGGATTTGGTAGGACGAAAATTAATGGATGGAGGCGAGGCGGCATATTTGTTAGTCGATGATATTCAAAAGACAGTCAAAACTTGCCCAGAAGATTTTTCTTCATTAGCGCATGAAGTTATGCTTGCAAGTGAAGCTCTTCGTGAAGCTATTAAATGGATGTCTTCACAAAAAAATATAAATGATAGGTTTGCTGGTGCTGTTCCTTTTCTAAATGCTTTTGCGAGGGTTTTAGGGGGTTATTTCCACTTAAAGAGTGCAATTAAAGAAGGTCACATGGGCCAGCGAACAAAATTAGCTCGATTTTATATTTTTAATTTGATGCCAGAATACATAGGATTATTACACCAAGCAAAACAGGGCTGTGAAGATTTATATTCCTTTTCAGCTAATGAATTGTTGGAAGCTTGACTTTGGATTATCCTTGGACTTCCGCGCCACAAGTCGGAGAACCAATAGAGGTATCAAAAGGCATCTTTTGGTTTCGGTTACCTCTTCCAATGGCTCTAGATCATGTTAATATTTATGCAGTAGATGAGGGCGATAGCTGGACAATAATAGATACCGGCCTTTGGTCAAAAAAAACTTTGTATGTATGGCGCTCAATAATTGATCAATATTTTAAAAATAAACCAATAAGTAGAGTAATTGTAACCCATCACCACCCAGATCATGTTGGTTTGGCGGGTTGGTTCCAAAAAGAATTTAAGGCTGTCCTTTGGATGACAAGAACAGCATGGCTTATGGCGCGCATGCTGAGATTAGACTATCAAAAATTACCAGCGGAAGAGACAGTTAATTTCTGGCGCAGAGCTGGTATGGATCAGACAACCTTAAAAGAGCGTGCTTCAGGGAAGCCCTTCAATTTTGGAGATTCCGTGTTTGAAATGCCACTTGGTTTTAGACGTATAGTGGATAGTGAAAAAATTACTTTAGGTAATCGTTCTTGGATTGTGAGAGTTGGAAATGGCCATGCTCCAGAGCACGCAACATTTTGGTGTGAAGATGAACCTTTAGTTATAGCTGGTGATCAAATAATTTCATCAATCAGCCCCAACCTAGGTGTCTATGCAACTGAACCAGAGGCGGACCCTGTACAAGATTGGCTTACGAGTTGTGAATCATTTTTACCCTTTGCGAATGATAAACAACTTGTTTTATCCGGTCATAAGCTACCATTTCACGGGCTTCCACATCGCTTGAAGCAATTGATAGAAAACCACCACAATGCACTTTCTAGGCTAGTTGATTTTCTGAAAGAACCGCACACGACGGTTGGCTGTTTTCCGGCACTTTACAACAGAAAAATTTCCGAAAATGAATATGGACTTGCATTGGTTGAAGCGGTTGCACACCTTAACCACTTGTACAGAGAAAAAATAATTAGTCGCGAACTGAATAGTGATGGAGCTTATGTCTATCGAACGAAAAGTGATCAAAAATAATTTAATGGTTTAAACCCAATAAAAACTTTATTAGACTTTCATTGGGGGTATTTAGCAATTTTGAGGAAAAAATTATGTCTGAACATAAACACGGGTCAATGGATACAAAAGATCAAGAAAAGACATTTGCTGGTTTTGTTAAATTTAGCACAAACACTATAATAATTTGTATCGTTTTGTTGGTTTTAATAGCCCTGATTAATGGCTAATAGTGTCCGGAAAAACCTTAACGCAAAATTGGTTTTACTAGAATGCAGAATTATAAAAATTCAAAACGTTGACAGTTATAATATCGAGTTTAGGGTCCATATGGTAAGTTATTAACGAATAAGAGTGTTTTTTGTCTAAAAATTCTTGGGAAAAAAGCGAGATCATTGGCCCAGACCCAAAAAATGAGCAATTAACTGCTTCGGTAACTGGTATAAATCATTTTGGTGAAATATCCGAAATTCCCGTTGTGACCGAAAGGCCTATGACGATTTACTTAAATTCCCAAGAAATTGTAACCGCAATGACAATAGGTGATTACCCTTCTCTATTAGCAGTGGGATATTTGAAAAATCAAGGTATGCTTCAACAAACCGATCAAATCACTTCTATCGAAGTGGAAGAAGATTTGAATGTCGTTGTTGTAAGAACGAAACGTGAAACAAATTACGAGGAAAAATTATCTCGTAAAGTAAGAACAAGCGGTTGCGCCGTTGGAACCATCTACGGTGATATTATGGATGGCTTACACGATATCGAATTACCACCTTCGAAAATGAAGATTTCACATCTTTATGATCTCTCTAAAAAAATAAATCTAATTCCTTCCTTGTATCTTGAGGCTGGAGCAATTCACGGCACTGTTCTTTGCAAAGGTGATGTTCCATTAGTTTATATGGAAGATGTAGGTCGTCATAACGCGGTGGATAAAGTGGCGGGCTGGATGTTTGAAAATGACCACTTTGGTGGGGATAAAATCTTATATACAACTGGTCGGCTCACTTCTGAAATGGTGATAAAAACTGCTTTAATGGAAATTCCGATACTTGTGTCACGTTCAGGTTTTACAGCTTGGGGTGTTGAATTGGCCAACGACTTGGGTATGACTTTGATCGGCAGATTGCGTGGAAAAAGATTTATATGCCTATCTGGAAGTGAACGTCTGATCTGGGACATTGAGAATTCTGATCCTGAAAGTATTGATGACGCTAATAAACCTGGAAAAAAGTGACGTGAGTATTTTGGGGGTCATATTAGCGGGCGGACAGGCAAGGAGAATGGGCGGTATTGATAAGGGAAGGTTGAAAATTGGTGATGTTTCCATTTTAGAAATTACAACTAAAAGTTTAAGTTTTCAGTTGGATAAGATTGTTTTAAATGCAAATGGGGATCTTAGCAGATTTTCAGACCTAGAAATTCAAGTCATACCTGACACAATCAAGGGATATTTTGGCCCATTGGCGGGGATTTTGTCAGGGATGCGGTTTGCTGAAAAAAATGGTTTCACTTCAATTCTAACAGTTGCTTCTGACACCCCGTTTTTCCCAGCAGATTTAGTGAGTAAATTTTCTGATGCAAGTGCTAAGGATAATGCGTTAATTTCTCTTGCTGCGACAAAACAAAATGACAAATTAGTTCGGCACCCTACTTTTGGGTTATGGTCAGTTTCTTTGGCTGACGACCTGGAAAAAAATATTCAAGCAGGTTTGCGGAAAATCGTTTTATGGGCTGATAAACATTCCGCTAAAACGGTTTTGTTTCCATCTGTTGAATATGATCCATTCTTTAATATTAATACGCAAAGTGAATTAGAAGAAGCTCAACGAAGGATTAAAGCATCTTGAAAATTTTTGGTATCACAGGTTGGAAAAACTCTGGGAAAACGCATCTGATGGAACGCCTTGTTGCAGAGTTCAAAAGCCGGAGCCTGTCTGTTTCTACAATAAAAAACGCCCATCACGGTTTTGATGTTGACCAACCTGGCAAAGATAGTTTTCGGCATAGGCAAGCTGGCGCCCAAGAGGTTCTCATTGCGTCAGAAAAACGCTGGGTGTTAATGCATGAAAATACTGATGAATTACAACCCAGTCTTACAGATTTAATCAAAAAATTGTCAAAAGTTGATTTGGTTTTAGTTGAGGGTTTTAAACAGGAGAAGCATCCCAAGATAGAGGTTGTTAGGAAAGCGAGCGATCAAAATTTAATTGCAGAAAATGACCCTACTATTTTGGCCGTGGCAACTGATGTAGAAATATCTACCGAAAAAACTTGCATAAATTTAAATGACACAATCGGTATCGCTAATTTTATAGGAAATTATCTTGACCTTTGACCGTCTTGTCGTGGTAGATTGGTCGGCCCGTTCTAAACCTTCTCCAAAGGCACCTGCAAAGGATGCAATTTATATTTGCCATTCAAATAAATTTGAGATGCAAAATACAGAATACTTTCGAACTCGGCGAGCAGCTTTAAACTTTATCGAAAAACTGATTGAAAAATCTTTAGTTCTAAAAGAACGAATTTTTATTGGTTTTGATTTCGCGTTTAGCTATCCAGTAGGTTTTTCAAAGCGTGTTACCTCTTCCTCAAATCCTTTTTCTATTTGGGAATTCTTAAATCAGGCGGTAGTTGATGGCGAAGACAACTCTAACAACAGGTTTGAAGTTGCACAGAGAATAAATTCAAAGTTTGATGGAATTGGTCCGTTTTGGGGCTGTCCACAAAATTTACACCTTGAGGGTTTGCCGCATAAAGGTACTGAGAGGTCCTCGCATGGGTTAAGTGAGTTTAGACTCTGTGAGAAATATGCCAGATCAGCTCATAGTGTATGGAAATTGTTCACAACGGGTGCAGTAGGTTCACAGAGCCTAATGGGCATACCTGGCCTGCAAAAAATGAGAGAAAAATTTAACAAGAAACTATGTGTTTGGCCTTTTGATCAGGAATTTAACTCTGCTCAAATTGTTTTGGGTGAAGTTTATCCAAGCCTTTTTAATTTTCCATCAGATATTGAAATCAATACCAAAGCTAAAGCGTTTTGCCATGATATTACAGATGCTTATCAAACTTATAGAACAGTTGAAAATCTTCTTAATTTGGATAGAGAAGGGAGATTACTACCTCTACTTCCTATTAACTTTAGGAGGCAAATTTTGGAAGAGGGCTGGATTGTTGGCTTAAGCTTTGACAATCTCAGAACATGAGCACAACAAAGAAATTAAAAAATGACTGTTTTGCGCTCCCAGCGGGAGTGGATTGGACACCATTAGATGATGCTTTGTTGCATTTGGAAACGAGCCTAAGCCCCATTATTGAAACGGAAGCCCTACCGATTAATTCAGCAGTAGGAAGAATCTTAGCTGGTGATTTAAAAGCAGGTTCAGATTCTCCGCCTTTTTCAAATTCAGCAGTTGATGGTTATGCTTTTAGGTTCGCTGATGCTCGTGGAAAATATTTAGATTTAAAACAGGGCAAGTCAGCTGCCGGGCATCCCCTTTCTCAAGCTGTAGATAAAGGCCAAGCTGTACGTATTTTTACTGGTGCCGTTTTGCCGATGGGTACAGATACGGTGGTCCTTCAGGAAGATGTACAGCTTGAAGGCAATAAAATTTACTTTGAAAACTCACTAAAGCTTGGGGCAAATACAAGAGCTGTTGGAGAGGATATAAAGAAGGG
>JBJLGF010000032.1:0-110892 GCA_045564975.1 Paracoccaceae bacterium
AGATCCTGTCGCTAAGACTACTGCTAAAGCTCTGGCGTGCCATTCTTCTTTAAAAGTCTTGTCTGTGATGGAACCAGGTTGAACCTTTCCATCGCCAAATCGCCCGCCCATATCATGAACCCGACTCACGACGAACTTCCTATCAATGCAGTTCCTATCATCGCATCTCGTGAGATTACTTCTATGAGTTGCTCTTCATCAAAATCTTTGTATTTTTCAGGTAAAATTGGAAGCACCAAATATCTTATTTCAGCAGTGGAATCCCAAACCCTAACTTTAGTATTTTTGGGTAAGGTCACACCAAACTCTGACAAGCACTTTCTGGGTTCTCTGACGACACGAGAGCGATATTCATCAGATTTGTACCAAGTGGGAGGAATCCCAAGAAGCGGCCAAGGATAACAACTGCATAAAGTACACACAACAATATTATGAGTTTTTGGAGTGTTCTCTACAACTTTAATATGCTCACCTTGTCGACCCAAAAAACCATGTTTTTCCAAAATTTGCATTGGATCGTCTATTAAAGCCTTCTTAAAACTTTTATCCAACAAAGCTTTGGCAATTATTTTCGCCCCATTTTTTGGGCCAATTTTATTTTGGTATGTATCAATAATTTGATCGAGTGCGTCAGGGTCAATTAAACCTCGTTTTACAAGCGCAGTTTCTAGAGCTTTAACTTTTAGTTCCGGGTCAGATGGCAGCAAAGAATGGCTATGTTTTTCAACATCGTGTGGCATAACAAGAATTATGATTAGCTTAATTCTTTTTGTCTATAGTTAAGAGCACTTGCCCCCAGTAAAAAACTTCAATATCTAACTGCTAAATAAATCGGGCCGCATGTTATGGAAAACATAGTATTAACAATTCATCTGATACTCGCTTTGGCGTTAGTCGGAATCGTATTGCTCCAACGCTCTGAAGGTGGAGGTTTGGGTTTAGGCGGAGGCGGTAGCGGCGGCGATGGCATTATGTCCGGCCGCGGAGCGGCAACAGCGCTTACCAAAATAACTTGGGTTTTGGCCATTGCATTTATTATCACTTCAATGTCTCTCACAATAATCGCTTCAAGGAATGCAAACTCATCATCCATTTTCGATCGCCTAGGAAATGAAAGTCAGAGTGAAGAAATAGATACCGATGCTTTACTTCCTCCAACAGATGAATTGTTGCCACCAGTTAAGGGTGAACAGGCACCTCTTGTGCCGAGTGCAGATTAGACACAATAGGTAGATATTTTTTCCAATTGAGTACCATCATGTAGACACTCAGTTGCCAAACTGCCACGAATCCTTTATTCATTAAATCCCGTAGGTGTTAGATAAATTTTCTCACGTTTGTCAAAATTAGACTGATAATTGCGGGGTCATCAAAATAGCAAGGTTTGTTTTCATTACAGGTGGAGTCGTTTCCTCATTAGGAAAAGGCTTGGCATCTGCAGCACTTGGAGCTTTGCTACAATCGCGTGGGTATTCAGTACGGTTGAGAAAACTAGATCCATATTTAAATGTAGACCCTGGCACTATGAGTCCATTCGAGCATGGTGAAGTTTTTGTAACTGAC
The DNA here is from genome assembly GCA_045564975.1 of Paracoccaceae bacterium. Lineage (GTDB taxonomy): Bacteria > Pseudomonadota > Alphaproteobacteria > Rhodobacterales > Rhodobacteraceae > Salinivivens. Next base: position 1,564 of record JBJLGF010000032.1, read on the forward strand.
GATGGCGCAGAAACAGATTTGGATTTAGGGCATTATGAAAGATTTACAGGTGTGGCAGCCCGGTATACTGATTCTGTTTCCTCTGGCCGTATTTATTCAAATGTTTTGGAAAAAGAGCGCCGTGGAGATTACCTGGGCAAAACTATCCAAGTTATTCCCCATGTTACAAATGAAATTAAAGAATTTATCTCTATTGGGGAAGACGAAGTCGATTTTATGCTCTGTGAAATTGGTGGGACAGTAGGAGATATTGAGGGTTTACCATTTTTCGAAGCTATTCGACAGTTTTCGCAAGATAAACCACGAGGCCAATGCATCTTTATGCATTTGACATTGCTTCCCTTTATTAAGGCGAGTGGCGAACTCAAAACAAAACCTACTCAACACAGTGTTAAAGAGTTGAGATCAATCGGTATCACGCCTGATATCTTAGTTTGTAGATCTGAGGGCTCCATACCTGAAAAGGAACGGGAAAAACTGGCATTATTTTGCAATGTAAGACCTGAATCCGTTATTGCAGCTCAGGATTTAAAATCAATTTATGAGGCCCCAATCGTATATAATCGCGAGGGGCTCGATCAGGCAGTACTTAATGCATTCAATATCGCGCCTGCTCCAAAACCAGATCTAAGTATTTGGGAAGACGTCGCAGACCGTGTGTATAATCCAGAGGGTGAAGTGAACGTTGCCATTGTAGGCAAATACACACAACTGGAGGATGCATATAAGTCAATAGCAGAGGCACTTACTCATGGCGGTTTAGCAAACAGGGTTAAAGTTAATATCGAATGGGTAGATGCAGAGGCTTTTGATACAAAAGATTCCACCCTGAAATTACAAGGTTTTAATGCAATCCTAGTACCGGGAGGTTTCGGAGAGCGTGGGACAGAGGGTAAAATAAGAGCAGCTCAGTTTGCGAGAGAAAATCACATACCTTATCTTGGGATCTGCCTTGGCATGCAAATGGCAGTGATTGAAGCTGCGAGAAATGTGGTTGGCTATAAGAATGCCGGATCTGAGGAATTTGATCATGAAGCAGGCAAGAAACGATTTGAACCCGTTGTTTATCATTTAAAAGAGTGGATACAGGGCAACCAAACTATAGAACGATCTGTCAGCGATGATAAGGGCGGGACAATGCGACTAGGTGCTTACAGCGCGACATTAATTGATGGAAGCAAGGTTGCATCAATTTATGGAGCATCTCAAATAGAAGAACGGCATAGGCATCGATATGAGGTCGATACAAAATACCAAAAAAAATTAGAAACTGCAGGCCTAGTTTTCTCCGGGATGTCTCCAGATGGGCGTCTGCCTGAAATTATAGAATGGGCAGATCATCCATGGTTTATAGGTGTCCAATTTCACCCAGAATTGAAATCAAAACCATTTGATCCTCATCCCTTATTTAGAGATTTTATCGGAGCCGCCAAGAAAATGTCCCGATTAGTTTAATCTTTTCAGACTGCGGTTTTGGTCTATCTCGCTTATTATAGCAGCGTGTTATTATCTGCTAATAGTTGCGCAATAAATTAAAAATATTATCTTCGTAGTATCAAATTTTGGAGCTTTAAAAATTATGCCTAAAGGTTACTGGATCGCACATGTTGATGTCCATAATGATGAAACTTATGCCAAATATCGTGAAGCCAACGCACTAGCTTTTGACAAATTTGGAGCTCGCTTCATCGTAAGAGGAGGTGAACAAATCATTGAAGAAGGCCATTCGAAACCGCGTACGGTGGTTATTGAATTTGATGACTTTAAAACAGCAAAAGAATGCTACGAAAGCAAAGAATATCAAAATGCAAAAAAAATAAGAGACGCAGTTTCAACTGGCGACATGGTAATAGTAGAGGGATATGACGGCTGATGTTAAAAAATTTACTCGATGTGCTACTTGGTAGCGAGGAAGATAAATTAAATGACGACGATGAAAAAATTGCGTTAGCTGCTTTGTGCGTAAGAGTGGCAAAATCAGACAATATTTACGACTCAAGTGAAATTTCAAGTATTGATGCAGAACTGAGCCAACATTTCTCGATGGGTTTGTCCGATGCAGCGATTTTACGCCAGCAAGCGGAAAAACTAGAACAGGAAGCTCCAGATACAGTAAGATTTACCAGAGCAATCAAAGAAAAGATTGAGCTAGATAAAAGGCGCGAAATTCTTGAAACATTGTGGAAAATTACTCTGGCCGATGGCAAACGGGAAGCAGAAGAAGATTCTTTAATTAGATTGATTTCTAGCCTGCTGGGCCTGACTGATATTGAGAGTGCCAGGGCTCGCCAGAAAGTAGCGAAAAAATGATTGCTAGCCTGCCGATGTATGAACGGCCGGAATTGTTTGAAGCTCACAATAATTTTTGGCAATTAATCCACGATCAAATAGTTGGATCACCAAAGATACTATCTAGAAATATTGCCCCCTGGGACTTATGGACGTCTCCAAAACTTTTTCTTGCACAAACCTGTAGCTCTCCCTATCGAGAAACTTTACATAAAAAGACAATTTACGTTGGCACAGTTGATTATGATTTGCCGAACTGCCCAACTGGTTATTACAACAGCCTTATAATCACTCGAGCAGGATATGAACTTTCTGAACTCAAAAATTGTACTTTTGGTTATAATGAGAAAATCTCTCATTCGGGCTGGACCGCTCCTATGGCTCACTTCAGAAAGTTGAATATTTCACCGAAGTTCCTAAAAAAAACAGGATCACATAGGGCCTCCGTAAAATCAGTAGCAAGCGGTCAAATAGATTTTGCAGCAATCGATGCTCAAAGCTGGCGTTTCATCAAGAAATATGACAAGTTTGCACTAAATATCAGGGTTCTTGATCATACTAATCCCACCCCAGGCTTGCCATTCATAACTAGCCAAAATGGTCTAAAAAAGGACTTATTCGATGCTGTTAAGAAAGCCATCGAAGTTTTGTCTGAAAAATATAGATCACTTCTATATCTAAATGATTTTGTGACAATAGAAGAAAAAAAATATCTTAGATCTGCGTGCTAATGTAATCAGCATCATAAATACAACCATTTGAAAAATATAATTCTTAAGGTTTGATGATTGCATTACTTCAATATTTCTTCCTAAAGTTGGAAGGATGATAAATTTGAGAATCGCATGATCAACCCTAAACCTGTAATTGAAATTAAGAACCTACATAAGTCTTTTGGGGATCTAAACGTTCTGAACGGTGTGAGTATTTCTGCTAGGCAGGGCGAAGTGATATCTTTAATTGGTTCGTCAGGATCAGGAAAATCAACCCTACTAAGGTGCGCAAACCTTTTAGAAAATAGCCAACAGGGCAAAATAATTTTTGCGGGTGAAGAAATCAAGTGGATAGGAAGTGGTGAAAATAGGGCCCCGGCTGATTCAAATCAGGTGCGATTAATGCGAACGAATTTATCTATGGTTTTTCAACAGTTTAATTTATGGTCCCATATGACAGTTCTTCAAAATGTAATGGAAGCTCCAGTATCTGTGCTCGGTATAGAAAAAGAAAAAGCTGAGCATAATGCTCGTGATTATTTAAATAAAGTTGGAATTGGAGAAAAATGTGGCTCATATCCGGCTGAGTTATCGGGAGGTCAACAGCAAAGAGCTGCAATTGCAAGGGCCTTGTGTATGGAACCTAGTGCATTATTATTCGACGAACCGACTTCGGCACTCGATCCGGAGTTAGAACAAGAAGTTATAAAAGTTATAAAAGATTTGGCAAAGGAAGGAAGGACAATGATTATCGTTACACACGATATGCAGCTTGCCGCAGATGTGTCAGATCACGTTGTTTTTTTACATAAGGGATTAATTGAAGAGGAAGGTTCACCAAACTCTTTGTTTAAATCCCCTAAATCAGAGAGGCTGCAAAAGTTTTTAAGTTCAACTCGCGCAGCCTAAACATCAATAGGAGAAAAAAGATGAAAAAACTGATTATGAGTACCGTAATTTGGGGGCTAACGGCAGGGTTGTCTCTTGCTGGAAGCCATTCAGTTATTCGGATGGGAACAGAGGGCGCCTACCCTCCATGGAATTACGTAGACGACAATGGAGAAGTCGCAGGTTTTGAACGCGAACTCGGGGATGAACTTTGTAAACGCGCAGAATTAAACTGTGAGTGGGTCATCAATGATTGGGACAGCATTATTCCTAACCTTGTTTCAGGAAACTACGACACAATAATAGCCGGTATGTCGATAACAGATGAGCGTAAGGAAAAAATAGATTTTACCACAAACTATACGCAACCCGACCCATCATCATTTTTAGCTGCTTCAGAAAGTGCCGACTGGAAAACAGGTGTAATTGCAGCGCAATCAAATACGATACAAGCGGCATATATCGCGGCAACCGGAGCAACTCTCGTGGAGTTTGCGACGCCAGAAGAGACAATTGCTGCCGTCAAAAATGGGGAAGCCGATGCTGTTCTTGCAGATGCATCATATTTGAACCCAATTGAAGCAGAGGACCCAGGTCTAATGTTTGTTGGTGAAAAACCTCTAATAGGCGGTGGTGTTGGAATGGGCATTAGAAAAAGTGATGCCGATTTACGCGATAAGTTCACTGCAGCAATAGACTCAATGAAAGCTGATGGGACTCTAAACGCCTTGATAATCAAACACGAAATAGGCGAAACATTTTAAATAAAAATAAAAGGTGACCTGGGTGGTAATATTGACGCCCAGGTCACCAGACTTACCAGCAATGAACTGTTTTATTAAAGTGTTAAAATTTACAAAGTGCATAAAATTTTAGTAATGGGAAATATACTTTTCAATGTTTGAGATTTGTGTAGATCCTGAAAAGCTAAGCGGATTGTCATGGCTTAGCTGCTACATCACAACACCAAAGCATCTTAACCTTTTTTATTCAGTGGGAACTGTTCTTCTTTTGTTATTACTCACCGCTCCAACAGCACTACTCTTCGGTTTTATTGGAGCTGTAATGGCGAGATCAAAAATCCTCGTAATTAAAGTTATTGGAAATTCTTATATTTCAATTGTAAGAGGTGTTCCCGATATTGCTTTTTTTCTATTTTTTGTAATTGCGCTAGATCAACTGTTTGAGTGGGTCCGCCATAAATTTTTATGCCCTGAATGGAATGAACCTATTCGGCAAGGTAATGATTTTGTGGTATGCACAATAGCCAAACTTCCCTTAAACTCATCACCACAGTGGATACATGAAATTTATGGATTTCTTCTGGCTGTATTCACTTTTGCAATAGTCTTTGGAGCCTTTGCAGCAAATGTTCTTTATGGAGCAATGCGCGCAGTACCGAAGACACAAATTGAAACAGCTGTTTCATTTGGAATGACAGACCGGCAAGTATTCCACAGGATATTAATACCCCAAATGTGGATCTTCGCTCTCCCAGGTTTGGGTAATCTGTGGATGATTTTGATAAAGGCCACCCCACTTTTATTTCTATTAGGTGTGGAGGATATCGTTTACTGGGCGCGTGAGCTTGGTGGCACAAAAACTGCAAAATTTACGAGTTACCCCCATGGAGATTGGAGAGTTTGGTATTTTCTAGGATTACTGGTTTTCTACCTTGCGTTTACTCGGGCATCAGAACTGATAATAAATAACCTAATGAAAATCCTATCTCGTGGAACTGCCACGTTGGGCGGTGACTTGCAAAGGCAAGTAGGAAGATGAACTGTATAGATATTATTGCAGATTACGGACTACGATCAATCGGTTTTGGAGAAAGATTATTACCTAGATCAGATTTCACAATTTGCCATCAGTTCACCCTAATAGGTTCTGGTATGTTATGGAATATTTATTTTGGTACAGTCGCGCTCGCCAGTGGGTTTATCTTAGCCACTCTGTTAGCTTTAGGAAAAGCGTCAGAAAAATTTTATATAAGAAAAGTATCAGAATGGTTTATTTTTATATTTAGGGGATCACCCTTATTCATTCAGTTTTTCTTTGCTTATTTTTTATTTTTATCACTAAAACAAAGCTTTACCTTTTTATCTCCTTTGACATCAGCATGGGCTGGCGCATTATTTGTTCTTTTTTGTAATACTGCAGCCTACAGCGGCGAGATTTTTTACGGTGCACTACAGGCAATTCCAAAAAGTGACCTAGAGGCGGCTGATGCTTATGGACTATCAGGTTTTTCTCGATTCAGGCGCATCGTATGGCCAACAATGTTGAGATTGGCTTGGCCGGCTTATACAAATGAGGCTATATTCTTGTTTCACGCCACTACTCTAGTCTTTTTTTCGAGTTTTCCAGCATGGCAACAACGCGGAGATGCCCTTTACTATGCAAATTATTTTGCCGACAAGACTTTTAATCCATTCATCCCATATCCAATTTTAGCTGGGTACTTTATTCTTTTAACCTTAATTTTAATCGGCTTATTTGGCTTAGCGAACAGAAAGCTCAATATTCACTTACCTAAAGAAGAGCATTCTAAAATAAAATTCAGAATAAGATTAATACGTTAGTCGTGTAGGAACTTATAGACATGCCCTCTCAGGCATGAGAACTTCACCAAAAAGATTTTAATTCATGATAGACCCTGAAAAAGTAAAAAGTGTCAGAATTGCCGCATGTGACTTAAATGGCCAGATGCGGGGCAAACGTCTTCCCGGTTTTGAAGAGGAAAAATTTAAAGATGGTAGCATTAGGATGCCTCTTTCGGCTCTTAATGTGGATATTTTTGGAGCGGATATAGAAAATAGTCCTTTAGTTTTTGAAACTGGTGACCAAGATGGTTTATTGAAAATCACAAGTCGGGGGGTCATTCCAGTTCCATGGCTACAAAACCCAACAGCGCTTATACCTATGTCAATGTTCACGGAAGACGAAGAGCCTTTTGAAGGTGATCCGCGATACGCCCTAGAGCGAGTTTTAAAAAACTATGAATCAAAAGGTTTAAAAGCTATCGCAGCTACAGAAATGGAGTTTTATCTTATCGATGAGCGTAAGACTTCAATTTTGCCTCCTATTAACCCAATTTCAAAAAAACGATTATCCACTTCAGATGTCCTAGGAATATCAGAATTGGATTGCTTTGATGATTTTTTCACTGACCTGCAAAATGGATGTGAACAAATTGGCATAACTATTCAATCTATTACTTCCGAGTCCGGCTGTGGCCAATTTGAAATTACACTCAAACATTGCGACGCACTCAAAGCCAGTGATGATGCTTGGCTATTCAAGTTACTAACGAAAGGTTTAGCAAGAAAACACGGCATTGCTTCAACTTTTATGGCAAAACCCTATTTAAAGGACGCAGGAAATGGGATGCATATTCACTTCTCTATTGTAGATCGAGACGGCAAAAATATCTTCAATAATGATAAAAATGAAGGGTCAAAACTTTTGAAATCAGCCGTTGCTGGCTGCCTGCTATGCCTTCAAGGATCAACTTTAATTTTTGCTCCTTTTGCTAATAGTTATAAAAGATTTGTAAAAGATGCCCATGCACCGACCTCGGCGCAGTGGGGCTATGAAAACAGGACGACTGCAATCAGAATTCCGGGTGGCGACTTGGCATCAAAACGAATAGAGCACCGAGTGGCCGGCGGTGATACAAATCCATATCTCGTTATGACGGCAATACTTGGGTCCGCGCTGCTGGGAATTGAAAAAAAATTAACTCCAATAAAACCAACTATGAATAATGCATATAGTAATGGTGCCGAAAATTTGGCTCTTAACTGGGAAGACGCTATAAACTATTTTGAAAATAATAAAGAAATTAAACAGATCTTTTCAAACGATTTAATTGAAAATCTGGTTAGAACCAAGCGACAGGAATTAAATGAATTTAAAAAGATTGAATCGAGCAAACATTGGAAATATTATGTGTCAGCAATTTAAGGCTATTATATGAAAATTGGCATTTTAGAAACAGGCCACGCCCCTTCTCAAATTCAAAAAACGATTGGGGACTATTCGGAAATGTTTCAGGCCCTATTCTCAGGCCATGATTTTAGCTTTGTATCTTATGATGTAGAAAATATGGTTTTTCCTGGGTCACCTTTTGAAGCCGAGGGTTGGTTAATAACAGGGTCACGACATGGTGTTTATGAAGATCATAAATTTATTCGACCACTAGAAGAGTTCATCAGAAGAATTGAAGAAGAGAAAATTCCCCTTTTAGGTATTTGCTTTGGGCATCAAATTATTGCCCAAGCACTTGGTGGAAAAGTAGAGAAATTTTCTGGTGGTTGGTCAGTAGGGCTCAAAGAATACAAATGGGGAAACGAGAGCATTCATTTGAATGCTTGGCATCAAGATCAGGTTGTTAAAAAGCCTAAAAAGGCCGAAGTTTTAGCAGAAAATTCATTTTGCAAATTTGCAGCACTGAGCTACGGTGAGACTATTCTTACGGTACAACCTCACCCAGAGTTTACTCACGAAGTTATTGAAGGTCTGATCGAAACAAGGGGAAAAGGCCGCGTACCAGAACATTTGTTGGATGAGGCTTTAAATAATTTTGAAAAGAAAACATCGCTGAATGCAATAGTTGCCAAGTTCAGCTCAGTATTGAATGGTGCCCAATGAATAAATTGGATGAGATGATCTCTGGACTGCCCGAGGCCGCAAAAGAATATATAGAGGGCAAAAAATTAGATGAAGTTGAATGTGTCATTGCTGATTTACCAGGAATAGCTCGCGGAAAAGCTGTTCCAGCTACAAAATTCTCACGTCAAAAATCTTTTCACCTACCAGACTCAATTTTTTTTCAAACAATAACCGGTGGTTGGGGAGAAGCAGCTGGTGAAGAGGGCTTCGTCGAAAGAGACATGGTACTAAAACCTGACATTTCTACCGCCTCTGCAGCTCCGTGGACAGGTGACTGGACGTTACAAGTTATTCATGATGCGTTTGACCGTAAAGAAGAGCCAATACCATTTGCTCCCAGAAACGTTCTTAAACGAGTGGTTGATTTGTACCATGCAAAAGGGTGGGACCCAATTGTTGCCCCCGAAATGGAATTCTTTCTTGTTGCACGGAATTTAGATCCAGCAAACCCTATTGAAGCGATGATGGGACGTTCAGGGCGTCCTGCTGCTGCTCGCCAAGCTTATTCTATGACAGCAGTTGATGAGTTTGGGCCAGTCATAGATGACATTTATGATTTTTCTGAAGCGCAAGGTTTTGAAATTGATGGAATTACACAAGAGGGTGGTGCAGGCCAACTAGAAATAAATCTTAGACATGGATGTCCCGTAAAACTAGCCGATGAAGTTTTCTATTTTAAAAGACTAATCCGAGAAGCAGCACTCAGGCATGACTGTTTTGCAACATTTATGGCAAAACCAATTGAAAACGAGCCTGGAAGTGCAATGCATATTCATCATTCTATTCTGGATTTAGATAGCGGTTCTAACGCTTTTTCAGGACCCCAAGGTGGTGAAACAGATCTTTTTTATCATTTTATTGGTGGCCTTCAAAAATATATGCCAGCAGCGATTGCCGTCATGGCACCATATGTCAATTCTTATCGTCGTTATGTAAAAGATCACGCGGCACCAATAAACTTGGAGTGGGGACGCGATAATAGAACCACAGGAATTCGAATACCTTTGTCGGACCCAGAAGCGCGAAGGGTCGAAAATAGAGTGGGTGGAATGGATTGCAATCCTTATCTGGGCATAGCGGCTTCACTAGCATGTGGATATCTAGGAATGGTAAATGAAACACGCCCGATTAAACAATTCCGGGGAGAAGCCTATGAAGGAGAAGCTGAGATCCCAAGGATTATGGGCCAAGCTCTAGACATTTTTGAAGGGGCTACTGAGTTGCATCAAGTACTGCATCCAGAATTTGCTCGAGTTTATTCAATTGTCAAGAGAGCGGAATATGAAGAGTTTTTGCAAGTTATCAGTCCATGGGAAAGAGAGCACCTTCTATTAAACGTATGAATTTATTGTATTCAAACGATAGCCAAGGAAACTATCCAGAGAGCTGGTACTCAGCAACTGCAGAACCGTTAAGTGCATTCCCAAATCTCAAAGGTTCTAAGAAATATGACATATGCATCGTAGGTGCTGGTTATACGGGTTTAAGTTCTGCTCTTCATCTATCTAATTTAGGTTATTCTGTGGCGGTATTAGATGCTCACAGAGTAGGCTTTGGCGCCTCCGGCCGCAATGGTGGACAACTCGGTGCAGGTCAAAGGGTATATCAAGATGAACTTGTAAATAAAGTAGGTGAAAATAATGCTGATAAGATGTGGCATCTTGCAAATGATGCGGTGAGTACCGTTAAAGACATAATAAAAACAAATAAGATTGACTGTCACATCAAGCCCGGAGTCGCCACACTAGGATTTAACTCCAATGAAGTAAAAGAGCTTCATAACTATGCCGAGTATCTCGAAAAAAGATATAGTTACAAGGGATTAGAATTGTTGAGCCACGCAGATTGTAGTACTTTGTGTTGCTCTGAAAAATACACCGGTGGGATTTTAGATATGACCGCAGCACATCTACACCCACTTAGGTTTGTTTTTGGATTAGCCAAAGCAGCAGTCCTAGCTGGAACTAATATTTTTGAACAGTCTGAAGTAATACAGTTGATACCAGGTAAGGTAAACAGGACAATTACAAAAGCAGGCGAAATTCAGTCTGATTTTGTTGTTCTCGGATGTAATGGTTATTTGGGTAACCTTGAAACAAAAGTTGCGGCAAAAGTAATGCCAATAAATAATTTCATAATAGCTACTGAGCCACTTGGAGAGAGAACCGAAGAAGTTCTCACAAAGGACATAGCTGTTGCTGATACAAAATTTGTGGTTAATTATTTTCGGCTTTCAAAGGATAAGCGACTTCTTTTTGGTGGTGGCGAAAATTATTCCTATAAATTTCCAAAAAATATTACTTCCACTGTTTTAAGGCCAATGTTGGAAATATTCCCTCAATTATCCAATGTAAAGATAGACTATGCTTGGGGCGGCACTTTAGGAATAACCAGACAGCGAATGCCATATTTTTGTAGGGTCACAGATACAATTTTATCTGTTTCTGGTTACTCGGGCCATGGTCTTGGAACTGCAACGCATGCAGGAAAGCTAATATCAATGGCCATAAATGGACAGCAAGATGGATTTAACACAATGGCAAGTATCCCAATAAAATCTTTTCCTGGTGGGGCTAGATACAAAACTCCCCTACTCATTCTTGCTATGAGCTGGTACGCTTTACGCGATAAACTTGGAATTTAATTTGATATTTATTTGCTCAGTTTGTTTAGCTGATCCTGCAAATTAGACAGTTGCTGTTTAATTGCCTCTAAGTCTTCTGTCTTTTCTTTTACTTCTTCTTTTTCGTTACTACTATCGAAGGCTGGTTGAGTTGGCCAATTTCCAAAACCATTTGTGAAAGCGCCCAAAAATGCCTCTTGCTGTGCTTTAATCGCCTCAAAACCTGGGATAGATTTGGAAGATGACATATTTTCAATAATCTTTTCTTGACCTTCTCTCAACATTTCAAATGACATTTCTAGAAATTGAGGGACAACAGATGTCGCTTGAGTGGTATATGACCTAACCAGATCTGTAAGAACGTCGATCGATAAAACACTTTCCCCCCGACTTTCATGCTCAGCAATAATTTGCAAAAGATATTGACGTGTTAAATCATCACCAGACCTAAGATCAAGTATTTGTACATCCCTGCCATCATGTATAAATCGAGCAATATCTTCGAGCGTCACGTAGTCACTTGTTTCAGTATTATACAAACGACGACTAGCGTAACGCTTTATCAATAGAGCCTTTTTTTTGTTGGACAAACCAGTCTCCCCCACGCAGCACTGCAGCATACATTACGCTCATGCAGAAAAAAAATAAAGGGTGTGTTTAAAACACACCCTTAAAAATTCGAAGGGAGGGTTTCGAATTTATTTAACTGTTGCCATTTTCTTGCTGGCTGCGGTTACATCTTTAGTAGTCTTTTTTAACGCTTCAGATGCGTCTTTGGTCATATCTTTCCCAGCAGAAACCATAAGTTCTACTGTTTCCATCTGAGCTTTCTTCAAAGCGTCAGAAAACAATTCCATTTTCTTAGTAGTCATTTCTGTTTGGGCTGACCAAAAATCCACCATTGCTTTACCATAGTCTACTGACTCATCCTTGGCTTCCGCTGTAACTCGAAGTTTATCAAACGTTTCATTCGCCCAAGACGTAGAGATTTCAGTTGATGTGCCTGCTGCATCTAAAGCTAAATTAGCTAACTTTTCATTTAAAGAAGCTGATTTTTTAACTGCCTTTTCAATAGCAACCGTGTCAAATGGGAAGTTTCCCATCATATCCTTCATTAGCTTATTCATATCGCCCAAATTTGACATCAATGTATCCTTTTTAAAATTCAATAATTTTTAGCTTAATTAAGTTATAATTGCTGCATCGCAGAAATTCAACCTTTTTTTCTGCGGTGCGGCATTTTAGCTCTTTTTCAGAACATAAGAGCCCGGCGCATCAGATAAAGGGGGATAACTTGCTGATCCCTCTTTTCTAGCTTCTACTTGATTACCCGAATAAGAATTTATCCATTTTTCCCATTCCGGCCACCAACTACCTGAAATATGGTTAGCTTTTCTTCTCCAACTTTCTGAGTCTAAGGTTAAATTTTGGTTAAGGTAGTAGCCATATTTATTCTTAGCGGGTGGATTTATTATTCCGGCAATATGTCCAGATTCAGCGAGGATGAATTTTTTTTCCTCTGAGCCCATTAATTGAACGCCCCTATAACTATCTTTCCATGCCGCTATATGATCAGTTTCACATCCAATAGCAAATACTGGTATACGAATATTATCCAAAGCAACAGGAATACCTTTCACTTCAAATTTACCCAAAGAGAAGCTATTCTTCTGACAAAGACCACGAAGATATTCAATTGCCATTTTCCCAGGCAAGTTTGAGCCATCGCCATTCCAATATAATAGATCGAAGGCCGGTGGCGTCTGACCCATCATGTAACTCTTTATAGCGGGAGAATATATAAGATCATTGGATCTTAAAAAACTAAAAGTACGTGCCATTATAAAGCTTTTAAGAATTCCTGACTGACTAACTTCTTCTTCTATTGCATCTATAAAATCATTTTGAAGGAAGGGCGTAAATTCTCCCTGCTGAGCAAAGTCAGTGAGTGTTGTAAAAAAAGTGGCAGATCGTATAGAACTATCTTTAGATTTGTTCAGATATGCTAACGTTAAACCAAGCGCTGTTCCTCCAATGCAGTAACCTATTGCATTTATCTGATCTTTAGCTGTGATCGATTTGATAACCTGTATTACCCTAAGATAACCATCCGTTATATAGTCATCCATTCCAATATCTGAATAAGTTTCGTCCGGATTAACCCACGAAACTACAAAAACACTATACCCTTTGGATACCAGCCATGAAACCAAACTATTTTGTTTTCTCAAATCAAGAATATAAAATTTATTTATCCAAGGTGGAAATATAACTAACGGTATTTCGAAAACATTTTCAGTCTCAGAAGTATACTGGATAAGCTCTAATAAATTATTTCTGTAAACGACTTTTCCTTCTTGTGTCCCTAAATTTTTTCCGACTTCAAATGCTTTATCATCAGCCAGGCGAACTATAAACTCACCATCGTTTGCTTCCAAATCGGTAATCAAATTCTCGAGACCATCAATCAACGATTGCCCATTGGTTTCCAGAGCGAGTTCAATAGCATCAGGGTTAGTACCTAAAAAGTTAGTTGGTGCCATCATTTCAACAATTTGATCGGTGAAATAGATTAAACGTTTCTTCTCTTGCTCTGGCAAACCGTCAATATTTCGAGCTGTACTTTTTATTAAATCCGAGTTTTGCAAATATTGGTTTTTAATAAAATTAAAATATGGATTTGAATTCCATAATGGGTTTTCAAATCTTGTATCCGTTTCTTTAGAGCCTAGCATTGAAGGATCAGACGCTAAAAATGCATTCTGCACATCCATCATATTTTGTAATGTCTTCCCCCAAAATCCTACTTGGTGCTCTAAAATTTTATATGGATTTTCAGTCATATTTTGCCAATAAGCAACGGTTGTTGTCATCGCCAAATCCTGGCCAGGCCCCTGCAAACCTGAATCTAAAGACCTCTTTTTTTGTACTACTGCCACGAAGCGCTTAGTAAGCACATCTAATTTTTCCAAATTTTGTTTTAAAACATCACTGGCTTCCACAAGTGAATTATTTTTATCTACCATGATAAATTTTCCATGTGGTTTTTCTGCTTTGCAGCATAATAATTTTGAGTTACAAGAAAAGACTAAGAAGTGCAACAGGTAGGCTTTAGGATGCGGTATGCATAAGACATTTGGCTACGACTTTATGGAAACCATTAGAAATACCAATCAATGGTTGGGAGCCAGCGCCAAAGCATTCGCTTCCTACCCGACTATTGCCGCTACTCCAAACCCAATGATGAATTGGTTGGCAGCTTGGGGAGAAGTTACAGAGCGTAGTTTTGAACGGATGATTGCAAAACCTGATTGGAACATTGATAGTTTCACATGCGAAGATGGACGTGACCACTTAGTAGATATTGATTTAAAAATAGAACGACCTTTTGGGGATCTAATTCATTTTAACGTGCAGGGCAGGAAAGACGCCGATAAAAAAGTGTTATTAATAGCCCCAATGTCTGGTCACTACGCCACACTTTTAACCTCTACTGTCTATAGCCTTATAGCTGACTGTGAAGTTTATATTACTGATTGGCATAATGCCCGTGATATTCCAGTTTCTGCAGGAAAGTTTGATATAGAGGACTATACTCAATATCTAATTGATTTTATAAAGTATCTTGGTCCGGATATACACGTCATTGCCGTATGTCAGCCAGCTCCTCTCGCCCTGGCGGCAACTGCTTTTGTCAGCGAATATGAAAAAAATAACATTCCGAAAAGTTTAATTCTCATAGGTGGGCCAATTGACCCTGACGCCAACCCTACAGAGGTAACCGACTTTGGAAACCGTATAACCATGGGACAACTGGAGCATGCAATGATACAAAATGTGGGTGTCAAATATGCTGGGGTTGGGCGTCAAGTATACCCTGGCTTATTGCAGTTAACATCATTTTTATCAATGAATGCTGACCGGCATGCCAGCGCTTTTGTGGATCAAATCCTGCGGGTCACTAAGGGCGAAGCATCAGATCACGATAAGCATAATAAATTTTATGATGAGTATCTAGCCGTGATGGACATGCCCGCAGAATTTTATCTATCTACAGTAGAACGAATTTTCCAAAATCGTGAAATCGCTAATAATAACTTTTCTATAGATGGTAAAAAAATAGATTTCTCAAAAATTACTGATGTAAACGTCATGACAGTAGAGGGTGGAAAAGATGATATTTCAGCACCAGGACAGTGTTATGCAGCTCTAGCACTCTGCACTGGATTAAAGGACAATAAAAAATCTAGTTATGTTGAGCCTGATGCGGGGCACTACGGTATATTTGCCGGACGCTACTGGCGCAACAATATCAGACCCCTAGTTTTGGCTACTATGGAAAAAATTCAGACTTCCTCAACTTGAAGAAAAATCAAAAATGCTATCAATCATAGCCTGGGTTCCTTGGGAAAACTCTAAATTACAAGGGTAGGTTTTGCTTTTTAAAACGGCATCACTGAATGCTTCTATTTGTTTTACGTAATGGGAAACACCTGGATAACTAAAAACTATTTCTGTTCCATCGTTCATCCGCTGAATAATTTCTGCTTTATCATAAACCATTGGATTAAAGGGCGCTGTAAGTTTTATAAAACCCTCTGTTCCTTGAAACGTAACTTCTTGTCGTGGCGCCATTCTCATAGATGTAATGCTGGTAAATTTAAATTTTGGAAAATCAAACGCGGCCAGCGCCCATACATCCACACCATTTTGGTATTTTATATCAGCATGCTGAATTGCCACGGGTTCTTGACCTGTGACAAATCTAACTGATCCTAAAGTATAAACACCTATGTCAGGTAAACCTCCCCCGCCCATCTTTGAGTTATTTCGAATATTTTCGAGATCCGCCTGATTATTGTAACTGAAAACTGAATCGACTTGAATTAGATCTCCCAAAACACCCGATTGAACGATCTCTCTCGCCTTTTGCCACTGCGGATGGTGCACAATCATATAAGCTTCAGCTACTAATAACCCTGTATCATCTCTCAGTTTTATTAACTCATTAATTTCCTCAGCTCTCATCGCAATGGGTTTTTCGCATAAGACGTGTTTTCCAGATTTAATTGCCTGAACTGTCCAATCAACATGCATGGTGTTGGGTAAAGGAATGTAAACGGCGTCAACTCCGTCGTCTGCCAACAGTTGATCATAACTTTCATAGAGTTCTAATTCTGGCTCAAGTTGCACAAATTCAGCGGCTTTTTCTTTAGAGCCAGAAGCTAGCGCATTAAAACGATTATTTTTTGCTAATTGAATTGCCGGGGTTAAGTGCTCTAGTGCAAATTTTGATGCGCCTAAAACACCCCACCTTAAATAGTCCATTTCAATCTCCAAAATCCTTGAGTTTTAAACTTGAGGCTATTTCAGATGGAAGTTCAATAGCTATGAAGAAATCATACCCTTCTCCAAAGCCATATCGCGCATTTTTTCTTGTATTTTTTCAAATGCGCGAACTTCAATTTGCCTTACGCGCTCTCTACTTACGCCATAATTTTCGCTCAATTCCTCGAGTGTTTTTATCTCGTCGACCAAGCGCCTTTGGGTTAAAATATCTTTCTCTCGATCATTTAATCCACTCATAGCAGAATTTAGCATATCGCGGCGCATAGATAATTCATCTTGGAATTCGTAGTCAGCAGCCTGATCGGCATCTTCATCTTCCAACCAGTCTTGCCATTCCATCGAACTCTCACCGTCTGCGCTTATCATCGCGTTCAGTGATGCATCACCTCCAGACAATCTGCGGTTCATCGAAACCACTTCGGCCTCAGAAACCCCTAAGTCTCCAGCAATTTTTGCAACATTATCAGGATGCATATCTCCTTCGTCTAAAGCACCTATTCTGGATTTGGCCTTCCTTAAATTGAAAAATAACTTTTTTTGAGCACTAGTCGTTCCCATTTTTACGAGAGACCAACTTCTCAAGATATATTCTTGAATACTCGCCCGTATCCACCACATGGCATAGGTTGCAAGACGAAAACCTTTTTCTGGGTCAAAACGTTTTACCGCCTGCATAAGCCCAACATTTGCCTCCGAAATAACTTCAGCCTGCGGCAGTCCATACCCACGGTAACCCATGGCTATCTTGGCTGCCAATCTAAGGTGAGACGTTACCATCTGATGGGCAGCATCAGAATCTTGTTCCTCAATCCAACGCTTTGCTAACATATATTCTTGTTCCGGCTCCAACATTGGGAACTTACGTATTTCTTGCAAATATCTACTCAGTCCATTTTCAGGACTTGGAGCTGGAAGGTTTCTATAATTACTCATTTTTACTCATCGATTTTTCTCAAAAAGTTTTGAAGTATTCTGTTTTAATCTACGAAACGTTGCTGTATTTTTAAACAACTCACAACGATGTAGTTGATATATTAACATAATTTATTTTTTCAACCCTAGGGCCAAGTTTTTCATATCTAATGGCATATCGACTGAAAACTTCATCGGTTTATCTGTTAAAGGGTGAATAAAACCAAGAACTGACGCGTGCAAAGCCTGACGTTGAAATTCGTTGACCGAATTAAAGCCGTCTTGAGTCAATGCTTTGTTAGAAATCTTTTTTCGTCTTCCGTATGTAGCGTCTCCAATTAAAGCGTGACCTAAATGAGCCATATGTGCTCTGATTTGGTGGGTCCTACCAGTTTCAAGCCAGCACTCAATTAGTGAAATAACTTGGGGATTCCCAAACTTTTCAATTACTTTGAAACGAGTAACTGCATGCCTGCCTCCTTCAAATAAAACTGTTTGACGTTGGCGATCATGTTTGTGCCGAGCCAAATGTGTAGAAATTTTAACCACACTTCCTGCCTCGAAAGAGACGCCTTTTGCGCTCTTTAAACGGGGAGAGCCCACATCAGGAGCTCCATGGCAAAATGCATGATATACTCTTTCAACACTATGTTGTTCAAATTGCTCCGCCAGTCCATGATGTGCTTTATCATTTTTGGCAACTACCAGAAGACCGCTCGTATCCTTGTCTATTCTATGAACAATTCCAGGCCTTTTTTCACCTCCAATACCAGATAAACTATTCTGACAATGGTGCAGTAATGCATTCACTAGCGTATCTTTTGGTGAACCAGGTGCCGGGTGAACGACCATACCCGCAGCCTTATTAACAACCATGAGGTCTTCGTCCTCAAAAATTATATCTAATTTGATTTTTTGGGGTAGTGTTTCAACGGGCTCTAGTTCAGGTATCAGAACTTTAATGGATTGTCCTTCACTAACATTAGCAGTTGGGTTTTTTACTATATTGCCATCAACTTCGACATATCCCTCAGTTATAAGTCGGGTTAATCGTGTCCGAGATAGACCAGCTTGGGCTGGCACATCCCGTGAAAGCGCTTTATCTAGTCTAGAAGGCGGACTACTTAAAATGGAGAAACTTATTATGGACAAAGACGAGCAACCTCCTAACGCCGATTTCCAATTACCTCGAAATTTAAGGTTTTTGCAACGTTTAGTAACATTGCTCACTTTATCAATGATTATAGGAATTTTAACTATCGCTGCATTGCTTGCCTTTAAACTTCGCTCCGAAAATACAAAATTTCCTCAGACGCTGACCCTTCCCGATGGGACTAAGCCCGTAGCTTTTACACAAACAAAAGATTGGTATTCTATTATTACAGACGCAAATGAAATTCTGATTTACAAAAACGACGGAACACTGATTAAGTCCATAATAGTTCAAGATTTAGAATAAATTTATTCTACCAAAGCACTAAACTCACGCCATTCACCTGCCGACATACCGCTGGTCTCTTTCGTAACCTGCTCTCCTTTAATCATTCGTTTAATGCAATCTAATGCCTTGGAGGATAATGTCGCCCCACCTAGTCTATAATCTTCAAACGCTGCGTATGCGAACGGAACCCAGTCACTAACTAATTTACAAATCTCATCAGCATATACTCTAATTTCAAACTGGGCGTGACTATCTGCGCGCAAACGCAAAAAATGCAGTAAATTATGTAGATCCACTTTCCAGTACCATTGAGTGTAAATATTTGCTGGCAAATTCATTCGCGCGAGCTCGCGCGCTAGACCTTTTTGGCCCTCTTGGCTTATCATTTGTTCGTAATGATCATAAGTCTGAGCCGAGTCATTTTTGAGCAATCGCAGAACTTTGTCTGCCTCTTCTCCAGTCAACACCTCTCCTCGACCTTGATTATTTATAACTGATTGAGCAGCCAATGCCTCTGGCTCAGGAATATAAAACTCTCGATCAAGAATAGAGTAACGCGCTGAATATTCATTCACATTTGCTGTTCTGTGGCGAATCCATTGTCTGGCAACAAAAACTGGTAATTTGACGTGTAATTTCACTTCGCACATTTCAAACGGCGTTGAATGCCAATGCCTCATTAAATATCGGATCAGTCCCTCATCATTTTGTACTGACTTTGTACCACGGCCATAGCTGACACGGGCTGCTTGACATATTGCAGCATCGTCACCCATGTAATCTACCACTCTTACAAAGCCATGATCTAGAACAGGATAAACCTTGTACAGGTGGTTTTCCATGCCCACACTGACCGCTCGAAGTGTCTGGTTTTGCTCAGACCTAAGTGCATCGATATCAGCTTGCTGTTCAGGGGTCACTGGCATCTTCGAATCCTTTTAATCAACCTTGATTTACCATATATTGTGCATCTCAGATAATAAACCGCAACATACATTTTATTCCTTAGATCGGATATGGACTGGCTTTATTCAAAAAGCTTAGCTAAAAATTAGTTCGTAAGCATAAAAAATTTGTGTTTAGAAAAAGACCGCAGGGAAAGGTATAAATAATGAAAACTAAATATCTGCACACAATGGTACGTGTAAAAAACCTTGAAGCCTCAATAGCATTTTATGAGCTCTTGGGTTTAAAAAAAATTCGCCATCACGACAGTGAGCAGGGAAGGTTCAGCCTAATCTTCATGGCTCCTGAGGGACAAGAAGAATGCCCTGTTGAACTCACATATAATTGGGATGGAGACGAAGGCCTTCCAAGCGATAGCAGACACTTCGGACATTTGGCATATGAAGTAGAAAATATATATGAAATGTGTGACCATTTGATGGAACATGGCGTGACCATTAATAGGCCCCCGAGAGATGGAAGAATGGCGTTTGTGAGGTCCCCAGACAATATATCAGTAGAGATTTTACAAGCAGGAGGAGCTTTGGAAGCTAAAGAACCTTGGGCTTCTATGGAAAATATTGGACAATGGTAGAGATAAAGACTGTACCAAATATTTTAAGAAGCTAAGCCACCTGTATTGGAAATAAAATTCTTAATGTTCTGAATTAGGCCAACAAACTCTTTTTTTGGGTCAACTTGGCCAGTAGACCACTGATATAGATCTTGATCATTTTCCAAAAGTAAATTTTCAAAATTCTCAAGTTCCAGTTCTGACATTGAATTCAAATTTACATCAGCAAAATTTTTTAAAATTAAATCCATTTCTTTTATTCCACGGCGCATGGAACGCATCTTCAATCTTTTGCGCTTTATTTCCAATTCGTCCATCAACTAATTAATTTTCCCGCTAGCTCTGAGCTTCTTTTCTATAATTTTGATTCTTTCAACATTTTTGAGTAAATTTACTCTTAATGCAGTCAACTCTTTAAGAGACTCTTGCAAGTCATCTGGCATCTCATTTGATTTTTCAGGGTTCTCAACACCTGACCCCTCAGCACTAATTAACCACGTAATTGATACATTCAATAAACCAGCCAGCATGGAAAGCCGATTTGCGCGCGGCTCTGAGTTATCATTTTCCCATGATTTAATAGTTGAATTTTTCACCCCCAGGCGCTTCGCCAAATCCTGCTGTGATAAATTTGATTTTTCTCTTGCAGCCACCAACCTGTCGCCAAAAGTAGCTTTATCTGGCCCGTACCAATCCATATTATTTTACCCGAGACGCCTCTTATATATTGCTTGAATGGTTTATGGCATCACTTTAAGACAAGTCAAACGATTGTACAAACGGATCAAATAAATGAGTATGTTATCCAATAATCTCGCAAGGGTGAAATCCTCCCCAACAATTGCTATGTCGAGCTTGGCAGCACAAATGAAATCAGAGGGACGCGATGTTATTTCACTTTCTGCCGGCGAACCTGATTTTGACACTCCTGACCATATAAAAAATGCTGCAATCGAAGCAATAAAGTCCGGACAAACTAAGTATACGGATCCAGATGGTATGAAAACTTTAAAGGAAGCCGTTTGTGAAAAATTTAAGATTGAAAATAACTTAACCTATAAACCAAATCAGATTTCCATTGGTTCTGGCGGAAAGCAGATTTTGTATAATGCCCTAATGGCAACCTTAAATCCAGGGGATGAAGTGATAATACCGACACCTTATTGGGTGTCTTATCCAGATATGGCTTTGCTAGCGGGTGGCCAACCAGTTTTTATCGAGACCTCGGCGAGAAATAGTTACAAAATTTCTCCAATGCAACTTGAGAAAGCCATCACCAAGAAAACCAAATGGTTTATATTCAATTCTCCTTCAAATCCAACAGGTGCTGGATACTCAAAAAATGAGCTAAAAAAAATTACAGAAGTTTTAATGAAATTCCCAGATGTATTGATTATGACAGATGACATGTATGAGCACTTGGCATATGATGACTTTGTTTTCAGCACACCGGCTCAAATAGAACCCCGTCTTTTTGACAGAACATTAACTTGTAATGGAGTATCAAAAGCCTATGCGATGACGGGGTGGAGAATTGGCTTTGCAGGTGGACCAGAAAATCTAGTCAAAGCAATGCGCACAGTTCAGAGTCAAAGTACGTCAAATCCGTGTACCATAAGTCAATGGGCTGCTTTAACTGCGCTGACTGGTTCAAAGGATTTTATTACTGAAAATAACAAAAAATTTGCCCGTCGACGAAACTTAGTCGTTGAAAAGTTAAATCAGATTGAAGGAATATCATGCCCTGTTCCAGAGGGTGCATTTTACGTTTATCCCGATATTTCAGGCCTGATAGGAAAAAAAACACAAGACGGGAAGGTAATTTCCTCAGATGAAGATTTTTGTACATTCCTTCTTGAAGAAGTTGGCGTTGCCGTCGTTTTTGGTTCTGCCTTTGGACTATCTCCAAACTTTCGTATCAGCTATGCAACGTCAGATAAACTCTTAACGGATGCTTGCGAACGGATTACTAATTTTTGTGGATCACTTACTTAATGACATCAAGATAAACTTTTAAGAGTTTTTATAAGACGCAAAAATAAAAAAAAGCAGGCAAAACCTAAGCCTATCACTAAACCTAACCAAATTCCTTGTGCTCCAAAATTAAAATGAAAACTTAAAATATAGCCACTAGGCAGGCCGATTATCCAATAACTTATGACAGCTAGATACATGGGTATTGTCGTGTCGTGCAAACCGCGGAGCAAGTGTATCGCCAGAGCCTGTCCACCATCTACTAATTGAAACAATGCCGCTAAAACCAAAAGGGAAATTCCCATTTCAATTATCAAGATTGTATTAAGTTCTTCAGAATTTAAAAAGGCCGAAACAAGAAATTTAGGAAACCCTAGGAAAATCATAATGGCTAAAGATGATAGTCCCAATGATATAACAAGCGCAGCGCAACACTCATTAATAATTTTATTTTTATCTGTTTTGCCCAAAGCCGCGCTAACTCTAATTGTGGCAGCATCTGATAAGCCTAAATGGAGCATGAAGGTTATACTTGCTAGTTGCAAAGCAATTCCATGTGCCGCCAGTTCCAGTTGACCAACCCAACCCATCATTATTGAACTAGCTGAAAACAAACCTGCCTCTGCTAAGCTAGTTATCCCAATTGCAGAGCCCATTTTTAAAACAAGGCCAATTACGCCACGATCAGGTCTCCAAAAGCGGACAAATAAATTGTGCTGCGGTAACTGGATTTTCGCATAAACGAGGAAACTCATAAACATAAATAAGTTTACAAAAATGGTTGCAATACCTGCGCCAATGATACCAAGCTCAGGCAGCCCAAACATTCCAAATACAAGTAGGCAATTGATCAAAAGGTTCAATAAAACAGCAATCATTGAGATATAAAATGTTACTTTTACGTACTCCATTCCTGCCAAGTAACACCTCAAAACTGAAGAACTTAGAGCAGGAAACATCGCAATACCAGAAAAGATAAGATAATCAGAAGCCAAAGCTGCAAGGTTAAGTTCCTGCCCCAATAATAAAAGAAGCCACTCTGAAAAAACAAAAATTGGAAAAACGAGCAAACCAAAAGCAAGGCTTAACCACAAAGCCATCCTCGTAATTCTTCTTATTTTTGTGGCGTCGTCCTTCGTATTTGCAGTTGAGACTAACGCCATTGCTGCAAATGAAAATCCCGCACCAAAAATAAAAATAGTAAAAAAGATTGTGGTTCCTAAAACGAGTGCGGCAAGTGCTTCGATCGAGTAACGCCCAACAATCAACGTATCGCCAACACCTATAAGGATTTGGGCTATATGCCCTCCAATTAATGGTAGGGAAAGTAAAAAAAGAGAGCGAATGTAGCTTAAAAATTCCATTTTTGCCAGCTATCTTTAAACAACAGAAAAGTAAATTACTTAACTGCTGTACATTATTTTAAATTATTCAGCTCAAAAAGTGCGAGTGAGTGTAAACCTTAAATGTAATTGGTCTCTTCCCCTTACGCCTTTGAACTGTCATAATGGGACAAAAGAGCAGAAGTATGAATGATTTACTCTCCGTAGAAAACGAAGTGCAATATGACGCATCTTCGATAGAAGTTCTGGAAGGCTTAGAACCAGTTCGGAAGCGGCCAGGTATGTATATTGGGGGAACCGATGAGAGAGCTCTACATCACTTGGTTTCCGAAATATTAGACAATTCTATGGACGAGGCAGTTGCTGGCCAAGCCAATAGAATTGAAGTGGAATTACATTCAGATTATTCGATAAGTGTAAAAGACAATGGACGGGGAATTCCGACCGACCCACATCCTAAATTTCCAGATAAATCGGCATTAGAAGTAATTTTCTGTACACTTCACGCCGGTGGTAAGTTCAGTGGTAAGGCTTACCAAACATCCGGTGGCTTGCATGGTGTGGGAGCCTCGGTTGTAAATGCATTATCAGACTATATGATCGTAGAAGTGGCTAGAAATAAAGAACTATTTCGCCAAAGTTTTTCCCGAGGCAACCCAATAAAAGCAATTGAAAAGTTGGGCTCCGCACCAAATAGACGAGGAACTATGGTACAGTTCCATCCAGACGAAGAAATTTTTGGCAGCCATAGGTTCAAGCCTGCACGGCTTTTTAAAACAATTAGATCTAAAGCCTATCTTTTCAGTGGTGTTGAAATTCGATGGAAATCCGCAATTGACGACAAGGTCACGCCGCTCGAGGCTAGTTTTCATTTCCCAGGAGGATTATCTGATTATTTGGGCGAAACACTTGAAAATATTTCAACATATTCTGAGTTACCATTTGCCGGCACTGTTGACTTTCAGGAAAGATTTCAAACTGCCGGCAAAGTTGAATGGGCTATAAATTGGACACCAGCACGTGATGGCTTTATCCAGTCTTATTGCAATACAGTACCCACTCCTGAGGGCGGGACGCATGAAAACGGTTTTTGGTCTGCAATTTTAAAGGGCATTAGGGCATATGGAGAGCTCACAAACAATAGAAGAGCCAAAGATATAATCCGTGAAGATTTGATTGCAGGTGGATGCGCATTAGTTAGCTGTTTTATTCGCGAACCTGAGTTTGTAGGTCAAACTAAGGATAGGCTGGCGACGGTTGAAGCCCAAAGGTTGGTAGAAAATTCTGTTAGAGATCACTTTGATAATTGGCTTGCAGCAGACACTAAGTCGGCTGGGGCTATTTTAGACTTTTTGATACTAAGAGCTGAAGAACGCTTAAGGCGCCGTCAAGAAAAAGAAACTCAAAGAAAAACAGCAACTAAAAAATTACGCTTACCTGGAAAATTAGTTGATTGCTCAGCAACAAACCGTGATGGAACTGAACTTTTTATCGTTGAAGGAGATAGTGCTGGCGGTTCTGCAAAAATGGCTAGAGACCGCAAAACCCAAGCACTTTTACCATTAAGAGGCAAGATATTAAATGTCCTAGGTGCAGCAAGTTCTAAATTAGGGTCAAATCAAGAAATTAGTGATTTAACTCAAGCCCTAGGAGTAGGTTTAGGTACGAAATTTAATCTTGATGATTTACGGTATGATAAGGTCATCATAATGACCGATGCTGACGTGGATGGTGCCCATATCGCATCTTTGCTTATGACTTTCTTTTTTACGCAAATGCGGCCTTTAATCGACTACGGCCACCTTTATTTAGCCTGTCCCCCACTCTTTCGGCTTAGTCAAGGATCACACCGTGTATATTGTATTGATGAAGTTGAGAGAGATAACTGGCTAAATAGTGGACTAGGTGGCCGTGGTAAAATCGATGTAAGTAGATTTAAAGGCCTAGGTGAGATGGATGCTAAAGACCTCAAAGAAACTACAATGGATCCGTCATCTAGAAAATTAATCAGGGTTAGTATTGATGATGAAGAACCTGGAGAAACCAGTAATCTTGTTGATCAGCTTATGGGAAAAAAGCCCGAGCTTCGATTTCAATACATCCAAGAAAATGCCAAATTTGCTGATGAATTAGACATATAATTTTTATCATTTGATTGGCAAAATAATTTAAATTCATTGCTCAAAAAAAGGTTCTCAAATCGGATAATGGATAAAAAAACAAACATAACGAGTGGAGGTAACATGCTATCATTTGCCACAATTATGCTCTTGGCGGGTATTGGAATACCAATCATGGCTGCAATGACTTCTGCTTTAGGAAAACATTTGAGCTCGCCCGTAGCAGCATCGGCGTTTGCCTTTTTTACAGCTTTTTGCATAGCTTTACTTGCTCTTATGCTTACTGACAAATCATTCGTTAAACAAATTCCCTCTGCGCCAAAATATCTTTTCATTGCAGGTGCCTTTATAGCTTTTTATGTGTTGTCAATTTCTTTTGTCGCGCCCCATTTTGGAATTGGAAATGCAATCTTCTTTGTATTGCTTGGGCAGCTACTTTCTGCTGCAATAATCGACCATTACGGTCTATTTGGTGCACAAATTAATAATCTATCGATGATGCGCGTTTCAGGAATTCTTGTTATGGTATTCGGTGTTTGGCTTACTCAGAATGCTTAACTTTAGTCAAGCTGATCGCTAAACTCCAAAGGTCATCGGGAACATCGACGTCAGTCTGGGGGACTGTATATTGACCCGGCATCCGAGTTCCCTCTTCGGAAGAAATAAGAACCGTCAATTCTTCAAGGCGATTATAAAACGACGCCCCACTTGCAGGATCTATAATTATATAGAACTGGCCTAAATTATGAGGTTTTCCATCTCTAGCTTTTAACGGCGCAACATTTTTTGAAATTCGCCCACCAGTCATCCCAGCAACTAGAATTTCTGCCATCAATCCAAAGCCCCAACCTTTGTAACCACCAGCTGACACCAGTGTCCCCTTAAGAGCTTCTTCCGGGTCAGTAGTCGGTTTTCCATCTTCATCTAAAGCCCAACCCTCTGGAATGCTTTTACCCGCTGCTTTTGCCATTGTAATTTTACCCAACGCAACAGTCGTGGTCGACTGATCAAACTGCATAGCAACACCACCAGTTCCGTCAGGAACTGAGAAAGCAATTGGATTTGTACCAATAATTCTAGATTTCCCTCCCGGCGGTGCGACAATGGGGGAGGCATTAGTTAATCCCAAGCCTAAAAAACCAGCCTCTGCGATCTTCTTTGTAAAATACCCTAAGGAAGTACAGGTATGCGCACGTCCAACAGACATACTTGCTATTCCATTTTTTTCAGCAATCTTTAATGCTTCTGGAAGACCTTTTGAAAACGCGGGCTGTGCAAATCCATCATCTGCATTAACATAAACTGAGCCCGATCTTACCAATTGCACATCAGGTGCAGCTTGCCCATCAACTCTTCCTGAAAGCAGTTGTTCACAATAACTTTCCAGATAATAAAGACCACAAATTCTGTTTCCAACACTCTCTGATACGGCCACAGCATCAGCTACCTCTTCAGAAATCCAATCTAAGGCACCATGCTGCATTAAAGCAGTCTTAGAAATGTTACGTATTTCTTTAACGCTTATTTTTGGCATTAGAAAACTCCATTAAATCGATAGCAGCACGCTCCCATTCAATTCGACTTTTAAAGGAACTGTTGAGGATTTCAGCGTTATACTCTTGTTTTATCCAGTCAATAAAATCTATGTTACCTATTTTTAATCGCTCTAAAAATACATCAAAAATATAATCTAAAATACCCGTTTTAGTAAAATCAAGATGAAGATATTTGAAACTTAACTGCTTTTTTGCCTCAAGTACTGGTCGCTTTTTTTCTATGATTAAATATAGAGCCGAGACTAACCCTGCACGATCAGCGCCAGACTTACAGTGGAGAACAAATGGCTTCGGCAAATCATGCATAACATTGATAAGGTTTACTAACTTTTCAGATGAGGGAGCTGAACTGGAGCTTATTGGGCTATAGACTAAGTTAAGATTAAGCCTTTTACAGTAATCCTCTTCAAACAAATCATAACTCTGATTGGCCCGACCCCTCAAACTCAAAACGGAGCGGATACCCAGTTTCTTATAAGATTTCAAATGAGAAGGACTTGGTTGGTTAGCACGGTAAGCACAATCCGAAATCTGATAAAAATTATTCCAAAAAATCCGAAGGAATGCGTGATCCATTAGTTGAAAGTGGACATTTGCCCAAAATCTTCCCCTCTTTGTTGAAATATCATTTCCAAAAGAATTCCTTACGTTTCTTTCAAAATTATCCAGTGTTTTTAATATATTTCCAATCATAAATTTCCCACCTCAGACCAATTACAGATCAAACTAATCGCCCAAAAGAAAAATAGATTGATTGACGTTCAAAACGATTAACGTATCTATATCGGAATAGCAAAAAATAAGAGGGGATAGATGACACTTTCTTCCGGTCAAACTTATTTGGCAATACCAGGCCCATCTGTGATACCTGAGGTGGTTCTTCGTTCTATGCATAGAGCCGCTCCTAATATCTATGAGGGTGAGTTAATTGAAGCTACAGAAAGTTTAATACCTGATCTAAACTATGTTGCTCGATCTTCGGGATATGTTGCAATTTATATAGCCAATGGTCACGGAATTTGGGAAGCTGCACTATCAAATATGGTTTCCGCTGGTGAACATATCTTAGTTTTGGCTACTGGTCGCTTTGCACATGGATGGGCCGAAATGGCCAGAAAAATGGGAGTAAAAGTTGATATTCTAGATTTTGGTAAAAATAGAGCTTTAGACATACAAGCTCTAGACGAGAAACTAAAATCTGAGGTCAAAACTAAATATAAAGCCATTTTAATGACACACGTTGACACATCAACTTCTGTAAAAAATGATATCGCAAGTGTTCGAAAAAAATTAGATGAAATCGAGTGCCCTGCTCTACTTGCAGTTGACTGTATCGCATCACTTGCCTGTGATCGATTTGAAATGGACAACTGGGGCGTCGATATTATGGTTGCCGCCTGTCAGAAAGGTCTTATGGTTCCTCCAGGCATAGGTTTTGTCTTTTTCAATAGTAGAGCCAAAGAACGACAAAAGAGTTTAGCACACGTCAGTTCTTACTGGGATTGGGAACCCAGAGTTAATCCTAAGCTTTATTACGAATATTTTTGTGGAACGGCCCCAACCCACCATATTTTTGGTCTAAGAACAGCTCTGGATATGATCAAACTTGAAGAGATTGAAAAGACCTGGAAACGTCATGAAACCCTTAGTCAAGCCATTTGGGCTGCAATAGACAGATGGTCTTCAGCAGGAGATATTACGCTTAATGTAAAAAACCCATCTGAGCGCAGTCATGCTGTTACTTCCATCCGTTTAGGAGGAAAGAATGGAACACGCTTGAGACAGTGGCTACAGACTAAATCAGGCCTTACTATAGGTATAGGTTTGGGGATGTCAGAGCCTGAAGACCCGCACGGCGACGGTTACGTTCGTTTTGGCCACATGGGTCACGTTAATACCCAAATGATAATGGCTTTATTGGGTACCGTAGAAACTGGTTTTAGGGCTATTGGTTTCAATCATGGGAATGGGGCCTTAGAAGCGGCCAGTGAAATTTTGAGTTCTATTTAGAAGCTCGTTCTAAAGCAATTGGTAAGGCCGTCTCAAACTTATCTAGATCTCTTTCCTTACCAACACTTATTCTGATACATCTATCCTGAGGAGAAACAAAAGGCATCCTTACAAATATACCTAGTGAAATTAATTCCGTTAATACTTTTCCTGCATAATCTCCATCCTTGCCACAATCTATGGCCACGAAATTAGTTGAAGAAGCAATGGGTTTTAGATTATTAATCGCCGCTATGTTATATATTCTCTGACGTC
This sequence comes from Paracoccaceae bacterium, assembly GCA_045564975.1. GTDB lineage: Bacteria > Pseudomonadota > Alphaproteobacteria > Rhodobacterales > Rhodobacteraceae > Salinivivens. The sequence goes on from JBJLGF010000032.1 coordinate 31,233, forward strand.
CATTTTCTACTTTTTGTACCATCTCCAAAAGCCATTGATCATCAGATAAAGCCTCACACGCTGCTTTTTGGGCCAATCGGTTCATTCCAAAATGATTTCTAATTTTTTCAAATGATTTTATTAGGTTTTCTTCTGCCATTGCATAACCTACACGTGCACCAGCCATTCCGTATGCTTTTGAAAATGTTCTCAATCTAACAACTCTTTCATCTGTAATTTCCAGTTTAGGAAGTGATGCAGCCGGTGCAAATTCGGAGTACGCTTCATCTAAAATGAATAAGCATCCATCAGGCAAATCTTTAAGCGCTTCGACAATCTTATCCCCAGGCACATGAGTGCCCATAGGGTTATCAGGATTTGCAAAATAAATTAGTTTAGCATCAACCGAGTGAGCTTTTTTAATAAGTGAAACAATATCCTCGCAGTCAGCAAGATAGGGTACTTTATGAAGATTTCCTCCAAAACCATTTACGTGATAATTAAATGTAGGATATGCGCCATCTGACGTAACTACCTCATCTCCTTCAGAAATAACCAGTCGAACTAGATAGCCAAGTAGTCCATCTATTCCTTCCCCTACAACAATATTATCATTAGATATTTTATGCTTCTTAGCCAATGCACACCGCAATTCAAAGCTAGTTGGATCACCATACATCCATTGCTCATTCGAATATTTTTTTAAGGCAGCCAAAGCTTTGGGAGAAGGCCCAAACATATTCTCATTTGCACCCAACCGTGCTTCAAATAAAAGGTTTCTCTCTCTTTCTTGGCTTTCAGGCCCAACGAAAGGAACGGTAGATGGGAGATCATTAACGAGGTACGTATATCTTGGATAAGTCATGACATTCAGGTAGAGCAAGTATAACATAAATATCAAGTAATAATTAATTCGTATCTTTTTTATCGAAACACTTTTATCAGGTTAGGAATGATTTGAGAGGAATATTGGAGCAACCTTTTGTCAGAGAAAATGTATATGTTTTCTAATTTTGAATTTTTGATTGCTTGGCGGTATCTAGGAGCAAAGCGTGCTGAAGGCGGTGTCAGTACGATGACTTGGATTAGCCTTATCGGAATTTCTCTGTCAGTCTTTGCTTTAATAGCAACCCTCGCAGTCAGATCTGGTTTTCGAGCTGAGCTCGTGGATACTATTCTTGGTGCTAACGCCCATGTCACCGTTTATAAGCAGCCCACTAAGGATCTTGAAGGAAACGTCTACAGGAGTTTTAAAGATTATGAGAGTGTAAATTCTATAATTTCGTCCCTCGATAGTGTTAATAGAGCTGCGCCACTTATAAGAGGCCAAGTAATGGCAAGCTCAAACGCAACCACAACTGGCGTCGATGTTTTTGGAATTTCGCCTGAAAACATTCTATCTATTAAACGAGTTTCTGATCCTAAAACATCAGTCGGTGATATATCAAATTTTAGCAAAGGACTAGCTATAGGGTCAGGCGTGGCTCAAGCTTTAAATGTTTCGGTCGGCAGTGAAATTAAGTTACTTTCACCAACTGGAGTTAAAACGGCTTTTGGAGCCAGCCCGAGAGTAAAAACGTTTGAGGTTCAATATGTTTTTACTGCCGGACGTCATGACATGGATAAAGTCAGAATATACATGCCATTTAGAAGCGCCCAAGAGTATTTTGATAAAGCTAATCTCGCAGATGAAATTGAAGTTCTTGTAAAACAACCAGATCAAATCGAGAAAATAGTAGAGGAATTATCTAATGTAACAGATGGTAAATTTCTTTTTTGGACTTGGAAAGATGCATCTGGAAATTATCTTCGCGCTTTAGAAATTGAAGACAACGTAATGTTTATAATCATGTCGATTTTAGTTTTGATCGCAACGATGAATATCATTTCTGGACTTGTAATGCTCGTCAAAAACAAAAGTCGCGATATTGCTATTTTACGAACAATTGGTCTTTCAGAGGCATCAGTACTAAGAGTTTTCTTCCTCTGTGGTGCATTGACTGGAACTATAGGTACTTTTTTTGGTGTTATGATGGGGTGTGCATTTGCTTTATATGTCGACCCAATATTTTCGTTCATCAACGTAATATCTGGTGGTGACGTTTGGGACCCTACAATTCGAGGTATTTATTCCATCCCAGCAAAATTACGCTGGGAAGATGTACTAACTGCTATTTTAATATCAATTGGCTTAACTTTTACTATAACTTATTTCCCTGCTCGGCGTGCTGCACGATTAGACCCAATTAAGGCACTACGATATGAGTGATTTAATTTTATCGATAAACGATGTCAGCAAAAGCTATCAAACCAGCGGATCAGAAATATTAACAGTTTTGAATTCAATTGATTTGAGTATTGGTGCTGGGGACTTAGTTGGGCTGACCGCGCCGTCTGGGGCAGGAAAGTCTACTCTTCTTCATATATGTGGTTTACTTGATACCTGCGATATGGGGACAATTAATTTTTTAGGCCAAGACATGCAAAAAGCGTCAGATATGGCAAGGACGCTAATAAGACGCCGCGAAATAGGTTTCGTTTATCAGTTCCATCACCTATTGCCAGAATTCTCAGCACTAGAGAATGTTGTTTTGCCTCAGTTAATTAATGGGAAAAAACCTCAGCAGGCATCGAATAGGGCTATTGAGCTTTTGAGCTTAGTAGATCTAGAAAATAGAGCGAGCCACAGGCCCTCTCAACTTTCAGGTGGAGAACAGCAACGGGTAGCGTTCTGTAGAGCCGTGGCCAATGAACCAAAACTTTTATTAGCTGATGAACCAACTGGTAATCTGGATGACAGAACCTCGGATACAGTATTTGAGGCACTTTTATCACTTGTAGAGGTTTCCGGGATGGCTGCCTTGATAGCAACACACAATGAGAATTTGGCAAAAAAAATGAAAAGGCGCGTTAAACTTAAAAGTGGCAAACTTTTTTTAGATTAGATTTTGTAATAAACTCTATACAATTTATGGGGATCTTTCCCAAAACGATATTGAGTTAATATTAAAAAGTTAATCATACTTTGGCGTAGCCATCCATTATTATGATATTTTTCTGCACTCGTATGAGCCATTATATCCAACGGTTTAATTTTTCCTTTTAACTTGTCAGCTAAGGCTATGTCTTCCATGATCGGAATTTTAGGGAATTCACCTATGGTATCAAGAAGATCACGATGAATTAGAAAGCCTTGATCTCCGTAGGGCAAATCTAGAAACCTTGATCTTATTTTAGCCCAACATTCTAAGATACGTGCAAACAGTGATTTTGATTTAAATTTCAATTTAAAATAATATGCAAAATTCTTATCAATTTTTTGCAGCAGTTTTATAGACCAGTCTAATGATAAACTAGTATCGGCATGTAGAATTAAAATCCAGCCACCTTGGGATTTATCTACGCCCTTACTAATCTGCAAGCCTCTGCCGCAGGAGCCCTCAACTAGAACAGCCCCTACCTCGTTAGCAATTTTTTTTGTATTGTCGGTTGAACCACCGTCAGAAATTATTAATTCTGTGATCAAATTATTTTCAATTCCCTCAAAAAGTGACCTGAGAGTTTCACATAGCGCAGTTTCAGAGTTAAGAGTTGGAATAATAATGGAAAATGGAGCGGGCATCGCTTACAATTAATTGACATTTAATAATTATAAAAGTTCTTTTTATAGTAACTAGGGTATAAAATGTGTAACAGAACTGTTTTATGTGTCAGTGGTCCTGATGCCAAATCTTTTTTGCAGAATTTAGTAACCAATGATGTAACTAAATTAAGTAACAACATTATTTACTCGGCACTTTTAACTCCACAGGGCAAGCTTATTACGGATTTTTTCTTAATAGATTCGGGCCAGGATATTTTAATCGATGTCAATTCTCAAGTTAGTGACGCTCTCTTAAAGATGCTCAGTTTATATAAGTTAAGGGCGGACGTAAGTATTGAAAAAACTGATTTAAAAGTCAGCACAGGGATTAAGAATAAGCCTAAGAAAGCTTTTGAAGATCCACGGCATCCGAATATGGGATGGCGCTATTACAGCGACAAAGACATTAGTGAAAAAAATATAGACTGGGAAAATTTGCGTATTGAAAATTTAATACCCGAATTTGGTAAAGAATTATCAAGTGATAGTTACATATTGGAATATGGTTTCGAAAAGTTAAATGGCGTTGATTTTAAAAAAGGTTGTTATGTTGGCCAGGAAGTCACAGCAAGAATGAAACATAAATCAACGCTTAGAAAGGGTTTAGCACTTGTAGAGACCAAAGGAAGTGTACCCTTGGGTACGCCAATATTTGCAAGTGATAAAATTGTTGGAAAAGTATTCTCATCCACAGGCAGTCAGGCTTTAGCATATTTAAGGTTTGAATTAGCCACAACAAAAATGTTGGCTGGAGAAGTGGAAATTACTTATTACGGTAATAATTTTGTCGATTGATTAGGCACGCTCAGAGTATTCAAGCGTCTCTGTATTAACATTAATTTTTTCTTCCTGATCAATAAAGGGCGGCACCATGACTTTCACCCCATTATCCAACATCGCTGGCTTGAAACTATTTGCTGCAGTTTGACCTTTCACTACTGGTTCTGTCTCAACAACAACGCAGGTTACCTTTTGAGGCAATGTGGCATTAATTGCTTCATCGTCATAAAATTCAACAGCTATAGTCATTCCATCTTGTAAAAATGGTCTTCTGCTTCCCAATAAATCTGAAGGTAATTCTAACTGCTCAAAAGTTTCAACATCCATAAAAACAAGCATACCATCTGTTTCATATAAAAATTGTTGATCTTTTTGCTCTAATCGAACGCGCTCCACCTTATCGGCACTTCTAAATCTCTCATTTAATTTAGAGCCTGTTCTTAGATTTTTAAGTTCAACTTGCGCAAAGGCCCCACCCTTACCTGGTTTCACATGATCAACTTTTACTGCTGCCCACAAACCATTATCGTGTTGTAACACATTTCCAGGTTTAATTTCATTGCCGTTTATCTTTGGCATTAATCTATGCTTTCAATTCGAGTTGACGTTTTATTAACGCACCCTATATCTCTAACATCCTGTTGTGGCAATATGCCTCGTCCAAGACGTTCTGGGTTGATATGTTAAAATTGCATATCAGATATGCAAAATAAGACTACCCGAATCAGTTTTTTTGGTTCATAAGCGCCACAACACCAACATGAATTTTTGATTAAGGAGCGACGAGATGAAAGATTTCGTTGACGCAACTGCTTTTAACTCAGAGCAAGGAAACCGCGCCAGGAAGCTTTTTGCAGCAGTAGTATTAGCAGCTTTAGATGATGCGATAGCTGATGACCGAAAATATGGGAACGGACCTGAGCAAATAGCTCGTTGGGCAAGATCGAGAGATGGCCGAGAAGTTTTATCGTGCGCCGGTATCGATCCAAATGAGCGAGTAGTTGAAGGTTTAATGGAGTTTGTTGGAAAAGGTATCCGGACGTCTGTGGCCCTATCCCGTGAAGAAAGCGAGCGTAGAAATGCTGCTATGGAAGCAGAGGCCGCATAGACAATCGTTCAAGCGTTTTAATTAATCGCTGAATAAAGATTTTAAAATGGTATCTAGTTCTCGTCCACTTTTCGTTTTTGAAGCGGGTGAACTTTTAACAAGATCATAATATTTTTTGACGTCGTATTGCACTACAGGTAAACCTAAATAGTCTGCGTTCAAACGACCTATTTGCAGCAACAGTTGGTACATAGAAAGGTTTTCGTCAACCTTGGCTGAAATAAGCTGCATGCGCGCATCCAAAAGGTCTTTTTCAGCATTCAAAACATCCAATGTTGTGCGTGCCCCAAGAATAGCTTCTTCTTTCACTCCTTTCAGAGCCACTTCAGTTGCTCTAATTTGTTCTTCAGCGGCCAATTTAGCTGCTTGAGCTACTTGTAGTGATGAAAAGGCATTTGTGACGTTTTGCTCAATTGAAATTTTTGATGAATAAAGTCTCGCCAAGACCTGCTCTTTTAAAGCAATTTTTTTCCGCGATGACGAATATAATTTACCTCCTGAGAAGATAGGACCACTTGCTGTGACGCTAAGGTTTCCACTCGTCTCACCTTCTTCGTCAAGTGATACGGAACTTCCTAATGAAATAGTGAAACCTGTAGCTAAGTCAGCTATTTTAGAATTAATCTCTGACACTTTAACTAAGTTCTTTATTTCGCCGATCGATGGGTGTTCTTTCAGTGCAATAGCAACTGCACTTTCTAAAGAGCTTGGCACTTCTGGGACAAAGTTTGGGTATTGAGGAGTGTTTGGTTTTTCTCCAATTGCAGATATGTAGCTTGCTACAGCTTTTTCATAAGAACCCTTAGCAACAGCTAACGCTGAATTTGAAGCCGCCAGTCGAGCCTCTGCCAATGCAACATCGGTTTTGGTAATCTCGCCAACTTCAAATCTGTCGTTTGCTGCTCTTAATTCTTCACGTATAACAGATAAATTATTTTCTCGGAGGGCGACATTCTCAGTTTCGCGAATAACCCCTAAATAAGCTGTAACAGCCCCAAAAAGGACGTTTTGCTCTACGTTAACCAACTTTGACCGAGTGGCAAGAACTGAAAACTTTGCTGCCTCTAAGCCTAAATCGCTTTTTCCACCGTCATAAACGGTATAACTAGCTGACAGTGAAGCGTTTGCTGAAGTATCAAAAGAATTGGATCCACTACCGCTATGTGAGAGTGATGATGCCCATGAAACTACAGGAGCCAATTGAGACGCCGCAGTCGCCACATCTTCATCTGCCGCTCTTAATACCGCCCTATTTTGCTCTAATAGACCGCTAGTGTTATAGGCACTCACCATCGCGGCTGTAAGTGTGTCTTTTGCGTTAGCTGAGACCGAAAAGCTATTTGTTAGAACAAAAAGCAAAATAAAAATTCTAAAGTGCATCAATTTTCCTATAATCAGGATTCTTATTCTAGTAGCTTATCAAACTTTACTAAAGGACAAAGTTCTTTTGTTTAAAAAATCCTGGAAGAACGGGAGCAGCCGCGTTGAAAGAATATCGCCAATTAATTTTGTCATTTAACTTAAATCCAATTTTAGCAGTGCCAAGACCTTCTTCGACATAAATAGCACCTACCCGCCCACCATCTTTAAGTTGGTTTATTATCGACCCTGGAATTTCCTCAACCCCACCTTGTAAAATAATTACATCATAGGGCCCATGCTCGGGAGCACCGTCTTCGAGTTTGCTAACTTGAACAACTACGTTATCTACCCCTATTTCAGATAAGATTTCTTCAGCTTCACTTGCTAAACTGCTATCATCTTCCACCCCAATGACAACTTCCGCAAGTAGACTAATGACAGCTGAAGAATAACCTAAACCTGTCCCAATATCTAAAACTAACTCATCATTATTTATGTTAAGAGCATCAAGTAGTTTAGCTAAAGTCCTTGGTTCTAGAATAACGCGGTTTTGCCCTATTAGGAAATTTTCACCGATGTAAGCAGCTTCTCGCTTGCCGTCGGGCACAAACTTCTCTCGCGGAACAGAAAGAAAAGCGTCGATGATGGGAAACTTAGTAACATCAGATGGCCGGATTTGAGTATCAACCATGATTTTGCGACGCGTTTTATAATCAATCACTTCGTTAACCCCTATTCTCCTCGTTCTAGCCTTTTGACACAAGCTGACATGATGAGCAACGCTGAACGATTAGTAATATGCGAGGAAAAAAGATAATGTAAAAAATTTATCAGCAACTTCTTGCTGTTAACTCAATAAGATGGCCCTAAAGTCATTTACATTTGTTCCTGTCGGCCCAGGAGAAAAAAGTTCATCAACTGCATTAAATGCGGTCCAAGCGTCGTGATGTATAAGATGCATTCTTGGATTAAATCCTTTTTCTCGCATCTTGAGCGCTGTACTACCATCACAAAAAGCACCAGCATTATTTTCTGAGCCATCTATACCATCAGTATCAGCAGCTAAGGCAGTTATATTTGATTCATTTTCAATGGATAATGCAAAAGACAGTAAGAACTCCGTATTTCTTCCACCACGACCAGACTTATCTATTATTTCAACAGTAGTTTCCCCACCAGATAATATAACTGCCGGCCTTTGAAAGATTGTTTTTTCATCTTTTCTAAACTTTGCCAGCGCAGCATGCATTATACCGATATCTGAAGCCCTTCCCTCAATAGCATCTGATAAAATGTATGATTTAAAACCTAATTCTTCCGCTTTTTTTGCTGCTGCTATTAGAGAAATTTTAGAAGATGCAATAACTTTGACCTCATTTTTGAAAAACCTCGGGTCATCAAGCGAGGGGATATTCATATTTTCTTTTTCAAAATATTTTTTGATATTCGTAGGTATGGCAATTTTATACCCATTAATGAATGAAATCGCTTCCTGTATTGAAACCTGGTTTGGAATTGTCGGCCCAGACGCGACTTGAGCAGGGTCATCACCAGGAACATCAGAAACGACCAAAGTTACCACTGGCGCTGGATAGGCAGCAAGCGCTAACTGGCCACCTTTAACTTGAGAAAAATGCTTTCTTATCGCGTTCATCACGCCAATCGGGGCACCAGAATTCAATAATACTTTATTTAGCTCTTGCTCATCTGACAGTTTAAAATCAGGCGGTGGCGACGGTAACAATGCAGATCCTCCACCGCATACGAGAGCTATAACAAGATCATCAGCCGTCAATCCCTCCAATGCCTCAAAAATACAATTAGTGGCTCTCAATCCATTTTCATCAGGGACCGGGTGAGCTGCTTCCAAGACTTTTATTTTTTTACAATTATCTGAAAAACCATAGCGAGTGACGACAACACCGCTCAAATCACTTTCCCAAGATTGTTCTAAAGCTGAAGCCATTTGGGCCACTCCTTTTCCACAACCAATTACAATAGTTCTTCCTTTTGGCGGTACTGGTAAATTTGAAGGTAAAGTTATTTTAGGATCTGCGGCGTCTACTGCTGCTTTGAACAATTGCCTTAAAATATCTTTATCACTTATTTCCATATTTTCACACTTATGTATTAAATTTTGAGCAAAATAATTACACAACATTAATACCTAACTGAATTTTATTCTACAAAAATTCAATATGTTAAGCACACGGTGATAGTATTTAAACGCCTTAGTTAACCGGCTAACGCCGCTGATACAAATATAATCGAAAGAGCGCTTAGAGCTATGGCAATACGCCACCTCGGAGATTTCTTCATGCCTGTTTCCTGCCTTTAATTCTGGTCTACGCCAGATTGCCTAATTCAGATAATAACATATAATTCTAATTTTGCAAAATTTTTGACCCTAGTGGTTTTGTAAAAGCCAAATTCGGCCTCAGGTAACACAGAAATAAATAAGGGCGGTTCACCCACCGCCCTTATTTTTATTTTCTATAATCTTTTTTTATATACCAGCTATAAAAGTTACCGTAAGCCAGTCGCTGGTACTGGACTTCCTTTCGGAGCCAGCTAAAAACCTTTAACATGATGACTTCTTTTTACTGTTGTTTAATTAGTCTAGCAGAGATATTTTGAAAATGAAAACCTTCATTTGCTTAATATGTAATAATTATCAATTAAGAGAACTCTACAAATTCGTACTATTTCCTCAAATCATACTCGTATCTTTTTCTGATTTGAAAAGTTTTATTGATGAAAAAAATCAAAAACCGTAAACATATGTTCATAGATCAAAAGAAAAATATTATGGCTAGATCACTCGATGCCTGCCTTTGATGGCACAACCTACCAAGCGATAGAGAGCTAAATCATCGGCCTTGTGGGAAAGTTTAATATTTTTTTAATCAAGTTTCTTGAAAGGATTTAGAAAAAATGTCAGAGGAAAAAGGAAATTTAAAAGGCTTAGCGATCAGTTTTATATTGATTTCTCTAATTATGAGCGCAGGAATTGGTATTGTTTATTTAGTAGGTCAAAGTATTTATTAAATTGGCAAGCAATTAAATTGGAACTGTATTGGAAAATTTTAAGGATAAATATCAAGAAATTAGACGGGGTGTAAGAGCCCTATGTAATCAATTTCCCTCAGAATATCATCGAAAAATCGATGCACAAAAAGGGTATCCGGAAGAATTTGTGGAAGCTCTGACAAAAGAAGGTTGGATGTCCGCATTAATTCCTGAAGAATACGGGGGATCCGGCCTCAGCCTTACTGAAGCTACGGTTATAATGGAAGAAATTAATAGAGCCGGAGGTAACTCAGGTGCCTGCCATGGTCAAATGTATAATATGAATACTCTTGTTCGCTTTGGTTCTAAAGAACAACGCGAAAAGTATCTTCCAAAAATTGCTAAAGGTGAATTGCGACTTCAGTCTATGGGAGTAACCGAGCCCACAACGGGAACAGACACAACAAAGATCAAAACGAAGGCTGTAAAAAAGGACGATCGTTACGTTATTAATGGCCAAAAAGTGTGGATCAGCCGAGTTCAACACTCGGACCTGATGATCCTTCTAGCACGAACGACTCCTTTAGAAGAAGTCTCAGAAAAGTCTGAGGGCTTATCAATTTTTTTAGTAGATATAAAATCTGCAATAAAGTCAGGTATGGCCGTTCGTCCAATCCAGAATATGGTAAATCATGAAACAAACGAGTTATTTTTTGAAAATTTGGAAATACCATCAGAAAACTTGATAGGCGAAGAAGGTAAAGGCTTTAAATATATTTTAACCGGATTGAATGCTGAACGGATTTTAATAGCAGCCGAGTGTATCGGAGATGGCTATTGGTTTACCGACAAAGTTACGTCCTATGTCAACCAGCGGGAAGTGTTTGGACGTCCAATTGGTCAAAATCAGGGAGTTCAGTTCCCAATAGCAGAAGCTTATATCGAAATTGAGGCTGCAGATTTAATGCGTTATCGATCATCCCAACTATACGATGCAGATTTATCCTGTGCCGCAGAAGCAAATATGGCAAAGTACCTTGCGGCAAAAGCTAGTTGGGAGGCGGCCAATGCTTGTATACAATATCATGGGGGATTTGGATTTGCTCAAGAATACGATATCGAAAGGAAATTTAGGGAAACGCGGCTTTATCAAGTAGCTCCAATATCTACTAATTTGATATTATCATATATTGCAGAACATGTCCTTGGCATGCCACGTTCTTTCTAAGTTAACCACCAAAACTCTTTTAAAATGGCACTGGCAGAAACACCTGCTATCCATTAGTTATCAAGAAATATCCAAAAATAGCTTTTTTTGGCCACTGAATTTAGCTCTATTCAAAACCCAAATTGATCCAAATTACTCAATTGACTGTATACTAGTTAGAATTTGGAGAGACAGATGCTTAGAAAAGAACTCAAGCCTTACCTTGTAGGATACGTGAACGAGCATTATGAAGAGGTTGATGATCAATTGGTTTTTGCCTACAACGAAGCCCATGCTATAGAGACCATTTTACAAACTTTTTATGATGCAAAGTTTGTTTATGATTCAAAACAGTTGGCACACTAAATCTTAATTAAATTTGATAATTAGGATTAGAGCGACATAACTTTTTTTACTGTTTAGAAATTAAGGTTAAGCGCACAAAATTTAACCACCTAAAAAAAATAAAGCATTATCTTACCAAGAACCATTGCGGTTAATTGTTTATTAAGAAATTCTATCCGGGTAGCGGGGTCGGGTTTTCTCCAGTCTTATCAGATGTTCCACCAACATTGCCGAGCTCGCTACTTAAAATCCAAATTAACTAATCAGCTTGCACTAAGTTAATTATTTAATATTTGGTGAACCTCGATAACATTTCCCTCAGGATCATAAAAGAAAATTTGATGCCACCCTTTTACGGCATCACTGCCCCAGTCCGAATACGGAACATCCAAATCATCAAGATGCACCTTAAAGGCTTCAATATCATCAGTTCTATAGGCTATATGTCCACGCTCCAAAGGGTTAACTGTTTGACCCGAACGAAAAGAATTCAAAATATCTTTTTTTGTAAGGTGCATCTGGACATCACCATCAGTAACAAATGAAACATCGCCAACTAATCCACGGTTTTGATTGATTGGTGGTAATTTGCTAGGTTCATCATCACCTAGACACAGAACTTCCCGATAGAATTTGTCCATATCTTTCACATTGGAGGTACACAAATTTATATGGTGCAGTTTGAGTTTCATATCCAATACTCTCAATTTTAAAATATCACTCTAAATTATAGTAAGCTTCAAAAAATAAAACTAACTTCAGATAGGAAGATAAAATTTTTATTTTATAGGAATATTTCACTTACTTTACATAGCGGATATCGGTTTCGCAAAAATAAAGTTTTGGAAACCTTACTTTTTTATGCAAAGCTCTGGGCTAAGTAACTAGGGAGAAGGAAGAATGTCATCGGTTGAGAAAAAGACATTTGCAACAGAAGCAGCTGAAGTAATGGAACCCAACAATGCTAAAGTAGAAATTGTAAACGTGGGCGGCAATAGAGTTATGAAAATTGCAGCGCAGCCAGGATGGGTATGGTCCAAAGACATAAAACCATTAGTGGGCACTGAAAGTTGCCAGGCCAAACATCTGGGAGTCATGGTAGAGGGAACAATAACCTGCCGCCACGATGATGGCTCAGAAATAACCTACACTGCTGGAGATGCATACGCAATCGAACCTGGGCATGACGCATGGGTTGTTGGCGACAAAAAAGCCATTGCGTATGAATTTCACGGCATTTGGGGCGACGCTGGATAATTGATTGGAAAATCTGCGAGTTTTGAAACTTTTCTTGCAGATAGTTCATAGCAGTAGTGTGGCAAAACTTCTTAGATCTCGTTCTGATGGCTTCAATGAATTTAAAACCGGAAAACTTAGCAGAAATTCGACGTGACTTTCACAGATTTCCAGAACTTGGTTTCAAAGAAAAAAGAACCAAAGAAAAAATAGCAAGTTATTTAAAGGAACTAGGACTAGATGTTCATTATGGCGTAGGAATAGTTGGCGTCCTTCGCGCTGGTGAAGGCAGTAAAGTCATTGGTCTTAGAGCCGACATGGACGCTTTGCCAATTCATGAAACAACCAGTCACGATTACATATCAGAAAATGCAGGCGTTATGCATGCTTGTGGACATGACGGGCATATGGCGATGCTTTTGGGGGCTGCGTATAAACTTTCTACGAATGCAAATTTCGGTGGAACTATAGTTTTTATTTTTCAACCCAATGAAGAGCTTGGACTAGGCGCTAAAGCCATGATGGAAGAGGGCTTATTAAAAAATTTTCCCATGCAAGAAATTTACGGCATTCATAACCTTCCAGGAGTTCCAACCGGAGAACTATTAACACGATCTGGAATAATTTGTTCTTCTGAAAGCCTCTTCGAAATAAAAATTAAAGGTATGGGCGGACACTCCTCAATGCCGCAAATGGGGCGAGACACTATTACCATTGGAGCTGAGATCGTCCAAGCCCTCCAGACTATTATCTCTCGAAGAATTGCTTCTGGATCAGGCGCAGTTTTTTCAGTGACCGAATTTATTTCTAATGGCCAGAGGAATGTACTGGCTGGTGAAACCATTCTGAAGGGTGACGTAAGAACGAGGCAACCTGATGATCGAAAAAAAATAGAGATTTACTTAAACCAAATTGCTAATGGTATAGCATCTGCACATGACATCGAAATTGAAGTTTCTTTTGAAACTGAATTTATAGAAACGATTAATCATATCAAACCTACCGAAGCAGTATTAAAAACTGCAAAAAAAAGTGGCCTCAAAATCACTAATTGTAAACCTATGAGTTTTTCAGAAGATTTTTCCCATTTCAGTAATGCCGTACCCGGCTGTTTTTTCCTTTTAGGAAATGGGATACGTGGAGCAAACAATAAGCCGCTCCATTCCAGCGATTATGATTTTAATGATGCTCTTTTACCGATTGGTGCAGATTTTTGGACCAATCTTGCAAAAAATCGTTTTTCGATGGAGGGATCAAATTCGATATGACAGTTTTTGAAAACCGACTATCCAAACTAAAAAATAAGCTTCTAGAAAATGATATAGATACTGCAATAATAACGGATGAGGATAACGTCTATTACTTATGCGGCTATTACGATTATCTTCATATGGAATTTGGACGGCCAACGTTACTGGTTATTTCAGTAGACCATGGAACTCTCCTTATAACTCCTACCATAGATCTCAACACAGCTGAAGAAACTGCTCGTGTAGATCGAATATCAGCTTGGAATGATGGTATGGGAAATGAGTGGAGAGAAGAACTACCAAAAGTTTTAAAAAGATCCAAGCGTATAGCTATTGAACCAGACCAGATGCCTCCACTCGTTAGGAGATATATAGACGGAAAGGTTTCATATGACAGAATTACTTCTGCAACTCCAATTTTGAGCACCATGAGAATGATAAAAACAGAAGAAGAACTGAAAATTGCACGTGATGCAGGTAAAGTTGCAACCGCAATGATGGAAGCTGGTCGTGAAGCGATAGGCCACGGTGTTGCAGAATACCAAGTGGCAATAGCCACATCGAATGCTGGCACTAAAAAGGCAGCTGAAATTTTAAAAAATGAATATGAAGACAAATCCATGTCACCCAATACTCATTTTTTACAAATCATGGCATCGGGGGACGCTATCACTAAAACTCACCACAGAGCCAGCACGCGAATTATGCAAACAGGTGAGCCGGTATTTCTTTGTTTCTGTGGTATGACAAATTTTCACAAATTTAAACTTGGCTTCGATAGAACTTTTTGGATTGATAGAATTTCCGATGAAACTCAGATGCAAATTTATCAAGTTGCAATAGCAAGTCAGAAAGCCGCCTTGGACGTCCTCAAACCTGGTGTGACAGCGGAAAGCGTACACGCCGCCTATGCAACAGTCATCCAAGATGCCGGTTTTGATTATCCTTTTCGCTGTGGCCGCGCCACAGGCTTCAGTTTTTTGGAAAAACCTCAATTAGTCACTGGGGAAAAAACCATTCTGGAACCAGGAATGGTTTTTGCAGTGGACGGATCTGTTTCAGGAGAAACATTTAGAGCTCAAGTCGGAGATAGCGTTATTATAACTGAAACTGGGTGGGAGCCTCTTACGGACCACCCAAAATCTATTAATGATGTAATAATTTGCTAATTTTATGTATCTTCAAAAAATATAGGTTCTAATTTTTAATGCCAAATCCACCTCCGGAGGGTGTCTCCATTACAAAAACATCACCAGGATATATTTCATTTTTATCATTGCCATTATGCCTATCAATAATTCCACTCTGACGCTCTATCCATTCGCGTCCTACCTCTCCATTCTTACCCCCGTTTAGACCCTTTGGTGGAACACGCCTGTGGGAACACAAAGTTGTAACCGTCATTTGGTCCAAGAAGCGCAAACGCCGCGTTATCCCGTCACCACCCTTAAATTTTCCATCACCACCAGAACCAACCCTGATGGACATTTCCTCAACTCTTACAGGAAACCGAAACTCCAAAATTTCAGGATCTGTACTTCGCGTGTTCGTCATGTGCGTTTGAACACCAGAACATCCATTAAAATTTAGACCTGCCCCACTTCCACCACAGATTGTTTCGTAATTTTGCATATCATCGTTTCCCCAAACAAAATTATTCATTGTTCCCTGGCTGCCAGCCATAATCCCCAGTGCCTGCAAAAGTGCATTACACATTAACTGGCTGACCTCTGTATTCCCGGCAATGACCGCTGAGGGATATTCAGCATGGATCATACTTCCCTTTGGGGCTATGATTTTCAGTGGGCGGAAACATCCTTCGTTTAGTGGAATATCCGCGCCTATAAGACTGCGGAAAACATATAATACTACAGCATGGCAAACGGCCAATGGTGCATTATAATTAAGCGGATCTTTCGTAGCTGTTCCTGTAAAATCTATCTTGGCTGTTCTTGTTTTCTTATCTACGCTTACCGACACTCGTATAAATTCACCATTATCCAATTCATATTCGCTTTTTCCACCTTTCAGTCTGGTTAGAACCTGTCTAACGCATTCCGCAGCGTTATCCTGCACATAACGCATATAGGAATGTACAGTTTTAACTCCAAATTGTTCGATCATCTTTTTTACTTCTCGAACCCCTGTTTCATTTGCAGCAACTTGTGCAGCTAGATCTGCTAGATTTTCCTCGATATTTCTACAGGGATACTCTCCAGAACTAAGAAGTTGTCTCGTTTCTTGCATCCTGAAATTACCGCCCTCAACCAGCTTAAAATTATCGATTAAGACACCTTCTTCTTCAATAGTTTGACTGTCAGGAGGGGCTGACCCAGGAGTTTTCCCCCCTATATCGGCATGATGCCCACGTGATGCTACAAAAAACAGAACCTCTTCATCATCATCAAAAACTGGGGTAATTACAGTTACATCAGGTAAATGCGTACCTCCATTAAATGGTGCATTTAGAACAAAAACTTCACCCTGTTTCATATTTGGATTTTGTCTAATAATTGATTTAATCGACCCAGACATACTTCCTAAATGTACCGGAACATGGGGGGCGTTCGCCACTAACCCACCCTTCGGATCGAACAGTGCACACGAAAAATCAAGACGTTCTTTAATATTCACAGAATATGCAGTGTTAGCAAGAGTTGCTCCCATTTGCTCTGCTATTGACATAAATAAGCTGTTGAAAACTTCCAGCATAATTGGGTCTGCTTTCGTTCCAATCGCCTCTTTTCTTTTTACAGGAACTTGTCTTTCTAAAATGAGGTGTCCGAATTCGTTAACTTTTGCAATCCAACCAGGCTCTATAATATTTGTACCTGTGGGTTCCTTTATAATTGCTGGGCCAGAAATATATTGCCCAGATTTTAAAAGTGATCTCTCATACAATGGAGTTTTTATTAACTCTCCTTGACTGGTCATTTTTAATGTATCAACTGATACTGGTGCTTGCTTAACCTCTTGACTAACTGCTTCGTTAATTTCAAAGGCACCTCCTATTGCCTCAACACTTAGAGCCTCAAATATTAGCTCTCTGCCATCGCTAGAAAATCCATAGCGTGCACGATGGGCTTCATCAAAACGCTGCTTTAACTCTTCCAAATTACCAAAACTAACCATGAGTGCTTGGTGCGAACCTTTCAACCTTAAGTGCGCTCTACATTCTACAACTATGTCTTCACAATGAACTCCCTGAGATACAACTTGATCAGTGGCCTTTTCTGATAATTCTGAAAGCAGAGCTAAAGCTTCTTGATAATCAGTGAGGGAACGCTCAAACTGGCTCTCTTTCATACAGCGAATTTCAGCCAGTCCCATACCATAGGCTGAAAGGACACCTGCAAAAGGATGGATGAAAATGGTTTGAATACCCAATGCATCAGCTACAAGACACGCGTGTTGCCCTCCCGCGCCCCCAAAACACTGTAAAGCATATTTTGTTACATCATATCCTCTTTGGACAGAGATTTTTTTGATTGCGTTGGCCATATTAGATACAGCTATTCGCAAAAAACCTTCCGCTAATTCTATAGCGGACAAAGGCTTATCCTTTGTTTTTATTGCTATTTCTTCAGCAAACTCGTTAAACTTATTTTCGACAACTAAGAAATCAATTGGCTGATCGGCATTAGGTCCAAAAACACATGGAAAATGAAGTGGCTGAAGCTTACCCAGCATGACATTGCAATCAGTTACCGTTAATGGCCCGCCTCGCCTGTAGCAAGCAGGGCCTGGATCTGCCCCAGCACTTTCGGGACCAACCTGAAACCGCCCATCTCGGAAGAATAAAATTGATCCACCACCAGCTGCAACTGTGTGGATATCCATCATTGGAGCACGGACCCGTGCACCAGCAACCTCAGTTTCAAAACTTCTTTCAAATTCTCCATTGTAGTGACAGACATCCGTAGAAGTCCCACCCATGTCAAAACCAATTAATTTTTCAAAGCCAGCAATTTGTGCAGTCTTAACCATACCTACAACTCCGCCAGCCGGACCAGAAAGTATGGCATCTTTTCCTCTAAAAACATTGGCGTCAGTTAAACCACCGTTTGACTGCATAAACAGAAGTTGAGCTGTATAGTCTGTGTCAAATTCTGAAGATATTTGAGCAACATAACGCTTTAGAATTGGAGATAAATAAGCATCAATAACAGTTGTATCCGCTCTACCGACTAATTTCATAAGAGGTGAAATTTCGTAACTAATTGAAATTTGCTCAAATCCTTCATCAGCAGCTATTTCTGAAATCCGCTTTTCGTGTATTGGGTTTAAATAACTGTGCATTAAAGCAATAGCGACACTTTTAATCCCTTTAGCACGAGCTAATTTTAAATCATCCCGAGCCTTTGCCTCGTCTAATGACTTAATCACTTCACCTTGTGCGCCTAACCTTTCTTTAACTTCACCAACCATTTCATAAATAGGAACAGGTAAGATAATATTAAAATCGAAAAGTTTTGGCCTTGCTTGGTATCCAATCCGGAGTAAATCCCGGAATCCTTCAGTTATGAGAAGAAGCGTTCGATCCCCTTTTCGTTCCAACAAAGCGTTTGTAGCTACTGTTGTACCCATTTTTATACAATCGACGTTTAAGTCTTGAATTTTTTCGTTAGTATCAATTTTCAAGAAATCGCGAATTCCTTGAATAGCTGCATCTTTGTATTGTTCAGGGTTTTCGGAGAGATATTTAGAGTTTTTAAAGGTTCCGTCCGGTGACTTTGCGACTATATCAGTGAAAGTACCTCCACGGTCTATCCAGAATTCCCATTTACCACTCGAATTTGTTGTTTTTATTGACATTTAATTTTGAACACCTTTGGAATACCCGATGAAGACATTTTTCTTTTTGATAGTTTAGTGCTCTATTGAATAAAAGTTAAGGATAACACATTATAAACAGGTGCTTAAATTTAAAATCGGATTGGCAGAATTCTATTCTAGTGAACAAAATGGAGTTTTTTAAAAGTCTTGCGCCACTCTGACACCTCATCTGTTAGAGTCTGGCCTCTCAAAGCCTTTGCAATCAATCCTGCCAAACGCTTTGAATTCTTTGCCGTCATACCCCACCTGACCAATTCAGGAGTGCCAAACCTCAGACCATTCATATCTCCCTCTAATTCTTTAACCGGCAATCCAATTCCACAGGCTAGAAAGCCAGATTTTCTCAATAGTTTAGATGCTTGCTGACCTCCGCCATACTCTTCTGCGAGTACTGCAAACTGATGTGATTGGGTATGCCCCAAAGCTCCAAAAAATATTGGGATATTGTATTCTTCTAAAGATGAGGCAAGAGTTTTGGACATAAGAACCATTTCAGAAGCGTATTCTCTACCAAACTCCTTCCAATCTAGCATAGTTACAGCCAAAGCTGCTGACTTAGCAGCATCAAAGTTCGCTGTCATGCCGGGAAACGCTGTGCGATCAATTTTCTTTGCAAGTTCAGAATCGTTTGTAATAATTGCACCACCTGGAGGCCCTCCTAAGCTTTTGTAGGTACTCATGGTCACTAAGTCGGCCCCGAGATCCAATGGATTTTCCCAGGCTTTTCCTGCTATAAGCCCACATTGGTGAGCTGCATCAAATAAAAACCTAGCCCCTACTTCTTTAGCTATTGTACTAACTGCTGAGATTGGATGCTCGAATAGATTAAGGCTGCCCCCCAGTGTAATAAGCTTTGGCCGTTCCTTCAAAGCAAGTTCACGAAGTTTGTCGATATCCACAGTATAATAATCTTTATCGATAGGAGCCTCGATAATATTTAACCCAAATAACCCTGCGCAACCTGGACTGTGGTGAGTTACATGCCCACCAATAGAGGCAGGAGGTACAATAATTTTGTCTCCAGGTTTGCAAATAGACATAAAAGAAAAAAGATTTGCCATTGCGCCAGAGGGCACCCTAATTTCGGCAAATTTAGAGCAAAAAATTTCAGCTACGAGACTAGACGCCACAACTTCCATTTCTTCTATGGCTTCAAGACCCATTTCATATTTATCTCCTGGATATCCAAGAGACGGACGTGTTCCTATTCCATATGAGAGAAAAGCTTCAGCCCTTGGGTTCATAACATTCGTAGCAGGGTTAAGGTTAAAACAGTCTTTCTCATGAATTATTTTATTTAGATCAGCCAAATAGGTAAGCCGTTCCAATAATTCTTTAGATGATGATTTTGAAACTTTAATAGCTAGATCTTGAACCAAATTTTCGCTGGCTTTTGGCACCCATTTTCTTCGCTCTAATTGCATAAAATACCTCAATTTGGATATGTGATCTTTAGTTCATTTAGAATAACCTTTGAATATAAATCTTTAATTTTTATAATGCCTAGGCCATTCTTTACCTAAATGCTAAGTCTTAAACTTATTTGTTTGACCGATCACTTCTTCAACTGCTCCCAAACTGATACTTAGTGTGTAAAAAATGTTCAATCAAAATACTCCAAATAAATAGCGCTACGTAAGTCTTGATAATTTTTGTAGGAAAATCCTTAGTTTGATTTCAAATAAATTAAGGAATTAAAAATGAAAAAAATAATCTTAGGGACATTACTGGTGTTTGCTCCTTTTGTTGCTTTTGCTGGAGGTCATTCGGCTTTGAGTGCATCTGGAACAGGGGTTCGTATTGATTTAAAAACTATTGAAGGCACTTCTGGTAACCATGTCCAGGCAACGACCAGCGATATATGGATGTATGAAAATCCGCCAGAAGGTTTTCCCGAAGCAATGAAAGTTAACTGTAATTATTTTCAGGTTTTTGCTACTGGTCAACAGCGACCAAATGGGGGAATTGGGGTCTGCCAGGCGCATGATCCAGATGGTGACATTTCGTTAGTCAATGGTGTTTTCCAACCAGACGGCACAATTGCCCTAACAATAATTGCGGGAACTGGGAAGTGGGCAGCTTTAACAGGAGCTAAGTTTCAAGGTAAAACTAGGCTCCGGGTAGATGGAGGTGTTGTTTACGATTTTAAACCCGTGAACTAATTCTACAGTCGCGGCGGAAATATATTAGAAAATTTTTGGTTTAGTAATTAGCATATCGATACAAAAAGGGAGGATTAAAATGTCATATGTAGCTATAAGAGAGGTAACGCCAGAGGCCGGCAAAGAGGCCGTTTTGCAGGAAAGGATGCTCCGACTATCGAGCATTATGGAGCGGCATGGCGCAAAATCCAGCGTATTCAAGGTGGTGGCTGGAGATGGAGCGGGTCGATTTGACTTAATGAACTGGTATGACACTGTTGAAGCTGGGGCAACCGCTTTTGAAGCTTTTGGTGCCGATGAAGACTTCCAAAAGGTGATGCACTTGCGGGCTGTCGATCCCGTCGGAGAAGTTGTAGGTCCTTGGATAGGGAGAATGATATTTGGGAACGCTCCAAAGGGCAGTAAGCCGGTTGTGGTGCACCGCGACTATCATACCCCAAGATCAGCAGTACAAAAGGCTTTGGAGCTTGCGCCAGAACTTCAAAACCTTATGGAAAGCCTAGGAGTTGAGGTTGGTGTAGGTATGCCAATCATGAAGGATGACCATGAAATGCTCAGAATAGTCTACCGATTTGACTCCATGGTTCATTGGGGACAATCTGTTGACAAAATGGTTAGTGATGAACGCTTTCTTGGTATTGTTAATGCTGCACATGAAGCCGCAACATTAAAGTCTTCAAGAATGCTAGTAAAGGTCGAATAGAAAAATCAGCACGGGTTTTTACATGTTTAGATGCCCGTGCTAAATCATCGAAATCTAGAACTACTCGATCCTAATCATCGCTTCATTTTTTCTCATAAAAAATGGTGTCAAAGGCCCGTTAAACGTTGCCTTTATTGGGTGATCAACTGTTTTAATCTTGTCAGCACCTAAAGCTTCGAGAAGTAATTTTGAGTGCCTTTCAAAATTTTTATAAGTCGAGCGTCCAGAGTATTTTATAACGGCATATTTACCCCCTTTTACGATGACAACAGATAGGTCCTCACTTAATGGTTGAGGTACTGTTTTTAGTTGAAATTTTCTTGGCAAAAAAAACTTCATAATCATTTCGCCATCTTGAAACTTCTGGGTAACCGGCGTGGTCATATCTATTTTTATCGACTGTGTAACCGGCGTCGTCATCTCTATTTTTGTGGAAGAGATATTTGACCCAGAAATGTAATTAAATAATTTTCTAAAGGCCCCGTTTTGCCCATTTTTTTGCCTAGTTTGCACAGCAAGGCGATCATCATATTCTCTAATTTCATAAATTTGATTTGCAGTAATTACACGATATGAAGTCTCTTCATATGCGATAGATATATTCGCCCAGAAGTAGAAAATAGTTAACAGAAAAACTAGACCAACTTTCATTTTTAAGTCCCATTAGATTCTATTTGCTTGTACTCAGTTTTATCAAAATAAATTATACTGCTATAAAAATCATTACAAAAACTGATTAAAAAAATGAAAAAAATAGTATTTATTTAAAGTTTTTTAAAACTTATTATGTAATAAAGTCTCAGTTTAGAGAAGGTCTATTGCACCATGAAAACATTTGTATGGAGCTTCATTGTTTTCGCAGTAACGCTAACTCTGATTTTTGCCATTATTTTTGCTCCCTCTTACCTGAAGTCGCAGCAAGAAAAAAGAGACCGATCTATTGGGTGTCTACAATATCGGCAGATGTTGGAACTATCACAGGAAAGTCATAAAATTAATCCTGTTGGGAAAAAATGGGTCCGTGAAAGTATGGCGGCTCAAGGTCTAATGAATAAATACAAATGTACACCCGTTGACCAGTAAAAATCATCTAGCATTATTATTTTACACAATAATTTCAAAGCTATTAATGAACAAATTGATAAAAAGTAGGCCACATAGCATAAGCTATGTGGCCTTTATAGGTCTAAAAAAGTTCTTCGTAGAAAAAATGCAACTTTTATGCCAAACTTTAAAAAATATATATTTTTAAAGTGTTTTACATAAAGAGAATCACGACATGTCCAGAATATCTACAACAGCCGTTGGCACCGTTAGCGTAACAACACTTCGTGACGGCGAGCGTACACTTCCGCCCGAAGCTCTAAAGAATTTATCAGATGAAGACATCCAAAAGATTAATAGTGATGAAAATCAGTCCTTCACCTTTACAAATTTTAATGCCTGCGCGATCCAAAATGGAAAGCAAAATTTGCTTGTTGATACGGGTTGTGGAAGCCTTTTTGGACCTACGTGCGGCTTCATTCTTGATGCCCTAGATGAATTAGGTTTAGCTCCTGACGATATAACAGATATATTTATCACGCATTTGCATCCCGATCATATAGGAGGTTGTATTGATGAGGACGGTTCTGCTGTTTTTAAAAATGCAAACTTTAAAATACTTGAAGAGGAATACAGTTTTTGGACTTCAAAAGAATTTGGTTCAGACGAAATAAACGGAAGAGATTGGTCAAGTTTAGCAAAAAATGTTCTATCGGCCTATGATGCTCAGCTCGAAGTATTGACGAGAAATAAAGATATTATAAGCGGAGTTTCGACTGTACCACTTCCGGGGCATACTCCCGGCCACGCAGGTTTTAGAGTTGACGATGGAAATCAGAGTATGTTTCACATGGGCGACATACTTCATGTGCCAAATCTTCAATTAAATGATCCAAATATTTCTACTCTCTTTGATGTGGATCCCGAAAGCGCACTAAATTCTAGAAAATACGCACTTGATATGGCGTCTAGTGACAATTTGCTCTGCACCAGCGGTCACATGGTAGAACCCAAATTTATTCATTTAGAGAAGCGCGGATCCAGTTATATTATTAAAAGTTGAAGATATGAGAACATTGCACTATCTGCTTAAGCCTTAACTAAACAAAAATACGCTTTCTATAAATTTGTTTTCGAAAACTTAGTCTGGGTTTTTATGAAAGAGCACGATAGTTTATACTCTTGGTTCCGACTGCTTATTGCGCTTTTAGTAGCGACGGTGGGCAATATAGGTATGTGGGTGGTTGTCATCATACTACCAGACATACAGCAAGAATTTACCATCGATCGCAGCACTGCATCTATTCCATTCGCCTTAACAATGGTTGGCTTCGCTATTGGTAACGGAGTGATGGGACGTATTGTTGACCACTATGGGATAACAAAAACAATTATTCTCGCAGCTATAATTAACACCTTAGGCTATGTCGCAGCCATGCAAGTAAATAACGTTTATTTACTTAGTATTTTACAATTCTTTATTGGCTTTGGTACGGCCGCATCATTTGGTCCACTAATCGCAGATACTTCTCATTGGTTTTTAAAGAGACGGGGCATAGCCGTTGCCTTAATCGCGAGCGGAAATTACTTCTCGGGAGCAATTTGGCCTCCACTATTTAATAGTGCCTTACAATCAGATGGCTGGAGAGATGTATACGGAATACTGGCACTAGCCACTATTTTTATAATGATCCCTTTATCTTTTTTGCTTACTAAAAAAATCAGCGAAGAGACCTCTAGGGCCTCTGATGCTGCCTCCGAAGATAGGAGGGCAAGCGTAAACATATCCCCTAGAATGCTTACAATTTTACTTTCGATTGCCGGCGTCGGATGCTGCGTTGCAATGTCTATGCCTCAAGTTCATATCGTCGCGTTTTGCATTGATTTAGGTTACGGCCCTGCTGTGGGTGCAGAAATGCTGTCTTTAATGTTGATAGGAGGCATAATTTCGCGGCTTATAAACGGCTTGCTGGCTGATAAATTAGGAGGGGTATATACTTTATTAATTGGGTCTACTCTTCAATGCATAGCACTTTTTTTATACCTTCCCTTTGATGGACTGGTATCTCTTTACATCGTTTCAGCAGTTTTCGGATTATCACAAGGTGGTATCGTCCCAAGTTACGCTATAATTATACGTGAGTATTTACCAGGCGCAGAGGCTGGCACCCGCGTGGGCTTTGTCATGATGTGTACTATAATGGGCATGGCTATCGGCGGTTGGATGTCAGGATGGATTTACGATATTACGGGCTCTTACGCAGCTGCTTTTTGGAATGGCATAATATGGAATTTCCTAAATATAGCTATCGTGCTATTTCTGATAAATCGTAATCGGAATTCAAATTTTAAAGGTGTACAACCAGCTGGTTAAGCAACTTCGTTTAACGGCAAAATATGATCTAGAAAAACTTCTTTCATTTTGCTTTGAACCACAACATCGAATTTACCCATTTCCTCGATTGCTTCTTCAATTTTTACAAGATCTACGTTTCTTAAATCATCCATTAACCAAGAAAAACTTTCTAAGGACCCAGTGCTGCCAATCGCAAGCGCAGCTGAGTATATCAAAACCTTTTCCGACCGGTCTATCATACCAGATGCGATCTCCAAACCAACATCTGGACGGTCATCTAAGACACAACCAAAAACTCCATCACTTTTTCGTTTATCACTATTCGTTTGACCTTGAGCAATAGGATCATATTCCAATGCCAGCAATGTTAAGTCACACCCCTCTTCCGTTTTGCCCGTTTTAAGCAACACTTCACCATATTGCTGAAGTATTCTTGGGTCATTTGGATTAACGTCATATGCCTTCTTTCCGTGTTCCAATGCTGCTTTCATGTCACCCATCATTGTGTTCACAGCGCACTGAAGGCGATGACATTCAAAATCGTTTGGATCAATACTTAGAGCACTAGACATCAAATTGCTGAACTCTGGCATAATTTCTTGCATCGGCTTATCGACATAACCCCTGACCATAGCTTGTCCTAAGGTACATGCTTTCCAAGCATAAGCTTGGGCGTTGTCAGGATCAGCGTCAATAGCGGCATCAAACATCTTAAGTGCGTTAGCGTTCGCTTCAGCAGTGAGAGTATGGTGGCCTTCTTTTCCCTTAAGGAGAAATTCATAAGAGCTCATGTTTTCAGTCGGCTTTCGCTTTGCCCTACTTAGGCTAGCTAGTTCAATTTCACCTAAAATTTCTTTTATAACACTTCTGACAATTTCATCTTGAACCTCAAAAATATCATCAAGAGTGCGATCGAATTTTTTGCTCCATAAAACTTCTTGAGTGTCAGCATCGACGAGAGAAACGGTTATTCGAACTCGAGGCCCAGCAGACCTGATTGAACCTTGAATGAGAAAATTTACACTAAATTGAGAAATGAATTGTTCTAAATTTTCGCCACTTTCAGAAAAATTCATGCTGGATTGTCTTGACACAACTGAAACCTGCCTCACCATTGATAGCTCAGTGAGTATATCTTCAAAAATCCCATCAATTAAAAATGCGCTATCTTCATTTGCGTTTAAATTCTTGAACGGAAGAATTGAAACTATAGGTTTCTGTGCCTTTGTTTCACGCTGTGTCTGAGTAGATTTTGGAGGAGCCCCCAAATTAGTTGTTTTTTCGGAACAAATCGAAAAGACTTCAAATTCATCTGATATATTTTTTAGTTTTTTCTTACCAGCTGCCTGAGAAATTGCTTCAATCCGTGAGACTACTTGTTCATTAATAGCTCGCGAAACTAAAATTTGTCCTGGCGAACATTGAGCTTCAAGCCGCGCCGCTATGTTTACACCATTCCCATAAACATTATCATTTTCTAAGATTACCTCATCACAATGTACACCGACCCTCCAGAGCAATGGTTTATCGCCATTTTCTTCATTAAGTGTTTCGTTTCTTTCGTAAATTCTGTCTTGAAAACTTATCGCGCAATTTACTGTTTCTACTGGACTACTAAACTCGGCCAAAACAGAATCTCCTGCCGTATGGAAAATTCTACCGCCGTGTTTCTCGATATATTCATCAATGATTGCTCTACAACCATTTAAACTTGAGAGAGTCCCTTCCTCGTTTTCAGCCATATGTTTACTAAACGAAACACAATCTGTTGCTAAAATTGTTGCGAATTTTCTCTTAACCTCAGACATTAGTCCTCTCCCAGAATCTAACTCTATTTACAGATAGGCCGCGTAAATATTAAAAATTTTTCTAGATATTTTGCATAGATTGATAACATTAGATTAGAATAGGATAAATTCAAACTAAGTAAAAATTCAACCGGAAATCGTTAATTAGGAGAAAAAAATGTCAGTAATTGTAGTTGCAGAATTTCCAATGACCGAAAAAGGAGCACAGGATTTCATAGATTGGAGCAAAAGTGACGATGGTTATGTCATTACACGACAACATAAGGGATTTGAAGATATTCGAACATTTTTAGCTGAAGACAAAAAAACAGTATACTTATATGAAAAATGGGAAAGCAAAGAAGATCATCAAGCTTATTTAAAATTTAGGGTGGAAGATGGTTTGATGGACTTTTTAAATCCTCGACTAAATGGCGACTTTAAGGTTACCTACTTTTCTGAAGAATAATTTTTATTTAACTGAGTTCCTTTGCATTTTTTACTTGCTTTAGTTTGCTTGTTGAATTTGGATTAAGCGAGGACAAGGGAGGAAATAATGAAATCATTAATTAAACTTTGGATAATATCCGCAGTGTCTTTGTGTATAGCACTGCCAGCATGGAGTGCGGACGTTACAATGCGGATATCGCTTCAGCTGCCACTTAAAAGCCACTTAGGGCAAAATCTACTCCTTTTTAAAGAGGAGGTGGAAAGTAAATCTGGAGGCAGTATTGCCGTAGAGATCTATGACTCTGCTCAGTTATATAAGGATAAAGAAGTACCAGCAGCTGTAGGCTCGGGTTCAATTGAAGCGGGAGTAGCTTCACTAACGAGATACGTGGGAGATATCCCGGCTGTTGATATTTTTTATCAACCTTTTCTTTTTGATACAGAAGCAAAGGTAAGAAAAGCTGTAGCAAAAGACTCAGAAATTCGTGGCCCTATTGACGAAGCCATAAAGGATACTGGCTCGACTGTATTATGGTGGCAAGCATACGGCGGCGCTATAATGCTATCAAATGGAGGGGCAATTAAAAACCCGAATGATATGAAGGGCAAAAAAGTACGTGTTTTTGGGAAAACTCTAGGCCAATTTGTTGAAGCAACCGGTGGTGCTCCAACCTTGATCTCCGGCTCTGAGCAGTACCTAGCCTATCAACGGGGTACAGTAGATGTAGGCATGACAGGTGTTTCCGGCGTAAAATCACGAAAATTATATGAAGTTATGGATACACTTACCGTTACTAACCATGCTGATATCGAATTTATTGTGGTAGCAAATACAGATTGGTGGAACAGTTTGAGCAACGACCAGCGAAACATTATAAGTAGTGCTGCATCAATGGCTGAAACATCAGTTCGAGATAAAATGGCAAGCATAGAAGCTGAGGCATACGATATCGCTAAAAGCAATGGTATGAATATCGTCGTACCTTCTGCTGGTGATATTGCTGCCTTTAAAGCAGCATCAGGCTCTGTTTATGATGCTTATAAAGAAAAAGCGGGAGCCCTAGGCGCCCGATTGCTTGAAGCAGCATCAAACTATTAACCTAAAAAATTAAAACCACCCAAACAGGGTGGTTTTTTCAATCAGGACAGAAGATAATGCAATTGTTTGTTAAATACTTTGAGGATTTAACACTTAAACTGGCTTGGTTAGCTGCCTGGCTATTTGTTTTATCAGGCATAATGCTCAGCTATGAAGTTTTAGCCCGTTACTTTTTTTTGGCTCCAACCAAATGGGCAGCAGAACTCAGTCAACTTTGTTTAATCTATGGCACACTACTTTCTCTATGTTGGCTGTTGCAAAACCGAAAACATATTCAAATTAATGCTGTTATTGGGCTTATGAGCACTAAGCTGCAAAAAATTACGGGTATTGTCACAATGTGTGTTCTAACGTGGTTTTGCGCATATGTTACTGTTTTTGGCGCGCAGATTTTTTATGACTCTTTTGAAAGAGGTCGAACAACAGGAAGCCTGCTTGATTTGCCATCATGGATTGCTGAGTTACCTGTACCCACTTTATTCGCAATGCTGGCAATTCAAGCCATAATTGAGATTTGGAAACTTCTTACTAATCAGCCTATTCCTGAGCGAGAAACTCAATGAAACTTATTGTGATCTTAGGAATAATGTTCGCATTGTTATTAGCCAGTCTACCAGTGGCATTTTCACTTGGAAGTTTAGGTCTGGGCATGCTTTTGGGAGGAGGGTTCTCTCCTTTGATGGCACCGCAAGCAATTTTATCGACTTTGGATGGATTTATTTTACTTGCCGTTCCACTGTTCCTTTTGATGAGTAATATCCTTTTGTACGGGGGCTGTGGCCGGGATTTATATGCCGCAGTACAAGCCTGGGTGGGACACTGGCCAGGGGGCTTGGCGATAGCAACAATTATTTCGTGTGGAATTTTCGCCGCAATCTCAGGTGTTTCTGTAGCCACTGCTGCCACAATTGGCGTTGTTGCAATTCCAGAAATGATTGAACGTGGGTACAATAAAAAGTTTGTTTATGGCCTATTGGCCGCAGGGGGCACTCTAGGAATTCTCATCCCACCCAGCTTACCTATGATAGTTTACGGATTTATAACTGAGGAAAGTGTGATCTCACTTTTCTTGGCTGGTATTGGTCCTGGGCTTTTTCTCATCGCACTTTTCATAATTTATTCCATAATCTATGCTCATCTGTTTGGAGGTTATACTCCAAGCGAAAAAGCACCTTGGGATGTAAGAATTAAAACCTCGATTAAAGTAGCTCCAACCATTGCCTTGGCTGCACTGATACTGGGTGGCATCTATACAGGTATATTCACTCCAACAGAGGCAGCAGCTGTTGGGTTTTCACTAGCTATAATTTTAACCGTTGTTTTAATGAGATCGTTATCATTCAAAGATTTTAAACGTGCTGTTTTCGAGGCTATGATTACGACTGCTGCGATTTTAATTATAATAGCTGGTGCAAAAATATTTGGAAAAGCAATTACACTATATAGAATACCGCAGGATATATCATCTTTGATACAAACTTACGTCGATAGCAAAATGCTCTTCGTGATAGTTGTTTGCGTCGTTTTAGTCGCAATGGGACTTGTTTTTGAAACACTATCAATGGTTTTGATTATGGTGCCAGTTTTGCTTCCAGCTGCAATGGGTATGGGGATTGATCCTATATGGTTTGGTATATTTATGGTGGTCATGGTGGAATGCGCTCTGATCACTCCTCCCGTGGGGCTA
The DNA here is from genome assembly GCA_045564975.1 of Paracoccaceae bacterium. Classification (GTDB taxonomy): domain Bacteria; phylum Pseudomonadota; class Alphaproteobacteria; order Rhodobacterales; family Rhodobacteraceae; genus Salinivivens. Next base: position 61,276 of record JBJLGF010000032.1, read on the forward strand.
AACCTTTATGTAATTCAATCTGTTTCAGGGGCTAAATTAGGCGATGTAGCAAAAGGTGTTTTACCTTTTTTATATTTAATGATTTTTACCGTAGCCGTTATGTATGTCTGGACAGATCTAGTAATGTATATACCCTTTAAACTCTAAGCTTATAAATATGCGTTTCTCTCATTCAACAGCATCAAAACTTAGAGACCTTATAAATAAGGGAAGTTTCTTGCCAATACTGTGTAGTTTTGAAGAACTGAATGATCTGATTAGGTTTCAACGCTATTGTGAAAATGCCGCCAAATACAAAAATTCACAAAGGGATGGCAATCATTAGCAAAGAAAAACCCAAACTTGGTAAAGCGATTATATCATTTAACGATGAAACCGGTTTTCAATGTATCGATATAATTATGATCAGTTCTACAGTTTTTACATTTAAAACTTTCCGCCGTGATCCTGAAGACCAAACTGGTTGGTTTCCAAGCGGCGTAGTGGGAGACCTTTATTCCTCAAAAAATGAGGCCATATTAGCAGCCGAAGCCGCAGTAGATTGGTTTAAGGCTTAGAGCTAATAACTTCTGTTAGTTCAAACCGATTCACATCAACTAAGCCTAAATCAGAAATTCGAAGCTCAGGTATCACTACCAAAGCAAGCAAAGTATGCTGCATATAGGCGTTATTTAGATCACAGCCACAATCAGTCATGGCTTGAACAATATCCTGAGTTTTTACCGCAACTTCAGAGGCCTTACTATCGGACATTAATCCAGCAATGGGCAATTCAACCAGTGCAACTTCAGAGCCATCTTTCCATAAAGTAACACCACCTCCAACTTCACCAAGTCTATTGGCGGCGGAGGCCATCATCTCCTGATTAGTTCCAACGACAATCATGTGATGGCTATCGTGGGCAACTGAAGACGCAATAGCCATAGACCCGGTATAACCAAAACCTGATACAAACCCGTTTACTACCGCGCCAGTTCCACGGTGCCTTTCAACTAATGAAAGATAGCAGACATCCCCTTCTACTTGAACTTTCCCCTGCTTCACCGGCAAATCAAACTCCAGGGCCTTAGTCGGAGCCTGGTTTTCGATAACTCCGATAACTTTAGCTTTTATTGAAGATAAACCCATAGGTGCGGATATCACAAAATCCTCGAGTTCAAGTTTCTTACCTAAATTTACGGTTTCTCGCACAGTTTGAGGCCATTCGTAATGCGGACATTTGGTGAGTAATTTTCCATTTTCAGCCACACGTTCTCCTCTGGCAAATACAACATCAATAGGGAGATTATCGATGCTTGACGTGACAATAAAATCTGCTCTACGTCCGGGCGTTATACTACCCAATTCTCTTTCCATTCCAAAATGACAAGCTGTATTAATCGTAGCCATTTGGATTGCAATTAGCGGGTCACAACCACAATCTATGGCATGTCGAACGACGCGGTTCATGTGGCCATCATTGACCAAAGTTCCCGAATGACAATCATCTGTACACAATATGAAGTTGCGGGGGTCCAATCCCTTTTCAGTAACGGCTGTAATTTGGCTTTCAACATCATACCAAGCGCTTCCAAGACGCATCATAGAGCGCATACCTTGCCTAACACGCGCAATCGCATCATCTTCAGCTACGCCTTCATGATCATCAGATGGACCACCTGCAACATATGCATGGAATGGTATTCCCCTATCTGGAGAAGCATAATGCCCTCCAACTGTTTTATTAGCATTCATTGTTTCTGCCATTTCAGATAGCATTTTGGGGTCGCTATTTATTACTCCTGGATAATTCATCATTTCTCCCAGCCCAACTATCCCCGGCCATTTCATTGCTTCAGCCACCTCTGCTGGCCCAATTTCAAATCCAGTCGTTTCAAGGCCGGGAGCAGAGGGGGCACAAGATGGCATTTGAGTGAATATATTAATTGGCTGCATCATAGCTTCATCATGCATCATCTTTACACCACTCAAGCCAAGTACATTAGCAATCTCATGAGGATCGGTGAACATGGTGGTAGTTCCGTGTGGGATGACCGCTGCTGCAAATTCAGCGGGAGTTAACATCCCACTTTCTATGTGCATGTGACCATCACACAGCCCAGGTATTATAAATTTTCCACCTGCATCAAAAATAGTGGTATCCGGCCCTACACAATGACTGGCAGCTGGTCCTACGTAGGCAAACCTGCCTTTTACGACAGCCATCTCCCAACCATCGAGTATTTCTCTTGAATTAACGTTTACTAGGCGGCAATTTTGAACAACTAATTCAGCCTGCTCTCTACCCGCTGCAACAGCAATTAACTGCGATGCACTTGTTTGCCATGTATTAATAATATGCATTAACGCCTTCGAAAGACTTAAAACAACAGTTGATAATTCTTAAATTTGTTATTTTACTGTATATCAGATTACGACAAAAAAAAATTTGTATTTGGATATGGAAGAAAAAAAATTCGGTGACCGCAATAATAAGGGAAACTATATTCCCAAGAAACGCGTAAGTTATCCACCGGTTTTTGTTTGGCCGTTAGCGCCCATCAGAGCACTTAAATGGATTTTCTCAATTCCTGGTTATTTTTTACCTTGGAACCTTTTTTATGTCGGAATTGGTTTAATATCTTGGTTTGCTTTATCTCCACCGCTTGAAAATTATGCAGATCTCACAATTATCACTTGTCTTTCAGTTTTTATTAAAAACAGTGGGCTCGTATTGATATTTTATGGAGCTTTTCACTATCGGTTATACATGCAGCGAGCACAAGACATAGATTTTAAGTATAACCCACGCTGGCCTTCAGAAAATTCAAAACAATTTCTCTTTGGTAACCAAACTAAGGATAATATTTTTCTGACTTTTTGCAGTGGTGTTCTAATTTGGACTTGTTTTGAAATTTGTATCTTATGGTTTGCAGCAAACGGACACTTAAGATTGATCAACCTTGATGAAAGTATATTTTATTTCATTGCTATGATTTTGTTAATCCACTTTTGGCGCGATCTTCATTTTTACCTCATTCATCGGCTTATTCACTTTGAGCCATTATACAATTTGGCCCATAAGACACATCATAGAAATATTAATCCGGGCCCATGGTCAGGGCTGGCGATGCACCCGATAGAGCATACTTTTTATTTTTCATGCGCACTCCTTTATCTTTTCTTCCCATTCCATCCAGCCTTCGTAATTGTGACTTTGGTTCACGCAGGTCTAAGTCCTGCGCCGGGCCACGCTGGATTTGAAAGAATAAAGACAGACGAACAAACTAGCTTTGATATTGATAGCTTTGCCCATTATCTCCATCATAAGTATTTTGAATGCAATTATGCGGATGGTATTTTACCTTTGGATCGTTGGTTCGGCACGCTTCATGACGGTAGCGAAGAGTCGTTCCACAAATTGCGCGCTAGGCTGAGTAAGAGAAATCAGAAAAAAAATTCGTCTAAGACTTAACCAAAAAAAATTTATACTTTAACAAAGAATGGCTTTGGGCCTCTAAAGGCCCAACCAGAATACTCCACTCTGGAGAGTAATTTCATATTTGGAAATTTCTCAAAAAGCATTGGAATAGCAACCTCAGCAATGAGTGTTTTTGAGATCCATGCTCCAGCACAAAAATGGGGGCCTGCCCCAAATGATATTGACCGAGCCACATCTCGATTCAATTTGAATTCATCTGGTTTTTCAAAAATATCTTCATCTCGATTAGCCGACCCAAACATTAAAAATACGCGATCATTCTCAAAAAAATTAAAATCTTTATAAGAAAAATCTTTTGCTACTCGCCTTGGTGACATTCCGATAGGAGACATCCATCTGGCATACTCTTCAAATGCCATTAACCAATCAAATTCACCATTTAATATCTTTTCTAGCTGTTTTGGATTTTGTAACAGCGTGGCAATGGTGCCAGCAATTGCATCGCGTGGTTCGTTCTGGCCTCCAGAGATAGCTAATTTTACGTTCGCAGATATTGTTTCAAATTTTTCTTTTTTCAATGCAAACACAGATAATAGTGAAGGGTCAGAACCTAAATCCTGTTCCAATCTTTCTCGAATGTGAAAATCAATTGAGGCAGTGCAATTGTGACAATTTTCTTCTACTGTCTTATTTTGGGTATAATTTGCACAACCGTCAATCATGCCTTGGCTCACCCTATCCATTTCTTGCCAAGTCATATTTGTAAGACCTGTAATAGACTTTAATGCTTCCGCTGAAACTGGTTTAGCAAATTCGTTTACCAAATCTACTTCTTGTTGACCTGAAAGATTATCGAGAATTTTCTTTGTATGATTTACGAATTTTTGTTTCCAGACATTCTGTGTGGTTTTAGGCGAAGTCGTCGGAAAAATTATATGGCGCTCTTTTTTATGTTCCTCACCGTCTTTCCTCATCATATTTTGACCCATCAGTCTCGTCATAAGACCATCAGGCTGTATTGATGAGAAAACCGAGATATTTTTTTCACAAATGAATATGTCTTCATGCTTTGAGAGCAAAATTGCACCCAGTTGTGGCACAAATGATATTGGAGCCGTCTTTCTTAAAATAGAAAGCGTCGGATAAGGATTCTGAGAAAAGTCTTCGTAAACAATATTGAATTCAACGGGAAACATTGGAAGGACAATAACATGATCAGCTTGCTTATTGAAGATAAAAGCTTCAGGCACATCGGACAAATTCAACAACAGAAATTATACTAATTTTGTCACGTTTTTCTTTAATTATCCTCGAGAATTAAAAGCAAAGAAGGGGCTCAGCCTAAATGCGCCTCTATAAAAAGTCAGCTAAGCGCGCCAGAAAAGCTCATTAATTGATATTTTTAGAGACAGTCTCAATTTTTACAGCCTCATTAAGAAACATTAAAGGAGCACAAGCTGGATCTAAATCAATAGTGGCTTTTACATTTTGGCTCTCTAAATCAGCTTGTGTACCAACCAAAGAAAAAATACCTTTGCAGGCTTTTCCATTGGTCCTAATTACGTTTACCGAATTCCCTACAGCAACCCCTATTTTTTCTGCGTTTACAAGTTGCTCAACAAAAATAAAAGTTTCCACGCTCTTTTCGTCCGGCCTATATACCTTTGCTGCTAACGAACCTTGAGAGACACAATCCCCAATATTTGGTTCAAAATCTAGTAAAATTCCATCATGAGGCGAGCGAACAATTAATTCGTCCAAATCTAATTGTCGCCCCTCTAATTCTAATTTACCGATATCAAGAGCGATCAAAGACCTTGTTTTTGAAGAAATAGAACGGCTAAGTGCTTCTTTTGCGCGCTGAACAGAAAAAGTTGCTTCTAGTTTTCGTCTTTCGGCAGCTTCTAAAGTCGTTTCGTTAACTAGACCCCGTTCAAATAAAACTTTTGTTCTCTCAAACTCACGCTGCACAAACTGAAATTCTTCTTCAACTCGTCCTACGTCTGCTTTTGCAACTTCAATGGCGAAATCACTATCGTCTACAGATGCTTCTAAATCAAGCAATCTAGCCTGTGCCGTTTTAAGTGCAAGAACGGCATTTCGATCATCCAATTCCACCAATATTTGACCTTGGTAAGTTTTCGAAGTTGTTAATGATTGGCTAGAAACTTCTGCTATACATCCTGAAGTTTGATACGAAAGACTAGTCTCGTTGTTCGCAAAAACAGTACCCGACAAACTTAACGACCGAAAATTATTTTCGGAAAAAGCCGTCGAAGAAATAGTTGAAAGAATTAATGCCAACCAACAAAATCTGAAATTTTTCATAGCACCTTAATCCTTTCTTTTTATCACACGGTATTATTTTCCATATAGATAAATTTTTCAACAACAATTAGAAATAGAGCTAAATAGAATAGCCTTAGGTAGTTTAGTCTAAACTATGAGAACCAGAGAAAGTGTTAACTAAAATAACACCCACTATAATCAAAATAAGTCCAAGGATTACCTGCCAAGACAAGGATTGGTCAAAAAGAAGTTTGCTCAGTATGGCGATTAAAAAAACACCAAGACCTGCCCATGACGCATAAACTACGGCTATTGGAATCGTTTTGAGAGCAAATGTTAAAAAGTAAAAAGAGCAAACGTAGGCGGTCACTAAGGCAAACGTTGGTAAAATTTTAGTAAAATTTTGAGATATCGGTAATAACATAGTCCCAAAAACTTCCAATATAATCGCAATAGATAGAAAAATATAACTTTTCAAAGAAATTCCTTTTAATATTATACACAACTTAGAGTAGTTACTTTTTAATCGTAATTTATTAGTTTTTTTTAGACTGATAATTTGTGTTTAACTTAAATCTATTGAGTTTAGAAAGTTTGTTTAATGGAAAGTATTGAAGAACTAAAAGCACTTAAACAAGAAAACAGTAAACTTAAATTGGAAGCTCGTTTAAGAAAATCTCTTGCGAGCGAGTTAGAGCGTCAAAAATCTCTTGTCCAAGAGGCAAAAGTCGAGGCAGATGCCCAACGAGACAAATTACAAAAAGCCTCAGAACAACTATCTAAATATCTATCACCACAAATCTGCGAAAAAATTTTTTCAGGGGCAGAGTTCTCAGCTAAAAGCGCAAGGAAAAAACTCACAATTTTTTTCTCTGATATTGTTGGTTTTACCACACTTTCAGAGCAGATGGAGGCCGAGGACCTATCAAACTTCCTAAATTTTTATCTCACAAATATGTGTGATATTGCGTTAAAATATGGAGGAACTATCGATAAGTTCATTGGTGACTCGGTAATGGTTTTTTTCGGCGATCCAGATACAAAAGGAGCGCAGGAAGATGCCACTGCATGTTGTGAGATGGCAATGGAAATGCTTAATTTTCTTGAAAGTAATCAGCAGAATTTTCAGGATATGTATAACTTTCCAGAGAAACTTGAGATACGGATGGGGATACATAATGGGTTATGTAATGTTGGAAACTTTGGTAGTGCCCAGCGCCTTGATTATACCGCTATTGGCAGAGCCGTAAATGTGGCTTCAAGGCTAGAGCAAGCCGCCCCTAAAAATTCTATATTGGTTTCTTCAGCCGTTCGAAACTTAATAAAAAGTAAATTCGAAACATCCTCTCCTATTGAAGTAAAAGCAAAAGGAATTGACAAACCTATCGCAAGCTACGTTTTAACTAGACAAGGCTCTATAAACTTAAAAGTCATTAAAGAATTGGACGGGCTAAAACTGGAATACGACCCAAAGAAGATTACTAAAGATAAATTGTTAGAGATTATTGATAAGTTAGAAAATTGATTAGCTTTGGTTCATTGCTTCTATAACAGCCGAAATCCGTTCTACCGTTCCATTATCATCAAAACTTTCAACTAAAGTCTCCGGATTGCCGAAACATTTGTATTTATTATATGCAAAAATTTCAACTTGAGGAGAAAAATCTACTTCATTTTTTAGAAATCCTGCCGGAATGTAGGTCAATCCATCTACTACTTGGGGTCTGGAGGCTACCTTAGTTCCACAAGTTGCGCAAAAATCGACCTCAAAACCTAAACCACTGCCACCGTTAAATTGATAGTTAGATTTTTCACCACCAATGGTGACCTCATCTGTTGGATAAACAAAACCCTTGTAAGCACCGTTCCACATCAAGTCACAGTCGGTACAATGACACATAAAATGAAGAAGAGGTCTCTCAGGAAATTCCATCGTAACCTTTCCACAAAAACAAGCTTTTTTCATTTTTTGATCCCCAATTGTAGTTTCACCTTTTAAGTTAGGCTACAGTGAACGGAGCTAATTTCAAACAAAATATTCAAACAGCGGTCTTAAGATGCTTTCCATAAAAGATGAAAATAACCAGAGAGAAAAAGTTGCGCTGATAGGATGTGGTCTGATTGGGCAATCATGGGCAATAAGCTTTCTAAGCGCGGGTTTTGATGTTTCATTGTTTGATCCAGTCGACGGCGTCACAGTTCAAGCTAAAGAAAACATAAAGGCAAAGCTCACCGACTTACAAAATCATGGCTTACTGGAAAATAAAAATATTTCCGATTATTTGGATAAAATTCATCTAGCTCAAAATCTTTCACACGCCGTAAGAGGCAGTATTTATGTCCAAGAGAGTGGTCCCGAGGATCTAGACATAAAAAAAGAGCTTACCAAAAAAATAGATACTGCAACAGTAGCCGATATCCCCATTGCAAGTTCAACTTCTGGAATTCCAGCCTCTCTTTATGCAAGAGATGTAAAAGGACGATATAGATGCCTTGTGGCTCATCCCATTAATCCTCCTCATTTAATACCAGCCGTAGAAATTGTGCCAGCCCTATTCACGAGTGAGAACATAACTCAGGCAGTTAAAAAAATTATTTTCTCAATAGGCAAACAACCTTTGGAATTGAAAAAAGAAATTCCAGGTTTTGTAGTTAACCGGCTTCAAGGAGCTCTACTAATCGAAGCCTTCAATCTCATAAAAGATGGTATTTCTTCGGCAGAGGATATCGATAAGGCAATTTCTGAGGGCCTCGGCCTTAGATGGTCATTTATGGGGCCTTTTCAAACTATTCACTTGAATGCACCGGAAGGAATAGTCGGATATGTGAACCGCTACGAAAAAATGTATAGGGAAATGTTCGATGATCCTGATGTGGATTGGTCATCAGTAGTCCAACTCGGGTTAGAGGAAGAACTCTTAAATCTTTACAGTCTCGAAGAACAGAAAAAACAAGAAGAAAGAAGAGACCACAAACTCATTCAGTTGCTTATTCATAAAAAATCTTCTGAGAAATCAACTCAATAAGTTTTGAATAAATAAACTTTAATTTAAGTGGTCTCTCCAATTAAAAATAATTTTTTTACTTTTTTTTAACAGTTGGAACGGATCTTGCAAAAAATCCCCGTCAATAGAAGGGAATATTTTAAATGTTAGATAATGTTGATATTACACTTGAACACGCAATCTCGGCTCATGAAGCCGGTAATCTTGCTTTAGCTGGGGAAAAATATCTGGAAATCCTGAATTTGGACCCCAATCATCCTGATGCAAACCATAATTTTGGATTGATCGCCATTAAAATGGAAGAAAAAGCTATGGCCATACAATTCTTCAAGAATGCCATCGAAGCAAACCCAACTGTTACAGAGTACTGGATAAGCTGCATAAATACCTTAATTGAACTTAAGGATGTAAAAAATGCACAAATTGCTTTAGACAAAGCCAAGGAAGTCGGACATGTCGACGAAGTTTTTGAAAAACTGGCGTCTAATCTTCAGCTAATAATTAAAGAAGGTGAAGAAGAGCAAGCAGTTTAAATTATTTTAAAAAGCTATAAAGCAATCTATAAATTACAATAGTTATCTGACATTTTAATAACACGGCATGCGCGGCCATGAACTGGATAGTTCATGGCCACTTGCTCAACTAATGTATTTTATATTCTGACAACGCTAATATTTTAAAATATTATTTAATAGCGGTTCCTTATAGTAAAATGTTTAAGATAATTTTAATGATTTTGAACGGTGACAATGCTATACTAATTTGAGCATTTACAAAAATCCTTTAGACCTGCATATGTTACCTTCGATATGGATACCCGGAAAAAAAGAACACTATTAGTTGAAAAGCTGAGCCGCCTTCACGCTAGCGTATCATCTTTTAATAAATCAGATGAAAATTATGAACAATGTCTTAAACATTTAAAGTTGTTTGCTGAAAACAGCGATGCAGACAGTGTCAAAGTTCTTTACAAAATATTGTATGCTTTACCAAACGTAGGGAAGGATACAAAACGCGAAACTTATTTTTCATTTTTGGAACACTTTCGTTCTGAGCTTCTTGACTTAGGCTTTTCAGACAATGAATTAGAGAAAGAATTATCAACAAATGAACAGGAGGTAGCCGATTTGTTTGTTGACGAGAATATTGGAAAAAATTTGAGACTAGTTGAATATCTCAATTCAAATTTTTTTACCCAGAGCCAAAAATCATCTTTACGTAAATCACGTATTTTAATTGATTTGATAAAAAGATGTAAAACTTCATATAACCCAGATACTGATCAACTAAATGAAGACGATTTTGGAATATCGCAAGAACAGTTTGAAGACGCCTTAAAGAGTTTAGAGGAGAGCAAGAGAATTCTTATTTTCCGGGCTGCACAGGGATTAGATGAAGAATACATGGATCGAGGTCTTCTATCATTCTTACGCAGTAGTATTGTTAATACTGAAATCGATGAAAATGAGGTCAATACAAAGGTACTTTCAGATGAAGAAAAAGTTATTGAAAAACTAGTTGTTGGAGACAAATTGTTTAAGCCAACCCAGACCAAACAAAAATTTGACAGACCATCTCGTTCAGTAGAGACCTCTTTTGAGGGTTTATTTTGGGCAGTTGCTCTACTTACTTTCGCAGTAGCCTTGATGCTTTTAATAAACAACTCAAAATAATTCTGAAGATATAAGAAAATTAGATTGAAGTTTATGATGAAAAAAATATTGAGAGTTTTCCTGTTTTTAGTATTAGCAAGTTCGCAATCCTATGCAAATGACTGCGCAGCTATTTCTGATTCAAACTCAATTTACAAATCAATTATACAATCAACTGCCTCAAATTTATCCATCAAACGCCTGCAACAAATAGTGGGAGTGAATGCTGATGGCATTTGGGGCATACGTAGTGACACAGCATATAAAAATTTAATCTCGAGGTGTAACTCTTACAGCTACCCAGGCTTAACAATTAATGTAGATGGAGCAAAAATTACTGATTTTTATAAAAATCAAACGGTTTTTGAACAAATACCCTATCAAAATTGCAGTATTCAAAAAGTACCTATTTTTGGTAAAATTCAATCAAAACCGGATGCTGGCGCGGTCGTAGGTGGTGCAGTTTTAGGAGGTATTATTGGCAAGGCCATTACTAAAAAGGATAAAGGTGCTGCAGTTGGTGCAATAGTCGGTGGAGTTTTAGCAAACGAAAATCAAAAAACAAAATCTTCCACAGGAGTTATCGGGTATGAAAATAGACAAAAATGCCAAACTGAATTTAAAAACTCACCAAAAGAAGAGGTAGTATATTCTTTTTCAACAATAACTTTTATTATTGATGGAAAAGAACAAACAGTAGAGTTTCAAAAATCACCTTAAGTAACTTTCGGATTTACGGCGAAAATATTTAGAGAGAGTTTTCAATTTGCTAAGCGAAAAAATCGGTCGCATACAATCTCCGAAAATTATTAGGATTGGAGGTGGCGTTGCAAAAGAAATTGCAGATGTATTAAAACAGTTAAGCCTTTCAAAACCTCTTATCGTTACAGATAAAAATCTAGTAGAACTTGGACATGTTGATTTAGTTTTAGAAATTCTTGAACAGCACAATATTGATTGGAGTATTTTCGATGGAGTGGTTGAAGACCCTACTGATCAATGTGTTAATACGGGCTTGGAAAAGTTTAAAATTGGCTCGTTTGATTGCATTATAGGCCTTGGGGGTGGAAGCCCTATGGATACTGCAAAAGCAATTAGTTTTATGAGCGTAAATAATGGCCACGTCAGAGATTATAAAGCGCCAAATCAAATTGATATATGCGGCCCACCAGTAATTTTAATTCCAACCACAGGAGGTACTGGTTCAGAGCTAACCAGATGGTGTGTTATCACTGATACAGCAAATACTGAAAAGTATAATTTATCGGGGTTAGCCTGCGTCGCAACAGCAGCTCTTATTGACTGGACTTTCACAACCACAAAGCCCTGGCGAATTACTGCTGACACCGCAGTGGATAGCTTAACTCACGCCATAGAAGCATACGTGAGTAAAAAAGCTTTCGAGTATACTGACGCATTCGCTCTGGCTGCTATGCCAGCAATAGTTGAAAATGTCAGAATTGCATGTATGGAGCCTAAAAATACAAAAGCCCGCAAGAACTTGATGTTGGCGGCCTCGCAGGCAGGAATGGCATTTTCAAATTCTTCTGTTGCTCTAGTGCACGGCATGAGTAGACCAATCGGGGCTCATTTCCATGTTGCCCATGGCCTATCGAACGCGATGTTACTGCCAAAGATTACGGAATTCTCTATAAAAGGAAATGCAGAAAGATATGCGACATGCGCTCGCGTAATGAAATGGGCAGTGGAAAATGATAGCGATGAAGTCGCATGCTCAAAATTAATAGAAAATCTTTTTATATTGAATGAAGATTTGAAAGTGCCATCACCCAGAAGTTTGGGTCACTCAGCAGATCACGATTTGTTGAAACTTATGGCATCCCAAGCACTAGCTTCTGGCTCTCCACATAATAATCCTAGAGTACCCACTGAAGACCAGATTATTCAATTGTATGAGAAAGTTTGGGAGTGATCCCAAAACTCATTCAAATTCAATTACTTCACCATGAAAAGCGATAACATCCAGCATATGCTCTCTATTCTCATCAAAAAAAACCTCAACCACTTCTTTAGCATTTTCAGCAACTTGGCTTGATGCGTAGACTGCCATAAGTAAACTTGACGAGGGCCCAGTTTTTACCATAGTTCTGCTAGTCGCAACAGGCATATGCTTAGGCATCCAATCTTTCCACTTAGATAAAAAAAGTTCCATATCTTTCTCGGATTTATACTCAACATTTACAATTCGTGAATAGGCCATTTTAGTTCCTTGCTCCTAATGCACTTGAGAAATTTAAGTTTAAATTTATGTATTATTAAAAGAATAATCGAATTAATCAATTTGGTGCAGATCCTTGTTCTGGAAAAAATTAATAGTAACAATTTTAATTTTAACAGTTTTATGTCTTATTGTTGCTGCTTTTATATATATTCCAAAATACCTGGATGACGAACAGCGAATTCGAGATAGTTCAACTTCTTGCAAACAATATCGGGAATTTTTGCAAACCGCGGAGAATTGGAATAAAATCGGTGATACTGTTCAGGCGAAAGGAGTTTATAGTATTGCAGTTGACTTATTCAGGAAAGGCAAGTGCACGCGCGTTCATTAACTACAATAGAAGGACTATTTCTTGAAATCATTTAAGTTAATAATTTTAGTTTCTCTAACAATATCGTCAGTTGCTTTCGCCCATAGCGGTGTGAAAGATAAGAATGTAAAAGAACGAATGATGGTCATGAAAGAGATGGCCGGTAACACAAAAATTATCGGACAAATGTTGAAAGGAAAAACATCATTTGACGCTAATCAAGTTAAATTAGCTTTGGAAAGGATATCAGCTCTGTCTTTAGAAACTCCAAAAGTTTTTACAATTAATGCTACCGATCCCAAGTCTGAGGCTATGCCGAATATCTGGGATGAATTTGATGAATTTACTAAGTTATCAAAAGATTTAGCTGAAACTTCTATAGTTTTAGCCAATTCCGTTTCAACTATTGAGGATTTACGACCAGCCTTGAAAAAGGTTTCGTCAGGTTGCAAGGCCTGTCATAGCCGTTACCGAGAATAAATTTTTTTAATTTAAAACTGAAATTTAAAGTAGTTGCCAAATTTTGTGATATTTAAATTCTTAATTGATAATTATTCCAAAGTTTTTAAAGTTCTTACGGAATCGCTTAATGTCTCATGATTTGATTAAAAGAAATGACTTTTCCTCCTCTTTCAGAAGTTCGAAATAATTTAAAACCGCAGTGGTACAGATCTAAAATAGATCCTGATAAGTTTCGAAAGTTTTCAAAGAAAAGCGATCGTAAAGGCTTTTTACAAGCCGGTGGACATTTTGGGCTTTTTTGTATTACGGGACTTTCTGTTTATTTGTCATGGTTAAATAGCTATTGGATTTTGTTTCCAATCACTGTTTTCATTCACGGAACAGTATCTTCTTTTTTTAAAGGAACTGCCGTTCACGAACTTGGGCATGGCACAGTTTTTAAGACCAGATGGTTGAATAAGTTTTTCCTTTACCTTTTCAGCCTCATAAGTTGGTGGAATCCTTTTGACTATGCGGCTAGTCACACCTACCACCATCGCTACACGTTGCATCCCGAAGGTGATAGAGAAGTTCTTTTGCCTGTTCATCCAAATGTTGGCGCAACTTTTTTACTACAAATGTTTACTTTTAATTTAATGACCCAGCCCGGTAGAACCTTTGGTAAAGGGGGACTGCTATCAGCGATATGGCTAACAATACTGGCTGCATTTGGGAAAAACGGTTCTAGTGAGATACCAGCAAATGAGTGGTTGGAAGCTATACATAAAGACCAATCTGAACAAAAGTTAGCCTCTGTTAGGTGGTCTCAAATTCAACTTGGATTCCATACACTGATCTTAATCACAACAATCTCGACTGGAATATGGGTTTTACCATTTATCGTAATATTTCCCAGCTATACCGCGAACTGGCTAAGTTACTTGCTGGGATTAACCCAACACTGTGGACTAAGACAAAACACTACTGATTTTCGCAAGAATACAAGATCAATACGTTTACCAAAATTCTTTGAATATCTTTATTGGCACATGAACTGGCATACAGAGCATCACATGTACGCTGGCGTACCTTGTTATAATTTACGAAAACTTGCCGAGGAAATAAAAACAGATATGCCAGAGCCAAAAAGTTTATTCGGGGCCTGGAAAGAAATGTTACGTATTTGGCAAATCCAAAAAAGCAATCCGGAATACGCTTTTGACACCCCGGTAACAAATAATTTAGGGAATTCCAAAGATTTGCCTTTTGGTACGAAATCTATTGGCAATTTAGCGCCCAAAGGCCTTGAATAAAGCTAATTGCGATTATAGTTTTTAGCATTTTTCATAACAAAATTGCATAAAACGACATTAATTCTCGTGACACCGAACGACACCCTAGCTAGATGTAATTGAACGGCTCCGTGGCTCAACTGGATAGAGCAGCCCCCTCCTAAGGGGCAGGTTGCAGGTTCGAATCCTGCCGGAGTCGCCATTAATTGTGCATTATAATCATTTTGGGTGCAAAATCTCTTAACTTGTAAATTTTGCGATTGAAGTAATTTACGCAGTGGAACAATTGAAGAATAAGTATATTGCGATAAAAATTTGATAAACTGTAGAGTTAAAATTTGGTTCTTTATATATGGTTGGGCATTTTCTAAATGGTGTGTTGCCAATTTTTTCGATTGGTATTTTAGGTTTCCTTTTAGGAAAGAAGCAGATCTTTAAATTCGAAGCTGCTATGGTTCTGAATAAGTTTGTAATGTTAATTGGTGTTCCATCACTAATTTTTTTACTACTCTCAAAAGCACCGATTAGCGAATTCAATTTTAAAATGCTTAGCGGTTATTTTTTTACGGAAATAGTACTTTATTTAGCTGGGTTTTTGATTGCAAAATTTATTTTTCACAGAGAAACCAAAGAAGCCGCTTTAATAGGCTTATGCATTGCTTTAACTAACCATGTTTTGTTTGTTTTACCAATCGCTGAAGCTTTATTTGGGGAAAAATACGTAAAACCAATAATTTCTATTATTACTATGGACGGGTTAATACTCTTTGCAGGAACGATAATCTTGTTAGATTTTCTTTCCACCAAAGATCTAACTTTTGCAGATACATTTAAGAACATCATTCTTAATCCACCTCTCATAGCAGTAGTATTGGGATTAGCTTTTGGTTTATCCAATTTCAAAATTCCGGTTGGGATCGAAGTGTTTTTAAATGCAATTGCGGTTTCGGCGTCACCTGTTCTACTTTTTGCTTTGGGTATAATTTTAAGCAGACCCTATAAGAGTGCAAATACAGCTCTACCGTTAACTATGGCTTTCATAAAGCTAATCATTCATCCAGTATTTGCGGGGTTTATATTTATTACCGCTTTAGCGCTACCAACGGAGTTCAGAAACCCTGCAATCATGACTGCAGCAGCACCATGTGGTCTAATGTCTTTTATGCTAGCACTAAATTATAAAGTTAAGGTCGACATCATAGCCAAAGCTATTCTTATAAGCTCTGTAGGTTCAACTATAACGATTAGTTTAGCGGCAGCAATTTAAGTAAATTTAATTGAAAATAACTTTTCTCAAATCAACAGCAACCACAAGTACTAACAGGCTTTGTTTTGATTTTATTTTTACGCCGTACTCGCTGCTTAGGCGCCTTACAAACGCTTGAAGAAACAGACAACTTTTTTGAGATTTTATTAGCCACATAATCTTCAAAATTTGAAAAACCTAGCCTAATTGCCTTTTTCTCCTCATAGGCTTTTCGACCTTTCAAGTTCGCTATAAATTCTTCAATTTGACTATTTTCAACAGTATTGTCCATTATAAACCCAAAATTTATTTAGATACTTGACTATTAGAGGATTTAAATGAAATTTTCTATCAGAAAAATTCAAATGGGATTAAACATAAAAAGCAAAGCTGAATTAAATATTTACACTTGGAGAGTCAGTTGCCACGAAAAAATAAATATCGTCCCTTTGTGCCAAACCCACAACAAATGATGCTAGCACCAAAAGTTTCAGGCAATACAATTAACGGTTTAAATAACAAAAAAGTCACAAAACCTAAGGTTGTTTACTGGGCAAATGAGCCAAATGAAATTCCACATGGAGAAATGCAGAAATGGTTTTATACAGTTGATCCCTGTTTGCCAGACTTTGCCCAAGAGCGTCAAAAACGCTCAGAAATTCAAAATATGCCTCTGCCCCCCATTTCGGCAGAAGCTTCGGTTTATACATCAGAACTCTGGTCAGAAAAGTTAGATAGATTTGTAAAAGAAGGCATTTGTGAAAAAATAGGCGTTGCGGAACTGGACCAAGCATGGGTTTTTGAAGGTTATTCTGCTACTCAAAGCCGGATTATTATAACTGGTGTTCAGCATGATTTTGAGAATATCAAACTCGCGCCAGAGCCTGAAGCGGGAGCAGAGGTAATGCGGCAATACACTAGAGCGGCTTATTCTGCTATGACAGTAGCTGCCTGGTTACATCATGAAGGTTGGGAAGCAAAACCATTAACAGGACCTATGGCCAGCACTCTTACCATGATACCTGCTGCTATTGCAGCAGGCTTTGGCGAATTGGGAAAGCACGGATCAATCATTAACCCTGAATTCGGATCTTCATTTAGGCTGTCTGCAGTTCTCACCGACGCCCCTATTCCCCTTTCAAAGCCAGCATCGCACGGAGTAGATGACTTTTGCGCAGCGTGTCGCGTGTGTGAGGACGCCTGCCCGCCTTTTGCAATTATGCCAGAGAAAAAAACAGTACGGGGAACACATAAATGGTATGTAGACTTTGATAAATGTCTACCTTTTTTTAATCAACATCAAGGCTGTGGGATTTGCATTGCAGTTTGCCCGTGGTCTCTGCCGGGTGTTGGTTTAAACTTGGCAGAGAAACTTGAACGAAAAAGAAACCGAGTAAATTGAGATGACAAAAATAGATAAAGTTGAATTACACGAGTTCCATTTTGAAGCTACTAATCTTGGGCTCAGTGCAAATACTAACTCAATAGGAGGATTATCGTTTGAAAAAGGTGCAAAAACTCCAATCACAAAATATGCAGTTGAAATTTTCACTGAAGACGGCTGCAGAGGAAGCTATGTACTAAACTGGGGAGCCTCGCCTTCTGTTTTTGGGCAGATGCAGATGCTTGCGCCTATGCTTATTGGCTGTGAGGCCGAAGAGAGAACCGGAATTTTTGAAAACTTGAAGCGTGAAGCAAGGCAATTTGACCATATGGGTCATGGCCCCCTTGATATAGCTTTATGGGATTGGCAAGGCCATGCACTGCATTGCTCGGTTTCCACGCTTTTAGGAGGGCATAGAAAGTCTCTACCTGCTTATGCCAGCACTTACCACGGTGATAGAAGTGGAGGTCTAGATTCAAAGGAAGCGTTTGGAGAATTTGCGCTTAAATGTAAAGAAATGGGATATAAAGCCTTTAAAATTCACGGCTGGCACGAAGGTAATGCAAAAGAAGAAGCCGAACTTGTATTACATGTCCGTAAGGTGGTCGGTGAAGATATGGCACTCATGCTAGATCCAGCCTGTGAGTTGCGAACTTTTGCTGATGCTCTTTACGTGGGAAGAGCTTGTGATGAGGCGGGATATTTTTGGTTGGAGGACCCCTACAGGGATTCGGGGGTTTCCGCATTTGGACATCGCAAATTAAGAGAAATGTTAAAGACACCCATATTGCAGACTGAGCACGTTAGAGGCATTGAACCTAAAGCCGACTTTTTAATTGCAGGAGGTACTGATTTTCTACGATCGGACCCAGAATACGATTTGGGAATAAGTGGATGCATGAAAATACATCACTTCGCTGAAAGCTTGGGTGTTGACGTTGAAGTCCACGCATGTGGCCCTGCCCATCGACACCTAATTGGTATGTCAAGAAACTCGAATTATTATGAAGTGGCTTTGGTCGGTCCAGATTGCCCAAATGCAGTTGCACCAGTGTACTTGTGCGGTTATTCTGATCAGCTAGACTGCGTTGATGAAAATGGAATGGTTACCGTACCAGATGGGATAGGATTAGGTGTTTCCTATGATTGGGATTTTATCAGAGCCAATCGCAACTCTCATATAATATTTGACTAGATTTAAATTATATTTCTCGATTTAAAAAAAGTTTATCTACCAGGGGTAGACTGACGGCGCCAAGCGGGACAACTATTTTATTTCTTTCAAAATTTGACGAGCAATGTCTACTGTCACATTTTGACTATCAACCATTCTTTGAACCACCAAGTCTAATTCATTGCCAGATGCACCTGCTTGCAACGCGATATTTCTCGCGTGAAGAGCCATATGACCTCGTTGGATACCTTCTGTAGCAAGTGCTCGAAGCGCCGCCAAATTTTGAGCGAGGCCCACTGACGCTATAACCTGGCCCAATTCCATCGCCGATTTTACACCAAGAAGTGCAATTGCCGCTTTAGCAGTTGGGTGTGTTTTGGTTGCACCGCCAACGAGCCCCACCGCCATGGGTAAAGTAATCTTACCTACAAGCTCATACCCATCTGAAGTAGTCCACTGTGTCAAAGAAGAATATTGGCCACTAATTGCTGCAAAAGCATGCGCACCAGCTTCAATAGCCCGCCAATCGTTGCCAGTAGCAATTACAACTGGGTCAATTCCGTTCATAATCCCTTTATTGTGTGTTGCTGCCCTATATGGATCTACTGCTGCAAAAGACGCAGCCTCCAAAATTCCTTTTATAACTTCATCGCCTTTGTAATCGGGCGTATCAAATTGGTCGGATGAGATTTTTACGGAGGCTGTTACCAACCGTTTATCGGCTAAATTTGACAAAATTCTCAATCTTACTTGACCATGAGAAATTTTTTCTACCTCAGGCGCTATATATTCCGCCATTGTGTTAACTGTATTAGCTCCCATTGCATCACGTACATCAACAAGTAAATGTACTATCAACATTGGGCCAGAAGGCGTCTCTTCAAAAAGATGAACTTCTATGTCCTCACAACCACCACCTAAGCTCACTAGAGTTTTATCTTTCTCATTCGCAGCATATATTAATTCACTTTTATGATTTAAGATTCTTTCTTTCGCAGACTTTAAATCTCGGATACCCATAACCTGAATTTGAGCGCGCATGATTGGGCGATTCGAATAAGCATCAAATCCACCATTTAGCCTTGCTAGCTTTGCCATATAGGACGCAGCTGCAACTACCGAGGGTTCTTCCACCGCCATTGGAACCAAGTAATCTTTGCCATTCACCTGAAAATTTGTTGCCACGCCCAGCGGCAACTCAAATCGACCTACCACGTTTTCGATCATTCCATCAGCAACAGATAATGGGAGCGCCCCATTCCCTGCTAATGAATTCAGGAAATTAGGATTGTTCTGAAAAACCTCTGCGATCGCCTCTAACCTTTTTTCCGGCGATAAATCTCTTATGTCTTTTAAAATAAAATTATTTTTATTCATCGTAACATCCCTACTAACAAACTATATGCTTCTATTCGCGTAAAAAGTACTTTCTTTTACTCAATTTATAGAAACCATTGACTTAATTTTACTAAAAATAGCTAACTCAAATAATGACTAATTTTGGAATTTTTGTTACTTTTCTTGACTTAGTTATTATTTTGTTGTTTTCACCCATGAGGTAGCAAAAAGAAACTTGGGCCCTTTTGATGATAAATAACACTCTTATTGAATTGAAAAAGTTACTCAACAGTATGGAAAAAGACCTCGGGATCAGTTCTCTATCAGAAGTCGAGAGAAATGTTCTATACGCCATAAAAGATTTGGAAAAAGAAAATGGTGCAGCCAAAACTAGTAATTTGTTGGACCATGAATTTACAGCTAATATGAGTAGAGTTTCTGTTTTCAGAGGTATTAAAACCCTTGAGAGGTTAAAGAAAATTGAACGAAAGACTTCAAAACGTGGAGAGTACATAGTATCGCCTGGCGACTAGTCTGGATAGTCTGACTGTGAATATAAAAGTACAGCATAAAGAGTTAGTAAACTCCAAAAATGCTCTTAAAAATGAGTGGATGAGAAAGCAGCTTAACATCGAAATTAAAACGGTGGAAGGAAGCAGATACATCGATCATGTTATTAAGCGGAAAATAAAAGAATATTCACTAAGTAGTCAAAAAAGGCGGAAATTTTTAATGTACTGCATTCGGGCTAAGTTCGAAAATGACTACTTACTTGTAACAGATTTGATAAAATTAATTGGTATTTCCCGTGCCGGAGCGGAGACAATGATTAAAGAGTGCGAAGAAGCTAATTGGATTAGAGTAGAGCGCTGCGGCAGAAATCGCCGCAAAATACAAGCTGCTGATATTACTGTGGAAACTTATGCAGATTATTGTGATTGGCTTTGGGAAATTATTAACAAATCTGAAATTCGTAACCTCTCCGCATCTATAAATGAAATAGAAAAACTGGAACGATCATTTTCATAAATCTCAAACACCTGTCTAGTTACTAAACATTGTCATCGGCGCTTTTTAATAGCACTTTCATCGAATATCTTTTTTGGAGCTAATTTATTTTTCATGGGTAAATGGTTTGTTGAGTTTTTTTTGGTCTTCGTAGGCTATACTGCGGCTTATACTTTTACACTTGGTTTTACTTACCCAGTACAAAAAATCATCTTGCCTGATAACTCTCTTATGGCGTCTCTTTTATTTCTTCCCCATGGAGTAAGGGCAATTGCACTTTTCCTTTTTGGTTTCAGAGCAGTTGTTTATCTTCTGCCAGCCCAATATGCTATGTGGTACATTTCGGTGCACGGCGCTGATATTGGATTAGACCTATTCTCACCACTCGTAAGCGTTTTAGGGTGCTTAATCGGTTACTTACTTTTTTTGGTTATAAGAAAATTTTTACCAAATGATATGTATGATAAAGGCTGGATGCTAGTAATGATCATAATTGCTCTAACAGCCATCTTTAATGGTATTGGCCTTTCTAGATTACACTCGCCTGCTGGTGATTTTGAATACGTGTTCGCCTATTTTTGGGGGGACGTCCTAGGCGGTTTTATTTTCTTAATAATGGCCATGTATATCTGGAGAATTTTGAAAAATACAAAGTTTCATTAATAAATATTTAGATCAAAGATAGATTTACATTAAATGGATCGAAGCGGATCAGTTTGTTTAAACTCGTACTACCTGGATATAGAAACCAATCCAGCACGGGAAAAGAAAATGTTTAAAACTTGGCACCCATAAATTCTTTGAGTAATATGTTTCTGCATACATTTTTAAAAATGTATTGATTTATTAGGAGTACACATGTCCAGATCTTTAGATGAGAATTATGAGCGAGCTGGATACCACTATAAACAAAACTTAGGCATGAACCCTGCTCTTTTGTTAGTAGATTTTGCGAATGCTTATTTCATTGAGGACTCGCCCCTATATGGAGGTGAGATATGCAAAAATGCTAAGAAAAGCGCAATTGAACTTGCAAATCATGCAAGGGATAGGAATATACCCGTAATTTTTACTGAAGTAATGTATAAGCCTGGCGGATTAGACGGCGGTGCCTTTTATTCCAAAGTGCCCGCATTAAGTTGTTTCGATGCAGGGAAAGAAACTCAAAAATTGTGCGAAGGATTTAATAAACGCCAAACAGAGCTTATGATTACAAAACAATACCCCAGTGCGTTTTTCGGAACTAGTCTGGCAGCAAGTTTAGCATTTTTAAAAGTTGATACATTAGTGATTGGAGGGCTAACTACCTCCGGTTGCGTTAGGGCAACCTGTATAGATTCGATATCTAGCGGTTTCATCACAGTTATTGCTAGTGAGGCATGCGGCGACAGAGCAAGTGAACCTCACGAAGCAAATCTTTTTGACATGAGTGCAAAATATGCAGATTTACTTGATAATAGTGGTATAGAAAGCTATTTTGGTGCGGTGAAGGTTACATGATATTTGGCGCTACTTTAGTGTCAGAGCTTGCAGCGGTAGGATCTGCAGCATTCCAAAGTTTTGCTATAAATCTTCCGCCAGTAATACTATCAGAAAATTCAGAGGCTAACCAAACAGCTGGTTCTATCATAATAGAAGGATCTAACAGATTTCCATCAGCGCCTTTTTTATTTTTGCTCGGAGGCAATAGATCTGTATCTGTTGCTCCCCCGGGCAATAGAACATTCACTGTAATTCCAGTTTCTTTCAACTCATCCACCCAACTGCAAGTTGCAGCTTCTAAAAATGCCTTGGAGGAGCCGTAAGGAGAATAACCTCTACGAACCATTGTTTGATAGGAAGTAGATATATTTATTATTTTACCATAATTAGTTTTTAGCATGTGCGGGACTACGGAGCGAGAAAGGTAAAAAGGCCCATTAATATTTGTATTTACAATATTTTGCCAGGCATCTACGTCAGCTTCCCAAAACTTTGTCGGCTTTGTATTAAATTCTTCTGATATTGCACGCATACCCAAACCTGCGTTGTTTACCAAAACATCTATTTTTCCC
Organism: Paracoccaceae bacterium; assembly: GCA_045564975.1. Taxonomy (GTDB): domain Bacteria; phylum Pseudomonadota; class Alphaproteobacteria; order Rhodobacterales; family Rhodobacteraceae; genus Salinivivens. Next base: position 84,132 of record JBJLGF010000032.1, read on the forward strand.
CACTTCTTAATTGTAAGAGCTGTTAATTCTGCAGCACTGTCTGGTTTAGTCACATCAGATGGAACACAAATAGCTCGGTCACCAAATTCTGTTTGAACTGCAGCAAGTTCAGGAGAGTTTTTGGAGCCTGTGGCAACAACAAACGCCCCTCTTTTGATGAAGGCACGCGCCATTACCAAACCGAGCCCTCTAGACGCTCCGGTAATCATTATTACCCGATTGGCTAATGAAATTTCTTTCAAGGCATGTAACTCCCCCCGTTAACCCACAAGACCTGACCTGTCATATAACTTGATGCACCCTCCAATAAAAATAATATTGGACCGACTATGTCTTCTGGAGTTGCAACTCGTTTCAATGGCGTGTTGCTGGCGATACTTTCAAAATCTAAATCAAGTGGTTTTATCTGTGCTCGGCCAGCACCGCCATGTATAAAATCCGTATCAACTGCACTCGGAGATACCGCATTCACTCTGACTAAAGGAGCTGCCTCAAGTGCCAATGTCTTTGTCATACTAATTAATCCTGCTTTAGCTGCTGCATAGGGGCCAAATTTTGGTCGGGAAAATGAAGCCAAACCAGACGCCACATTGACCAAAGCCCCTTTACCCTCTGTAAGTTTAGGCACAGCCAATTTCGAGGCTTTAAAAGCTCCAATAAGATTACCAGTAATAACTTCTGTGATATCCTCAAAATCTAGGTCAACGATTTTCTGCATAGAAGTTGTAAAACCAGCAGTATTAACAAAGCCTTGTAATGGGCCGATTGATCTAAAAGTTTCCTGTAACAAATTGTCGTCAAATAGATCTATGTATTTATACTCAACCCCGTTCGGCACTGAATATTTTTCTATTGTACTTTCCAAATCCAGAACGATTACATTCCAGTCATTTGCAATTGCATTTAGCGTGAGAGCTCTGCCTATAGCTCCAGCACCGCCCAAAATAGCTAGTGTCTTTTTCATTTTAAGAAACTCACAATATATAGAGAATTTGTCCAGACTAATTTTCATTGACCAAATTTATCCATCAACTAGAAACGTTACAGGAAGGAAACTGATATGAACTCGGAATATGTTATGGTTGTGGGAGCTGGACCAGTTGGGCTAGTAGCAGCAGTGTCACTAATTGAAAATGGTATTCCGGTAATTGTTCTCGAAGAATCTGCAGATTTGGCAGTAGACCTCAGAGCATCCACATTTCACCCACCCACATTAGAATTTTTAGATAACTTAAATCTTGCAGATGACCTGATAAGTAGAGGCATCAAATGTCCTTTTTGGCAATTCAGGGATAGAAAGAAAGGTGAGATAGCAACATTCGATTTGGGTTTACTAAAAGATTACACAAATCACCCCTACCGCTTACAAGCCGAACAATGGAAACTCACAGAAACTGCCCGTAAACGGCTTGACGAAAGTGACCTGGCACAGTTAATCACAGATATTTCTGTTAAATCAATTGAACAAAACTCTGACTTCGTAACGGTCCATGCAGAAAGAAAAACAGGCGAGAAGGAAGTTTATCAAACTCGTTTTCTTATTGGCGCTGATGGTGCCCGTTCCACCATACGTTCAGAAACAAAAGTTGGATTTCCAGGATTAACAATTCCCGAAATATTTTTATCATTATCAACTCCATTCCGATATGATCAAGCCATCGATGGTTTAGCTGATATCAGTTACATATCTGACCCAAATGAGTGGTTAGTATTGTTAAGAACACCAACTCTTTGGCGCGTTTTGTTTCCAACAGATCCAAGCCTTAGCGATGCTGAGATAATTGACTCTGATCGTGTCGAAGAGCGTATGCAGAACTTACTGCCAGGTGAACCTTATGAGATAAAGCATAAAACCGCATATCGTGTTCATGAGAGAGTTGCTGACAAATACGTACATGGAAGAGTTTTTCTAGCAGGAGACGCCGCTCACTTGAATAACCCGTTGGGAGGAATGGGTATGAATGGCGGGATCCATGACGCGGTAAATCTTGCTGATAAACTTACTGAAGTTTGGAAAGGTGCTTCTATTACATTAATGGATAGATATGAAAGGCAGCGCCGAAAAGTTGCAATAGAAACTGTCCAAACACAGGCCCTGCGCAATAGAACTGTTCTTAATGAAAAGGACCCGCAGAAAAGAGCCGCCTATCATGATGAACTACGGCAAATTGTAAGCAATAAAGATAAACACACAGCATATGTGCTCAAATCTTCAATGATCCAATCCCTGCGTGAGCTAGATGCAGTCCAATAAATAAAAGTTGCCGGCTAAATCGATTTATTATGTGATAAACTACCAACGTAAATGTTTAGTGCACTCAATCCTGTTTATTTTTAAATCTGCTCCAGCACGCTTTTCACCTTACAGAAATCACTTTTAATAAGTTTTGGAAACTTAAAAATCTGACCATTTATTTTCAAACTCCCAAACATCTTCAAATCCCATTAGTTTGCTAAATCTGTCAAAATTCTCAAGTTCTACACCGTCAACATTTCCTGAAACATCTAATTTGGCATAAGCGTTTTTAAGAGCTTCACCCGCAGCTAAAAAACCTAATGCCGGATGAATGCCTATAGAAAAACCCATTTTGTGCAGTTCACTGGAGGAAAGTATCGGCGTTTTTCCACCTGATACCATGTTAGCAAGTGTTGGTTTGCTAATGGCTTTATTGATTTGGTACATTTCATCTTCGTTTTCGGGTGCTTCAACAAAAATAACATCGGCCCCTGCCTCTTCATATGCAATAGCACGGCTTAATGCCTCCTCCAAGCCAAGGCTTGTTCTACTATCTGTACGAGCGATTACCAAGAAGTTTTCATTTGTTCTGGTATCTAGGGCGACCTTGATTTTAGAAACCATCTCAGCAGTTGGTATAACCTTTCGCCCTGGCGTATGTCCGCATTTTTTTGGGTATTCCTGATCTTCAATTTGTATCGCTGAAACGCCTAGCCTTTCATATGCTTTTACAGTGTGGCACACGTTTAAAAGACCTCCATAGCCGGTATCTGCGTCAGCTATAATTGGTTTATCCGAAGCTGCTACTATTTTTCGAATCTGCGTTTCCATATCGGTAAATGTTATCAACCCTGCATCGGGCAATCCCATGTATGAAGCAGAAATTCCATAGCCGGTAACATACAAAGCGGGGAAGTTCATTCGACTAGCAATCAGCGTAGATATCATGTCGAACACGCCAGGAGCCGTAATAAACTTTTTTGACTCAAGGATACTTCGTAAATCTTTCTTCATAACCAACCCCGCAAGAAACACATCAATCCAGTTAGCAATATTTAAATGCTGCCGAAGGGTCAATAATTTCTAAATACAAATTGTTGACGAATCATAACTCTCTATGCGTTGATTGAACTATTAATTTTCCGGGAGATCTTAATTGTCTAAAGATGCTCGTGGTTGGCGTTGCAAATTTGCAGTAGTAGCGCCGTCTACAAACACGATTGTACAGCCTGATATGGACGATCTTAGAGTGCCTGGAGTTACAAACCATTTTGGCCGTATCCACGTTCCAAACATGAAAGTAAGAAATGATAAAGAGTTCGTGGATCTAGTTGAGGCAATAGGTGCAACCCTTTATGAAGCAGTGGATAGATGTTCAACCTCACAACCAGATTACCTCATCATGGGAATGTCAGCATTAATGTTTTGGGACGGAAGAGATGCCTCAGAAAAACGTATGCGAGCTCTTTCAGATCATTGTAATTTAAATGTATCGGCAGGTTCATTTGCTTGCGAGGCTGCCCTTAACCTTTTTAAGGTCAAGAAAATAGCCATTATCTCGCCTTACTTTCCCATATCGGACAAAAACGTTACTTTGTTTTTCCAGGATTGTGGTTTCGAAGTTGTGCGATTTAAAGGATTAAAATGTGGCAGTCCTGTGGCAATAGCTGAGGTCCAAGAAGATATTCTTCGTGCCCATGTTGCAGAAATGGACGGTGACGATGTGGATGCTTTTGTGCAAGTTGGCACAAACCTAAGCATGTGCGAACTCTGTCTAAAACTAGAAGTAGAATACGGAAAACCATTCATTGCAATTAATTCAGCTACTTATTGGCACGCTCTTAGGGCAATGAGCATAAATGATCAATTCGACGGGCATGGGCCCTTATTCTTAAACCATTAAAAACAATAGGGAGAAACAAATGAATATAAGTAAATACTTAGGATCTAAGTTTAGATTATTTGCAGGGCTTGCATTAGCATTTTCTACGCTCGGATCACTAGTTATGGCCGATATTGCCGCATTGGGATCAACCGCAAGAGGCGGAACGAGCCAAGTTGGCCGTACTTTGGCTGCCGCTATTTCTGATGCTGGTGCATTACAAGTAAGACCACAAGAACTAGCAAACACAGCAGACTATATTCCTTTAGTGAATGCCGGTGAAATTGAATTTGGCATCTCTAATATAGTCCAACTTACCTACGCCGTTACTGGCACCGGTATGTCAGAAGGACGTCCTAATGAAAATCTAAAGATGGTTGCCACGTTAATGCCATTTCGAAATGCCTATATAGTTAGGAAAGATAGCGATATTAACTCCGTGAGTGATTTAGTTGGTAAAAGAGTACCTGTTTTTGCAGATAAAGCATTGGGTGATTACGTTACGAAGGGTTACTTCGCCAACGCTGATATTAGTTTAGACTCAGCCGATGGTGTGGCAGTTCCTAACTTTCCTAGAATGTGGTCTAGTTTTGCTGAAGGTACTGCAGATGTGGCTATAGTCGTTGTTGGAGCAGGCAATAGCCGCGAATTCGATGCTACATTTGGTATTAAGTATCTATCATTTGATGATAGTGATGCTGCTTTGCAGAGAATGCGAAAATTTCTTCCTCAAACTTACACCCAAGAAATGCCAGCTGGATCAGTCCCTGGTATTGATGTGCCAACAAATGTAAATGTTTTTGATTATACATTATTTGCAGGAAAAGATGTTTCGGAAGATATGGTTTATAAGGCTGTAAAATCACTCTGGCAGAACGAAAAAATGGCACTAGACTCCGGTCCAATTTGGAATGGTTTTTCAAAAGAAATCATGAGCAAAGATGTTGGTGTCGAATACCATCCAGGCGCGATAAAATTTTACAAAGAAATGGGCACCTGGAATAAATAAAAAGAATTTTTTCCAAAGAGGCAAAATCCTGTGGCGAAAAAGCAGCCTTATGTTTTAAGCTTACTAGCCCTTTTCATAACATTCACAGCAGTGCTCTGGTCATCTGGAGCACCGTTGTGGATTGGCTGGCGTGTTTATCCAGAGCAAATACTAGTAGTTGCTCTTGCACTAGCAATGGCTGTGTCATTTCTAACTAAACCAGGCAAATATAATTTTTTATCAGTCATATTATCCATAATTTCCTTAATATTTGGAATATGGTTGGCTGTCAGGTTTCCTGTTTTATCGGAAAATGTCTTCTACCATCCGACCGAGGCACTAATTGTATCAATAACTGGAATCATCCTTATATTGGAAGCGGTCCGTCGTACAATGGGCTGGAGCTTAATTATTATCCTAGGGCTCGTTTGCATATACGCCCTTTTTTCAAGTAATTTTTCGGGACCTTTACAAAGTCGTTCCATTGCACCGGATCGGCTTTTAAAATTTTTAATATTAGACAGCGCCTCGCTAGCTGGAACGGCTCTAACTATTGCAGTAGCTGTTGTTATTCCGTTCTTGATACTCGCCCAACTTTTACTAGCAACTGGTGGGGCTAAATTTTTTTCAGATTTCTCTCTAGCATTAGCTGGCCGAAAGAGAGGTGGAGCGGGTAAAATTGCAATTTTAGGTTCTGCATTTTTTGGATCCGTATCCGGTAGTGCAGTATCAAATGTTGCATCTACAGGTGCTATCACAATTCCAATGATGAAGGATGGTGGATACAAAAACAAAACCGCAGGAGCAATAGAGGCCGCGGCATCAACAGGCGGACAACTTATGCCACCAATCATGGGAGCAGCTGCATTTCTGCTAGCTGAAAATCTGCAAGCTAGTTATATTGACGTAATGGCAGCCGCAATAATCCCGTCACTTCTTTATTATATAAGCCTATTCATGTTTGCAGATTTGGAAGCGGGCCGCAGACAAATAGACAGGGTACCCGAAAATCAAATTCCAAAATTATCACATGTTATAAAACGGGGTTGGTTTGTATTTATTCCATTTGCCCTGATTCTAGTTGGATTATTTAATTTTCATTTACGCCCAGAAACGGCAGCACTGATTGCTATTATTGCATTCGTGTTAATTTCATTTTTTCTGAGATATGATAAATCGCCGCTAGACTTAGGGATTTACTTGCGCTCATTAATCGCTGCGGGTAAAGCAGCCGTCGAAATTATTTTAATTTGCGCGATCGCGGGCATGATTATTGGTCTGGTAGCCCGCTCCGGTTTGTCTTTTGGACTTGGTTTCTTTTTAGTTCAGTTAGGCAAATCAAGTTTACTATTACTTTTAGTTGTTACAGCTACAGTGTGTATTATCATGGGAATGGGTTTGCCCACAGTTGGCGTGTATTTACTACTCGCTTCATTAGCAGCCCCACCACTGGTAGAATTAGGCTTAAATCCAATGGCAGCGCATCTTTTCGTACTCTATTTTGGTATGCTCTCCATGTTAACCCCCCCCGTGGCAATTGCTGCCTTTGTCGCTGCAAATTTGGCAAAGGCTGATGCAATGCGAACTGCTCTTGAATCTGTTCGTATTGGTTGGCCAGCCTATCTAATTCCTTTTATTTTCGTGGTAACTCCTGAACTCCTATTCGAGGGTTCTCTTGTTGCTATATTATTAATATTCTGTAAGTCGCTTGTAGGAGTTTTTATTATAACAAGCGGCATTGTTGGTTTCATCAACGTAAACTTGAATTTATTCACCAGATGCATCTTTATAATTATTGGTGCGATGATACTAATGCCACCTAGCTTAGCTAACGAAATAGTTTGGATAAATATTATTGCGACAGCAATTGGTGGCGGCATAATTTGGCTAAACAGAAGAGAGTTCCCAAAACAAACTGATCCACAGAGCTAAAAGGGTTAGTGACTTATGCCACAGTTCCAAAAAAGAAGCTGATCGACAGCATCTGCTTTAGGATTGGGGATTATAATATTTTTTACTAAATTTTTGAGATGACTAATTAAGGAGAATAAAATGAGCAACCTGCCCATTATAGAAGCTGCAAAAGATGAGTTAATCGAAATCTTCAAGGATCTTCACCAACACCCCGAAATAGGCTTTACTGAGCATCGAACAGCAGGCGTTGTTGCTAAGAAACTTAAAGGATATGGCGTGGACGAGATACATACCGGCATTGCGGGTACAGGCGTAGTAGGCATTATCAAAGGGAACGAAGGGTCGAGACGGGTGGGCTTACGAGCTGATATGGACGCCTTACCAATCGACGAACTAACTAACCTAAACTACTCTTCTAAAACACCTGGCATAATGCATGCCTGCGGTCACGACGGCCACACCACCATGTTGCTGGGGGCAGCTAAACATCTAGCGGAAACACGTGATTTCACAGGTATCGCCGTCCTTATATTCCAGCCTGCCGAAGAAGGGTTAGGTGGAGCGCGAGGTATGCTCGCTGATGGGCTGTTTGAGAGGTTTCCCTGCGATGAAATCTATGGCATGCATAACACACCAAATGGACGGCCGGGTACAGTTGGAATCTGCAAAGGCCCAGCTATGGCGGGTGCGTCTTTTTTTGATATCACCATTCAAGGCAAAGGAAGCCACGCGGCTATGCCCCACCAGTCACGCGATCCACTAGTCATTGCCTCTGATCTGGTCGGAAGTATTCAAACTGTCCTTTCGCGCAACGTCGCACCCTTACAGACTTGCGTATTATCAGTAACACAAATTCACTCTGGTTCAGCCTATAATATTGTTCCAGATACTGCGACACTGGCAGGCACAATTCGATACTTCAAGCAGGAAATCTTCGATTTAGCCGACCGCCGAATGCGCGAACTATGTTCGGGTTTCGCTACTGCCTACGGTGTGGAAATCACCCTAGATAATCGTAATACTTTCGACGTATTGGTAAACGATGAAAAGCTCTCAGAAGCTTATCTAGAGGCTGCTGAGGATATCGTTGGCAAGGAGAACATCTCTGGCACAGAGGAACCCGCCACTGGGTCTGAGGATTTCGCTGACATGCTGAATATTGTACCGGGTGCGTATTGCAGGATTGGACATTCTGGAACTACTGGCCTTCATAATCCCAGCTTTTTCCTTGATCCTAGTGTTTTGCCCGTAGGCGCGTCCGTAATGGCGAGAATTGTAGAAAGAAGATTGTCCGAATAAATGGGTGTTGAGGCTCCTTTAGCTTATTGCTGCTTTTTGCAATTATTCTATCTGCAAGCGTAGGTTAGTGAGATCATAAGTTACTGCAGCTCTCCAATCAGTTAGCAATCTATTTTAATCGCTTTTAGCTTAATTTTGATATTTTTTGGAATAGGTCAAACTGAATTGTAGAACAATTTTTATCCCAGATGTTGTTCTCACTCACGAACAGCTTAATTAATATTTTAAACACTATGCTTCGCTGTTAATGCCATGAATGTTTAGCAGCCAATATTACGCCTGCATATAAAATTTTTTTCGGCACGAAAATTGCAAGCAAAGAGCAACATGTATTTCAAACCCTCATATCTACCGCAAAACGGAGCAGCTAATATTTTAGTTAAATCACTAGCTGAAGAGCTAGGTTTATCGCTCAATAAAAAATATGAGATCATCTTATCATCTTTCCTTGCAATAGCGAAAAAAGTAAATGGTCAGGCTTTCGATTGGTGGACAGGAAACAACAACGTAAAGCTTTGGGGTTTATTCCCCCATGTTAGCAACCAATCTGTAAAAGAGGTATACAAGCTTCTAAAAGCACATGACTATATCGGCGCTACCACAGACTTCCCGAACTATCTAATTGAACATATGGGGCTAGGAAAACCCAACTGGATAAAAGCCAAACGCTTACCAAAACACTTTCTAGAAATGGCTACATTTGTAGAATCAAACCTCCCTTACGTTTTGGTTAATGAGCCTGAAACATACGAGAACAAAAGAGCTAGGGAAAACCAAAACCGTGCTGCTCCTACGCTTGGTATCAGACAAGTTAAGCATAAGTTTGGTAAAGACTACACATTGGCTTATAGGCCAATAAAAGAAATGAATACTTATTGGGCAGAACACCCTCTTTATAACCCAATAGATGATGAATTTTATTCCTCTGCCAAACGTATTTTTCACAATGGCTCAATAAAGTCTGGTGGAAGGTGGTATGGTGGTTGGACAGATTTTGAAGCAGACCAACGCTTTAGTTTCACAATAGATAACAAGCCTGTCGTTCATGTTGATGTAAATGCTATGATATTATGTCTGCTTTCATCTTTGACAGGCAAGCCTATGAACATGATTGGAGTTTGGTGGGATGTCTACCAACGTGTGGTATGTCAAATACCGAACATCAACAACGCGCGTCAAAAGGTGAAACAAGTTATCATGGAACTCACCGACAGCGGCAATCCATATAAGAGCAAGCCGTCGTCAGACAATGAAATACTGAGTGATGTCGAAGAGTTTATCCACATCCGTGATCTGTGCTTAGATGCTTACCCTGCTTTGAAATGTTTGGATAAAGAACGCCTGAACTTCACCAATGACTTATCCTACCACGAGGCAAATGTACTTACTGAAACTCTTCTTCGCCTAAAACAACAGGATATTGTTGCCTACCCTGCTCACGACTGTGTGATTGTAAGACTGGGTGACGAGTTTGATGCAATGGAAACATTTAAAAGTGTATTCAAAGAATACGTTTCTTCTTTTCAAGATGCCTATGTAGATTTAGATATCGCCTTAACCGTTCGGTTTGACAGCTCAAATGAAATGGGAATACAGGGTAGCTTCTAGTTAAAATCCCTAAAGGTAGATTTTAATTTTCTTATATGAAGTATGATCCAAAACTAGAACCACTTTTCTAGTGAAGTTTCTAAATTGTGATAAAGTGGTCTCAGCTGCTAGTCACAAAGACAATGCTCTGCTTCTTTTGTACAATCCGTCTCGCAACAATCACAGCTTACACAATTATCTAAGTCACCGCAGCCACAACTGCTGCAGTTACAATCACTGCTACAACAATCACAATTGTTATGTTGGTTTTCCAAGGCCATAGTTAAACTTCTCACAGGCATTAACATCAGTCAAATAAAATATCTTAAATTAACGGTTATTGAATGAAATCTTAAAATCAAACTTAAAGCTATTTCAAAACCTCTATTCCCATACCAAAATCAAGATCAACTACCGAAGCAAGGTCACCATTGGCTGTAGTAAAAACCCATTCAGATGCAGTGGATGAAACATCTTCATCTTCGTCATCATCAAAAATAAAAGAACTTGCTCGCTGCCAAACTAAATTTCCCGAAAAGTCAGTATGAACCAGATAACTTCTCCAAGTAGTTCGAGGGTCATCCTCGCAAACCAAGAGAAGGTTATCACTTAAATCAACACATTCTTCGATACCTGTACCACAAGCTAAAACTAAACCATTTCTAAACTGCGTAATACCCCAGCACTCATCATAAATTAATTTCCGGTTACCACTATCCAATCCCGAGAAAATTAAATCACCTCCAGTTGGGTTACCAAAAGTTTTATTCCAAACGAACCTACCAGAATGCGAAATCATAGACATACTTGCATCAATTCCACCTGATTGATCTTCTTTGTGACCAGATAAAAAATATCCTTTGTGGGTTGCTACTATTGCAGTTAGCTCGCCTTGCTTCGGTACATCAAGTTCCCATTCGAACTCGCCAGAAGTGGAAATCTTTAAAACTTTTGCCTCAGCAGAGTCCCCGTCAGCATGCATCGCCAAAATGTAACCATGGCCATCTGGTACTTCCGCCAAATGCTTTACCGATACTGCTCCTTTGATTTCAACTTCCCAAATAGGGTTTTCGGGAGCAATTTCAGAATATATTTGGTTCTCAGAAAAATACATTACATATGCATTTCCACTTACTGGATTTCCATATGACTTGAACCCTTCTAGAGTGCCCTTTTCAGAATTTCTGACGCCTGCGACTAACATTCCATTATCTGATGTTCTAATGATAGACTCGATGGCACCTTCACTATTTTTTTTGTTGCTGGGAAAAGAACGGTCCCAAATAATATCTCCTGAACGTTCGTCTAATTTTACGAGATACCCTTCGATAAATCCTCGCTGACTTTGCATATAGCCAACTGCAAATATGGAACCTTCAGAAGAAGCCGCAGCATTTATCCCGTCTCTTTTATTCACGTTGCCAAGTTTCACAAACCAGTCGAAATTAAATTCCTCTTCTTCATTTAGAAAAATCTTTTCATCTGGAAGTGATCCGGGAATTTTTATTATAAAACCATCTTCCATTCCAGTTTGGTCGATCATTTTGCCAGATAAAACAAAAGCGCCTGTTTCAGTTTCTATTCCATGAACAGCATGTGGGTCAGTTTCCTCTCCCCCGCAACAGCTTCCATCCATGACAAAAAAAGACTTTTCGCTTGGATAGTCAGATGCCCAGATAGATGATGGGATAATAGTAACCAAAGCCATTATTATTAAGATCTTTTTAAATACAGCATATTGGATCATTATATACTTTTTCCAAGAATTAATCTGAAAGTGCTAGCTGGGCTTGCCAGCTAAGTTACCTATCAATATCGAAGGGCATTTCGTTCACTAATAACAGGTTCATAATTCGGATGTGTATCGTGTTTCTCATCAATATCATTATTGATCCAAGCCGCACTGGTCCTACAAAAGACCTCTCGGTCTATATCATACCAGAATGAGGGAGGGTCAAAACTTCCTCCTGCCACCCCCGTCATCCCTTCGAAAACTTCCACAGTCCAGAAAAGCGTTGTTGCACATTTAGGGCAAAACTCTTGAATAAATTTTCGGCCAGACTCATTTTTGAATTGATATTCTTCTAGAATTCCATGCGTCCGTTCAATATTGTCATCCTTGAAGTAAACTGAGATGCCAAAAGCAGAACCAGTTCTTGTTTGGCAATATCTGCAGTGGCACACACCTGCTCGTTCAGGTTTACCTTTAGTCTTATATCTCACCGCACCACAACTACAGCCGCCCTCGTGTACTTCATCTAATAACATGAGCCTTCCCCTAATTTAGCCTATATCGAAGACTAACGTTTGCGAAAGAATGTATAAAGGGCTACTTTTGGAAATTTATAATAAATCATCAAACAACCACCCTTTCCCCAAGCTACATTTTCTAACTTGTCCCGCTAAGATCTTCATTTTTGTCAATTCGTTTGCTACGGTGTTTTTAAAATATTAAGTCTGGGGAGATAAACAGTGTCTATTGCTAGAGTGACAGTCTTGGACTTTGCTGATGAGCAAAGTAAAAAGCGCAATCTCGACTTATATCAGGAACGCTGGAGAGAAGTTTTCCCCAATATGCAAATGAATATGATTATTTCGACTGGGCCAACTTCGTTTTTAAGTATATCTGTCTATGAAAATGACCAAGAAGCAGAAGCGAATATGGAGTCTCGAAATAAATTACACCAAGATTTCGTTAACATAAAAGATGACTTCTTTTACAAAGGAGATATACAACTTTTTTTTCAGTCTGATAAGTTTGAGCAATTAAAATTGAAAAAATTGGATTAAGATTTAATCATCTACGCTCCAAGAATTCATTACTTGGTTAGCGGCTGAGCTAAACGCCCAACCGCTAAAAATTGTCATGCAGTATCCTGCACACATTCTGCTTTAGCTTCATTCCATACAAAACCTGACTCGCAAGCCATAGCTTCAAGATTTGCTTTGTTGTGCTTAGCACAATTTCCAGCAAACAAAGCCGATGAAGTCATGCCTATAATGAAAATACTTGCTGATAAAACTTTCATAATTTCACCCTTCGATAAATTTCTAAAAAACAAATATGCCTTAAAGCTATCGTTTAAAGTACTAAAACAATGCTTGTGGCGAAATGACACGCTTGTCACTGGATATAATTTTCAATCGCCTAATGCACCCTAGCAAGCCGCCGAAAGGCTTAAATTCAGCCCATGGTGAAAACTCAAAACAACAAATATACAGAAAATTTCGCCATTATTCATGGCATAATTTGACCGCCATTCACTTCTATGGTTTGGCCGATAATGTACCCAGCCAGATTTTCAGACGCAAGAAACAAGAACGCGCCGACGCAGTCAGCCGCAACACCTAATCGGCCTTGAGGAACAGTTGCGAGCATTGCGTCCAGCTGTTCTTTTGTAGAATAACGCTCATGAAACGGCGTCGTGATCACCCCGGGGGCAACAGCATTGACTCTAATACCAAACGGTATCCACTCTTTGGCCATCCCCCTTGTCACATTCGAAACGAAGGCTTTCGAAGACCCATACATTCCCGCACCACCACCTGCTCCATTTCGAGCAGCAATTGATGTTGTGTTAATCACGAAACCTCCATGCTGTTTGAGGAAAGGCAAAGCTTCTTTCGAGGCGACTACTATTGACCGGGCATTTAGATCCATTATCTCGTCATAGTCTTTGTCTGTAACATTGGCGTATGGGACTCGGCGCACCATTCCGCCTGCATTATTAATGAGGCCGTTTAATCCACCAAGACGTTCAGCAGCTTCATTTACTGCAGCGGCCAGGGCCTTTGAGTCGCTAGCATCCGCTCTAATTAATTCTACAGAGCCGCCCTCATCGCGAATTTCTGAGGCAACTTGATTTGCTGCCACTTCAGACGACAGATAATGCAAGCCTATGATCGCGCCATGCTTCGCAAAGGCTCTGACTAGTTCAGCGCCAATTCCTGTTGATCCACCAGTAATTAGAATTTTTTTATTTTTAAATTCAGAAAAATTTATACTTGTTAAGTCCATTTTTTAGCTCTTCTTATTTGGTTTCTAGGGCCACCTATAAAATGCACACTTTTAAAATTCTTACTTTTGACCCTATTTATTTATTCCCCTCAATACTTAATCTCGCAGCAGTAGTGCTCTTTGATTGCAGCATTTTAATAATTTCCATTAATTTTTCTTTATCGCCCGAATTGTTGACTGGGATAGAAAATTCAGAATTTGTTACGACATTTCCAAACCTCTCAAAGAGTTTATTTCCGATAGTATCAAATGTACCTATTACCACAAATTTTTCTAAAATCTCGTCTGAAATGAGTTGAGGTAGTTCCTCCCATTTTTGTGCTCTAGATAGAAGTTTTGCCTCGTTGGCCAAATCTTCTAACCCATGATGGCTGAAAGCTTTTATGTATGCTGGTGTAGATAAATAAAAAGCTATTCGAGCGCGAGCATCTTTAATCTTATTTTGTAGCTGTTCCTCATTAGATGCTGTAGCAATTAATGGCTTCATAGAAACTTTGAAATGTTTCAGTGACCTACCTTCAGCTTTAGCACCCGCTTGTATTTGTGGAAGCATTTCCTGTTCTATAAAAGATGGTGTGCAAACCGGATGAGGTCTAACTCCATCAGCAACTTGGCCGGCTACAAAACACATATACTCATTCACTGCAGCTAAGTGTATTGGTATTTCAGGATGTTCAATTGGACCGGCATCAAAAAGAGGAACCATGAGGTTTAGATTGTAGAATTCGCCCTGATAATCCAATTTAGTGCCATTTTGCCATGTATTCCAAACGGCCTTTACCGCTTTAACATAGTCTCTCATCCATGGACCTAAAGGGTTAGCTTTTATTCCATATCTTCTCTCTATGTGGGCTTTTACCTGAGGCCCAAGTCCTAAAGTAAATCGACCTTTTGAAAACTTTTGTAAGGTCCAGGCACTTAGTGCCATTACTGTAGGGCTCCGAGGAAAGGTTATTGTCACGGCAGTGCCTATTCCGAGAGATTCTGTGGAGTTAGCCGCCAAGGTTAAAACAGTAAATGGATCATCTTTAGTTTCTTCTGTCATAACAGAAGAATAGCCAATTTCCTCAACTAACCTAGATTGCTCTGCAACTTTATGAATATCCAAAGGTTCCGAAGGGGTTCGCAAACCTGGGTCGACTTTTCCTAAAGGGAGTAACGTTTCCATATCCATTACAATTATCCTTTTTTAGTTTTCCTTTTATCGATTACCCGTATCGCTTTGCCGATAGATCTCTCAATACTGGCTGGTGGCACAATTAATACTTTTGCTCGAACGCCAGTCCAAGCTTTGATATTTTCTTCCAATGTAAACTTCAACTCTTGTGACACTTTTGAGGCTACCTCAATCCTAGTTTCTACCCAAACTTCTAATTCGTCAAGATTATGGTGTTTGTTTACATGGATCTGATATTGAGCAGACAGCGCGGGAATTTTTAATATTTCTTGTTCAATTTGTGAAGGAAAAATATTCACACCACGAATGATAAGCATATCATCGGATCTTCCTTTAAACCTCTCAAGACGTCTCATCGTTTTCGAGGTCCCAGGAAGTAGCCTTGTTAGATCTCTTGTTCTGTATCTAATAACTGGTGTTGCTTCCTTTGTCAGGCTCGTCACCACCAATTCGCCAAATTCACCATCAGGAAGAACTTCGCCAGTTTTGGGATCTATTATCTCGGGGAAAAAATGATCTTCCCAAATTGTGGGACCATCTAGGTCTTCTAAATATTCAGAGGCCACCCCCGGTCCGATTATCTCTGATATACCGTAATAATTTATTGCTTGAAGGTTTAATCTGGAATTGATTTCGCTCCGCATAGCCTCTGTCCATGGTTCAGCCCCTACAAATGCTAACTCAAGTGAGAGATCTTGTTTTACGTTAATATTTTGCCTTTCAATTTCATCAGCAATAGTCAGTAAATAAGATGGCGTAATCGCAATAATGTTGGGCTTTAAATCAAGTAAAAGTTGAACCTGTCTCTCCGTTTGACCACCTGATACTGGTATCACAGTGCAGCCAAGTTTATGGGCACCATCATGAGTGCCAAAACCTCCAGTAAATAGACCGTAGCCGTACGATATTTGTATGCAATCTCCTTTCTTTGCTCCCCCTATTTCCAAAGAACGACAGGTCAGCTGGGACCAAGTATCTAGATCATTTTTGGTATAACCAACAATTGTAGACTTACCAGTAGTTCCACTTGACGCGTGAATTCTATGTATCTGATTTAAAGGAACCGCAAACATATCAAATGGGTAGTTCGATCTAAAATCCTCTTTAGTAGTGAAAGGAAATTTGGTGAGGTCCTCAATTGATTTTAAATCATCAAAATGTAAGCCTTTTTTTTCACATTTTGCTTTAAAATAATTTAAATTGGAGTAGGCGTTCGTTATTGTTGATTTAAGTCTAGAAAATTGAATATTTCTAAGTTCATCTTCACTGATTTTATCGAACGAATCAAATCTGAAATTTACCATTTAAAAGCATCCATTTAATTCATTTGAGTTTTTGGGTTAATAAAACTTTTCCCTTAACATGAATTTCAAACATAAATTATTTTTGCAACCGTTAACAAGAATTAAGCTACAAGAACTATTCGGGTTATAGTGTATAAAACTTGGAAAGACTGCTATCGCCACTTAACTACTTCTAGTTTTTTCCCCTATTAGTATACTGACCTCCATAATTTTTCCCTGCTGTAGTTGTATTAAAGGATAAAATTACTTTTTTTCGTGGCGATAACGAAATTCCATGATTAAACTTATTAATATCAAATAATTTTAAATAGAAGGAGTGGAAATTGGAGAGCCAAACTGATCCCAGCCTAAATGGCTTATTTCATGCGATCTCTTTTCAAATTGCAGGTATAGCAATTGCGTTAATGGCTAACAGTGCTAATTTTGCTCTGATTTTATTTGCGGATACTACCGGACACGAAATAGCATTGTGCGTTCCAATAATAGCTACCGCCCTTTTCACATTTGTCTGGGGTGATGCAACTCTTCAATCGCAAGTTGCAAATATTAAAGATGCAAATGTTGAAACCAAAAACAGTCATGCTTACCGGTTCATATCTACCCAACCATATAATTTACTGAGACTTATGAACTTTGCACTTGCAGTTGCTTTAGCCACTTCTCAGTTTTCAATTTTGTTTGGAGAATAATGAAATGATTAAAACCACTAAAACAAAATCACTAGCCAAAGTGCAGGGGTTGCTAACGGCAGAGTGCTATAACAAGTTGTTTATTGGGGGTAAGTTTATTGATCCTATCGATGGCCAAAAGATGCCAACCTATTATCCTGCAACAGGTGAAGTTTTTCACGAACTGCCAAAAGGTAATGCCAATGACATTGGGGCAGCCATTCGCGCAGCTGAAGCTGCTTGGTCAGATGGTACTTGGGCAAATATGCCTGCTTCGGAAAGGGGTGACTTAGTTTCTCGTGTGGCGCAAGGTATTGAGGAAAACATCGAGGTTTTAGCTGCAATTGAAGCTGCAGATGTTGGCAAGCCCTTTCGTCAAGCTGCAATGGTACTTGGTGGCGCCGCTAATGAAGGTAAATACTGGGCTTCGCTCGGTACCGTTCTGGACGCAGATCAGGATATGCCGGTTAACTCTGGTGGAGGCGTGGGCGGACTTCCACCCGCTGAATGGGATGTTGTTTACAGACGGGACCCGATCGGAATCGTTGGTTTAATTTCAGCATGGAATTATCCTCTAAATGTTGCGTTTCGAAAAGTAGCTCCGGCTTTGGTAGCCGGAAATTGTGCCATCCTCAAACCCTCGGAAATAGCAGGTCTTTCCTGCATGTTCTTGGGCAAGCTGGCACAGGATGTAGGCATACCTGAAGGCGTGTTTAGCGTTGTAACTGGGGATCGTAAAACTGGTGCTGCTCTTGTCGCCTCTCGCTCAGTTTCGATGGTTTCTTTCACGGGTTCCTCATTTACAGGCAGCAAGATTATGGAAGCCTCTGCCCCAAAACTTTCTCAAGTAGCATTAGAATTGGGCGGCAAATCAGCCATGGTAATATTTGAAGATACCGACATTGAGCGCGCGGTTGAGGCCACTATTAAAGGATGCCTGACTAACGGCGGCCAAATTTGCACTGCACATACCCGGCTAATAGTACAAGAAGGTATAAAAGACGATTTGTTGAAAAAAATGAAAAACGTGCTGGAGAAGATACCTTACTGTAAGGACCCCATTACCGAAAGGGAACGCGGTGACAGAGCATGGGAAAATGGGGTGACAGATGTTATCCAACCTGTGGTTTCTGCTTCTCAACTCGAAAAAATCTTGAGTTTCCTTAATGAGGCCGAAGCCGCAGGTATCGAAATCTACACTGGTGGTAGAGTTCCTGATCCCGCAGATATAGAAAATTCGGACGGCTATTTTATTCAGCCGACTATCTTAAATAATGTGCCTCGCGATTCAGACGCCTGGCAAAAGGAGATATTTGGGCCAGTGCTTTCAGTGCGCTCTTTCGCCAGTGAAGCAGATGCTATAACTGAAGCAAATTCGACGGCTTTCGGTTTAGCCTCGACTGTTATGTCATCTGATCCAGCAAAGGCAATGAGAGTTGCAAACCGGATACGCGCAGGGGCTGTTTTTGCCACATCTACAGGTGAAGGCCTTTTAGCAGAGCATCCTGCTGTCTCACGAGGTGGTTTTGGTTGCTCAGGAGTTGGCCGAGAACTTGGCATTGGCGGCTTACACGAATATACTGAGTTGAAGAGTGTCAATTACTCCGGTTTCTCGATTGCAGAGGCTAAGGAAAACTCTAATCACGGATAATTACAAAAATACAATCTTTTTGAAGCAGTTGGTTTACAGCCCTGCTCTGCAGATGTCAGTGAGCAGGGTTTAACCCAATAGAAGACACTCTGAAAGTCGCTTTCGATAGCTCGCCCCAGACAGGATCGCACGGCTTTTTCATTACCATATATTGACCATATTTTTGGCATTTAATCGGAGCCTTTATTGCGAATTCACTTGCCACAAGTTAATAATGGCGTAAGCAAAATTTATTATGCCAGTTGAACATTTCATTTGGAGTTACTCATCCAGTAATCAACCCATACTGACGAGCCATATTTCTCAAGAAGGGAAGCCCCTCATTCATAACGGCGTCTTCACCCGTGGCAACTGGGCGCCAGACCGAGAGCCCATATGAAAGCTCTGGTGGCATATTGATAAAGCTTTCCATTGCAAGTCCACCTCTAAACTCTATCGCGGCAAGTGTCGCGAATATCTCGTTCCAATCGCAAGTCCCACATCCCGGGGTCCCTCGATCAGATTCAGACAGATGGATGTAGCGAAGATGATTACGCGCAGCCCTAATGCCCGCACCGACCCCCTTCTCTTCAATATTCATATGATAGGTATCCAGATGTACGAAAACATTCTCTAGTCCAATGCGTTCAACCATTTCGACTGATTGGGCTGCAGTGTTTATAAGATGGCTCTCGTAGCGGTTGATCGCCTCAATGCCAATTGAAATTCCACGCTTTTTCGCGTGCTTTCCTACGGCAAACAAAGTCTGGGTGATATTGTCGTATTCTGCCTCAGTTGGCGGTAGCCCGGTACGTTCGCCTATGGAACCATAAATGACTCCAGTCAACGCTTCAGCCCCGATCTCCGCAGACTTGTCGATTGCCACCCTTAAATACTCAATGGCCCTTTCAGGATAGACAGAGGCCCTTACCTCGTCTGGTAATCCAAGAGAGCAGACGGAACGCAGATTATTTTCTTCAAGTAGTTTCCGACTGTGATTGGCATCAACCCCTGCTGCATTCAGCAACGCGATCTCTACGAAATCAACATTGTAAGAAGCCGCCTTCGCTATTGCTAACTCCGCGCCCGCACGATCCCATGACATAGACCACATACTGGTATGAACTCCAAAGCCCTCCATCAAGTTCTCGCCGCGTCCGCTAAGTATGAAATTTCGCTTTTATATGACGCTTTAATAGAGGTTGGTGTTTTAACAATCTCAAGAACATCTATCATGTGTTACCTCACATTATGAATTTGAACAAAGGTAGGCGAAACAAAAGTCGGGATTTTACCAAAATATTTTTATAATTTTTGCCGCGATTTTTAAGCTTTCTAACAAGAAATACCTAAGACAATCTTCTATGTATTTTTGATATATTATTGGAAATCTAAACGCAATGTTTTGATCCACCCGTCCAATACAAAATTACTAGAACCGCCAAACGTAGCTTAGGCGAATTACGAAGGACCTGATTAACCGCAGCCAGGGATAATTTTTAATGTTTTACCAAGTTGAGGCCTTATGATTTGAATCTCACTATGTTCCGATGCAGCCAAGTCAATATTGGTGGGGTCTTCTGTGTTAAACGAAAACATACCCCAGTGATGTGGCACAAGAACTTTCGCGTGACGCGCCAGAAAAATAGCCTCATCCAATGTTAAATTTCCTGGTATTCCATCAGCCCGGCGTTCTTTATCTCGACCATTTACAGGCAGTAAGGCAATATCTGGCGAAAAGGATGACACTGCCTCGTCCAAAGCTGGAAATGGGACTGTATCTCCCGAATGATAAAATCGAACACCGTCCACCCCAATTCCAAAGCCTAAGAACTCATGCCGGCCTTGAGAATCCAAATCTTCGGTCTCATGGGCAGCAGGAAATACGGTGATCCGCAGGCCATCTAAGGAAACTTCATCTCCGGCATCAACCAATATTAAGTTAGCTTCTTGGCCTATACGCTCGCGCGCGAGCGCTTCACATGCTGCAGGTACAACAAAGCGGGTCTCGGGAAAGCGCGATAAAATGGGTGCAAGCGTATCAGGATCAAGATGGTCCGTGTGGGCGTGTGATATCAGAACATAGTCAATTTCAGGTAACACATCGATATCAATCGGGGCGGCAACCATGCGTTGATGGTCATGTTTCTGACCATGGTATTTGCGAGCTAAGCTGTCAGACAGGTACGGATCGATGAGAATTCGTGTAGAACTACCTTCTAGCCAGAACCCAGCTTGACCCAACCAGAACAAGGACAAACATTCCCCATTTGGAGGGCCAGAATGTTCATCAAACGCAAGTTGCATCACGGAACCCAAGAATATTTTTAATAACCATCTGCGACGCTCACTTTCCCGTAACCTTTGCCGCAATTTTAGAGATCGCTTCAAATCTATCTCCAGCTACGGGAATCTCGATGTTGAATACCTCCGCGATGACCTGCGTCCACCCATGAATAAAATACGTCCATCCGTCCTCGATTTGGAGACCTCGCGCCACTTTGGCTGCTTTAGCCTGATTCAAAAACACCAGATCACCTCGATAATTCAGCTCCCAGATAATGGCATTTTTTGGGAAATTCGCCGCATCACTTAGAGGAGACCCTGGAGAATCTTTACCTAACCCCGTCGCGTTGATTACAACACTTCCCTCCGCCATGGATGCCAGTATATAGTCATTGTCTTGGGACGTCTCAACTAAGCGATATTCTATCGGGATATCACTGCCGAGGCTTTTATGGATTTCTTGAATGTGGACCAAGCGAGGCTCAGACCGGTCTGACAAAACGATCCGCTCAGGCCGATTGTTTCCCCGAATTTCCTGCATAAGATGCCAAGTCAAGGCGATCGTTGATCCCCCTGCTCCCATCGAAAATAACTCCGCCCCAGTGTTGGTGAAATGATCTTTGGGTAAGAACCCATCCAGCGAAAATCCAGACGAAATTGGGTCCTTAGCGTAGCAGATCAGTTTACCATCCCGTTTCGAAATACAACTAGTTTCCGCCATCAAAGTTGCGTGAGGATCTATTACATCAAACATGTCTTTGCAGGCATGAAATAAATCTAATTTGTGTGTCGTCACCAAAGCACCCAACGACAACGGATCATTCTTCAAGAAATTAACCACGTCACGATAGTTCTGAGGTATATCATGGACTGGGAAATCAAGCCCTTTAATTTCCACATCGCCCAATCCCAAATAGTCAGCCCAAGCCGGAAAAACTTTCATGATAGATGACTGGCCAGTCGTCACACCAATAAAATAGAATGTTGGGTGCTTTGCTGGGGAGTAGTTCATTTGCTACTTGGAATTTCAGCTGCACAATCAATAATGGCCGCATCAATGGTAATAACAGTTACAAAACTATATTGCTCAATTTGATCAAAAGTACTCATTACTTGTGGTCTCCTGTCTCGTAAACACGTGCAATTTCCGAAGTCTCTCGCGGGCGGTATGACGAATTTGGGACCTCTTTCCAGACAGACCCGTAAGCTACAATACGACTGGCCATCCCACCAGATCGTTCGATAATCGAATAGTCCTGTCCGGAGTCAGAGGGATAACAAAAGCTCAACACAAGAGGTACTGAACCGATATTCACTGAGCGGTGAATCCAAAAAGGCGGCACATAGATCATCTGCCGTGGAAGTACTTCCAGAACCCGCGTTGTCCCCTCCGGCGACTCCAGCAACATCAACCCCTCCCCAGATTCACCATAATAAGTTTCAGGACGATTTGCCTTGGCGTGTATATGGCCACGGGTCATAAAGAACTCGTTTCCTATTCTACCGGGTTCCATGAAGGTTGTTCCAAAAATCAGATCTCCATGAACTGTATCAGGTCGAACGTCTGACACCCTATATACAATCGCGTTTCCATCTTTCTCTACTGCCTGAGAAAACATTACCTCATCTTCATAAAGTCCTGCCATATCACTAAGCTTCTTGCTGTAATGGCCTGTTGCTCCTATCAGCTCACCACTTAAGGGATCGATGCGATGTGATGTTGGATTTGGAACCACGTTCATCTCCTATTTTATTTGGTAAAACTAAATTACCTATATGCATACTAAATAAAGTTTGCCCATATTTTCAGTTTAGTTCAAGCGTCCGCTATTTGCTGAAAATTTACCATTTTTATTATAGTTAAGCTACTTTTATGGATTGACCCAAACAATTGAGCGCGCCAATGTTAACCTCGGGGACAAATCAGTGAGTGACCGCGCGAAACATATCTTTATCTGGCCTGCTTTCCTGCTGCTCAGCAAGATTAGTGGTCAAAAAACGTGACAAAAGTCAAACTAAGACTCACAGCAGAGGCAGGTGCACTTGCTGCGATCCCAATTCATATGCGAGCCGCGCATCTCTTAAACCCAACATCAGAGGATCGCGTCTAGTATGGTCAGAGATCTTTTCTTGGCAATTGATGTTGGAACTGGTGGAATTCGATCCGCGTTAGTAGACCAAGATGGTAAAATACTGAAGATCTGCCACAAGGAGCATCAGCAGATCGTACCGCGTTATGGGTGGTCCGAGCAGCGCCCTGCGGATTGGTGGGTGGGGACAATCGAGACTATTAAGCAAGTACTCACCGAGGTGGATGATGCACCAGCCCGCGTCGCGGCGATCTGCGCCTGCGGCCAAATGCATGGTGCAGTTCTTGTGAATTCCAACGGTCTCCTGACACGAGAAACAGCCCCGCTATGGAACGACAAACGTACGCAACCTCAGACCGACCAGCTCAATAAGCTAATCCAACCTGACGACGCATTGCGCTTGGCCGCCAACCTACCCTCTCCGGCTTGGCCAGCTTCAAAACTAATGTGGCTCATGGAAAATGACCCAGAAGCAGTTACTAGAGCCGAACGCTTGTTAATGCCAAAGGACTGGATCAACCTGCAACTGACTGGTGAGTGCGCGCAAGACTACACAGAAGCGTCACTCAGCTTCCTAATGGATCAATCGACGAGGGATTGGTCAGACGACCTAATCGCCCTTACGGGAATTCCAAAGTATCTGCTGTCACCCATCCAAAATCCAAGCAAAATACTTGGTGGCCTGACAAAAAGAGCTGCAAATCGATTGGGCTTGTCTGCTGAAATTCCCGTACTGGTTGGGGCTGGCGACTATCCGACTGCATTGCTGGGCTCGGGAGCTTGTGAAGCTGGCATGGGTTCTGATGTGACAGGCACCTCGACAATCATGACACTGATCCACCACAATCCGGTTATGAATCCCAACGTATCAAATCTATTGGAGCCAAGCGGTAACTGGGGGAGCTTTACCCTACTAGACGCAGGAGGTGATGCGATGCGTTGGGCGCGACGAGCATTTCATGAAAACCGGCGAAGCTATGACGAAGTTGCCAATGCCGCAATAAAGGCTGAAGCTGGTTCAAACTCGTTGTTCTTCCTCCCTTATCTCAACGGCGAAAGATTCTCGAACGCTCCAAATTCAAGGGCCCAATTCTTTGGCTTAGCGAGTGAGCATGGTCTCGCCGAACTCCATCGATCGATCTTGGAAGGCGTGGCTTTTTCTGTTCGCCTCAAAATGGATGCACTGCAAGGTTATGCCGGACGCCCAGAACGTTTTATTGCGTCATCTGGGGGGGCAAAATCAAGGCTCTGGCTAGAAATAAAAGCAAGCATGTATAATACCCCCTATGTCGTCCCAGAAGAACTGGAATGTGGTGTAGTCGGCGCCTCTATTCTCATGGCACACGCCACAGGTAAATTCACAGACCTTCATTCAGCCAGCCAGCACATGGTACGATTAAGCGATGAGATCAAACCTAACCCTAAGTGGTGCGAGCTCTATGATCGCATGATGCCAATTTACTCTGATCTTTATTATGTATCACAACAATTCTATGATCGTATTGACCGACTATGACTAAAGCACTTCTTTAGGGTTTGCAGCCAGTAGCTTTGTAAGCCTAGAGGTTTTCCAACTCACTCCAACCGCTATTAACTTCTAAAACTATTGCACATTTGTGCAACAATATTAGGCTTATCGATAGCTACAGGCGCACACTGGAGCTGACTGTGATAGGAGAAAGACTTCAAGTCTTGGAAACTGCTTATTAAATAAGCAAAAATTTATAATTTCAGTGAAATGACCAAACGTCAGACCGATATTAATATCTATGTTACAATTTCTTGATAGTTTCAAATTGTAACATTCAAGGGAGACATAAAATGGCTGTGCTATTTGAAAAGATGGTAAAAGCGCAAGATGAAGCTGACGTAAATTTATGGCGCGAATGCTTACATGATGATTGGGAGTTTTTGATGCATTCATCAGGTAAAGTGCACCGCAAGGGCAGTTCCGACCCAGAAGAATGGGCAAAACTAATTAAGTCCGTAACACGCGAAAACCAGCGTTGTATTTATGAAAATGACGAAGTCTTGGTAACACATTCTTTCAACACTTACGCATCAGGAGACAAGGAAGCCTTATTAATGGTGCATAAAAAGAAAGATGGGCTTTTTTGGAGAAGTGAGTCTGGAGCAACACCAATTTAATAGATATTTTTAAGGAAAATAAAATGGCAAAATATGCAATTCATACAAAGTGGTCTTGGCCTAATGGCGTTCCTAGTCCAGAAACCATGCAAGCATGGCACCGAGAACACAGGTCTAAAACTAAAGCTGAAGACATTATTTGGTTTAAAATTGACGAAAATACTCATCAATCAGTCATCATTTTTGCTTCTGAAGAAGACGCTCAGGAAGAAAATGCGAAACGACAAGAGATGCGCAAACAGACAATTGAGGAAACTGGTCATTCTCTAGTTGAAGAAACCATGGGACCAATTCTGTCTATTATGTCTGAAACCTAAAACGCCAGCAGCTTTCTCACAGCCGTCAGTGAGGGTGAGCTTACTCCAATTGAAGCAACCACGTGTCATGGGGCTTATCGATAGCTACAGACGTACTCTGGAGCTAACTGAGATAGAAGAAAGGCTTCGGGCATTGGAAACTGCTAATGCGTAACTTCAAAGCAAGAATAAGTAAGCTAGAGAAGAGTTAGAGCTTGCTCCATCCCGTTCAGTATATAGGCTAGATTAATGAAGTTAGATTACATAGAAAAAGGCCAAGGAGAAACCGTATTACTTCTGCATTCTACTGCAGCAGGAAATAAGCAATGGCGTAAACTTATAGAGCTACTGTCATCAAGTTATCGTATTCTTGCTCCTAACTTGTACGGATATGGCACTACTCCATTTTGGTCACAACCAAACCCGCAAACATTAGCCGACCATGTATCATTATTGGAAGAAATTTTAGCGGACGAAACAACGATAAATATCATCGGCCATTCCTTTGGTGGTAGCGTTGCAATGATGGCGGCTAAAATTCACAAACCAAAAGTTAATAAACTTATTTTAATCGAACCCAACCCATTTTATTTGCTTTCGAATAATAAGGAAAGCGACGGATACAAAGAAGCTGTGGCTCTCTGCGACGTAATCAAACGAAATGGAGATAAAGAAACTTGGAACATAGCAGCTCAATATTTTTCTGATTACTGGAATGGCAATGGAAGCTGGGAAGATATGGATAGTGATAGACAAGATAAGTTAGTCTCTGCACTTAAACCAAACTACCATGAGTGGGACTGTGTAATGAACGAAACCATTTCAATCGAAGAATGGAAACACAGTCTTCCCCCTAACACTACAGTTTTAATGAGCGAAGATACAATTCAGTCTATAAAAGACATTAACAGTTTATTAAAATCAAAAATACCTGAGTGGCGTTATATCAAATACAGTGAAGGTGGACATATGGCTCCACTGACGCATGCCCATATAATCAACCCGTTGATAGAAAAAGTTTTAAAATCAAATTAAACTTTTTTTGAGGAAACCAATGCGTAACTTCAAAGCAAGAATAAGTAAGCAAGAAAAGAACATTAAGCCCATAAAGAAACTTTATAAGATTTACTGGAAATAAAACAAACTGAAGATATCACTCAAAAGGATGACGCGTCGCGTGGGCTTCTTGAATATGTTTTGGCCAAGTAGACCTGATAAAAGATAATATTTCCCAAATT
>JBJLGF010000033.1:0-43940 GCA_045564975.1 Paracoccaceae bacterium
ATAGGAACGCTTGATTACTCAGAGCTTTATAGCAGTACTGCCAGAACAATTGATGGTGGACCAAATGATACTGATGCCACAATTGGTCTAAGATTACTTCCCTCAGATGCAGTTGCTGCCAAGGCGTTTGGCGCTGATGCTGATAACGGATTTGCTCAAGGTGCTGAATATGAAGTCGTTACGTTGGGTGCAATGACTGATGGTGATGGTGATGGCGATGCGGACGCAGCAGATGCGGATGTAGTTTTAATTATTGCAGATACAGATCACACAGGTGATCTTAGTATTGGTGATACTTTTACGGTTGATGCCGCCGCTGACCTGGACGATTTAAATGCTTTGGCGGATGGCGCAACGTTTAAACGAGTTTCAGGTACAAATGATTTAACAAGTTTAATCGAAGCGGTTCAGGCTAAGGTTAACACAGCACGTGTACAGGCGGGTTCTCAGTATGCAGCCTTAGAAAGTGCAGTGAACTATACGACAGATCTAACCGCTCAGTATGAGCTTGGATACAATACAGTAAATGATGTGAACTTCTCCATGGAGACAGCTCACCTCGCTAAAAATCAAATCCTACAGCAGGCGGCGACAGCCATGCTTGCACAGGCAAACTTGGGACAGCAGGGGCTACTTCAGCTGATAAGTTAAATAAATAGAACAACAAAGAGATAAAATATTTGCGAAATAATAATAATAACTAATACGAAACTATCTCAACAACTTATGGGCGGTACCTAGTACCGCCCTTTTTTTTAGAAAGATTTATGTCTTAGTGGTATATTTTTTGCTGTGTCTCTTTAAATTTCAAGGCTTTATTACTATGTAAATTAAGAAGCCAACAGGATGTATGAAAATGAATGCACCGGCAGAACAGATTGTTGACGATAACCTGCAAAACGAAAACTCAGATGTTAATGAGGTTGAGAACGATCAGGAAATTGCCACTGATCCAAGAGAAAGTTCAGAATTTGCTTTAAAAATGATTAACGCAGTTAAGTCGATGAACATTGGTGAAATTACTCATCACGAAATGGTTAATTCTTTTAGTATGGCAGATGAACTTAAATGTCTTTACTTATTCGTTAAGGCCTTACCCTATAATCCAATTGCGAAAATTTATCCAGAAGTTCCGTTTTTGTTTTTTAAAGGCGTACCCACGCCACAAGCCTTCGACTTATCTGAGGACATGGCGTCAGACATAGAGACATTTATGAAGGGTCAAAATAGTGAGTACTATTCCGACTTGCGGCTGCACGATTTAGAGCAGCCCTATTTAGATGCGTATGAAAGTGGTATCAGAATTTATAACGATATGGTTGAGAAAACACGAGACTCGTATCATGTGAGCGTTAAGCTAGCCAAATCCCAAGTTATGGAGGTATCGGCCGTTTTTGTTTGCTTAGTCGTTATATTCTTAACTATTTTAGGCTTGAGTTAACGATCTTGTACAAATAGTACTGGCAGCTGCTGATAAGCAAAAAACCTTGAGTAATTGTGTCCCGTCATAAAATTAACCGTCCAATACATTTTAGAGTTGAATTTGTTTTGAGTTTGGGTCCAGTAGGCTTCAGGAGAGATTTCTGGAAAATATTTTTCGTTTATTTTAGGTTTCTCACATGTTTCACATACAAGTGACACTAGTTCTTTCCATGTTGGTAAACGCCAATTTCCTCCGAGCTGTTCTGCCGCTTGTGTTCTTGCTATTTCAATTTCATCGTGATTAAGTTTAACGATCGTTCCAACACATGTTTTAGCATCGTAATCCCAGGTTTGTCCGACCGTACATCTCAGCCAGATGATATTGTTTCGGACGTCTTTGATTGTATGACCATCTTCGAAAAATTGGCTAAAACTTGGGCTTGCCCAAGTAAAAAGAAGAAAAATTATTGTAAAAAAGCGATAGAACATTTTGATACTTCCTATTTTTGTACTAAAATGGAGTATATGTGCCATAAAACCAACTTTATTTTTATAAATGGTACAATTCTTGAATATTTAGACCCGAGATAGTTGGAGTGCTGTAATGGACATAGCTTCGTTAGTTGGATTAATCGGTGCGGTGGGGGCCATCCTTGCTGCTATGATTGCAGGGGGTGGCGTCGCACCTTTTATTGATACACAGTCGATATTTATTGTGTTTGGTGGAACATTTTTCGCCGTCATGTATGCGAACCCTTTACCTGTATTTTTAGGTAGTTTTGGAGCAATGGCGAAAGCCTTTTTACCGCCTATAAAGAAGTTAGACGAAACAGTTGAGCGCATGGTGGAACTTGCAGGTATGGCTCGAAAAGACGGCATGATGGCCCTAGAGGGTCAACCTGTTCCAGATAAATTTTTCGAAAAAGGCATGCAAATGCTTGTCGATGGTGCTGATGAGCAAAAGCTTGTCAAGCAAATGAAATCAGAAATAGCATCCATGAAAGCTCGTCACGAAGTAAACCAAGGCGTGGTTCAAGGATGGGTTGATGTCGCACCCGCAATGGGAATGATCGGTACGCTCATCGGCTTGGTTTTGATGTTGGGTAATATGGGCGATCCCAAGTCTATCGGGCCTGCGATGGCCGTTGCCTTGCTGACTACGCTTTATGGTGCATTTGTTGCAAACGTGCTCTTTGCGCCCATTGTTGGCAAATTAGAATACTACACATCCTACGAAATTGTTTACAGAGAGATTGTTCTTGAAGGTCTTAGAGGTATCGCTCGCAGTGAATCTCCAAGAAATATTCAGGATCAAATGGCAGCCGCTTTACCTCCTAAGTTGCAAAGTAAATTTGAGTTGGCGGCTTAGCCTGATTAGGATTGATTTGATTAAATGGCTGAAGAAGTTTTAGAAGAAGAGCAGGAAGAAGAAGAGTGCCCGAAGTGTCCACCGGCCGGTGCCCCGGCCTGGATGGCCACTTTTGCCGATATGGCTACGCTGTTGATGGCATTTTTTGTTCTTATTCTATCTTTTGCAGAGTTTAACGTACCAAAGTTTAAACAAATTTCAGGTACACTTAGAGAGGCGTTTGGTGTTCAAAAAGTTGTTCCAGTTGTCGAACAGCCAAAAGGCACAACGGTTATTTCTCTCAATTTTAGCCCTAACCCCACGCCTGCAATAACCGAAACACTTCGACAGGAGACGACTGAGTTGCAGGCTCCTGAATTGGAACTAAAGACTAAATCTGAAGATGCTCCCGATGGGAGTGAGGCCGATAAACAAAAAGATTCTGACTTTGAAGGTGAGGGCGGAGAGGGCGCGGAGCAACTCGATGCAACAGAGCTCGCTGATCAACTTAAGAAAGCAATAGATACCGGCGAAGTTACGGTTGAGACCCTTGGAGAGAACGTAGTCATTAACTTTCCCGAAGAGAAGACTTCCGACGAGGATGTGAGTACAATGATTGCTGAAACCCTCGAGGCCCTGAACGAAGCTAGACAAAAGTCTGGAGCTTCTGAAAATGAGGTACTCTTCGGTGGAATAGAGGGAGAATTAGAAAAACTGGCAGCGGCCATGGATGAAGCTTCTCCTCAAAATGGTGAGGGACTGGGTGGATCATCACAGGAAGCGTTCGACAAACAACAGAATGCGTCACGAACCACGGATGAACTAACGGTTGCGCTTAAGCAACAGATTGATCAAGGGTTAGTCGAGGTTGAGCAGCGCGATGACAAAGTATTTATTACTGTGGGCTCCGGCGGTGCATTCCCCTCAGGTACGGCCGATCTTACGGATGAAGCTCAGCGGATATTAGATAGGATATCACTTGCGGCTATGAGCCCTGAAAGTAAAATTACAGTCACTGGGCACACGGATGATGTTCCAATATCTAATGCGCAATTTAGAGATAATTGGGATTTAGCTGCTGGCAGGGCATCAAGTGTTGTGCAGGCAATACAGAGAACCGGTCTAATAGATGGCGATCGCCTTTCTGCAGTGAGCAAGGGAGAAGTTTCGCCAGTTGCAGACAATACAACTGCTGCCGGTAGAGAAGAAAATAGACGCATTGAAATAGAAATTACTTATTAGGCCTAATTCTTTTTTAGCCTGTGTCGTTAATTTCTATGGAGTATTATAAAAATGGGTGAAGTAGCAAAACCTGATTATCTAAGTTTGGTAAACCAAGGTGGTTCTGGGTTTAATGTTTCTGAGCTCGTTACAGCTATAGTTGCATCTGAGATAGAGCCAAAGCGCGCAATGCAAACGACCAAGCTAGAAAAAACAGAAAATGCAATTTCAGGCATAGGGTTTTTGAACTCTCAGGTTGCATTAACCCAAACAAACTTTGATACAATCGCTGGCGATACATTTTTCAATATAACTTCTACAAATACAACAGGAGTTGAGATCAACACCACCGACGAAGCACAAATCGAGCCTGGAAACCACACTATTGAAAATGTAACTTTAGCTAAAAAAATGGTCTTTGAGCTAGCTGGATTTGCCAATTTGACAGATACCTTTACAGCTAGTTTAACCGTTGATTTTGGTTCATGGACAGAGGCTGCAGGGACATATACGTTCACTGATGCCGATGCCACAACGGAAAGTAGTTTAAGTTTTACCGGCCAAACTGTTGGTGAAGTGGTTGGGTTAATTAATGACATGGCAGATTTAGAAGCCCAAATCATAGATATTACCGGAGAAGGAACAAGCTATTCCGTTATTATATCTGGAGACGATACTGGTTTTGAAAATGGCTTCAGAATTCTGAGCGATGGAACCGGAAGTGCAGCAGATGATGCAAGGTGGGAAACACCGACCGATCCGGCCGCGCATGCAACCGCCAATAGCGTTACCAACAGCTTTAGTCAATTGTCGTCAAATGCGTCTTTTGAGTTGGACGGTGTGGCAGTTACACGGAAAAAAAATTCTATCACAGATCTGATAGAAGGTGCGTCTATTGAACTGAAATCTGAGTTTGCAGATGCAGCAACCGTAGGGATTGTTCGGTCCGAAGATTCTGTTCGCCAGACTGTTGAGGATGTTATTTTTTCACTGAATGAATTTAAGACTGAAATTGATCGTCTGACTTACATAGATATTGAGGGAGATGAGAACGGACCACTTGCCATGGATCCGGCTACGACGACAATTAAATCTAATTTTAAACGTTTAGCTGTTGAACCTCTAGAGGGCTACGGTGAAGATTCTATATATTTCTCCCAACTCGGCATTAAAACGGATAGCAATGGAGAATATTATTTAGATACTGTAACTTTTGAGAAAACGTTTTCAACAAACCCGGAATATTTTACCGCACTTAAAGATGATAACTTATCGACAAATTCAGCCTCTGTAACGGCTACAAAATCCCAATATACTTATATAGATGAGGGTACTTATACCGTGACAAAAGTTGGCGATGATTGGACATTTGGTGATGTGGATTTAATGAGGATTGATTATAATGGCGGCAGTAGATTTACTTCTCTATCCCATCCAGGCTTGGTTATAGTATCTGCAGCTGAAGAGCCTGCAGATTTTGATGTTTATGTAGGAAAAAGTTTTGCAAATAAAATTGATGAAATGATGACGTCTATACTTGATTTGGAGTCATCTTTGGCTAGCGCCAACGAGTCTTATAAAAATACGAATACGGATATTGAAGAGAGATTGGCGGAGCTCGAAACGCGCGAAGAATTAATTACAAATAGATATACTGCTCAATTTGGCGACATGGAAAAGTCAATGACCGAATTTAACAGCACAAAGTCCTTGCTAGAGAATTTTATAGAGGCTTGGAAAAAGCAAAAGAACTAGAGTTCTAAAGTCCGTACTTTTTTACCTTTTCTATCAAAGTTGTTCTGAGAAGTTTTAAGTCTTTAGCAGCTTCACTCGTATTTCCGTTGTTTCGGTTTAGTGCGGCTTCTATAAACACAATCTCAATGTCTCTTAAAAGTAATCGCAAATCTACTGAATTATTTGTTTCAAACCAATTTGCAAAATCTTCCGGAATCGGCAAACTTTTTACTTCTTCTTCATCAGAAGTGAAAGGTAAATCTCCAAGTTCGTCAAGTTCCGACCAAATTACCTTTTGTTCCTCAGCTCTGGTAATTACGCTATTATTTACGGAAATCAGATATTGTTTAACGTCGTCGCCTGAAACAGTCTGACTTGGGAAAAAAATTAACGATCTTTCGACGACATTTCTAACTTCTCTGATGTTGCCTGGCCAGTCATAAGTTTTAAGGGCTTCAATTGCCGTTTCTTCGAAATGGGGCCTTTTACTCTTATCAGTTTTTGTTTTGCTATTTAAGAAGTGATGAACGAGATCGGGTATATCCTTCGCTCTGCTTTTAAGACTTGGGACGGATACTGGAAAAACATTCAAACGAAATAATAAATCTTCTCGAAATACATTTGTTTCAACAAGCTCACTTAAATTCTTATGTGTTGCGCAAATTATACGAACGTCCAATCTAATTTCTTTATTACTTCCTACCCTGGAAATGACAGAATTTTCCAAAACTCTCAGTAATTTAGTTTGCAAACCGAAAGGCATATCCCCAATTTCATCTAAAAACAGAGTTCCTTTATCTGCTTGCTCAAACTTCCCAATTGTCGTTTTAAGCGCGCCAGTGAATGCTCCCTTTTCAAAGCCAAATATTTCTGCTTCCATTAACTCACTTGGAATAGCGGCACAATTTAGTGCTATAAAATTACCTTTTCTTCTACTTTCTTCATGAATTGCCTCTGCAACCAGTTCTTTTCCGGAACCAGTTGGACCATTAATAATGACAGGAGAGTTTGACGAAGACACCAGTCCTATCATTTTCTTTAATTCGACGGCTGGCTGAGATTGCCCAATTATCTTGCTGTCGATTGAATTCATCAGGATGCTGCCTCTCCTGGGATTTTATTTTCTATAGGTTATATTGTGATTTGTGCTATTGCTAGCTTAAATAGAAAGTTTCTTATAAACAATTCTCTGAATAATGATATTTAAGGTTTTATGGTGTTCCAGAAGATCCAAAATAGTTTAAAGAAATTGGGTGAAAAGGCAGGTTTTCGTAAACCAGATTTAAACTATTTGGATGATCAAGATCTTTCGCGCTTCAGCGAGCAAGATATTATTTTAGAAAATGAGAACCAGATCCAGCAATACCTCCCAGAAGTTTTGGGTCAGGCTTTAGCCAGAACTTGGATTGATAAGCGTTTTTTAGATGCATTTTATCAGTATCCTATCGAAATACTTGAACGAGGGGGGGTTTATTTGCCTGACAGAGTTTCGGTGGAGTTCAAAAAGGAAAAAAATCAGCGCCCAAGAGTGATCGTATATGAAACGGAAAAAAATAAAAAAAGAAAACTTCTTGAGTTAAAATTAGTCATGGTAGCAGAGCAATGAAAAAATCAGTATTATTTCTTTTATTTTTGTCAGTGTTTGGGGCAAAAACTGTCTTAGGCGACAGTCATGCCAGTGAGAACGCTGATCAAATAAAGAAATTTGAAAATGCCGTTAAATTTGTCAGTGAAAAAAAATATTTTGAAGCAGTGAAAGAATTTGAACTCTTGGCTACTTCTGGTTTGCCGGAAGCGCAATTCAATCTTGCGATTTTAAATTTAAACGGATTGGGAACCCCAAAAAATTTCAAGAATGCGCTTTATTGGTCTTGGTATGCTCATTTGAACGGTCATGAAACTGCTCTTGACCAAGTCGAGACTATATATTCGTCAATTACAGAGGCACTTAGGGATACCGTGGCCAATCAAGTGATAGAAGAACTCTTGTCATTAGCAAATGATGGCGATCAATCTTCAGCATTGAAACTTGGACAAACTTACACGCAACTCTTGGTTGTGCCTGACTACAAATCCGCTTATGTCTGGCTGTCCATTGCCCAGGCATATGGCCTAGAGGGCGTGACTGATCTTCTTCAAAATACTACAAAACAACTGACTCTAGAGGAGGTATTGCAGCAGCAGGATCAATCAGCAGAAACTTTTGGGAAGATTAATCCTTAATTTCTTTTACGGGTGTTATCTCTGAAACAAAATCGAGAAGATTGAGCCGGTCGTCACATAATTC
This sequence comes from Paracoccaceae bacterium, assembly GCA_045564975.1. Lineage (GTDB taxonomy): Bacteria > Pseudomonadota > Alphaproteobacteria > Rhodobacterales > Rhodobacteraceae > Salinivivens. Next base: position 8,013 of record JBJLGF010000033.1, read on the forward strand.
ATCAAGTTCAGAAATAATTTTTTGTAAACTTTCCAAAGTTGATCGTAATTTTGCAGAATCCCGTTGCATGGATTTTTTAGACATGACTTTGAGGTCCGAAACCACTGCCTCGAACCTATCATAACTGTTTTTAAAGTCGTTTAAGCTCACACTTTCGCGTATCGGCCTTGACTTTAAGATATCTGATAGGGCTTTCAGATTTTCAATTAAACCCTCGATATCCATTGCTACTCTATCCTTCGCCTTCCTTAATGCTTTCAAATAGCTTATTTGTAATAGCATTTAAATCAATAGGGTAGCGTCCCTCCGACACTTTCTGGCGTATTTCATTTACCACTTCAATATTAACTGGTGGTTCGCTAGATAGTGACTTTACTTTCTCACTTACAGACAAATCAACACTGACAGACTGGCTGCTAACCGCAGCTGCCTTATCAGCAGCTGAAGTTTGTGACGTCTCTGCTTGTGACACGCGCGACTTCTTCTGGTCTTGAACAGTTGCAGACCCAGTATTTGGGCTATTTCTTACTGTATCAACCATTATGAAACTCCTTTCGCTACTACATACGACATCTATTAGCTACATGTTAGTTATTGGTGAAACTTTTTTTCTACCGGTGATAATCGCCTTTAAAACTTTTTTTGAATTAATATTTTCTATTGAGATCATATCACCTAATTGCCCTTCTTCCAAGGCTTTAGCTGAAGTGGTTATCATTAATTTGTTATTCTGCGCTATCACCAAGACAGTATCTTCTTTATTTATAAGATATACTGTTTCCAGGTGCCTGGCCTTAACAACAGTGCCTGAGGCCAAGCTGACTTTAGCTTTACGACCCACAACCTCTTTAATGTCTTTGAAGGCACCATGGAATTTTGTTGAAGGTCTATCGATTAAGACAATGTCGTCGTGAGATACAACTTGGCCTTTGGATATATTTTTTGTCAGCGCCACGATCTTATGTGGCTCAAAGACTAAGTTTTTATCATCATCGAGTATTTTGACAGTGGATTGTTGAGAACGAATTAACGTCGACCAGTTTTCATTTGGGCAGGTTACCAAAATGGTGGTCCAATCATTTTTAGTCCTTTGACTGAATTCTAAGAATGAAGAGCAAGGGAAAAAAGTACGTTTATCTGAAACAATAAGGCTCAGTCCCAGATTATTCTTTTTAAAGTAAGTTTGTGCTTGTTGTTTGATCATAGCCCCATTCACTAAATTACCAGCTTTCAGGTAATCTGCTGAAAAGATGAAGATAATTAAACAAAAACTAATTTGCTTTATAAAATTTAAGCTCATGAACCTGATACCACTTCTACTTCTGAGCCGATCAATTCTTCTAGTGCTTCAATTTTGGAAATTAACTTTATTTTGGCGTTATGTTTCCCGAGACTTTCAAGTTGGAAATAAATCTTTTTTGCGTTGCTATTTTTCAATAAAAACATATCTGACGGGATAATTCCGTCTAAGCTTCCATAATCTATATAAGCGTTGCCAGCTTCTGCATATATTTTTGGATAAAAATTTAGGCAATCTAAATCAGCCAGTTGTCGGTCCAGGTTTTCCAGAATAAAGTTTGTTATTTTTTTCTTGGTTGCAGGCCAATCTTTTCTGTTAACCGGGTTTAGAAGCCCATTTAAATTTTTCTGTATAATCGGAAAGTGATTTGCGATATTTTTTTCGAGAATTTTTTCTCCTTTTCTCAAAATACGTGATGAAACTGTAACTTTGAGATCAAGGTTTTTTTCTAGAAACTTGTTATTATGGACTGCTTCCACAACTATCGTTGCGTGGAGCTTATAATAATTTTTAGGCAAAGTTTTTGCATTATCTTTTTTGTATACTGAATAGAGTTCAGTAGCCTTTATTTGCCTTTCATTATGGGAGCTGGGACTTTTTAAGCTGGGTGCAAATTCATGATTTTCAATCGCCCGATGAATAAAACCCTCAGCAAATATGGCCCAGGGTGGCAATTTATTTTTTTCTATTTCTATATTTACGGAGAGGTCCATAGAAGGAGGACCAGCTCTTCGACAGATTTTGTTTATCTCTTTGTCTTGGTTATCACTAACCACAACACTCAAACTTACGTGATAGAATTTACCTTTGATTTCTTCTTTTATTACGCTGTACTCTTGAATACCTAACTTAGAGGCCAAGTGAACTTGATCTAATAAAATTTTTCCATTTTCAATGATCGAAAAACTATCGACTGTTTGTGATCCTTGCGACACTAAGTTCTGGAGTGCATTTTCAATAGCTCGAGTTCTAAATAGTTTTTTATCTATTTTAGAAGTGATGACGGCTACGCCATCAGTGGTAATTAAATTGGCCGCTCGCGATATGTTTGACAGTGCAAGACAAGCAATCAAAACAAGAAAGCTTGCAAAATATTTAAATTTACCACGCACCATCAAATTTACTTTTTATAAAAGTCCATTTCGATAGGCTTTTATTAGTCTATCGACGTGTGTTTGGCTTACAGCGAGTTCAACTTGATAAGTGTCACTGCCAGTTGGTTCGATCTTGACTGTTCGAGCGCCAATAACAGTTCCCCTCAGTGCGGCGCCTAGTTTGTCTGATGTCAAAACTGCTTCACCAATAGTTGTTTCACCTTGGATATAAATGCCGTGCAATTGTTCCGTTAAATTTCTATACGCATCTAATTTAGCCGCTCGGATTGCCATCAATCGTCTTTGGTTTAAACTTTTTGACGGTTGAATGGCGATTGAAGAAAAACCAATGGCGGTTACACTCGGTACATAATATTTAGAAGTTTCCGCTGATCGTCTTTCATTCAAAAGAGCACTAGAGCTTTGCAGAGACTGCTGACTATCGAGTTGCGGAGATGGTGTTGAATTTTGAACTGCAAGAGGGTTCAAAAATTGTCCCTGAGGAGAACAAGCACCAAGAGCCATAAGGACGGTTGGCACGATAAATTTAAAAAAGCTTTTTTGTGTAAACAACATATCAATATCCTATTTGCCGTTGTCACACTTGAGCAAAATCTATGCCAGAATAGGACTGAAAGTTTATATTTATTACTTTTTTTTGATTATAGTGCTTTTTGTTTTCTAGTTATCTCTACATTCTTCAAAATCTTCAATGGCACAGTTTATGCTTAAAGTAATAAATGATAGAATTATAAAATAAGCTTTTTATAAAAAAATCTTTAAAAGCAATATCTTATAGTTCAAAAATTTGACGAATTTTAATTATGGTAAGTGAAATGGAAAGAGCTGACAAACTGAATCTAAAAACCTTCGCACCCAGTTTGGTAAATTATTTTTTACCATTTGGGATTATTGCGCTGGTGGCAATGCTAGTATTACCTTTGCCAGTTGCTTTGCTTGACACATTTTTTGTTTTAAACATCACTTTATCTTTATTGATTTTGATGGTTGCTCTTCATACTCAACGCCCACTGGATTTCTCCTCATTTCCAAATTTATTATTGATAGCTACCGTTCTGCGGCTAGGTCTGAACGTTGCCTCTACCAGAATTGTTTTAAAAGATGGTCACACCGGTCCGGATGCTGCTGGTCAGGTTATCGAAGCTTTTGGTGAGTTTATTGTTTCTGGTAATTATGCAGTTGGTTTATTTGTATTTGCGATCCTTGTTATTATTAACTTAGTTGTTATTACAAAAGGTGCAGGGCGCGTTTCAGAAGTTGCTGCACGTTTTACCTTAGACGCTCTCCCAGGGAAACAAATGGCAATCGACGCTGACCTTAACGCCGGCATATTAACACCGGAAGAGGCTAAAGAAAGAAGAGCAGAAGTTGCAAAAGAAGCAGATTTTTATGGTTCTATGGACGGTGCCTCAAAATTCGTAAAAGGTGACGCGATTGCAGGTCTTCTGATTTTACTTGTCAATGTTGTTGGTGGACTAATTATAGGTCTTCTTCAGCATAACTTATCTGTGGGACAGGCAGCAGAGGCTTACATTCTTTTAGCTATTGGTGATGGTTTAGTCGCGGCTATACCTTCACTGCTATTATCAATTGCTACTGCTATTATTGTGACACGAGTTTCTTCGGCGCAAAATATGTCTGAGCATATTTCAAAACAGATTAATCTTTCTGCTGCCTGGATTCCCACCTCATTGGTTATATTGGCACTCGGTTTAGTCCCCGGGATGCCTAACAAACTGTTTATACTTTTTGCTGCACTCGCTGCAGGACTGGCTTTCTTTTCGCGCAGAAGAGAGTTAGCAGCCCCGATTGATGAAGAAGATCAAGAAGATCAAGAGGCTGAGGAAAATGATAATGACTTTGATGTAAGCTCCGTAAAAGATGATGCAAAAATTTCGTTGAATATTGGTTTTGGTCTAGTCAGCCTAGTATCTCAATCTGACGAAAATAGCCTTGTTCCTAGTGTAACGAAATTGAGAAAAGAGACATCAAAAAGACTAGGTTTTGTTGTGCCTGGTATTAGAATAAGAGATGACATTGATTTGGAACCCTCTCAGTATCAAATTAAGATAGGGGAAAAGATCGTTGCGGATGACACGGTGTATTATGATAAAATTTTGGCCATTCCAGGTGATAATGTTCAATTTGAATTAACCGGCATTAAAGTCAAAGAGCCTGCATTCGGCGTTGATGCTATCTGGATCGAACCAGAGCTTGATAAGGATGCGCAATCGAAAGGCTATGTAACTATAGACCCAACTTCTGTTCTTATAACTCATGTGGGTCAAATTTTAATGAATAGCGCATCTGAGTTGCTGGGTCAGGATGAAGTGCAGGCACTGTTGGATGATTTAGAATTGTCGCAGCCTAATCTTGTGCAGACAGTAGTCCCAAAAATTGTGCCGCTGCATCAATTGACTAAGATACTTCAGAATTTACTCAGAGAGGCTGTTCCAATTTCTGATTTACATGTTGTAATTAGCGAATTGGCTGTTCTTAATGTACAAAAAATGGCCAACGACGATATATCAGAGGCTATCAGACCAAAACTAGTGCCTTTACTTATTCAAAGGTTAACAAAGTTCAAAGAAACATTGCCTTTACTGACTCTCGCTCCAGATCTTGAACAGCTTATCGTGACATCAGTTCGGCAAAACCCAGATGAGAAGATGCTTCTACTTGACGGAGCATTGGCAAAGAGAATTTTATCTAATGTAAATGATGCGTCCGAAGCACTTAGTCGTGAAGATAAAGCTGTTTTTCTGATAGTAGCTCCTCAAATTAGGCGGCATGTAGCAAATTTTGTTCGAGCTCAACTTCCTTCAGTAAATGTTCTAAGCTTTACGGAACTGCCTGAGAACCGTAGTGTTGAGATAGCTTTCACGATTGGTGGAGAGGAAGAGAATGATGAGTGAGTTGCAGAAGGTGGAGACTAAAAAATGGTAGAAATTAAAGTACAAGCCTCCGATAGCGCTGCAGCAATGGAGGAAGTGGAAAAAAGACTTGGATCTGATGCATTAATTGTCTCGACCACTAAAGTCGACGGAAAAATTGAAATTGTTGCAACAAACGATGACCCTTCGAATTATCAAAAACAGTCAGAACCACTTATTTTAGATAGTGAGCATAGAGTAACAAAATTTGCTGACGTTTTAGTTCCCAAAATTGAAGGAGTAGGTAAAAATGAGGCAAATAACAAAAATGATTTTCAACAGCCTACAGTCAAGGAAAGCATTCAGAATATAAAAGCCGAACTGCAAAAAATCGAAAAATTATCCAATGAAGACATTCGATCAGAACGATCTTTTGATAAAAAATCGATTTCTAATTTATTCCAATCTTCTGGTGTTTCAAAAAATATTGTTGAACTTTTAAATGAAAATGCCGTGGATAAAAGTTTGGAGACTATGGCAAAAGCTCTTTCGAAGATGTTTGTTAATGGTAAATGTCCAAACTTTGAGTCTAGTGACCTATTTTTGATCATAGGCTCTACATTTTCTGGGAAATCAGTCTTGTCGAGAAAACTATCAAAACTTATGGAAAGCAGAGAAGAAATCAAAGAATGTAAAACCATAGAGGGCGAAAATTCCAAGGCTATAGCCGCTAAAATCAATACTTGGGCCTCTAAAAATGATAAGGCTAAGGGTGGCTTGAAAGAGATAGCTATTTCTGAACTTAAAGATGCTGAAGATATAGATCGGGTTTTATTAGAAATTTATAAGCGAAATCCAGAATTAAAAATAAGCGTTATTAATGTTTGTCCAGTTGGGAATAGCTATGAGTATCTCAAAAGAAATCTGCCAAAGCGCACACTACATAATGAGTATTTAGCAATCACAAAATTAGATTTATGTGACTTGTCTCTGTCGGAGATATCAGCATTTGTAGAGTTAAATCATAAGTGTATGTTTTTCTCTGGAATAGAAACAGAAACAGACGGTCTATTTTTTGCACAGGTAGAGAAAGTAATGTCTCACATTGTAAAAACAGTGGGAAGTGAGGAACTTCAATAATGGTCAAAACGATCGCAATATCAAGCGGAAAGGGAGGCGTTGGTAAGACTTCTCTGGCTGTTAATTCTTCTATAAGACTATCCATGGAAGGAAAGAGAGTTGCACTGCTCGATGCAGATTTTGGAATGGCTAATTCTCATATTTTGCTGGATCAAAAGGTGCAAAATACTGTTCAAGATATTTTAGAAAATGATATCAATATCGACGAGGTAATACATGAAACTTCTAGTGGTTTGAAATTAATACCTGGAGGTTCTGGTATATTAGAGCTTCTAAACTTAGATAGTAAAAAGAGATGGGAGATAATCCGGTCACTAGACTCGCTTGAAGATAGCTTAGATTATTTAATTGTAGATACACCTGCCGGTGCTTCAGATGCCAGTATAGATTTTGCCGCCGCTTGTGACAAAGTTGTCGTTGTATTGGTTCCCGAACCAACAAGCTTTATGGATGCCTATGCATTTATCAAAGCGCTAAATATTGAAAAAAATTTACATAGTGTTTCAGTAGTTGTTAATCTAGCCGTAAATGCTGCTGGGGCCAAAAAAAGTTTTGAAAGTTTCAAAAAAATAGTGACAAAATTCCTTGCAATCGAAGTAGAGTATGCGGGCTGGTTACCGAAAAGCAACCTAATTTCATCTTCAATTGTTGCAAGAAAACCAGTAGTTTTAAACAAATCGCTGGATCAAACGCTGAAGAAAAGTTTCACATCTATTGCGAAATGTTTTCTGGAATTTGAAGAAAATAGATCCAATGGTATAAAGTTTTTTAATAAATAATTTGATAGTATGTTACACGGATACACGCATAACCAGGACGATAAAGCGCAGCTGATCAACGATAATTTGGACGTTGTTAAAAAAATTGCGTTTTATTATGTTGGGCGAGTAGGGAAAGTTGTTGAGGTTGATGATTTGCTACAATTGGGGATGGTTGGCTTGGTTGAAGCGGCTCATAACTATACTCCAAAAGAAGATGTAAATTTTGTTTCATACGCTAAATTAAGAATTAAAGGCGCAATTGTTGATTATTTAAGGAAATCGTCAAATCTTTGCCGAGGAACGATAAGGCGAAAGCAAGACTACGAAAGAGCAAAACGAAAGCTTGAAAAGGAGCTTTTTAGGGAGCCCGAAGTCAAAGAAATCGCTAAGGAATTGAACGTGGATATAGCTGAAGTTATGTCGTGGCAACATGATTTTGCCGCTAGTCAGCACCAAAGTTTGGAAGAGGCCTCTGAGGCATATGGAGACTTTTTATTTGCCACTGATAAAAGCGTTGAAGAAAAAATCTTCAACGGTCAGCTGAAAGATATTTTGCGTGGAAAACTAGAAGACCTAAACGAACAACAATTAATGGTTTTGCAATTATACTACGTGGAAGAACTAAATGTGTACGAGATTGCAGAAGTTTTATCTGTGTCTACTGGGCGTGTATCTCAAATAAAATCTGCAGCGATAAAAAAACTCAAGACCTTGATTGAAAGCCAAGTAAATGCCTGATTTTTCAGATGATGGAAGTCAGATAAGAAATCAATTACAATTGACAGTATTAAGCGCTGAAATATTAAAGCGGCAGTTGGACAAAGGGCATGATATTTCGCTGTCGTGCAATATATCGGAGCTTCCAAATTATCACTGTAATGTAGTGTTTCAATTAAAACAGCAGGACATTGGTCCAATAGGCTTTTTAAAGTTTGATGATAAAAGGCCTCTGGCCAGCGCAGTAATTAATTTAGACGAAAAAAACTTTTCTGATTTTTTTGATCTTTTAAAGTGTATTCCACCACGTCATGCATCGATATTTTTATATACTGATAGTTACAATGAAGAATATTTGCTGAGCCGAACTTTTTCGCAACCAGGACTAAGCGTTGACATTCGCGATATAAGTTGGAGATATCCTCTTATCTGAGGAATTTTTGAACAGATCTCTTAATTATTTTTTCAAACTTTTATACCTATTTGTCGTCACTCAATTTTGCTTTGCCGTCGGCGATCAGTTTATTCGCACTTTCTTCAGTTACCGATAAGGTTGTTTCTTTAACAAGCTTTGTTCCATTGAGTGTAGTATTTTTCAACATTACGACTTCTACCATGCCATCGTTTTTTTCATCATCATCGAAGAGGTTGTCTATCGCCGTTTCATTTTCATCATCGGCACCATCAAAAATATCAGTGTTTTCAACTTCGTTGAGTGAGTAAATATAAGGATCATGGAGTGTCGCGTATAATTTATTCCTTAAAACCCAGCTTTTTGCGGACAATAGAGCCAGTTTTTTTGAGTGGTTTTTTTCTGCATTCAATTCAGAGTTGATTTCATCTAACGCTGAGGAAAAAGAGTGGTCAGCAAATTTGACGAGTACTTTATTCCTGTCTTTATGAAGTTGTGAATTACTTTCTTCTTCCATTTTTTATACTCCAATACTTTGGCACACTACTTGCAATATTCGAACCAAGCAAAACAAATATTGGAAATAGTTGTGAAGACAATAGAAGGTCATTTGAAAGTACATGCCGAAGCTTTAGCTCTTCGTTCACAACGTAATGAAATATTAGCTTCAAACATAGCAAATGCAGCAACCCCAAATTTCAAGGCCAAGGACCTAGATTTTGAGCAAATGCTTAATTCTAAAATGGGTTTTGGAAAGGTAAATATTTCCAATAAAAGACACTTCGAAATGAGTGTAGGGCCCAATGAGCAAGGGGTTAAATTCAGACAAAATATCACTCCATCGATGGATGGAAATACTGTGGAACTCCACGTTGAGCAAATGCAGTTTTCCGAAAATGTAATGAAGTATCAGACATCGCTAGAGTTTTTGAATAGAAAAATTTCTGGCCTGATGTCAGCGATCAAGGGTGAGTAAGATGGCGGATTTAAAAAATATTTTTGATGTCGCTGCTCGTGGGATGTCTGCACAAATGGTTAGACTAAACACAGTTGCAAGTAATCTTGCAAATGCGAGATCCGTAGCCTCATCAGAAGCAGAGGCCTACCGCGCAATTAAGCCAGTATTCAGTACATTATATGCGGATGACCTTGAAAAAACTGGAATATCCAGTGTTGACGTTGTTGATGTAGTGGCCGTGGATAAAGAACCTGAAAAAGTTTACCAGCCCGGTCATCCGAAAGCCGATAAAGACGGTTACATTTACATGGCAGCGGTAAACCCTGAGGAAGAAATGGTAGAGATGCTAGAGGCATCTAGACAATATGAAAATAACGTTGAAGTCGTCAGTACTCTCAGAGGGTTGATGATGCGAACAATTAGTATGGGTAGATAGGAGTTCTCATGACTACAATAGATCCGAACAGTGCTCAAGCAGCACTATTTGAAAAATTAGGAATTACTAAACAAAGTGATGCTCAAAAGGCCAAGTCCGATACTTTGGGCCAATCTGATTTTTTAAAGTTGATGACTACTCAGCTTCAAAACCAAGACCCATTTGCTCCAATGGATAACGGAGATTTTATTGCCCAGATGGCTCAGTTTTCAACGGTCACAGGCATTCAAGAAGTTAACACCTCAATTGGTAAGTTAGTGGAAGAATTTGACCAAGCCAGAATAGCTACTGCCTCTAATCTATTAGGTCATTCTGTTTTAGTGCCGGGTAGTATTGGAAGGCCAGATGAAGATGGCGAGCTGCACGGTGTTTTAGATTTACCAGAAGCGACTTTCATGACAAAGCTTACATATTTTGATGCTGATACAAATGAAGAATTACACTCGGAGGACTTAGGTCCAATGGCAGCTGGTTTGGTTGGTTTTTCATGGAATGATCTACCCCAAGATATTTTGGACCAGAAGAAACGTGTTAAGATAGAAGCTTTGATTGATACAGGTAGTGGACCAGAACAATTGAGTCCTTCAATCTACTCGCGAGTGATTTCGGCATCTGTTGGATCGGGTGATACTAAACAAGTTTTACTGAACATAGAAGATTACGGAGACATTGACGTCTCAAGCGCAGTAAATTTCCGATAGTCTGAAAGTTCACCATAATTTTGGCACATATTTTGCAGCAATTTTTTAAATAGTTTACCGTAATAGGAGTTAAAAATGTCTTTTTACACAGCATTGACCGGCTTGAAAGGCGCACAAACAGATATTTCAACCACATCGAATAACATTGCAAATGTTGGTTCGAGTGGTTTTAAGAAAAGCCGTGCAGAGTTTGGTGATATATTTAGTCAAACTCCTTTACAGACTAATGGGGTTGGCACAGGTACACTGACCAAGTCAGTCAAACAGCAATTCTCACAGGGTAATATTTCTCAGTCTACAAATACTTTAGATATGGCTATTTCTGGTCAAGGTTTTTTTGCCTTGCAGGGTGGCGGTAATGCTGGACAAACCGTTTACACTCGAAATGGTGCTTTTTCAGTCAATGAAGATGGTTTTATTGTGGATAGTAATGGTCAATTTTTATTGGGCTATCCTGTAGATACAGCTGGTGCTGTATCTGATAAAACCCTTGACGGTGCCACCAAAATGCAGCTGGCTGCCAATTTTGGCGAGCCGCAAGCTACGGAAAATATTTTAATGGGTGTTAATTTACCGTCTGATGCAGAGGTTATTGGAGCCGATGTCGAGTTTGATGCTAATGATGCAACAACTTATTCGGCCTCTTCTTCTATAACAATTTTTGATAATGGCGGAAACCCCAAGTCGGCAACAGTTTTCTACATAAAAACTCAAGACCCAACGGCTACTGACCAAACATTTAAGTATGATACAAAAATGTTTGTCGATGGCGCTGAAATTACTCCTGAATTAACACGATCTACTGATACTAAGGGTAATGCTCTACTAATAGATAAATTTGGTCAAACGACGACTTCTGCAGAAGACCCAGGTTATATACTAGAGGGTAAGGGATCTCCTTTATACAAGGCCGATGATCTTGGAGAACCTGAAAAATCCACACCTGCAATGTTGACTGGTGAAGGGCTTGAGACGTATCTTGGAGAGGGCAGGACAATTGAGATTGTTACTGATCCAATGCAATTTAAAAGAACAATGGAATATCAGACGCTTACTGATGTGGCGAGTCCAGTCCCGGGAACATTTTGGGGAAAAGATTTTCTTTTGGTTGACGTGGACGGAAGTGGTCCTGTCTCCATTGATGTGCCCCCTGGTGTTTACGATGGAGAGGAATTAGCTGCTGCAGTCCAAATAGCACTTCGAGAAGCATTTGGAGATGACAAGCAAATTCAATTAACAGACGGTGTAGATAGTACTTTTACAGTAGATCTAAAACTGTCCTCGGGTGACGGCACGTCCACAGGCCTCGTAACTCCCATGGAAATTGACCTGCATGAAGACACTTTAGTTTCTGAAAGTATTGAGGCTGGGTACGATCCCGCAGATGGCTTGAGTATGAATGCTTTCTTAACGCATGCTCAAATCCAAATTACAGAAGAGTTAAATGCATATATCCAAGATGGAGTGGATGTTGATGCTACGGCTGCGGCTGAAATGGGTGTAGAGGGCCGGCTTTTCAAAAATGCTGTTGGGTCACAAATCACTGATGCGCCTCAAAACTTTGATATCATTTCATTTGATCACCTCAATGAAGATATTGATGCAGCTGCACAGGAAAGATACATAGCCTATGCCAACGTAGACGATAATCCAGATATTAAAGCATATGATAAGACATACGCACCCGCCTTGACTGCCTTTACAGCAGACGGAGATGGTTACCTAGTCGTTACAATTACTGGGGATCAGACGGCATTAGATCATGAAGTTTTCAGGTTTCAACAGAATACAGTTGATGGTGAAACACAGGAATTTATTGGACAGGTTGGTGCTTCTGAGATTTCTATCAAAAGTATGACATTAAATGGTGCTGGAAATACCGAATTTGTGTTAAACCATACAGTTACAGGTACTGCTATAATCGATGGTGGTAATGGAACGGAAAGTGCCATTAATATTCTAGCGAAACCTTCGGACTACGTGGAAGCGTATTTTGAAGATACGGACGGTTTAGTTGAAGGCGTATCAGATGTTTTTTACTCAAATAAGATTGTATTGCGTGAAATAGACAGCGCCGCAAAACGTACGTCTGATGCTGCTTTTGCTTCAAATGCTGGAAGTTTCTCCAATTTTGCAAGGACTAATACGGATAATGAGATTGCTGATTTTGGATTAGATGCTATTGAAGAAACGATGGCTTGGGTTGATCAGAGAGATCCCGCTATAAAGTTGGGTTACGACGAAACAAATCAAAGAATAACCTTTGAAGGCGATAACGGCCAACTTGGCAAAGGCACAGGTGTAGGATTTGATGCGTTTACAGTATATAGTATAGAACTTGATTCTGGCGACAACGGATTAGGAATCCCAGCTCTTGGTGATAGCCCTCAGATAAGTCTAGAGACCGATGACTTATTGTTGGGTGAAGCGTTTTTAGCAGATGGCCCAGAAGTGCGAGTCGCAAATAAACGTTACGGCATGGAAGTGGAATTTGACACAGTTGCAAATGTTTTCAACATTTCCAGTGGAACCACTGGTGAAGCTATTGCAGCAAATTCAGTTGTTGGTATTAACGCGGCCCAGTCGGCTTCGACGGTAGCCGTGGGTCGATATAACCTAACAGAAACTGGTGGTGTTGATCAAACAGATACGGCGGAGTACGACTTATACAAGGTTGGTAATGGTTTAAATCAAATTATGGGTTTTCCACGAGAAGGAGTGGAAGGTTATACTGAGCCTTCGGGTCTGGTTTCTAACCCAGCAACAACTGCAGGTTACGAAGCTCTGTTGGATATGAGTGAAGCATTTACAATCACCGAATTAGCTGGAGAGAATATATTCAATGTTGTTGTTAATGGTATTAGTGCATCCATCACTATTCCGGAGGGCAATTACAAGGGTGATACACTCGCCACAGCTCTCGAAAGTCGTATTAATGCAATGAAGAACCCAATTTCTGGACGATCCGTAGGTGGTGTAACAGTCGAATATGATAGTGATCTGAATAATCTTTCATTTACTACTGCGACAACAGGCGAAGGCTCTACTATTGCTGTAAACGGAGCATTAAAATTTGGTTTGAATGATATTCCTTTAGGAATAGGAACTACAACAGTGGTGAGAACTCCTGTCCAAGCGACTGATGAACTCGGTCGACCGCTCTATATTGCTCCAAATGGTGAAATTACACCCAACAGTCAGGCTTTTGCCGACAATATGGTCGAGGATTTTTTTCCACTTTATCTTGACGAAGGTGAGTTGACATTTGACTTGGATGGACAACTTGTTAGCCCAATTACAAATGTTACGTATTCTAGTAATCTAACACAGCTTACTTTAGATTTTACGAATGCAACACAATTTGACCAAGTATTTTCTGCCAGTGCGCTTGAGCAGGACGGATACTCAGCGGGACGTCTTACTAATTTGGAAATCGATAATTATGGTAACGTTAGAGCTGGTTATTCAAACGGGCAAAACCTTAGCCTAGGTAAAATTATGTTAGCCAGCTTTGTGAACGAAAGTGGACTGAAACAGATCGGTAATTCTACATTTATTGCCACAGATGGCAGTGGTGATCCTGAATTAGGCGAGGCTTCTGAAGACGGCTTTGGACAAATTTTGTCGGGATCTTTAGAAAGATCAAATGTTGATATTACTGAGGAACTCGTAAATCTTATTACTTCTCAACGTAACTATCAGGCTGCTGCCAAAGCAATTGAAACTTCTACTAGTATGACCCAGACAATTATAAATATTAGAAGCTAATTAGAATTTAGTGGGATCTAGTTAAGTTATGGACAGACTCGCCCAAACGGCTTTAACTGCGCTAAGGCAGATGCAAGATAATAAGTTTGATCTTGCCAACAACTTAGCTAACGTAAATGTGCCGGGTTTTCGTCGGGATTTGCCCAACGAGGGTAACGCAGGTTTTCTCAAAGAGCTTGACAAACTTTCTGCCAAAGTTTTGCCTCTTGAGACTGATGCGAGGAAGTTCTCCAATGAAGCTGGGCAACTACAAAACACAGGACTTGAAACCGACGTGGCAGTTCTAAACGAAGGTTTTTTTTATATCCAACCAGAAGATGGTGAGATTGCCCTTTCGCGACGCGGCGACTTCGGATTAAATGCCCAAAATCAATTAGTAAACGGCGTTGGAGACTTGGTGCTTTCCGATGGGCTTGCGCCCATTATTTTGCCAAATAATTTCACGTCAATGAGTATTACGGATATTGGTGAAGTCCTTGTGCAGCAGGCTGGAGCTCCGGATGGCCAGTTAACCCCCGTTGGTTTTATTGGGTCAACTTCTAGTGAGATTGATCAGCTTGTCAAAAGTCTTGATGGTAATATACGCAAAGCAGATGGCACAGTTCCAGCCGCGGATCAGACGGCTAGATTTGGACAGGGGTTCTTAGAGTCTTCAAATGTAAGCGCAATTGAAGAACTTATTCGCAATATTGATATGCAGCGTCAATTTGAAATAAATGTAAAGTTGATAAAGAAAGCCAGTGACCTTGACAGTGCTGGCGCAAAATTAATGAATTTACCAACATAAATTTGGTTTGGCATAAAGCTTGCTCCTAAATATTTAAAGAAAAAGGGCAAAGAAAATGTCAACATCAGCAATGCATGTGGCCAAAACCGGCCTAACCGCTCAACAGTACAAAATGCAAGTAATCGCTAACAACTTAGCCAATGTTAATACAACGGGTTTTAAGCGAGACCGTGCAAATTTTGAGTCACTATTTTATCAAATTGTAAAGACAGCTGGTGCGCAGACCGCCGATGATACGGCGCTTACTTCTCCGCTCGCAGTTGGTACTGGGGTCAAAGTTGTAAGTACACAAAAGCTATTCACACAGGGTGGACTGGTGAGCACCGATAATTCTCTAGACCTAGCGATAGATGGTCCAGGTTTTTTTCAGGCGCTATTACCTGATGGACGGGTTGGCTACACACGATCTGGCATCTTGTCCCGGAACGCCCAAGGTGTCTTAACCACTACTAGTGGCTATGTTTTGCAACCACAAATTCAAATACCAACAGATGCTACTGGTATAAATATCTCAAATACAGGGATCGTGAGTGTGACAACACCTGGAAATGATATTGCGCAAGAGGTTGGTCAAATTTCGCTTGCTAATTTTAGCAACCCGAGGGGTTTAACTCCGGTAGGAGAAAATTTCTTAGTTCCATCTGCTGAGAGTGGCGTGGCACAGGAAGGTGCTCCGCTGGACGGTGGTTTTGGAAAAGTTCTTCAAGGTTATGTTGAAAGCTCAAACGTAAATGTAGTCCAGCAATTAGTTGATATGATTGAAACTCAAAGAGCCTACGAGGTGAGTTCGAAATCTATCACTGCCGTAGATGAAATGATGCAATTTATTTCTAGAAACTTGTAGGTGTACTTTGTTTAAGTATTTTTTACCACTTTGCCTATTTTTAGTCGCTTGTGATACGTACGTAGAAGAACAGCGTTCAGTAGACTTTGAACCAGTATACCTTGAACCTGTTGAGGAAGAAGTAACTCAAGCAGATTTTGGTGGTATTTATCAAAAAGATAAGGGCAATCTTTTTGCCATGGAAGCAAGAGCGCACAGAATAGGTGATATATTAACGGTTTCTTTTACTGAAAGCTTTCAGGCCACAAAGTCACAGAATGCGGCAAGTTCTAAAACGAGTGAAAACAGTGTAACCTTACCTACAGTTATGGGAGGTATATTACCAAATTCACTTGGCAACTCTACGGAGCTTGGCTCTAGTGGCGAGAGTACATTTTCTGGTTCGGGCTCGACAAACCAATCAAACTCTTTGACCGGCCTCATATCGGTTCATGTTGTTCGCGTTTATTCTAATGGTAATCTGGAAATTCTAGGACAGAAAAAGCTGACTTTGAATAATGGGGATGAATACATAAGGGTCTCTGGCATAGTTAGACCGAGGGATATTACTTCTGACAATGTCGTTCAATCAGACAGGATTGCAAATGCGGATATTAATTATGTTGGTGCCGGCGATACTGCAAGAACTGGTAAGAAGGGTTGGTATACGAAAATGCTTGATACCATCAATCCAATTTAAGGTAAGGTAAATGTTTAAAGTCATCCGTATATTATTAACTTCATTTATTTTAGCAAGCCAAGCTAGCTTAGTGCTAGCTGATAGGATTAAAGATCTTACCTCTCTTGCTGGTATAAGATCTAATCAATTGGTTGGGTACGGCGTTGTAGTTGGTTTGGCAGGAACAGGTGATGGAAACACTGGCATCACTTTACAGTCAATGCAGTCACTCGTTTCTAGATTTGGCGTAACCTCGGATATTGATGGTTTCAATGGTGATAACGCAGCTGCTGTGATGCTGACGGCTGACCTTCCTCCCTTCACAAAGCCTGGTCAGGCGATAGACGTAACGGTCTCAACAGTAGGTGGAGCAACATCCCTTAAAGGTGGTACTCTTTTGATGTCTCCTCTGCTTGGTGCAGATGGAGAGACTTATGCTATTGCTCAAGGTAACATTGTTGTAGGCGGTTTGGGTGTAGAGGGTGCTGATAATTCTTCTCTAACGGTAAATATTCCAACTGTTGGACGAATTCCAAGGGGGGCATCAGTTGAAAGATTAGTTCCAACTGAATTTTTAAGTACTGATTTTGTTATATTAAATTTACACAGAGGAGACTTTTCCACGGCAAATAATATTGCCAACGCTGTAAATGATATATTAGGTCCTGGAACAGCTATCCCACTTGATACAAATAGTGTAAGGGTCAGAGCTCCAGGGGATCCTACACAAAAAGTTTCTTTTGTCTCAATTTTGGAGAATATAGAGGTTGAAAGAGGAACACCTCCCGCGAAGATTATTGTAAATTCGAGAACAGGGACATTGGTAATTAGTGGTAATGTTAAAGTTACTCCTGCCGCAGTTTCTCATGGCACTCTATCCGTAAAAGTTAGTGAAGATGTAAATATAGAAGGTGGCGATGCGACTGCTATAGGTGACGGTGCGCAGGCGAACGCAGCCGCAGAAGCCGTACCTGATACGGAAATAGAAGTAGAAGAGGAAGTTGCAAAAGCATTTTTGTTCGATAGTGGCGTCTCATTAAGTGATCTTGTCGATGCAATTAACGCAGTGGGAGCTACACCCTCCGATTTAGTAGCCATTTTAGAGGCTCTGCGCGAGGCTGGAGCATTAAACGCTGAGTTGATCGTTATATAGGTTTTTAAATGACGGATATCAGTAATATAAATATTGGTAATTCAGCACTTATTGGGAAAACTCAATTAAAATCGCCCAATGAATTTAAAGATTTTGTCAATTCTGACAAGATATCCGACAAGAATGAAGACCTCCAAATTGTAGCTAACCAATTTGAGGCGATATTTTTGGAAATGCTATTGAAGCAAGCAAGAGACAGTAAACTTAGTGACGGTCTTTTTGATACAAAATCCGATGATAATTTTGTTCAAATGTTTGATGCAGAATTGGCTAAAAGTTCGAGTGAATCGGTCGATATTGGAATTGCAGAGGCAATAATCAAACAAATGTCTTTCCATGGATCTGAGTCATGAGTGATATATATGGAATTGCCAGATCTGGATTGCAGGCCTACAAAGAAGGTCTTGCCACGACTGGTCAAAACATCGCAAATGTCGGCAACGAGTCCTATTCGCGGCGTGAAGCACCTATAAGTGAGGTGAAGTCAGGAGCAGACGCTCTTCAAATTTCAAATTCGGCTGGCTATGGTGTGAAAGTTGATGGCATAACGCGAGCCTTTGATGAATTCATTGATATTCAATTACAAAACGCAGCTTCAGGTTTTTCTTTTTCAACTTCCCAAGCAACGGTATTGAACCAATTAGAACAAGTTTTAAGGCCTTCTCAAGGTTCAGTTTCGCAAAGACTTCAAGAACTTTTTTCGTCTTTTAATATTGTTGCCCAAGACCCGTCCGATTTAGCTGCCAGACATGTGTCGGTTGATAATGGTAAGGCAGTAGTTTCTTCCATAATTACAGTTGCCGATGGTATTTCTGATTTAAGAAATTTGGTTTCTGACAGTATAACCGATAGTGTGTCTGAGGCCAATGGATTGCTTAATCAGCTAACAGAAATTCAGCAAGAATTACTAGGTAATGAGGCAATAAGAAACGCTCCAAATGATTTATTGGACCAGCGGGATTCATTACTAAGAGACTTGAGTGAATTGATTGAAATAAGTGTGGACTATAAATCTGGCGGGATGATAGATGTCTCTGTTGGAACTGCGGGACAGGGTAAAACATTACTTTCAGGTGTCGTTTATTCAAAGCTTGTTGTTCAAGAAAGTGGTGGAACTTCTAAAGTCTTTTTAAATACTTCTAATGGTGGGGGGTTATCAAAAATCCAGCTTCAATCTGGAGAAATTTCTGGAAATCTAGCCGCTGATATTTCTCTGGTTGAGACGAAATCCGCTCTCGACGAAATGACCAGGAAATTAGTATCTGAATTTAATGAATTACACAAATTAGGGACCACTCTAGATGGTGACCTGGGCAGTAACTTTTTTAACCTGGAGGGGGTTGAGATTACCAAAGCTGGTGATGAAAGTAGTTCTTCCCAGATAAGTGTAGCAGGTCTGACTGATACTAAACTTGGGGAGAGTTTTACAGTCGCATATGATGCATCTGAGGAAATCTGGAGTTTAAAAAATAATTTGGGCGTAGAGCTTGGAAATTTCGAAAACCATTTTGATTTTGACGGAATAATGATTAATATTGCGGGTCAGCCTTCGCTTGGTGATAAATTTAATATTGATTTCACAGAGGGTTTATCTGAAAATTTAACTCTGCAATTAAAAGATGGTCGTGATTTAGCTGCGAGTTCATTTTATTTAGTTGAGATTGACTCAACAAATGCCAGTTCAACTGAGCTGTCGATTAGTAAGTTTGAAGAGCCAGAATTGGAAGGTTTTTTAAACTTAAGTGAAGTTTTCTCTGGAGCGCAAAATAGTGCAAATACGGATAATTTTCTCAATAACGGTTTGTTGGGAGTATTTGAAAATATTGATAGTATAAACAATTTGACTTCAATACAAACCCAACCAAAAATACAATTTGGGGAAGATATAACAGGC
This sequence comes from Paracoccaceae bacterium, assembly GCA_045564975.1. GTDB lineage: Bacteria > Pseudomonadota > Alphaproteobacteria > Rhodobacterales > Rhodobacteraceae > Salinivivens. Next base: position 27,530 of record JBJLGF010000033.1, read on the forward strand.
TTAGATGCAAACACTACGTTAACTCTTAAATTAGACGGCACTAACAGAAATTTTGTCCTAGGTACTGTTGCGGGAACTTTTGAGGATTACTCAGTTTTGGCAGAATATCTGAACACTGGGGCTATTAGATCTAATGACGCTGATGCTCTTTCTTTTTCTGATCTAGGTTTGTTTGCGGGAGGGAATTCTTCGACTTTGAATATAACGTCGGCATCTACGCCAAATTATGCCTTGTTAACAGAGGGTACTTTTGGCAATTCTGAGGGGTTTCTATTTCCGGCAGATCCAGGAGATGCTGATATTCAAATATTTACGCGAGAAGGGGTTCAACTAGCTGGAAAACCACTCACGCAAGTAGAGGCGGCTTCTATTATCGCTGAGACGAATGGGTTCTACTCAAGCGCTGAATACAATGCCAGTTATTTAGCAACAAATTCAGATGATAAGTATATTGGTGCTGACATTCAAAGGCTTACAACCGATGGAAACTTTGTCACCTCTATTTCCGGTCTAGGTTTGGATACTGCAGTTAATTCGAATTTAAGTGTGGGTGCAAATGCTGCATATCCTACGCAGCGCGCGGCTATGGCCGATCCATTGGAAATTTCAACCTTAGCTGGAGCTACTTTTACTTTTGAAGCAAAATCGGGTATGATGGCCGGCAATATAGCTGATGGAATAAATCAGGCGGGTGCTCAGTACGGGTTAAGCGCGGCTGCCTTTAACCAAATAGAACTCTTCGATATTGGTGATGTTACTATTCAATTTGAATTAATTGGTGATAATGCTGAAGCCATAGAAATCAGTGCTTCTGTATCAAATGGGAGCACTTCGGATCTCGTTAGCGAAATAAATAGTCATTTTGAATCATCAGGAGTTTTAGCCTTTGCTTCTGGAAGTGGTGCGATTATCCTTCAAAAAAATGATGGAAATGACATCTCGGCAAGGAATATTGTAACGTCTGATGCATCAGCAATATCTGTACGGCAGTTAGATGAATTTGGTGAAGTAATTGATACTGCATCTGATGCAATTCCAATATCGGTTGCTTCCGGTGAATATATAATCTCTGGGGGACAAATTAGACTGACCAGTACGGCTTCTTTTGAAGTTAACTCTGGAGTTAACACTGCAGATAACGCTAACTCTGAATTTATTAGTGGTTTTGTGCAAAAAAAGCATGATGAGGCGTCCAACTCGACAGAGTACGAATTTAATGTGTTTAGCTCGGTTGACTCTAATAATCATGATGCCGACCTGTTCAGCACAGTCGCAGCATCTAGTTCGTATAAATTTTCGATGTCAACTGATAATACTAATGAAGAAAACACTGTCACGATAAAGCCAAAATCTTCGGATCAATTATCCCCAACTGCCATTTCGGAGGCATTGGTTTCTGAACTGCGGACTGCTTCGATACAAACAAAATTTGTTGGCAATGAGTTTGAATTTGCAGATGGATTTCCAGAAGACCGAAGTACAATCGAGTTTCAGCTTGGTGATCAATCCTATTTTGCAGTTTTAAAAAATGATCTTTCATACACAGTAGACGGAGCAAATGTAATAATAGATGAAGAAACTTTATCTCAGGCTGATGCTCTGGAAAGGCTTGTAAGAGAGACTTCTTTTGATATTTCTGGTCCAGAAGAGGATAGGATATATCTTGGCTTCGAAAATTCTGGCTCTGGGTTTCGTCTATATGCTTCGGCAAAAGATGGAATTTTATCTGGAGATGGTCTTCGGTTATCTGAGAATAATTCTGCTGCACAGAAATCTGCACTCCATTTGGATAATAATGTGGTGGGCACAACTGTCACAACAATCATGGGTAATGAATTTGATTTAACGCAGGCTGCACAGTTAAATTTTGCTCAAGTTCTGTCAGGGAATACTTCATTTGATTTAGACTTTGACCCAGCTGTTGATCCTAAAGTATCGCCGGCGGCTCCCATTGCGGGTATAAGCGTTACGATAGAAGATTTAGGCAATAACATGGGTAGATTGGTCGTCAGTATAGATCAATCAACCGTTGATCTAGATGTGAGACTGAAGGCAAATGATAACTCAACAACTTTTGGAATTCTTACTTCAAGCTCTCAAATAACGTTAGGTCAGAGTGGGTTTGCAGTATCAAACCATGACAGTGAAAGGGTTACTACTTCAGCCGAAGTAAACTCACTTGCTAATACTATATTCAATGTGGATGCCTTGGCTGGTGAAGACTTAATTATTTATGCAAAAGGCACTGGTAAAATTTCTCTTATGGGAGACTCAACAGTTTCTCAAAGTGAAATCGATAAAAGGGAAATTACCGCTCGTGCTTCGATAGATACAAGTAACACTATGGAATTATTTGATAGCTCTTCAGGCGACTATTTAGGAACTAGAGAATTAAGTAGCAGTAACAACTTCTTTTTCAGGAATTTTGATTGGCAATTTAATGGAAGCCTAGTGGATGGAGATACGTTTAATGTCACAAATTCAACAGCCAGAAAAGATGATGCCTCGAACCTTCTAAATTTGGCAAAATTAGCTGAGACGTCAAATTCCACTGGTAAAGGAGGTTATAGTCAACTGTATAATGATTTGGTGATGGATGTTGGGTTTAATCTTCGCTCTAGTGAACAAGGTTTGGAAACAGCTAAAATAATTTATGACTCTGCAGTTGATAGAAAATCTGAATTCTCTGGTGTCGATTTAGATACGGAAGCAGCACGGCTGTTGGAGCAGCAACAGGCATATCAAGCACTAGCAAAAGTTTTGAGCACTGCAAAAGAGATGGTAGACACTCTTTTGAGGTTCATGTGATTTGGAGGATAAAGGATGTCCGTAAGCACAACACGTTTTTTTGACAATAACAGTGCGTTATTTTCTAAAATAAATGATGAGTTAAAATCTCTCCAGGGCCAAGTTGGCACAGGTGAAGCTGAACTTACGCTCGCTAAAGATATTAGAGATATTTCCAAATTGAGCGCAGCGGACGAAAAAAAATCTGAGACTAACCAATTTATAAGTAATTCAAAGCGAGCTCAATCTGATTTAGAATTTTTAGATGTAGCTTTTGATCGGCTTCAAAATTTGCTCATTAGAGTTCAAGAATTAGCTGTTGAAAGTGCAAATGACACATTACTTCCGGAAGAGAGGCAACAGTTCGTTTTGGAAGCCCAAATGGTTAAATTAGAAATATTGGATGTGGCTAACCAAAAAGATACTTTTGGAAATAATTTGTTTGGTGGAATTTCTGGAATTGAGAAACCATTTGAAATTAACTCGGATGGAGAAGTTAATTATTTAGGATCCTCTTTATCAAAAGAGTTGCAGGTCACCCAAGGGTTAGCTGTAAAGCAGAATTTTTCTGGTTTGGAGGTGTTTGATAATATTCAGGATGAAGATGGCTCATTTTCAGTATTTGAAGTTATTGACGATTTGATTACCAGCTTGGAAATCGATTTAAATAGTAATGTTTCTTCAAATATTTTTAAGGATAGTGGATCTGCTGTAATCGAACTACCTTCCACTGGGCCTGAAGGCAGAATGGCCTTCAGTCTGAATATTGATTCTACACAAATTGATATAGATGACACTTTCTATGGTAATGATTTTTCTCAGTTGGTTGATACGATCAATACCTTTACCGCTGATACAGGTGTAACCGCTTCCTTGCTCGGCGATAATCAGATTCAGCTAGACGGCGATGCGAATAATTTAATTGTTAGTAAATTCCAACATTTTGGAAATGATGACGTCTCAGCGAGTATAAAAATTTTAGAAGAAAAAAATGGAGCTGTGTTGCAGACCATTTCTGAAAACACTTTGCAAAGCTCAAAGATAACAGGCCGCATTACCGATGTATTCGAGCACTTTGCAGGCAAACGAGCCGAGGTTAGTGCCAATTCAAGGCGCGCTCAGGATTCGGAGGTTGCCCAGCAGGATATTTTGATAACTCTGGAAGAGGATATATCTGAAATAAGAGATGCAGATCTTGCCAGTATTATTACCCAGTTAGAATTTCTAATGACCCAAAAAGATGCAGCTCAGGCTACATTTACTAGAATTACAGGCAAATCTCTATTTGATCTCATAGGGTGAGCAAAAGTATCTGATAGCAAGGTTGGTATGGATTTTGCTCCTAATTTTTAAATTAGGAGAGCCCAAATGTATTCAATTATTAAATCAGGAATGGCCAGTGCAATGCATGAGCTTTCTGTCATTTCTAATAATGTTTCAAATGCAAACTCCAATGGGTTTAAAAAGTCTTTGGTTTCCTTTGCAGACTTCGCAGGTGGTATATTTCCAGCTTCTGTTCAAAGCTCTGCAAATGGGTTAGGTTCAAGGATTGAGGAGACAAGGATAAGTGATGCTCAAGGAGCAATTTTATCAACTGAAAATAAAACTGATATGGCTCTTCTTGGCAACGGATTTTTTGCTCTTCAAAATCTGAGCGATAATTCTCTTTCTTTCACAAGAAATGGTGCTTTTGGGCTTGATGAACAGGGTTTTCTTACAACAGCAGATAATCATCGCGTCTTGGGTACCCCAATATTTGAGGACGAGTTTGGGCAAATAGCTGGTAACATTGAGGCCTTGCTACCAATACAAATTCCATCAGTAAGAGACGATCTTGTCATGTCTGAATTGCAGATTTCGCCAGATGGACGCATTTCGGCCAGATATGGTGAAGAAGAGCCAGTGCCGATTAGTTCTTTGACGCTTGGTATTTTTTCCAACCCAGTTGGATTGAAAGAGCTAGGTAATGCGCGTTTTTCTGCTACTGATCGATCGGGGCTAATGACGCTCGGAGCCCCAAGGGATCCAGGCTTTGCTGACCTTCAAATTGGAGGTCTAGAAATTTCAAATGTTAATATCACTGATGAATTAACTGCAATGATCAAAGCTCAACAGCAATTTAATGGCTCTGCAAGATTAATGCAGGCAAATTCTGATATGGTTGAAAAATTAACAAGATAAGGCTTTACGGGGAAAGAAAATGGCAAGTTGTTTAGAATGTAATGTAAAAATGGGTTACAGCGAGACAAACGCCGCTCGTAATCACGACGGTATGTGTATCGCTTGCTATGTAAAGTCTCTCGTCAAATCAAAGGTGGATGCTGCAAACAAACCCAAAAAACCAACAAATGCCAAATCGATTGATAATCTGTTTGAAAAGTTTGAAAATTTGCTCATAACCAGTGAAACGGCCACTAACCTTAGAGTTCGAAAAAGGTTTGGGATTGTTCATGGAGAGGCTAGTTTGTCTGGCACACCCCATGAAAAACCAAAGTTTTTTGATCGCTTTAGGAAAAGAAAGAAATCTCTAGAAAATAATGGCTTGCTCAAAAAAGTAATTGAGGAAGCAAACATAGAGTTGAAAGCTAATGCAATAAAATCAGGCGCCAATGCAGTTTTGGGCTATGATCTCAACTTGACAACAACAAACTTTGGTTCAAAAAATTTCGTACTTGTCTCAGTATCGGGTACGGCGGTCGAAACCGCATGATACGGTTTCAACTATATAATTTTTAAATTTAAAGTCCGCGTTTCGAGTGACAGTCGAAGAAGTGTGCTGTTAAGGTTGTCATGTTATCCTTTTCTTCCCAACCGGTAATAGACAAAGCATTCGCACCAGTTACGAGTGCCCTATTTCTTAGCGCTATCAGCGTCTGAGTATATGACAGTGCGCTAGCAAACTGTAGAGCAATTGTTCTAGAACACATGTCACTGCCTCTAGTGTAAGAATATGCATGAACGCTAACTTTTTCTGAACCTTTTAGGGCTTTTGCATCCAAAATTGTCAATGTGGTGGCGTTTGTACTGTTGTAATTAGTTTGCCCTTGTGAAGGTGGGATCGTTACCTGGCATCCAATCAAAATTGTTGCTAAAAACGATGCGAGAATAATTTGTTTAAAATTTTTCATAAGAAATTCCTTGTTCCTAACGCGTTATTACGACATCTAGTCCCATCGTTTTAGTTCTAGAAACTCTCTACTTCACAATGGTAATAAAATTTAGCCATTGTAAGGTATCGACGTCAAACAGATTCAAGTCTGGACATAAATGAATAGTTGGAACCTTTAGAATGAGAAATGTTGAAGCAACAATAGCTCAAAAATATAATAAAAGATTTACAAAATTGGGAGCAGTGCCGGAAGCTAGTCTATGGTTTTCAAAGGAAAGACAATTGGTTCGGTTTAAACTAATAGCTGACGTCGTTGCGCAAAAACGATCAAAAGCAAATTTTTCTATAAGCGATATTGGTTGTGGCTACGGAGCTTTTATTCCCTACCTCTTCCAGCGGTTTCCTAATGCAGATTTCACATATACCGGTTTCGAAATTGCTGAAAAACCTCTGAATTACTGTATAAAAAACTACCAGACATCAAATGTTGTTTTTGAGATGGGGAGTTCACCTAAAAGGCACAGCGATTTTAGCATTATGTCGGGCACATATAATTATGCTCCAGTACTTAGTCCGAAAGTATGGCAAGCTTATTTGTTTAAAAATCTGAGCCAAATTTGGAGTTATTCTCGCTGTGGTATTATTTTCAATTTGTCTATAGCGAGCGAAGCAAAAATTACTTCGCAAAATATCTCATATTTTAGTCAGGAAAATGTTATGAAGTTTTGCCAAAACGAGCTTGGCAAAACTTCACTTAGTTTCTCAGATAGCTTACCTAAAGAAGCAACTTTCAGTGTTTTTAGATCTTGAGTTTTGGATTTTATTTTTTCGACACCTGGAAAGTTTGTTCCGTGGTACAAAATTTGCAAATTCAAAATAAAATCGATCGATAGTTAATTATCATGTATAAATTTTTGTTTTTATTTTTTGTCATTGGATCAGCTGCTTTAGTTTATCAGTACTTTGAGCGCCGTCACTATGCTCAAACAGTCATTTCTCGTGTCACTTTAGAAACCAATTGCAAAATGGAATTAGAAGCATTTGCGGTAAAAAATCTCAACTCTGGCGAAATTAGAGAATTTCAGCATGGCGAAGCATTTATAAAAGCCACTCTAGCCGACAATTTGAAGATTGTATTAGCCGAAAAATTTCAAGACGTTTCATTTGAAGGTGAAGTCTTTCCAGCAACATCCAAAGTGGAAGTATTCCAAGATTGTGACGAAACGATTGGTATCGAAGGAGTTTTTAAAAGTTTTAACAAACAATTTTCATCAAATTAATTTGAAAATATTATTTCAAAATCAACTTGTTTTAGTAAAACTTTAAGCCGTTCGGTTTACTAGTTATTTTTCCATAGCAAGTGCGTGTTGACATCGAAAGCTTATCCGCCTATACGCTCGCGAACAAACATCGGGGTTTACTCGTTGTTGCTTCAGGTTTGGAGTGGGCAAGATCAAGGCTTTTGTTTTGATCCTCTGTAAAATGACCGCGTCGTTCTAAACGGTTTGGACGAAGGTGGTGCTTTGCATTGCGTACGCGCAGTGTGAATATTAACCGCACGGCGGAGGCTGTGTAGACATAAAATGAGACACACGGGGTAACCTGAATGCCAACAATACAGCAGCTGATCCGCAAACCAAGGCAGCCTAAAATAAAACGGTCTAAATCTCAGCATTTAGAGCAATGTCCGCAGAAACGCGGAGTTTGTACTCGTGTTTATACAACAACGCCTAAGAAGCCAAATTCAGCTATGAGAAAAGTTGCAAAAGTCAGATTAACAAACGGATACGAAGTAATCAGCTATATCCCCGGTGAGCAACACAACCTGCAGGAGCACTCGGTAGTGCTTATTCGCGGTGGTCGGGTAAAAGACCTTCCAGGTGTGAGATATCATATCCTTAGAGGTGTTTTAGATACTCAAGGTGTTAAAGACCGCAAACAGCGCCGTTCAAAATATGGCGCCAAGCGTCCAAAGTAAAGGAATAGAAAATGTCCCGCCGTCATGCTGCAGAAAAACGAGAAATACTTCCAGACGCAAAGTTTGGAGACCGTATTTTGTCTAAATTTATGAACAATCTAATGATAGATGGAAAAAAATCAGTTGCAGAGAAAATTGTCTACAACGCGCTGGACAGAGTGGAGGCTAAAATAAAAAGAGCTCCCGTTGAAGTTTTTCACGAAGCATTGGAAAATATAAAGCCAGCTGTAGAGGTTCGGTCTCGTAGAGTAGGTGGTGCAACGTATCAAGTTCCCGTTGAAGTACGTACTGAACGACGTGAAGCATTGGCTCTTAGGTGGCTTATCACGGCCAGTAGAGGTCGCAATGAGAACACGATGGAAGAGCGGCTTGCCGCCGAATTGATTGACGCTGTTAATTCCAGAGGCGCAGCAGTGAAGAAAAGAGAAGATACTCACAAAATGGCTGATGCGAATAAGGCGTTTAGTCATTATCGTTGGTAAAAAGGCAGAGGCAAGAGAGTAATGGCACGCGAATATACATTAGATCTATATCGTAATTTTGGGATCATGGCGCATATCGATGCGGGTAAAACAACTTGTTCTGAACGAATTCTTTATTACACTGGCAAATCTCATAATATCGGTGAGGTTCATGATGGTGCAGCTACAATGGATTGGATGGAGCAGGAGCAAGAACGAGGGATAACCATCACCTCAGCTGCTACAACAACTTTTTGGGAGCGTACAGAGGACGGCGAAAACGCCGATACTCCTAAGCACCGTTTAAATATAATAGATACACCAGGGCATGTCGATTTTACAATTGAAGTGGAGCGTTCTCTGGCCGTCTTGGACGGTGCGGTTTGTGTTCTAGATGCCAACGCGGGTGTAGAGCCTCAGACAGAGACTGTTTGGAGGCAGGCAGACAGATATAAAGTACCTCGGATCGTTTTTGTGAATAAAATGGATAAAATTGGTGCCGACTTTTTCAATTGCGTAAATATGATCGAGGATAGGACTGGCGCGAAGGCGGTGCCTGTTGCGTTGCCAATTGGGGCTGAAACTGAGCTGGAAGGCCTTATCGATCTGGTGACTATGGAAGAGTGGCTTTGGCAAGGTGAGGATCTCGGGGCTTCCTGGGTCAAAGCTCCAATTAGAGATGACCTGAAAGGGTCAGCTGAAGACTGGCGAAATAAAATGATCGAAGCGGCCGTCGAAATGGATGACGACGCAATGATGATGTATCTTGAAGGTGAGGAACCTGATGTTGACACTTTAAGATCTTTGCTTCGAAAAGGTACTCTCGAAATGGCCTTTGTCCCGGTCTTAGGAGGTTCAGCTTTTAAAAACAAAGGGGTTCAACCGTTATTAAACGCCGTTATTGATTATCTTCCGAGTCCCTTAGACGTGGCGGATTATATGGGATTTAAGCCAGGTGATGAAAGCGAAGAGCGAAATATTGCTCGACGAGCTGATGACGGAATGCCATTTGCCGGTTTGGCTTTTAAAATCATGAACGATCCGTTTGTTGGTTCTTTGACTTTTACGCGAATTTATTCTGGCGTGATGAATAAAGGAGACAGCGTTCAAAACTCAACCAAAGGCAAGCGTGAAAGAATTGGTAGGATGATGATGATGCATTCTAACAACCGTGAAGAAATAAGTGAGGCATTTGCTGGAGATATTATAGCGTTGGCAGGTTTAAAAGAGACAACAACTGGTGATACTCTTTGTGATGCAAAAGACGACGTAGTGTTGGAGACTATGACTTTTCCAGATCCGGTTATTGAGATTGCTGTTGAGCCTAAGACTAAGGGTGATCAAGAAAAAATGTCTCAGGGATTGGGTCGACTTGCTGCTGAAGACCCATCCTTTAGAGTAGAAACAGACCTAGAATCGGGTCAGACAATTATGAAGGGTATGGGTGAACTTCATCTTGATATTCTGATCGATCGATTAAAAAGAGAGTTTAAGGTAGAGGCAAATATCGGTGCACCCCAAGTTGCCTATCGTGAAACAATCTCGCATGAAGTTGATCATACGTACACTCACAAGAAACAGTCAGGCGGATCAGGCCAATTTGCTGAAGTAAAGTTGATAATATCACCTACTCAGCCTGGTGAGGGTTATTCATTCGAGTCTCGCATAGTCGGTGGTGCGGTTCCTAAAGAATATATACCGGGCGTAGAGAAGGGAATAAAGTCTGTAATGGACAGTGGGCCTCTGGCTGGCTTTCCGGTAATCGACTTTAAGGTGGCCTTGGTCGATGGAAAATTCCATGACGTGGACTCATCGGTTCTGGCATTTGAAATTGCCGCTCGCATGGGCATGAGAGAAGGGATGCGTCAGGCAGGCGCGAAACTTCTTGAGCCTATTATGAAAGTTGAAGTGGTGACCCCAGAAGAATACACAGGCAATATCATTGGTGATTTGACCTCACGTAGAGGCCAAGTCCAGGGACAAGAACCTCGTGGCAACGCCATAGCGATAGACTGTTTTGTGCCACTTGCAAACATGTTCGGATATATAAATAACTTGCGGTCTATGTCTTCAGGACGGGCCAATTTCACTATGCAATTTGACCATTATGAGCCGGTGCCGCAAAATATATCGGACGAAATTCAAGCTAAGTTTGCTTGATTTTAATATGCTCATTGTAATTTTTTATAGTGAGCTCATTAACAAGGTGGAAATTACCGCCGCTTAAAATAGGAGGCCATAATGGCGAAGGAAAAATTTGACCGAAGTAAACCGCACTGCAACATTGGTACGATTGGCCATGTGGACCATGGTAAGACCACATTAACAGCGGCAATCACTAAGTTTTTTGGTGAATTTCAGGCTTATGACAAAATTGACGGTGCCCCTGAGGAGAAAGCACGTGGCATTACAATTTCAACAGCGCACGTTGAGTATGAAACAGACGCACGTCACTACGCACACGTGGACTGCCCAGGTCACGCAGACTACGTAAAGAATATGATCACAGGTGCAGCTCAGATGGATGGGGCAATCTTGGTTGTAAATGCAGCGGATGGTCCTATGCCTCAAACACGTGAGCACATCTTGCTGGGCCGTCAGGTTGGTATTCCAGCAATGGTTGTCTTTATGAATAAGGTTGATCAGGTTGATGATGATGAGCTTTTAGAACTCGTAGAGATGGAAATACGTGAGTTACTATCTGCCTACGATTTCCCAGGTGACGATATCCCAATTGTTGCTGGTTCTGCTTTGGCTGCCATGGAAGGCCGTGACGCTAATATAGGTGAGGAAAAAATAAGAGAGCTTATGGCACAAGTTGATGCTTACATTCCCCAGCCACCACGTGCAATTGATGAACCATTCTTGATGCCAATCGAAGACGTTTTCTCCATCTCCGGTCGTGGTACAGTTGTAACAGGTCGAGTTGAGCGTGGCGTAATTAATGTTGGTGATGAAATCGAAATCGTTGGTATTCGCGACACTTCAAAAACAACATGTACTGGTGTTGAAATGTTCCGTAAGTTACTTGATTCAGGTGAAGCAGGTGACAACATCGGTGCACTTCTTCGCGGTATTGATCGTGATGGTGTGGAGCGCGGCCAGGTTCTATGTAAGCCTGGTTCAGTTCAACCACACACAAAATTTGAAGCAGAAGCTTATATTTTGACTAAGGAAGAAGGTGGGCGTCACACACCATTTTTTGCAAATTACCGTCCTCAATTTTATTTCCGAACAACTGACGTGACAGGTACTGTCGTGTTACCGTCAGGGACAGAAATGGTGATGCCTGGAGATAATCTTAAGTTTAACGTTGAGTTGATCGCTCCAATTGCGATGGAAGAAAAACTACGCTTCGCGATCCGTGAAGGTGGTCGTACCGTCGGCTCAGGCGTTGTCTCTAAAATCGTCGAGTAAAGCAAAGGTTGTTGACAGGGCAAACATTAGTTTGTTTGCCCTGCTATCTTGGCGCTTGGCGCCTATTAAGGGTTCGAAGAAGGTACTAGATAATCTATTACAATCCTCTCAACTCTAACGCGTAATGAATAAAGGCATATTAAAATGCAAAGCCAAAATATACGCATCCGTTTGAAAGCATTTGATTATAGGGTACTTGACGCGAGTACTCAGGAAATAGTCAATACCGCCAAACGTACTGGTGCTTCTGTTCGGGGTCCGATACCGCTTCCGAACAAAATTGAAAAATTTACTGTTTTGCGTAGTCCTCACGTAAACAAGAAATCTCGTGATCAATTCGAAATTCGTACCCATAAGCGTCTTTTGGATATTATCGACCCAACACCTCAAACAGTTGATGCTCTAATGAAGTTAGACTTGGCTGCCGGTGTTGATGTTCAGATTTCAGTTTGAGGAGGGCAAAATGCGCTCTGGTATAATAGCTAAAAAAGTGGGTATGACCCGATTATTCATGGACAACGGTAAACAAATTCCTGTGACCGTTCTTCATATGGAAAATCTACAGGTTGTTGCTCAACGGACTAACGAAAAGCATGGCTATAACGCTGTTCAACTTGGTGCTGGTCACTCTAAAGCCAAAAATGTTTCAAAAGCTATGCGAGGTCATTTTGCTGTTGCAAAAGTGGAACCAAAAAGAAAAATAGCTGAATTCCGTGTTGCTCCTGAAAATTTGATTGAAGTAGGTGCAGAGATTACTGCAGAACATTATGTAGAGGGTCAGTTTGTAGATGTGTCTGGGACATCAATCGGTAAAGGTTTTGCCGGTGCGATGAAAAGACATAATTTTAGTGGACTACGGGCTTCACACGGCGTTTCGATTTCTCATCGTTCGCATGGCTCGACAGGTCAATGTCAGGGGCCAGGTAAAGTTTTTAAGGGAAAGAAAATGGCGGGCCACATGGGGGCTGCGCGTGTAACAACCCAAAACCTCCAGGTCGTGAAAGTTGACTCGGAACGCGGTTTAATCATGATTAAAGGAGCGGTTCCAGGTTCAAAAGGTGGTTGGGTTACAGTGAAAGATGCAGTGAAAAAAGCTGCTTTGGATGGAGTGCCTTATCCTGCCGCATTAAGAACCGCCACGGATGCTGCTGCTAAGCAAGAAACAAAAGAAGAAAATTCTGAACCGGTAGCCGAACCAGCGGTATCTGAGGAAACACCTACTAATGGAGGCGAGGAATGAAGCTCAAAGTTATTAAAATAGATGGGGCTTCAGCAGGATCCGTTGAGCTTGGAGATGACATTTTCGGGCTAGATCCACGCGTTGATATTTTGCATCGTGTTGTTAGGTGGCAGCGAAATAAGGCGCAGGCTGGAACTCACAAGGTAAAAACCAGGTCTGAAACAAGCTATTCGCGAAAAAAGATTTATCGTCAAAAGGGCACCGGTGGGGCTCGTCATGGTGATAGAAACGCTCCTATTTTTAGAAAAGGTGGTGTATACAAGGGTCCAACACCCCGCAGCCACGCACATGATCTTCCTAAGAAAGTAAGGGCATTGGGGCTAAAGCATGCTTTATCTGCAAAAGCTAAGGAGGGTTCTTTGGTAATTTTAGACAAAGCAACAGCAAATGGAAAAACAGCAGAGTTGGCCAAGCAGGTTAAGGAGCTTGGCTGGAAGAGGGCTTTGGTCATTGATGGAGCCGAGGTTAACTCAGACTTTGCTAAGGCTGCTAGAAATATAGAGGGGCTAGACATTCTTCCAACAATTGGAGCAAATGTCTACGATATCTTAAAGCGTGATACCCTGGTTTTAACAAAGGCTGGTGTAGAGGCACTGGAGGCTCGATTGAAATGAGTGTGAAAGCTGAACATTATGATGTTATTCGAAAACCAATAATTACAGAAAAAGCCACAATGGCGTCAGATTCTGGTGCGGTCGTTTTTGAAGTTGCGGTCGAAAGTAATAAACCTCAGATTAAAGAAGCCGTTGAGGCTCTATTTGGTGTTAAGGTTAAGGCAGTAAACACAACCATTACAAAAGGTAAGGTAAAACGTTTTCGTGGCCAACTTGGCAAGAGACGTGATGTTAAAAAAGCCTACGTCACCTTGGAAGAGGGTAATTCAATCGATGTGTCCACAGGTCTTTGATCTAACAAGGACGGTAAATGGATTTATAGTCGCTCTCTTGCATAAATCGAAATAATTTTAAAGGGGTGGACAGTTCTGAATTACCCCTTTATACGATCGCAATCTTAGGAACTTTGGATAAAAGATTGCAAGATTAAATTGGCCACCTTCGGGGGGCTTTACCGAAGGCGATAAAATCGCCGACATAGCAAACGGAAGACAGAAAGCATGGCACTCAAGTCGTACAAACCAACGACGCCGGGCCAGCGCGGGCTGGTACTGATCGACCGTTCGGAGCTTTGGAAGGGTCGTCCAGTTAAATCCTTGACTGAGGGTTTGACGAAAACGGGCGGACGTAACAATACCGGACGGATTACATCTCGGCGCAGGGGCGGTGGAGCTAAAAGGCTCTACAGAATAGTAGATTTCAAACGTAATAAGACGAATGTATCTGCTGCAGTAGAGAGAATAGAATATGATCCCAATAGAACGGCTTTTATAGCACTTATCAATTATGATGACGGTGAGAAGGCATACATTTTAGCGCCTCAACGGTTGGCTGTTGGAGATAAAGTTATTTCTGCTGATAAAGCAGATATTAAACCCGGAAACGCTATGCCTTTTTCTGGTATGCCAATAGGAACAATTATACATAATATTGAACTGAAGCCTGGTAAAGGTGGGCAAATAGCGAGAGCTGCGGGCACTTATGCACAATTTGTTGGTCGAGATGGAGGATATGCCCAGATCCGATTAAGCTCTGGTGAGCTGCGTATGGTTCGTCAAGAATGCATAGCAACGATTGGTGCAGTTTCTAACCCGGATAATTCAAACCAAAACTTCGGTAAAGCTGGACGCATGCGGCACAAAGGGATACGACCATCAGTCCGTGGTGTTGTTATGAACCCGATTGATCACCCCCACGGCGGTGGTGAGGGTAGAACCTCAGGTGGCCGGCATCCGGTTACTCCCTGGGGAAAGCCTACAAAAGGTAAGAAAACAAGAAATAAAAACAAAGCGTCACAAAAGCTTATTATCCGCTCGCGTCACGCCAAAAAGAAAGGGCGTTAATCATGGGTCGCTCTGTATGGAAAGGTCCTTTCGTGGACGCTTACGTGCTTAAAAAGGCTGAGGCTGCTCGCGAGAGTGGTCGAAACGAGGTTATTAAAATTTGGTCACGTAGATCGACTATCTTACCTCAATTCGTTGGGCTAACTTTTGGTGTTTACAATGGGCGCAAGCATATCCCTGTGTCCGTTTCGGAAGATATGATCGGTCAAAAGTTTGGTGAGTATTCCCCAACTCGAACGTATTACGGCCATGGAGCTGACAAGAAAGCGAAGAGGAAATAGCCGTTATGGGAAAAGATACTAATCCTCGTAGAGTTGCAGAAAACGAAGCTATGGCAAAATTACGTATGCTTCGAACCAGCCCACAAAAGCTAAACTTGGTTGCGGCTATGATCCGTGGTAAAAAAGTTGATAAAGCATTAACAGACTTAGCTTTTAGTAGAAAAAGAATAGCCATAGATGTTAAAAAATGTTTGCAATCAGCTATCGCTAACGCTGAAAACAACCACAACCTCGATGTCGATGAATTAATTGTTGCCGAAGCTTATGTGGGCAAGAACCTAATTATGAAGCGTGGTCGCCCACGCGCAAGGGGTCGTTATGGCCGCATTTTGAAGCCATTTTCGGAACTTACTATTAAAGTTCGTCAGACAGAGGAGCAAGCCTAATGGGTCAGAAAGTAAATCCAATCGGGATGCGTCTTCAGGTAAATCGTACATGGGACAGTCGTTGGTATGCAGATACAAAAGAATATGGCGATCTTTTACTAGAAGATTTGCGCATGCGCGAATTCATCAAAAAAGACTGTGCGCAATCTGGAGTTTCAAAAGTAATAATTGAACGGCCTCACAAAAAGTGCCGTGTAACCATTCACACTGCGCGCCCAGGTGTGATAATTGGGAAAAAAGGTGCGGATATTGAAACACTGAGAAAAAAACTCGCAATTATGACTGACTCCGAGCTGCACTTAAATATCATTGAAGTTCGTAAGCCAGAATTAGATGCTCAGCTCGTTGGGGAGAGTATAGCCCAACAGTTGGAGCGCCGTGTTTCTTTCCGGCGCGCCATGAAACGTGCCGTTCAAAATGCTATGCGAATGGGCGCATTAGGCATTCGTGTAAATGTAGCAGGTCGTCTTGGTGGTGCAGAAATTGCACGTACTGAGTGGTACCGAGAAGGACGAGTACCTCTTCACACTCTTCGCGCAGATATTGATTATTCAAACGTGGAAGCAAAAACACCTTATGGAATTATTGGTATCAAAGTGTGGATTTTCAAAGGTGAGATTATGGAGCACGATCCACAGGCTCGTGATAGACGTTCGCAAGAATTGCAAGACGGTCCTGCACCTCGTGGTGTAGCGGGCAATAGACGGTAAGAGGTGGAAGAATGTTACAACCAAAACGTACAAAATTCCGCAAGTTACATAAAGGCCGCATCAGGGGGGTCGCAAAAGGTGGCTC
>JBJLGF010000034.1:0-209039 GCA_045564975.1 Paracoccaceae bacterium
GAGGTCGCTTGCCCGAACTAATTGAATATTTAAACAAGTATCTAGCACGTCAGAACTTGTCATTCCTTGATGCACAAAACGAGCTTCCTCATTTCCGATGTGTTCAGCTAAGTGAGTTAAGAATGCAATCACATCGTGCTTTGTTGTCGCTTCAATCTCATCAATTCGAGAAACATCAAATTCGACATCTTTGGCTTTCCATACTGCTTCTGCATTTTCAGCCGGTATTATTCCTATTTTGGCCATTGCATCGCATGCATGTGCCTCAATTTCGTACCATATTTTAAACTTCGTGCTTGGTGACCATATATCAACCATTTCGGGGCGCGAGTAACGTGGTATCATTTGCCAATCCTTTTGGAATTAGTTCCAAAATTGATGTACTCGGCTATTTACAAAACGGCAAGGGCAGGGTGCTAGTGTTTTTAGATAAACTCAAAAATTTCCCATTAAAAGTGGGTCAAATGGATATTTTGTGAGGTTTTCATATCCACTTTCCGTTATGAGAACTTGGTCTTCTAACTTGATAGAGAAGTCGCCATTTTCAGGGCTGACCAATGCTTCAACACACAGTACCATTCCCGGCTCAAGTACGTAGTCATATGCGCCTTCTACAAACTTATCAGGATAGGCAATTAAGGGCCACTCATCGCATAATCCAACACCATGCATTAAACATCCGTATTTTCCCTTCTGAAAATTTTCATCCAGTTTGTGTGATTTAAAAGTAAGATCGCGCATATGAATCCCGGGGCCCAAAAGTTCCATATTCGTCATTATATGTTCATGTGCGTGTTGCATGGCATAAATCATATCTGGACGAGGAGGCCGGTCGCCAATCCACCATGTTCGGCTAATATCAACACAAATTCCATAAGAGCCTACAAGATCAGTATCAAAGGCAACTATTTCGTTATTCTGAACTATTCGGGGGCCGCATTCTTGAAACCATGGATTAGTTCTAGGGCCAGACGCTAGCAAACGCGTTTCAATCCACTCTCCCCCCCTTTTAATGTTTTCTGCGTGTAAGACGGCCCAAATATCATCTTCGCTCGTATTTCCTTTTGGGACTTCCGATCTGGCTTCTTTTTCCATGATAGCGACGGCATTTTCGCAGGCCGCAGAGGCGCATCGCATCGCTAAAATTTCGTCCTCTCCCTTAACAGCTCTACATTTTTCTGTAACTTCTTCACCTTCCATGATCTCAAAGCCCTGTGCTTCTAAGGAACGCAAGCCGTGCAGCATAATTTTGTCTACAGCGAGCCTCATGTTTGATTGCGAGTGTTCTGCAATTAAAGTTCTTACTTCATTTGAAAACTTATCTGCAGCGATATCAATTTTATCTCCCCTGTCAAAATAAAAGAGATCTGCTCCGGATCTTTGCTCTTTCACCAAAGGATTAAATTCGCTTAGAAATGGTGAATTTTTATAGTCCCAGATTACCATGTAACCGTCGCTGCAAAGTAAAACGGCTCTGAAAGGATTGTGGGTATTCCAAAGCTGCATGTTTGTACTGTCTGTAGCGTATCTAATATTTAATGGGTCAAATAAAAGTAATCCTCCGTATCCCCTTTGCACAATGTGATCTGTTAGCCTGTTCCATCGGTACTCTCGCATACGAGGCAGATCTGGTAATACTAGTCCTGACTTTTGCCACTCACTATATGCTAGTTTGGTTGGGCCAATTTCAACTCGGTTCTTATTATTTGGTGTTTTATCACCCAAAGTTGCGCCCTGGGACGGATCTATCTTCCGACTATGTCGAAAATGGTTGTTCACTTTATGCTCCACTATTCACTTGAGATTTACCTAAAGTTTCGATTATGTCAGGCTTAAAACCGACCATATTAATTGTCGTTATTTACCATAAAATCATTAAAGGATGCAGTGTGATATTCCAAAAACAAATTCCTTACGACACCACATATTCAAATTTGCCTGGGACCAGACCAATTTCTCCAGATGAATGGATTATTTGTGACGATGCATTTTCCCAGCAAATGGCTTTGAGGGATGATCTCATTGAAACGAAAAAAGGTAAAGTGTTGGCAATATCGGACGAGGCACAAGAGGCAGCCGTAGAATTATCAAAAATGGCATTAGACTTTTGTACCTCAAAGTTGGGTTATCAAAAAAAAAATAATGTGATTAAAAGGCCTGATAAGGTTTCTATTGAAATTGATTTAAGTGAGCCCATGACTTTTCTCGGGCGACTTGTTCAAAACGATTTTTGTATTTTGCAAAAAATTGATAATGAGCATGTGCTAACTGCAGCGGCTCTTTGCTTTCCTGCCAGCTGGTCATTGGAGGAAAAATTTCTTAAACCACTAATTGATATACATGTTCCAGTAAAAGAATATGATGATAATATTGCCAGAAGGGTGCAACGACTATTTGACGGTCTGCAAATAAACCGTCCAGTCTGGCGTTTTAATGCACTTTATTATGAAGATCCAAATCTCTTCCAACCAAGAAGTGTAACTCAGCCGCGAAGAAAACCCGCACCCAATAAAGTTAAATATTTCCGATCTGAGAGACAAACTATAATTAAGTTGCCCCAAAGCGGAGCAATTATTTTTGGCATCCATACGTTTGTGGTACACGCCTAGGAACAAGCATAAATAAAAAAACGCTCCAAAACAAATTGGAGCGTTTTATTGCCTTCGTTTAGAAGTTGTTAGCAGCTGTAATACATTCCATACTCAACTGGATGAGGTGTATGCTCATATGTCTCAATTTCTTCCATTTTGAGCTCAATGTAGCCTTCAATCTGGTCTTTGGTAAAGACGTCCCCAGCCAGTAAATACTCATGATCAGCTTCGAGGCACTCAATTGCTTCCCGAAGGCTTCCACAAACTGTTGGAATATCAGCGAGTTCCTCTGCTGGGAGGTCATACAAGTTTTTGTCCATCGCTTCGCCAGGATCAATTTTGTTCTTTATACCATCAAGTCCAGCCATCATTAGAGCAGAAAAGCACAAATATGGATTGGAGGACGGATCTGGAAACCGAGCTTCTACTCTTTTTGCTTTTGGTGACTCAGTCCATGGAATACGAACACATCCTGATCGGTTTCGTGCCGAGTAAGCTCTTAAAACAGGCGCTTCGAAGCCTGGTATTAGTCTTTTGTAGGAGTTGGTTGATGGATTAGTAAATGCGTTCAGGGACTTGGCATGTTTCAAAATACCACCGATAAACCATAGTGCTTCGTCAGATAGGTCAGCATACTTATCTCCGGCAAAGAGGGGCTTTCCATCTTTCCAAATCGACATATTGCAGTGCATGCCGGTACCATTATCTCCTGCAATTGGTTTCGGCATAAATGTAGCGGATTTTCCATAAGCTTGAGCTACGTTGTGAATTACATATTTATACTTTTGGAGCTCGTCCCCTTGCTTTGTAAGACTGGAAAAGATAAGGCCCAGCTCGTGCTGGCACGAAGCAACTTCATGGTGATGCTTATCGACCGACATTCCCAGTCTTTTCATTGTTGATAGCATTTCAGAACGTATATCCTGCCCATCATCGATAGGATTCACTGGGAAGTACCCGCCTTTAACACCGGGCCTGTGCCCAGTGTTCCCTATTTCATAATCAGTATCTGTATTCCACGATGCATCCAGGGCATCCACTTCAAAGGACACTTTATTCATTGAATTTGAAAAGCGGACATCGTCAAATAAGAAAAACTCAGCTTCAGGTCCGACAAAAAATGTATCTCCAATTCCTGATGATTTGAGATAGGCTTCAGCCTTCATCGCAGTTCCTCTAGGGTCTCTATTATATGCTTCGCCAGTATCTGGTTCTACTACATAGCAATGCACGCATATTGTTTTTTCCGCATAAAAAGGATCGATGTAAGCGCTATCTGTATCCATCATCAATTTCATGTCGGATGCTTCTATAGATTTCCAGCCGGCGATAGATGAGCCGTCAAACATAAAGCCTTCTTCAATAAAGTCAGAATCCACCTGGTCAGACATAACCGTTACGTGTTGTAACTTTCCACGCGGGTCAGTGAACCTTATATCAACGTATTCAGCATCTTCGTCTGCTATTAGTTTGAGCAATTTCTCTGCGCTCATTTTGTTTCCTTCCTAATTTTCTTTAAAGTGCTTCAGAACCGCTTTCGCCGGTTCTTATGCGGATTGCTTGTTCGATAGTACTGACAAAAATCTTTCCGTCTCCTATTTTGTCAGTTTTAGCCGCGTCAATAATTGCCGCAATTGCTGGCTCAACTTGATCATCATCGAGAGCAACTTCAATTTTTACTTTGGGTAAAAAATCCACCACATATTCCGCTCCACGATAAAGTTCAGTATGACCTTTTTGACGACCAAATCCCTTTACTTCGATTACCGATAATCCCTGAATACCAATTTCTTGCAGAGCTTCTTTTACTTCATCCAGTTTGAACGGCTTGATAATAGCTTCAATCTTTTTCATGGCTGTTTCTCCTTACCACCACGCGTTTTGTGATAATCATTTGATTATGTTAATTTACAGTGTCATCAGGGTAATTATAAGCAATCGAGAGCCGAGCCGATGCTTATAAATCTAATTTTTAACCAATTTGCTTAAAAAATAAGCATTTTGCAAAGATTTTATAAGTACTTTTACCAGAATTTTTTTTTAAAAAAATTCGTTTTTGCTCTCGAATCCTCAATATCCTTTTGATAAGGACACTCCAGATACTTTTGTATTTTTACAAGCGGGTGTGGCGAAATTGGTAGACGCACCAGATTTAGGTTCTGGCGCCGCAAGGCGTGGGGGTTCAAGTCCCTCCACCCGCACCACTTAATATCTCAAACATCAGAGTTACAACCATCCAAGCATCTGACAACACTCAGTAAATCTAAACTCAATGCTTTATAGGTTATCTGGGGTTCTGACCAAAATACAGACCAAACCGATAACGTATGCTTTTATTTTTTAAGGTTATTACTATTTTCCTAGGAGTGTACCCACGGATTTGTTTTGAACCGTTTTTTTGCTTTCCAGATGAGTCCAGTTTATTGAGCTAAGTGAGTCGAAGAAGAGTTTCTTGTTTAGTGGATGTGTAATGCTAAAGTTTGATCACAGATTTATCTTACGATACAGATTTGTTTGTCTACTGCTCGCGATTGGTTACTTTCTTTACCAATTTTTAGGAGTAAACTTTGATAACTTTGGGATTCATTTTCGCTATCTAACGATCTGGGGTTTGACTGGGGCTATGATAGCCACATGGCTTTTATACCGGAATAAGCGCAGTGGCCTTCCAGAATCTTACCTTGCATTTGTTTCAGCTATAGCTGTTCTCAATGCAATGGTCGTTTTCTTATACTGGAAGCTATATTTTATCGATCCTAGCTTGGTAAATTATTCGGGTTCAATCGTCTGGTTTCAAGAATATTATCTACACGTATTTGGGCCGCTATTGATAATTCTTGATGCATTGTTTTTTAATAACTCTTTTACGCAAATTAAAAAAGGTACTCTAACAATCTTAGGAATATGCTTAATTTATATTTTTTGGACTGAAGTTTTAACTGGACCACTTAACACTACACCTGAAGGTTCTGTTACTAACGGACTACCCTATCCATTCTTAAATAACATGGTGTTTTCAGAACGGGTTAGCTTTTATGCTACAACCATACTAACTGGGCTTGGATTTTATTTCATTGGTTGGGTTTTGACAAAAGTGAAATTACGATTTTTAGGTTGATTAGTAGACATTAAACCTTTTAACGAAGATATCACGGTCGTAGCTCCTAAGATGAGCGATACGGTGAGAATGATGTGTTTCATGGATTTGCGCCAAACCTATTCACTATAACCTTACAAATTAGATGTATAATTGTTCCTAAACCTATTGAGAAAACAGCATACTGAGTAGTGTCAATTAGTGCCTGACCCTCTTGAGCTGGAACACTCGCTAAAGCAATAAAGAAACCGAGTGTACCTGCATGAAATGAGCCTTTGCCAAAGTTATGAACTATCTTTAGGCCTTTCCCA
Source organism: Paracoccaceae bacterium (assembly GCA_045564975.1). Classification (GTDB taxonomy): domain Bacteria; phylum Pseudomonadota; class Alphaproteobacteria; order Rhodobacterales; family Rhodobacteraceae; genus Salinivivens. The sequence continues at coordinate 6,000 of JBJLGF010000034.1, forward strand.
CCGCTTCCTATTACGTAGAAGATTCCAATACCAACAACAAATATAAATAAATTAAAGTCGAAGTATATGTCTGTTCCCATTTGTGCTGCTGGTATAACAGCTCCGATAATACCAACTATGCCGAAAGCTAGCCAAAAGTATTGTATTCGCATTAAATCACCTCCGTTAATACGTCAGCCTAATAGGCTAAAACTTAATTTCAATAAGCTACTTCAAAAACAAGAAGTCTTCTTAATAAATCTTAGTTAGTATTCTTATGAGTATAGGTAAGAAGTTTACCCCCTACCTGACATGAATAAAAAGCCTCACAAACTAATGTGAGGCCTTTGAACTGTTGATGGTACGCTGACTGACATGAATGGTCAGGTCTGTATATAAAGTAATACATCCTGAACATCTATTTGGATCAATTTTATAAAAATCCCAGACGAATGTATTTCGTGGATTACATGACTTCTGTTTTTGTTAATCCAAAAACCGATTTGGTCGAAATGATTCAAGAAGAGGGCTTTTTGAAGTTTCGAGCATTTCTGATGCCAACAACTGACCTACTAACGGAGCGAGAGTCACGCCGCTATGCATTACAGCGACAAATACTCCTCTATGCTCGCTTACCTCTCCAATAACAGGAAAGCCATCAATTGGAACTGGACGAGTTCCAATCTTAATATTTTTTGGAACCAACCTTGCGCTTAAGTTGAGCTTTCTGGAGATGCGCGTAAGTACATCAGAAGCCAGATCCAAAGCGACTATATTTTCTTCGAGGTCACCGCTAAATATTTCTCCTGCGGTCAAAGTTCCATCCACATTTTGCTTAAAATGAACGTCGTTTGTCATCAAAACATGATTTATAAGACCCGGGACCGGTGAGGTTTGAACAATTAATCCTTTTTTATTTTGCATTGGAAGGTTCCAATCAATACCCAGCAAGCCCTTTTGTGCGGCGGCCCCTGTGGCAAGGACCACTATGTCACACGAAATTTCACCAATATTAGTTTCGACGCCTGAAACACGTCCTTTTTTTAAATTTAAGCTTACTACTCTGCGGCCACTAATAACCGTGCCACCTCCGTCAGTGAGTTTGTCAAGCATTGCAAGAGCTACCCGGTCAGCCTCCGCAGCACCCTCGAGGGGTGTGAATATTGCTGCCTCAGGTAACTCCGTTAAATTTGGTTCAAGAACTTTAATTTCATCTTTATTTAATAATTTAGCGGTATACCCTCTATCAATTAAATTATTATATTGTTTATTAAGCTCGTCACCATTGTCTTCCCACCACAAGGCTCCTTGCCAACTGACGTAATCATTAAGTTTAAGCTCAGCTTTTAAATTCCTAAACGCATTAACCGCAGCATCACGTAAATCAAAATAAGCTGGGCTTTCTGCAAAACTGGCGTTTATCCATCCAAAAGAATTACTACTAGCAGCTCCACCTAACTTATCTTTCTCCACGACTACTACATCAGCGCCTAGATTAAAGCAGGACAATGCTATGCTCGCACCAACAATTCCCGAGCCAACAATTAGAATTTTAGGTTTTTTTTTCATTTTAATTCAATTGGTTTTTAATGAGCAAACAGAAGATAGAGATACAATAAGTCTGGTTTCTTCGATAAATTATGAGCCTAATATTAGTCGCTTCATTCTAAACTTTTTATTTGTCACCAAATTCAAAGCGAGCATCTAGTTCGCAGGTAAAAGTATAGGACTTTGGAGCGAACTTATTTCGCAATGGTAATACCTCTTTTGTAGCCCAGTCTTCAACAATTTTAAAATCTTCAACAGATTGGGCCGTCAAATATGCGGTGTGTTTACTCGCATCAGCAACATCTGTGGCAATTTCAACCGTAAATTTATCTTTTAACTTTCCATCAAACTCTGACCACTTTTGTTTCAGTATCATCACAAACATCTGACACTCTTGGGCATCTTTAAATGTATTCATGATGGTACGTCTGATCTCTGGCATTCAGTTAGTCCTTTTTAATATCATTCCGCGATTAGAAAATGATACACGAGTAGTCCGAAAATTATACCTTTAAAAAATGCGATCCAAGCGACGCCATACTCACTTATACCCAACTTAGATTTCCACCATTCTAATTGCCTTTTGTGGATCTCAATCATAGATTTTCTCCCAATTTGACTGCTGTATTTCAAATTTATTTTTCATCTTCTTTGCCTCTATCCATTATTGTCGCTACGTATTTCAGCTCGCTTATAACGCGCCAAAGCCATTGGCGGTTAAAACTATCTTTTTCTTTATTTCTATCCTCGAGTAGTTGCTCAATGCGAATGTCAATGTATTCACGTGGATTTTTATGGCGACCTCGTTTCATTGTGCGACTCCATTAAACCTATCTTTCCTAAAAATCAGTCGTGTGTAAAGTTACATATATCCAAAAACTTCTCATATCCCTGGCAAGGAGGAACTATGCTACGATAGGTTGTTTAGATAAATTATAACGCTTACAGGAAAAAAATTTATAGTATATAAATGTCTATCAGATCACTCCCAACACTAATTGATATATAGGAGTTTGGTTTTCTAGGAATGCTTGAGTTGGTTGTTACCTCCATCTAAAATTTCTTCTTCAATCAATATAAAAGAATAATATCTATTTTAGATGGAGGATTTGTTACTTCTAGCCTGTCAATCCAGCTTCGTCTGCAGCTTCCCAAAGCTCTTTCCAAGCTTTCTTGGCTTTTCCTCTATGTTTAACACCTCGAGCAGATTCTAAATTATCAAGCATACCATCGCCTTCCACGACAACTAATCCAATCATTCCTTGGTTAGCATGTGGCTTGCAGTGATAGCCGTAAAATCCTGGAACCGTGAAGGTAACATCTACTTGCTTATTCATCTTCCCCTTCCAACCTTCGGCTCCGTCGGGAAGCATGCCTTTTATTATTTCGCTATTATGACCCTTATTTTCGGGTAAAAATGAAACAGTATCGCCAACGGCAATTTTTAATAGACTAGGGGAAAATACCATTTTCTTTTTTGAATCATCTGGGTCTTTGTTTAACATTAAAACTTCAAAAGTGTTTCCTGCAGCTAAAAAGTTAGGCGCTAAAGCTGCCGTTATAACTACACCAGCTCCGGTTAAAACTTCCCTGCGGTTGTAACTTTTATTCATTTTACATTCCTTTAAGTCATAAATTAATATTGCTATCCCTTAATGGGAGCGAGTTTATAAAATAGTTCGATTTTTGTTGGCGGTCTTCAATCGCGAAAAGAAGGTAGCTAACTAAAACGCAGTATTTCTGTCTTATATGCGAAAGCTAGATTTCCTCAAGTAATAATCAATGTCCGAAAATAATAAAATTAGCTTTTGCTTAAAACCCTATGATTATCGCTGTGAATTGCAGTGATGCCAAATGGAATTAGCGTTGCTAGGAATTTCTGCATCAGCCACGCCCGTAACTATCCATTTTCCAAAAAGCCAGCTAGTCGCAAATTTTTGATTTGCGTTAACTTTGAAAAAAGATACTTTTGATATTATCTAGCTAGGCGTCGCAATCTCTGTTTGTCGTGCTGGCGTTGGAAAAACAGTGATTGAATGAAGAATATTGTGACAAAAAAATTAAATTTCAATTCATCCCTTCCATTGTTTATCATTTGTATTTTAATTTTATTTGTTGTCTTTGTTGCTGCTTTCCGTATTTCGGACATACGTCCATACTCAATCTCAGAGCAATTAAATATTAAGGCTGAAAAAGAGATACTTTTAAAAGTTGGGGAAGACGGTGAAACTCTTATTCTCGATTACAATGGAAATGTTTTGGTGAACTATTCAAAAGATCAAGAAAATTTTGTTTCTACAGTCACAAAAGTTCTGGAGAGAGATCGAAAAAAAGTTGGAATATTAGAGAATTCAAATGTATTTCTTCGACTCAGTGAAACCGATAGATTAAGCATTTTTGACCCTCAAACGGAAAGAGAGATTGATCTTGAAGGTTTCGGAGATAGTAATATTCAAATATTTTTCAATCTTTTAGAGTAAAGTGTCAAAAAAATATTACAGATAGTGTCAATATAGATTGACATAAGGCGATTTCTTATTATCAATTAAATGGAATTACCTGGCTTCAAGGGTGTCTGATCGTTGAAAATTGATTGGATGGCTAGCCGGCAGGGCAATCAGCGCGTGCTTGCTCTGGGGAATTTTAGATACGAGGATACAAAAATCGATGGCACTATTATCTTTCGAAAGGAAATATCGAGTTCCTGGAGGAACAATCATAGGCGGAAATTTATTTGATTTCTGGATTGGTCCTTTTTATGTTGGCTTCTTCGGCGTAGCAGTCACTTTCTTTGCACTTATGGGAACTTTCCTAATTTTTTACGGTGCGTCTATGGGGGATACTTGGAACCCTTGGCTAATTTCAATTGAACCACCGGAGTTATCGGTGGGACTTGGTTTTGCCCCGTTAAGTGAGGGTGGAATTTGGCAGCTTGTAACGATATGTGCCCATGGCGCATTTCTTTCATGGGCTCTAAGGCAGGTTGAAATATCAAGAAAATTAGGAATGGGTTTTCACGTTCCAGCCGCTTTTTCGTTCGCAATACTCGCTTACACAACATTAGTTGTTATAAGGCCAGTTTTAATGGGCGCTTGGGGGCATGGTTTTCCTTACGGAATTTGGTCCCATTTGGATTGGGTCAACAATGTTGGTTATGCTTACGGTAACTTTCACTACAACCCGGCTCACATGATAGCGGTATCCTTGTTTTTCACTACGACACTGGCTTTGGCACTGCACGGATCGTTAATACTTTCCGCCGCAAACCCAGAGAAGGGCAATGAGATGCGTGTGCCAGAACATGAGGACACATTTTTTAGAGATTTTATAGGGTACTCCATTGGGCCGCTCGGGATACACAGGTTGGGTCTTTTATTAGCTCTAAACGCTGTTTTATGGTCGGCTATTTGTATCGTGATATCAGGAACTGTCTGGTTCGATGCGTGGTCTGAGTGGTGGTATTGGTATGTTGATTTACCTTTCTGGGTAAATATTGAGGGAGGCATTAATGGCTGAATATCAGAATATTTTTACACAAGTTCAGGTGCAAGGTCCTCCTGAACTAGGTGTCGAAGAAGGTATTAACCTAGACGAAAGAACACGAAATACTTCTTTCTCCACCTTGCTGGGTTGGTTTGGTAACGCACAGCTAGGCCCAGTTTATTTAGGTTTCTTCGGCGTTCTTGGACTTACAGCAGGCCTTATTTGGTTCCTTATTGTAGGCTTCGCGTATTGGGGACAAGCAGGATATAATCCAGCAGTTTTTGTCCGTGATCTTTTCTATTTTTCATTGGAGCCGCCAGCTGAACAGTATGGATTGGGTTTTGCTCCAATGAAGGAGGGTGGCCTTTGGTTGATAGCTAGTTTTTTCTTACTGATATCGGTTCTTTCCTGGTGGTTGAGGGCTTACGATTTGGCAAGACAGCTAAAAATGGGTAAGCACGTTTTCTGGGCTTTTGGAGCAGCTATTTGGTTGTTCTTAGTATTAGGACTAATCAGGCCTGTTTTGATGGGAAGTTGGTCTGAGGCGGTGCCTTACGGGATCTTTACCCATTTGGATTGGACAATGAACTTTTCAGTAGTATATGGAAATCTATTTTATAACCCATTTCATGCGCTATCCATAGCGTTTCTGTATGGTTCTGCTCTCCTATTTGCGATGCACGGCGCTACTATTCTTGCGACTTCTCGATTTGGAGGGGACAGAGAGTTAGAGCAAATAGCTGACCGTGGTACTGCATCTGAGCGTGCGGCTCTATTCTGGCGCTGGACGATGGGTTTCAATGCTTCAATGGAAGGTATCCATCGTTGGGCTTGGTGGTTTGCAGTTTTAGTTCCTATCACAGGTGGTATAGGTATCTTGTTGACTGGAACCGTTGTTGATAACTGGTATTACTGGGCGCAAATGCACGGTTATGCTCCACTAGATTGATATTTGTGAGGAAATAAAATGAAACAGAACGAAGCAAATATGTGGGATAAACAAATGTCCATGGCTCAAGTCTTTGGACAGATGGTTGCGGGGTCTTTTTTCGCAGTCCTTGCCATTGGAATTCCAATTGCATTTATATTGTTCTTTTACTTTATAGGAACACTCTTACCAATTGAATCTAAGCAAGCAGAGGATCCAACTCCAGGTTCATTTATCCAAATGAGCGATTAGAATTTCTTGGGGAAAAGCCCTGGCTGAAATAATGCAAATTGGCTCCCTCATATAAGATTTAACTGTGGCGCTTGTAGAAGCGGCACAGTTAAAAGTCATTAAAATATTCAAAATTTGATAAAGCTGAGGTTTATGGTCTCGCACAGATAAATTAGTCGAAATAGCATTCACTAATTATTAGCCGCCCAATCCCAAATTTTTTAATAATGTTGGTTCTGTTCTAAATTCACAGGCCTATACGGGCCTATCTGTTCTATCTGTCGAATTGAAAAAAATAGCATCAGACACAAACGTCCGTCTTGAAATCTTTTTATCAATTAATCCATTCTCAATAATCGCTCGTATATTTAGATACAGATTAACATTTAGCCGGCTAAAACATAGTGAACCCCCGTAATGGTAACGTAATTTAGCCAATTGAGGTAGATAGTATGCAACTTTCATTAAAGAGTATAACGACTAATATCCCTGAGTTTTGTTTAAGCCATTGGTTATTGAGACTGCCTTTGGCAATAGTGTTTATTCAGCAAGGACTGTCTAAATTTCCGGTAACAGTCGACGACGCAGAGGCGTTTGATCTTCCCTATATAGTTTGGTGGGTTGTTGCCTACGGCGAAACAGGAGCTGGTATTGGATTATTGGTTGGTGGTTTCTTCGCTGCCAAACTTATATCCATTTCTTTCATTCCTGAATTTGGAGATATGATTACTCGCTTCTCAGGTATAACCATCTGTTCTATCACAACGGGTATAATCTGGGTTAGCCAACCCGAAAGCCTTCTGGACGTAATATTGTATGACAACTTACACGTCTTCTTTTGGGTATGTGGTCTTTATTTCGCATTAAGAGGTAATAGAACTTAGTATATCCAATTAATTAAATTTTTAACACAAGGGCTAGTGCTTTCAGATTTAAGCATATCATCAAATGTGTGCGTTTGTATTTTAGGAAAGACGAAATAATAAATGACAAAAAATAGTAAAAAAAATGAAACTGCTCAAGAAATATTAGATGGCTTCAAGATGAAATTTATGATCGCAATCACGTTGATCTTTTTTGGATCGATGGTAGCGGCTTTTATTTGGCTATTTATAAAACCTAACCTTTAACATGGAGTATATAGCACTCCTTCTAACTTCTTTTTTATTTGGAGGTATGTTGCTTTTTAGCTTAGGATTTGGAACGTTGTGTTTTAAGTTTTTAGAGCCATCCGTTGCTAGAGCCTTTATACGAAAAACTTTTCCATATTTTTATGGGTACGTGTTGGTTGTATCGGCTCTAATTATTTTGTTCGGTTTAAAAATCAGCAATCTAACTATAGGGTTAGCGTTTAGTATCTTCATAACCACGGCTCCAGCCAGCATTTTCCTCATGCCCGCTATTAATAAAGCGTCAGATACTAAGAATAAAAGAAAATTTGTTTTGTTACACACGTTGTCTGTTTTTATAACTCTTTCGCATATTATTATATCTGCAATTTTGTTGTTTATTATACTTACTTCTTAACTGTTTTTATTCTTGAGCGAAATCTACTTGAATTGGTTGCATTTGCAAAATAGAAGGTCGTAAATATTCGTGCTTATGAGTGCGTTCAAATTGACGGAGATTTTCAATGCAGGTTACTGAAACCCTTAACGAAGGGCTCAAGCGTGCCTATTCAATCAAATTAACAGCTGACGAATTAGACACTAAAGTTAATGAAAAATTACATGAAGCTCAGCCTGACGTTGAAATGAAGGGTTTTCGCAAGGGCAAAGTACCTATTGCTCTTCTAAAGCGCCAATTTGGGCAGCGTATACTAGGTGAGGCGATGCAGGAAACGATTGATGGTGCAATGTCTAAGCACTTCGAGGACAGTGGTGATCGTCCTGCTATGCAACCTAACATTGAAATGCAAGATGGAGAAAAATGGAAAGAAGGAGATGACGTCGAGGTTTCTTTGACTTATGAAGCATTGCCAGTAATTCCAGATGTAGATTTTTCTAAAATTAAACTTCAAAAACTTGTGGTCAAATCTGATAAAGCAGCAGTTGATGAGGCCTTAGATAACCTTGCCTCCTCCGCGAATGATTTCAAAGATCGCAAAAAGGGCTCCAAGGCCAAAGACGGAGACCAAGTAGTCATAGACTTTGTTGGAACAGTCGGTGGCGACGCATTTGATGGAGGCTCATCAGAAGACTATCCGTTAGTTTTAGGCTCTAATAGCTTTATTCCAGGGTTTGAAACGCAATTAGTTGGATGTAAAGCAGGAGAAGATCGAAAAGTTAACGTAACATTTCCAGAGGAGTATGGATCAAAAGATCTTGCTGGAAAAGATGCCGAATTTGCTTGTAAGATTAAGAATGTAAAAGAGCCCGTACCGGCAAAAATTAGTGACGAGCTGGCAACTAAATTTGGCGCAGAAGATTTGAAAGCTCTCAAAACCCAAATTAGCGAGCGATTAGAATCGGAGTATGGCGGAGCGGCTAGGGCGGTCATGAAACGTCAACTTCTTGACGCTTTAGACAAGAAAGTAAAATTTGACTTACCTCCAAGTCTTGTTGAAGCGGAGGCAAAGCAAATCGCACATCAATTATTTCATGATGAAAACCCAGATGTTAAAGATCACGAACATGAAAATATTGAACCGACTAAAGAACATAATAAACTTGCCGAGAGGCGAGTGCGATTGGGCCTTCTTCTAGCAGAATTGGGACAAAAAGCTGAGGTCGAAGTGACAGAGGCTGAAATGACACAAGCAATTATGGCTCAATCTAGGCAGTACCCTGGTCAAGAAAAAGAATTTTTTGAGTTCATGCAGAAGAATGAGCAAATGCAGCAGCAGCTACGTGCGCCGATATTCGAAGACAAAGTAGTTGATCATATTTTTGAGCAAACGACCGTTACCGATAAAAAAGTAAACAAAACTGAATTACAAACTGCAGTTGAAGCATTAGACAAAGACTAGTTTTAGGTTATAACCTTCGGTCTTTTGCTTTAAATCGTATGTCCGACTTTGTTTTGTATAAACATGATGGTAACAAATCTGAAGAGCATAAATAGTATTAGCACTTCGTGAGGCGCCAATGAGTTACACAAGTTTTTCGGGTGAGGAGTTTAATGCTTTTCGTGAGATAAAAGATCCGCGACCTTTGAATATGCTCAACTTGGTTAAGGTTTATAAGGAAGTTGAATACCCCAATGGTGACGTGGTCTCAGGTGTGGAAGCATATAAAAGATATGGCCGCCTAAGCTTTCCGATATTTGAAAGCCTGGGTGGTAAAATAATATGGCGCGGAGAAATGCTCTTTACCTTAATAGGCCCCAGTGAAGAAAAATGGGATTTTTGTTTTATAGCTGAATATCCAAGCATTGGCGCATTTGTTTCAATGCTTAAGGATCCTGATTATCGTGATGCTATGAAGCATCGCCAACTAGCAGTTAAAGATTCACGTCTTATTCGAATGGCTCCCTTATCCCGTGGAAAAAATTTTAGTGAATAAAAGAGATACGAAAGAGTATTGTTATTTTGAGAAATAATCTAATGACGAAAAAATTTTCTTATTCACTATCTGCTGTTAATGAAAAAGCCAGATGTGGAGTAATTTCAACACCGAGAGGGGAAATACGGACTCCGGCTTTTATGCCTGTTGGAACAGCGGCTACGGTTAAGGCAATGCTGCCAGAAAGTGTTAGATCTACTGGTGCAGATGTTTTGTTGGGAAATACATATCATCTTATGTTAAGACCAACAGCTGAGAGGATATTTGAATTAGGCGGACTTCATAAATTTATGAATTGGGAGCGGCCAATACTCACTGATAGTGGTGGCTTTCAAGTTATGAGTTTAGCTGAGCTCAGAAAATTAAATGAAGAGGGCGTGACTTTTAAATCTCACATAGATGGATCTCGTCATGTTTTAAGTCCAGAAAGGTCTATGGAAATTCAAAAAATGTTGGGAAGTGATATCGTCATGTGTTTTGACGAATGCCCTGCTTTGACTGCATCATATGAAAAAATTGCAGAAAGCATGCAGCTTTCTATGAGGTGGGCGAGACGTTCAAGAGACGCTTTTGGCGATCGCCCAGGGCATGCGCTATTTGGAATACAACAAGGCGGTTTAGAATATGATTTGCGAGCTGAAAGTGCTGAAACCCTTCAGTCAATTGAATTTGAAGGATACGCGATAGGCGGCCTAGCAGTCGGGGAGGGGCAGGAGGCAATGTTTCGTGTTTTAGACTTTGCCCCAGATATGTTGCCGGCTGATAAGCCAAGGTATTTGATGGGCGTTGGAAAACCAAGTGATATAGTTGGGGCGGTGAAAAGAGGAATAGATATGATGGACTGCGTTCTCCCCTCACGGTCTGGAAGAACTGGGCAGGCGTTCACTCATCGTGGTGTAGTTAATATTAAAAATTCCAGACACCAAAATGATCCAAGACCCCTAGATTTTTCATGCAAGTGTCCAGCATGTAAAAATTACTCAAGGGCATATTTGCATCATGTTTTTAAATCACAAGAAATAATTTCTTCCATGCTTTTAACTTGGCATAATCTTCATTATTATCAAAATCTTATGGATGAGATAAGAACAGCTATATTAAATAAAAACTTCGCGGAATTTGAGTTAAAGTTTCATGAAAATTTAAGACTTGGTGATTTAGAACCAATATAAATTTAGCTAATTTTAAGAAATAAAGAGAAGCTAGCAAATAGAATAGGCTGATGTACCAAATATATAGCCAGACTATTTCTTCCCAACCAAGAAAGAATTGAAAGCTCTCTGTAGTTGATAGCGTTTCCTTTTTCCAGTAAATCCCACTTTTTAAAAAGTTGGTGTGACGCCATTCCCAAAATAAAGGGAGTTATCCAGGGTACAATAGGGCGGTAATCCAATGAATTGGGAGTGTTAGTGGTATAGATCAACCATTGCCAGAAATAATGACCTTCCAGAGGTTTTGGGATATTTATATTTATAAAGGAAATCATAATTGCTAATAAAACTAAGGGGAATGTATTTAGTTTTAATAATAGTAAACCTATTAAACCTGAGACCGAAATGGCATGTAATATCCCAAATCTTATCATGTCGTCGTTAAACAAAATATAAGTGACAATGGATATTAACACTGCGCAAATAGCGGTCACTCCATATCGTCTAATAAATGATTTCCAGTTAATCCATGATCCATGTGTAATAGATAGACTGAGACCAGCAATAAATAAGAAACTGAAAGCTATCATCCGCTCAAAAAGCCGCCAGTCAGGCTGATATATTAAGTCGGGTTTTGCAAATCCGAAATACATCATGTCGAAAGCAAAATGAAAAGTGATCATAGCTAAAATGGAAATGCCTCTAATCACATCAATCCACAAAATTCTTTCTCGCATGTGAAATAGATCCCTAAGTGTGTCTTCACCACTTAAATAAAGTGTCCTATTATATCAACTCAGGACAAAGCGATAGGCTTTTAAAAGCGTTACCTAAGAAAATAAACATTTTCTTTTTATGAGCACAACAACTTAAGTAATTGCTGCATTATTGTATTATTTGATTTATCAGAAAGTGGTGTGTTTGAAACGAAGTTTTATCCAGATATGAGTCTAAATAATTTCCACTGCTATTATTACCAGGCAAACCACTGCCGATAGCCACTGAGATATTTTTATTTTACTATGCTCGTACATTTTTTTATCTTATTTGTTTTATTTTAGTGTTATACGTAAAAAAATATAAACACAATATATATTAAAGTATGTCAATTTTTCAAATAAAAAATACTATATGTTGATAAAATATTATATGAAATTTTAATGCCTAATAAAGGACGTAAAATTTTGAAAAATGGCGGACCCAGGAGGATTCGAACCCCCAACCCCTTGATTCGAAGTCAAGTACTCTATCCAGTTGAGCTATGGGTCCACTGTCTTTGGACTAAGGTGTTGCTATCGTAAATGCAAGAAAATAAAGGTGTATATTTGTATTTGAAGGCTAATAACCTTTTTACCATTAGGTATAGATTTTGACAAAGAAGGCATGGGCTTTGTAACGAGCCATTATGCCCTTAGGATATAAAGATGTTATTTAGTGACCACAGATCCCATTCAAGACCTTTAGATTTGCATTTATGGTCTGAGCATCCTGAAATAAATATTATTGTTGATAAAATGTGGCAGTCGTTAGGCGAAAATAGGCAAGCCAATCTAATACCAAAAGGTAATAGGAAGGGCACACATCCAAAGCTTTTACTAAAGGTTTTATTACTTAATCTCTACGTTACCTTCCTCGATCTACCAACTCTGTGGACAGGAGTTGCAAGAAGTGCAAATGCGTTTGCTCCAACTTCAAGGTACAACAGTCTGCGAATCTCATTTAAGATCGTTAAACTTATAGATGGCTTAGTAGAATTAGGTTATTTGGATTTTATAGGTGGGAGTAACGATAAAAATAACGACGGATGGAACAGTTTTACTAGCAGAATTCGCCCATCTCATATTCTTAAAGTTGAGTTTGGTAAATGTACCGCAGATCTCTTTGATATCTATAATCACAAAAGCAAAACCGCTGTACTACTCTCTGATTTTGATATTGATTTACAGGGTAACCTTATAAGAAGGCGCGGCAATAAATTAAGACAACTTATAGAATACAAAGATACGAGCGAAACACAAAGCATGGAGTTGATGCTTTATGCCTATAATAGTCTACTTCAAAGAACTTATATAGATATTGGACCATTGGAAAAGGCATATGTTGAACTTGATACTAAAGTAGGAGTGAAGCGACTTCCTATAAATCAAAGCAATAAGTTTGTGAGCCGAATATTTTCTAGAGGATCTTGGAGTAATAACGGCAGGTTCTATGGAGGTTTTTGGCAGCAAGTAGAGCAAAGCTACAGAGGTAACATCCTAATTAACGACAAACCTACCATCGAGGTCGACTACAGTGGTATTCATGTAGCCATTCTATCGATCAATAAAGGTGAAACGTTTAATGGCTACGAATTGGAAGAGATGATTTTGCCTCACTTAAACAGGGGCCAGCAAACAAAAGCCTTAAAATTTTTACTTTTGACTGCGATCTATGCATCTTCAAAACAACAGGCATATAAAGCTTTTAGGGGTAGTAGCGATTTAAATTTGACTGATCAAGAATTAGACAAACTTCTAAATAGCTTTTTAGATTTGAATTCCCATCTATCGGATGATTTGTTTTCTGATATGGGTATCAATTTGATGTATACGGAAAGTCTTATAGTAGAGCACGTAATAAAAAAATTTACCTATACAGACTTACCGATATTGAGCGTCAATCAATCATTTATTGTTCAATACGATCAAATACTAAAGTTGAAAGAATATATGACTGAAGCAAGTAAGGCTGCGCTAGGTAAACCGTTTAACTATGAACGAGATTTATATGATCCAGTTAAAGTCGTTCAGTTTGAGCACATAGATGAAGACCTCTATGATAGCTTAATGACAAAGCCTCCTGAAGTGTTAAGATCAGAAAGATATGGACGAATATATAACAAGTATAGACTTTGGATGGAGCGAAATAATCAAGGTGCTAAACCATACAGGATAATAAATGGTTTGAGAAAGCGGACAACATAGTAAAGTTATCTATAAATCGAAAACATTTATTAGATAAATATCTAGTCAAAGGCATTACTCATAATAATAGAAAAAATACTATAAAAACATTAGTATAATAATTTTAAAATGTACATTTCTCGATGCGCCACCATAAAATTGAACAACCAAATATGGCGTAGATTTTGAATAATTTACAAAAGTAAGACAAATTTTTTTACTAGTATTTCAATGAATTCTTATTGTAAATTTTACAGCCGCTTAATCGCTCAAGGCCGCCCATATAAAAGGTTGCTCTTTTGTGTGAAACGGTCTTTGAAGTTGTTCGCACCAGCGACATTAAAAAAGTAATTAATTCGATGCCTTTTTTATAATAATACTAAATATTTTGGATAAGTGTCGTTTATTGTTTCTGAGATAGTTGAAAATCGTATTAGAAAAGGAACCGACATGGCAAACATCGGTCCAACCACGGCGTTTTATAAGGTGGAATCATCTTTGACCCGTATTACTAACGAAATGGGCAAGAGCATGGAGCGTCTTGCAACTGGTAAGCAATTTGCAAATGCTGGAGATGGTGTATCCTACGAGGCAATTGCAGATGAATTCCGACTGGACTTTGTCGGTACAAAAGCAGGTATCAAGAGTGCTTCAGTAGTGATGGGTTATCTTGAGACCGGTATGCGGGTTTTAAATTCAGCGACGGCCTTACTCTCTAGAATGCAGGAACTCGCGGTTTTGGGTGCAAATGATCTTAATACAATAAATGACCATGAAGCTTTTAACATAGAAGCAGAAGAGATCGCTCAGGAGTTTAACCGTATTATGTCTAATAATACCTACAAAGGTAAGAATATTTTTGTTGATGCATCGAACAGTGAGTTTGTCTCAATGGGTGCCCAAAATTCAGCGCAAACCTTTGGTATTGCTAAAGTTGACTATTCTGACCTTTATGGAGAAGCGCGCACGATAGAGGCAGGATTGCCGAATGCGGGTCAAGTGATGAACCTTACTGCTTTGCCTTCTGAGTCAGTTATAAATGCTTTTGTAGATTTTGAGACTATTATTGCAACAGATTCTCTCGATATTTCTGTTTCTAGTAATTTGGGACTGACCGATAGTCTTACTCTAGAAGATACTGCAGATATAAAGATTGATGAAAATAACGTAATCAGCTTTACTTTTAATGATTTGGATCATGGTAATGTTACGGTCGAAATTGGAGAAATTGATGCAACTTCCGATGGTACCCAGGGGCGTTTAAAAATCAATTTCTATGGGGATGCAACAATTCCAGAAAGTGGTGATCTGGTAAATGGGGATTTTGAAGGAGGCACTGAAACACAGTATGGCGTGCCTACAGAAGTCTACAGCAGTGTAGGTTTTGAACACAGAGCGGGTATGGTCAACAACTACGCAGTTCAAAATTCTGGAAGTGGTTATGTTGAATTTAATGATACGCTGTCAACTTCGCTGGCTCGGGGAAGTAACACCTATAGCATTAGTTTTGATTCTAATGGAGCCGGTACAGGTTTTCGGGCCAATTTAGTTGTGGCTGACGACGGAAGTTTAAGTATTAGTGAGGTGCTTGATAAGGGGCAGGGCTACTCAGTAGGTGAAATATTGACAATTGCTCAAGATGCCCGTGGAACAGCACTGGCAGGTAGTGATTTCAGTATTAACGTGACTTCAACACTTGACTCTAATGATAATGATCCTGGTCGAAACTCTGATAATATACAGGAAGTCACTCAGGCTACCTTTCAATCGGTAACTTATACTGTAGAGAACGGTCCAGATGGGCGCTACGCATGGGGCGAAAGTTTCACTGAAGGTACACCTGAAAGAATAGCAACTAACGATGGATCGGGCAGTATTACTAACTATATTCATGCAGTTGGTGGGAATTACGCTGAAGATGTGACTACGATAGACGGTGTTGCACAGCCGCTTTTTACTGACGTGTACGAGAATGACGATGTGTCCGCTGGAGTTTTAATTGTCGAAAACTTTAACCCCATCTTTGCGCAGGACGACTCTATTTTAGAACAAGTCTCGGCTGCTGACTATATGTCCAACGCAGGGGGCAATAATAATGGTACCGAAGCAGTTTTTTACGCAATAAATCCCGCTGACGGTCAAAGAGTTACCACCAATTGGACGTTTGATGAGTATACAACTGGAGTTGGAAATGGTTCGATAACACCGACAGGTGCTACTGTTACACAGCACATATCCGGTGTGACTAATGTTCTTGTTGATGATTATGATGGCGGAGGGCCTCAGTATATTGACACACCAAATTTTGGTGTAGGTGTTATAAATATAGGCGATGAATTACCTACTGATACTGTCGTATATAATCGCGAAAACTCATCAGGAACATATGCCTGGGGAGGTGGTTCCTATACAAACGGTTCTATAGTAAAAGATCCAACTGGTTCTGATATTACCATAAATATTAGACATGCTGCCGATGGGGCTTATACATTTGATGTTGCCGGAACGGACTTTGATCCTACAAACCTTAATTATAGCGCAGGTGAGGAAGTTCTAGAATTTATAACGTGGGCAGATCAGTTCGATCCCGATAATCCACCAGCAGGCAGTACTGTCTATAAAACTGATATCACACACGACGCTGATGGAACTTATACATTTGATATTACTGGAACCGACTTTGATCCTGCAGATTTAAATTACAGTGCAGGTGATGATCCCTTAGAATTTGTTACTTGGGCCGATCAATTTGATCCCGACAATCCGCCAGCAGGCAGTACTGTCTATAGAACTGATATCACGCATGCCGCTGATGGGGCCTACACATTTGATATTACTGGCACGGACTTTAATCCTGCAGAATTAAATTACAGTGCAGGAGATGATCGCTTAGAATTTATTACCTGGGCTGATCAATTTGATGCAGACAATCCACCTGCAGGTAGTACTGTTTATAGAACTGATATCACACACGCAGCTGATGGTGCCTATACATTTGATATTACTGGCACAGACTTTGATCCTGCAGACTTAGATTACAGTGCGGGTGATGTTCGCTTGGAATTTACTGCCTGGGCTGATCAATTTGATGAAGATTATCCACCTGCAGGTAGTACTGTCTATAGAACTGATATCAGACATGACGCTGATGGAACTTATACATTTGATGTCACCGGCACGGATTTTAATCCCGCAGACTTAAATTATAGTGCAGGTGATGATCCCTTAGAGTTTGTTGCTTGGGCCGATCAATTTGATGCAGACAATCCACCAGCAGGCAGTACTGTTTATAGAACTGACATCACACATGACGCTGATGGGGCATATACTTTTGATGTTGCTGGAACGAACTTTAATCCTGTAAACCTAAATTACAGTGCGGGTGATGTTCGCTTGGAATTTACTGCTTGGGCTGATCAGTTTGATCCTGATAATCCACCTGCAGGTACTACTGTTTATAGAAATGATGATGAATTAGCCGAGCCAGCATTTTTTACTAGCGATGAAGTGGCTTCACCGGAATTTTTTACTAGAACAGAGGTAGGTTCACCGGAATTTTTTACTAGCAGTGAGGTGGCTTCGCCAGAGTTTTTTACTAGGACGGAGGCAGCTTCACCGGAATTTTTTACTAGAATTGATGATGCGTTAGCTTCACCAGAATTTTTTACTAGATCTGCTGGTACTGTTTCTTATTCAAATTCTATCAGTCATTATGAAAGACCTGTAATAACAGACTATGACCGGCAGGAAATTACTGGATATAGCCGTGAAGAGGTAGCCTTCTATACAAGAAATCAACAGTTGAGAACTGCAGTCAATATTTCGGGTCAAGTTGAAAAATATATCGGCGAAACGCGGGTAACGAATAATCCAGATGGTTCTGAAATCAGAGCTCACGTGGGCTGGGAGCGCGATAATCAAGTGTATGTAAATAACTGGAAGATGTACGATGATCGTGTCGAATTTGGTTCAACATTTCAAGTTTTTGATACTGATGGATCTTATGCATGGAACGGAGACGGAACGGGTTACAATCCCGCAGACGTACCTTCAATAACTGTACCAACGCCAACGCTTGCTGAAATGGCTAAGCCTAATTATGGTTCGTTCACACGCCTAAATGGATCACCCGGTAATCCAGCTATTCAAAACAGGGATGACGCAGCAACCGTACCGGTAGTGCAAAGTGGTGGAGAGGATGTACGAGATTATGCAGATACTTTTTCTCTTGATACACCAGATGTTCCAATTGGCCTTGTGTCAGATGATACTGTAACAGATCCTTTTTCTGGAGCAGCTATGGAGCTATTTACAGGAAAGCTAAAATTTGAAGATAGCGCAGCATTTGGTATTTATCACGGTCCAGCCATTGTAAGTGAACAATTTTCTGCGGAGGCCGGTCAATTTCTTAAACTTAATTACAGTGCTGCAGGAGATGTAGATGATTATCACGTCGCCGGTTATATTTATAAAGTAGACGCAGCTACTGGAGATCCTATCCTGGATGAAAGTGGTGATCCTAAAATTTTTATGGCTCTGAATGAGACAGGTACCGTTGAATTAGATGGTCGTGCTTCAGTGGAAATTGAAGATAGTGGCGACTATAGATTTGTCTTTATTGTAGGAACTTTCGATAAAACTGGAGGATTAGCAGCTGGTGCTAGTATGAGAATAGATAATATTGTTGCAGAATTTCCATTTATAGCAGATGAGGGAACTATTGCGGCTCTTATTAAAGCGGTGAATTATTCAAATTCTGATATTGTTGAGAGTGAAACAAGTTCGATCACTTCATCCATACGAAATAATAATGACGATCGATTTTCAACGGATGGCATAATTACCAACCTCGGAGAAGATGATCTTGATTCTTCCAGAAGTATAGCGGCGACACTGGTGTCCACTGCGGGCGACGGGGCTGCTGATAATGGCAACATAACTAAGATAAGTGAGGAAATTGACACTAGCATATTAACTTCAAAAATTGATCGAGTTCAGCAACTTTTAAATAAAGCAAGAGAGCAGGCGGGTTCGCAATACTCTGCTCTTGAGAATTTGGTAATATCTACTACAGACCTTACAGCTGAATACGAGACGAAATATAACGAGGTTAGTCGCGTTGATTTAGCTTCTGAGACAGCTCTTTTAGCTAAAAAGCAAATATTAAAAGATACTGCTACCGCCGTTTTGGCTCAGGCTGGTGAGGGGCAGCAACATCTTTTAAAGTTGTTGAAAGATTCTCAAAAGTTGCCGGAGTATTAATATTATTTTAACTTTTTAATTTGACCTTCGCCGATGGTTTTTGCGGAATTGAATGCTTCAAAAACGATCTCGATAACTTCTTGTTTTGTATAAGAATTCTTAGTTATCTGATTATCTAGTTTCTGGGATACTTCATTCATCGAAGTCATATATGCTTCCATTATGGCTTTGACGAATTTGCTAGTTTCAATGAAAGTATAGACTTTTTGTTTTTTATCGTCTTTCGCCGGGTTTGAATTTTCAAGCCATTCCAAAAATTCTGCATCATAATAACTTGTAAAATCAGTCCCAGTTTCTTTTGAATAGGTCTGACATAATTTTTTGATTTGTTTTTGAGTGCATGTGTCTTTCAAGGGCTTTAATCCTACGTCAAATTGAGACAAAATTTCTTCCTAAAGTTTCAAAATTGCATATCTGCGAGAACAATACCCCTAGTGGGTGTAATTCGCCAAGTGATGCCAGTCTTCTTTACAAACTCGGCTTCTGCAACTCGAAATAACTCTTGGCAAGCGTTAAACGCTTTATCATCTTTATATTCCCACATGAAGCCCAGCTTAAAAGTACCTTTTCTATTCCAAATTTGGGATACCGTCTGCCTTAAAGCTCCAGCTTTTTTAAAATCTTCTTGCATATCTTCGATAATTTTTATCCAGGTTTCATGAGCAACTTTTTGATCACTTTTACTAAGAAGGTCACAAACAATATAGCTCATTAAAAGTGTCTCAGATTTTGACATTTACTTCCACTCAACTTTTATTTCATTCGCTTTAGAATTTTCAAAATAAGTAATATCACCTTCATAATAAAAACTATCAACAACAGTAAATTTATCTTTTAAAATTTCCTGAAATTCTTTTCTTTTTGGTAGGTTTGTTTCTGCATCTTCATAACTAGAATATACAGCCAAATTTAAAAGAGATTTTGGACCTGTTCGCACGTTAATTACAGTCTGCGCATTACCAAACCACTCTTTTTGTATTCTCTGATAGAAGTCCTCAGAAGTCACAACTTCCTTTTCTGACAAATATTCCATCATTGTTATTCTGGCTATAGACATAAATAATTTTCCTGAGACTTTTAACGCTCACAGTAGCAGCGCTGCAGATATGTTACATAGTGAGGAGAAGGTATTTAATTTTATCGAGTTTACCAAGTTAAAGCTATAAGCTAGCCAGCCTTTAAGTATGGTATCGTTCCAGCTGCATCAGTATCATCTATTAATTGGAAGCTATTTATTGCACCTTCTTGTCTCGCTTTGCCATGTGGGGCATATTCTGGATCTGTAACGAATGCCTCCACAGAGGCTGCGTCTGGAAACTGTAAGATTGCAATAAAAGTATTGCCTCTGTCCTCGCCTTCCAAGACTTTGATATTAGCGCTTCGAGATAAATACTTCCCGCCATGCTTTTCCACAAGCGAATGAACATTTGCAGCATAATCTGGAACCCACTTATCATCGGTAACTTTTATTTCCGCAATTAAGTAAACAGTCATTTTATTCCCTTCCATAAACCTAGTTTAAATACTTTTGATGAAAACATAAGAAAACCGTAAGTCAATAATTAGATTAACAATTGAAGTATTACTTAAAAAAAACAGTTTGTGACTAGGGTATGGTTTAATAAAAATTTTTTGCCTCTTAAACACAAGCGGATGGCCTAATCTTTTAGAGAAGTGGCTACAATTTTTTTTTCCATAAAGAAAAATTAGCAAAGAGATTAACAGTTGCCTGCATCCCAAGCCGAAGTGCCATCGGATAGGGTTAATTCACGACCTGGTCTGCAATCATCAGCCAAAGCTGCCTGTAGAGCGAAAATTCCACCAGCGGCCTAAAACCCCAAAACCAATTGATTTGGATTTTCGCAACCCTGTAAAAAGATCAGACTGCAAAACACTAGTGCGATTTTCTTCATAAAGACCCCCTATATATCAAATTGATACTAATAATTATTGTTTCAGTCTAGAAGTATATCTAAACTTGATATAAGATAAATCTTTTCGATAATTAGTGGCGGAAGGCCTATTTTAATTCATAACTTCATATCTTCTTTCGTAGCAGCTGAAGCTGAAATCAATATTAAAGCCAAGTATAGTTTCTACTATTCCCACCCTACCAAGGAATTTTCTCGATCTATAGTCACAAGAGCCAGCTAGAGTGGACTAGTTGAGAGTTCAATTGTTGAAGTAATAGAAAAACCAATTTTTTGAATAGCTATAAGATTAAATTTATATCATAATGCGACTAATTTCAGCCATTCTTCCTAAAATCTATTTTTGTGTAAAAGTTTTCAATTGATACCTAGCAGGGAATAGTTGCTTTTCATTATTAGCTATTACTTTAAAGGGATCTCAACTTTGTCACATAATCACAATATTTAAATTAAAACAAAAAATACCTATGGGATAGCGGTGTGTGATGAAAGATTATATTTTATATTCATTACCTATTGATTTAAAAAAGTAAATATTCATTTCCACCTAAAAGTTTAGGCGTGCCTTATGGCAGTAAAAATTTAAATAATAAGCTTATGAGGCAAACATACATCTACGAGAATTCATAAAAGCTTTATTGTTGAAAGATAACGCGCGTATGCAGGAAATATACACTTTGCTCTTTAGGTGATGCTCGCATTTAGTTAGGAAAAAAATCAATAACCCCCTCTATAACAAACTGTACAGACAGTGCCGCTAATAGCATCCCTAAAAGCCTAGTAAGTACATCAATCCCAGTTTTGCCTAGGAGTCTTTCTATTCCATCTGCAGCAGAGAAAAATACAAAAACAGCAAACAAAACAAATGTCGATATAATCCCAGTCGATATAATTCCGACCAAACCTGGTTTTGATCCTGCAATTAGAATAACAGTGGCGATAGCCCCGGGCCCAGTAATCAAGGGTATTGCTAGTGGGAAAACTGAAGGGTCATCTACAAGTTCATTCTCAGTTTGATTTTCCCTTCTTTTAGAGCGTCTTTGAAAAAGCATATCTAGAGCAGTTAGAAATAACAAAATTCCACCAGCAATACGAAAAGCAGGCATGGAGATACCAATAAACCCTAATACTGTTTCTCCAAAAATTATAAACAGTGAAATAACAAAGGCAGAAACCGCTATTGATCGCAAAGCAATTCTTCGCCTAACCTTTTTGCCCATTCCTTGGGTGAGAGCGATGAAGACTGGAGTAATCCCTATTGGATCAATAATAATAAATAGAGCCACAAAAGACGTTATAAAAAATTCAAATTCCATAGCTCAAACAACTTCTAACACCGTCATTTTTAGATTCATCCTTAGGTGCATAATTACAAGCCGAGCCTATAGCCAGGATTGAATGAGTTTTTGATCCTTAAATCAATAGCTTAAAAAAATTGGTGGGTGATGAGAGACTCGAACTCCCGACATCTTCGGTGTAAACGAAGCGCTCTACCAACTGAGCTAATCACCCGACTTGCACTGTCTACTTAAACCCTTAGTTTTAGGCAAGTGCATTTGTACAACTTTTTACCAACAAATATTAATGTTTAATTGTCTGGCTTTGTTTCTGTTCCTCTAAAGCTTTTGCAGCCGCCGCCTCTTCTGCAGCCTCGTCCCATTCGATTGGGCTTGGAGCCTCGGTAAGAGCAATCTTCAAAACTTCAGAAACATTTTTGACAGCGATAATTTCTAAAGAAGTTTTTACATTATCGGGAATGTCTACAAGATCTTTTTCATTTTCCTCGGGAATAAGTACTGTTTTAATCCCACCTCTTAGGGCGGCAAGTAACTTTTCTTTCAGCCCACCTATTGCTAGGGCATTTCCACGCAAAGTAACTTCCCCAGTCATCGCTAAATCTTTTCTCACAGGAATGCCAGTTAGTACGGATACAATTGACGTAACCATTGCTAAACCGGCGCTTGGCCCATCTTTTGGTGTAGCTCCTTCTGGTACGTGAACGTGAATATCAGTTTTGTCAAATCTGGGCGGTTTAATTCCGACTTCAGCACTAATTGAGCGAACATAAGAATTTGCCGCATCAATACTTTCTTTCATTACATCTCCCAGTTTTCCAGTAGTTTTCATTCTACCTTTACCTGGTAATTTAAGCGCTTCGATGTGTAATAAATCACCCCCGACAGAAGTCCAAGCCAAACCTGTAACAACGCCTATTTGATCATCTTGTTCGGCTAGACCAAACCTAAATTTTTTAACACCAAGAAAGTCTCCAAGGTTATCCATAGTGACTTTAATGTTTTTATTTTCGTTTTTGACGATCTTAGTAACAGATTTACGAGCTAATTTTGAAATTTCGCGCTCCAAATTTCTTACACCCGCTTCTCTTGTATAGTAACGAACGATACCGGTTAAAGCACCATCAGTTAGCTCAAACTCTCCTTTTCTCAAGCCATGGTTTTTGACGGCTTTATCGATTAGGTGCCTTTTCGCAATTTCAATTTTTTCATCTTCTGTATAGCCCGCCAGCGGTATGATTTCCATTCTATCTAACAAGGGGGCCGGCATGTTGTAGCTATTTGCCGTTGTGATAAACATTACATTTGAAAGATCGTACTCGACTTCCAAATAGTGATCTGTAAACGTACTATTTTGCTCTGGGTCGAGAACCTCAAGCATAGCACTAGCGGGGTCCCCACGAAAATCCTGCCCCATTTTATCTATTTCGTCCAGCAAAATCAATGGGTTAGTTGTTTTTGCCTTTTTAAGTGCTTGAATAATTTTTCCTGGCATTGAACCAATATATGTCCTTCTGTGGCCACGAATTTCGCTTTCGTCTCTGACACCGCCAAGAGAAATTCTTATAAATTCGCGCCCAGTGGCTCTTGCTACTGATTTGCCAAGTGATGTTTTGCCCACGCCCGGTGGACCAACAAGGCACATAATTGGCCCTTTTAATTTAGAGCTTCGCTTTTGAACCGCTAGGTATTCAATTATTCTTTCTTTAACTTTTTCTAAGCTGTAGTGATCTTTATCAAGAACTGTTTCAGCTTTGTATAGATCTTTCTTAACCCGTGACTTCGTTCCCCATGGAATAGACAGTAGCCAATCTAAATAATTTCTGACCACGGTTGCTTCAGCAGACATTGGGCTCATATTTTTGAGTTTTTTGAGTTCTGCGTCTGCTTTTTCACGAGCTTCTGTCGTAAATTTCGTATTATTTATGCGCTCTTCAATCTCGGCAGCTTCATTTTGACCATCCTCGCCATCACCTAGCTCTTTTTGGATAGCCTTCATCTGTTCATTTAAATAATACTCTCTTTGAGTGCGTTCCATCTGTGATTTCACGCGTGTCTTAATTTTTTTCTCAACTTTTAAAACACCCATTTCGCCTTGCATTAGTGAAAAAACTTTTTCTAGCCTTTCGCTTACTGAAAGCGTCTCCAGCAGATCTTGCTTTTGCTCAATCTCTATTCCTAGATGACCAGAAACTAAGTCCGATAATTTGGCTGGGTCATTAGTACTGGCGATTGTAGTAATAGCTTCATCTGGAATGTTTTTCTTTACTTTAGCATAACGATCAAACTCCTGAGATACTGTTTTTACCATTGCAACATTGGCCTTTTCGTCACCTAGCGTTTCGTCGATTTTTTCACATTTTGCCTCAAAAAATAATTCATTTTCTACGAAATCTGTTATCAAAACTCTTGTTTGCCCTTCGACCAAGACTTTAACTGTGCCGTCTGGTAATTTTAGTAGTTGCAGGACATTTGCAAGAACACCGGTTTTGAATATACTATCCTCGGTTGGCTGATCTTCTGCGGGATCGACCTGACTTGACAACAAAATTTGTTCGTTGTCTTTCATCACTTCTTCTAGTGCTCTAACTGATTTTTCCCGACCTACAAATAAAGGAACTATCATGTGTGGAAAAACAACAATGTCTCTTAAGGGTAGAATAGGGAAGGTTGTATTTTTTTCATCTAGCATGCTCAATCCTCGTATTATAGTAGGTATTATAATTCGTTTAGTTGTTTTTATTTTACCTTCTTATACTTGGTTCTCTACCAGTTGTTTTTCAAGTCTATTTTCAAACTAAATCGCGAACTATAAGTAAGAATTAGTGATTATCTTTTATTTTCTAATAATACTGGGAAAAAATAACTAAATTTTCTATTAGAATCCTTGACGATTGTATGCCCCAAGTTTAAACCGACACTTACGCCTAGAGCGAAGCGCGGTTGTAGCTCAGCTGGTTAGAGTACCGGCCTGTCACGCCGGGGGTCGCGGGTTCGAGCCCCGTCAACCGCGCCATTAATTTTCATGAAAAACAATAACTTAGCCTTTTTAGGGGCTCTGGGTCACTTTTGGGTCACTAATAAAAACGCAAGGTGACGGGGCTTAGATCCAAATCGCAATGTTAAAAAGCAGTTATACTATTGATTTCATTAGGAGGAGTTTTTCTCTACTCTACAAACTAAAGCTCTCCATATCTGATTGTTTTTTTTAACCATAAAGTTTGTAACTACTTCGTCATTTTCTTCCCACCTTGCCTCAGTGACGAACTCATTTTCATGAATTAAAATGGCAACGTGCTGCCAATTCCAACTGGTTTCTTTTACTAGTTGAGCAATATTGCTTACATGTTCATCACGATTTAAAAGCTCAGTTTCCCTAATAAACATAAAGTCTTCATGGTGTAACTCTTTAAAGATTTCTTCATCCCAATTATTGAAGCACTCAATAAGTTGTTGAAACATACTCATATCTTAACCTTTTTCAGAAGTAGTTTTTTCATTTTTTATCTTTCCGAAGTAATATGTAAACGACCAACACTACAGCAACTAGCAATAGTAATCCTGATGAACCCATATTTTGCATAAGCTAACTAAACCCCAAGAACTATCCTTAGTAAATCCCAGCGTGTGTTTCTGTGAGTATATGTAGGAAATACACCAACACACCTACCAAAAGTAAAAGCGCCACAAACTAATGTAACGCCTTTGGACTGCTGATGGACTACGGTATCCGACATGGAAGGTCAGAATGCATAACTTTATACAGCCGTAACTTCTATTTGGATCATACTATAGGCTCGTCTGGTGTAGCTGGAGCCTCAGAGGCTTCTTCCTCTTCTTAAGATGGTTCCAATACCGTGCCTACTTCTGCCGCTGCCGCTGCTGCTGCCGCCGTCGCTTCTGCCATCGCCGCTTTTGCTGCCGCTGCTTCACCAAAGGGTTTTACTTGTGATAGCTATATCTATCCTATTGATAAATCTTTTTAGCAGTTTGCAAGGCAATCTCATTCAGAAACTTAAAATCACCAAATTGCCAGTTCTCAAATTTGAAATCTGGATTGAGTATTAAAAGCTCCTCCAAGTTCCACAACGCATCCTCCATATTTCCAAGAGCTACATCTGCCATTATAAGCATTACTAAACTAGACCGATGCTCTGGCAGTCGCTGCAATGCTAAAGTTGCAATCTCTTTTGCTTTTTTCCAGTCTTCCATCATCAAGTGCGCAATTAACTCGATACTCAGGTACTCTATTGAAAAGTTGGGATTTAATTTACGTGCCTGTGCTAAGCTTTGTAGCGCTTCTATAGGCTTTTTTAGCCCAAGAAGTGCTGTCGCCTTAACAGCCATCGCATCTGCATAGCTGGGGCGCAATGCTAGAGCAATATTTACATTTTTAAGCGCGTCTTTATGCTGGCCAAGTCGTAAAGTTTGAACAAAAGCACGGGCAAAAAAGGTCTCGGGCACGTTTGGGCCAAGGGATGTAGCAGCTTTAGTCGTTAAGTCTGCTAAATAAATAGCGCTGTGTTGTTCTTCCGGTTTAAACGCTGAGCCTGCGATAGGGTTAGAGATACGAGAAAATAATATTCCCAAGTAACCATATGGTCGAGCAAATTTTGGGTCGATATTAATTGCATTATCGAAGTGGGTTTTTGCCTTGTAAGTATCGAGAGGGGTTCTTAAATTGAAGTGATAATCTCCTTTTAGAAATTCGTCATATGCGGCTATATCTAATGTCCCTTGTCTCAAAGCACCAGCTTTTTCAGAAGATGAAATAGGCACATCGATGCTGTCAATTACACTTGAGACGGCACGCGCATTTTTCTCCAGAATTTCTGTAAGCTCGCTTTTGGTTGAAAAAATAGTGCTCGTTTTATCCTGCTGTGATTCATACAAATTGACTGCTAAATCGATTTCAGAACCTTGAAGCGAAATTTTACCAAATACCAAGTGGTCTAAACCAAGTTTATTAGAAATTTCTAGGAAGCTTTGGTTTTGTAAAGAAGCTGCGTTGACGCTAGAATTTGAAATTACATCCATACTGCTTATCTGTGACAGTGATCCAGAAATTTCATTGCGAAGGCCGGCTACTATATAGTCTAGTTTTGCGTCATCGGTTGCGTTTATGAAAGGAACGACAGCCACGGTACTTCGTTCATAGTCTGTAACAAAGTAGTAGTTATATGCCCAAGTTGTTAAGACAAGGATAAAAAACAAGGCTCCTACTTTTATTCTAAATCTCTCTTTTGAGCTGAGTAACCGCCTCTTACTTAAGCCTGGAAGAATTAAGTCAAAACAGTGAATTTGAGAATTTTTTATAGTTTGTATGCCATGATCACTAACTAATAATTCTGACATTCCCAAATTCTGATAGAAGCTCTTCGATAGGCTTATACCGTTTGGCTGGGCGAAACTTTCAAGCCGCGCAGCGAAGTTAACTGCTTCGCCAAGCAAATTTTCTCCATCCGCAAATACTTCTCCAAAATCGATGCCAATTCTGAACTCGAGTTTCTGTAACTTTGTGTTTTTCTGATGTTCGCATATTTCATTTTGAATTAACCTTGCAGCTTCAAGTGCGTTTTTACTTTCAACGAATTCAGCAAGCACGGAATCTCCAGCAGAATGAAAGATGCGTCCCCCATTTTTAGAGATCAATTCAGCAAAGATATTGAGGCAATCTTTAAGCGATGCTAACGTTTCATATTCATTCTCAGACACTAACTTTGAAAATCCAACCGCATCTGCAGCGAGGATATTTCTTTTAAAACTTTCGCTGGCCTTCTGCATCTTGTATTAGTTTCCATTTTTACTTACTGACAAAAAGTCAATTTCTTAAATAGCTAAGCCTAACAATCCAAATAATTCAAATAAATAACTTACATGGTCGTTAAAAGCAGTTAGTGATCAGTTGTTTGACCAGTCATTTGCGGCCAATGGTGTGAAGTTTGTTCTCGCCAACTGATAACTAAAGCTTTTTCCCGTGCTTTAGAGTGCAAAAATTGGATTTGTTGCAGCAAAAGCAAAAGATAAAAATATCCCATGGGTCAAGCCAACTTTTAAGGGCCCAATTTTTTTTCGTTGGTGTTTTCCAATGTAGCCAAAAACAAGGAAGTAAAGAATATAGATTAAAACTGTTGTGAACATTAAGCCGTATTCTTCTGGGAATAAAATTAAAAGAATTGAAAAACCAACAATTGGTAAGCCGCGTAATAAGATAGAAACCCAAATTGAAGAAGTGGCTATCAATTTTTCAATCATTAAACAAAACAAAGTAACTGGTAAAATTAAGGTAAAAAAAGCGTATGTACGGTCTTCGTTTAGATTAAATGAGCCAACATACCGATTGATTAAGAGACATAATACTCCGAAACATAAAATAAGTTTTAGCCAAGGTATAAAGTCAATTTTGAATTTCATAATTTGATAATCAAAAGAAAATAAATAAGCAAAAAGTCCGATTAACCCAAAATAAATAGCAATCCTTTCAAAGCCATAAATAGTTAGCAGGTTTATTTCTATAAGTCCTGATGGGATGGAAAAAATTGTAGCTAAAAGTACTCTGCGTATAGCTCTCTTATCTTCTAAACCTAATGTGGTCTGATTGGTTAAATTAATATTAAAACGCGACATACCAATCACAATGAAGGTTAGGCCTATCATGATCCACCCCATGTGGGTTTTCCAAAAGGGCCGGTCATAATTTTCAAGTTTTAGCCAATCGATAATAATTCTTGTGGTTTGTGGTGCATAAATAACACTTACGTGGCCCGTATTCTGTACATAGGAAGCTTTTCTTCTGGTTTTTTCATCAGCGTATTCCGTATTTTCAGAAACCTCGGGTTTAAAAGTTTTTACCATTTGTAAAGCATGCGACCTTAAGTGATTTTCAAATTGGCCAGATATTAGCAAAAGGTCTTTTGGAAAATCCTTAGTTATTCCAGTAGAATATGGAGAAATAGCGATAACAGACTTAACTCTTTTGTTTGCACTGGCTCTAATTACGATATCTGAAGCCATAGAATGCCCGACTAAAGATATAATGATTTCATTCCCAAATTTTTCATAAACAAATTTTATAATGTCTGATAATTGATTAACTAATTGCTGGGTAGTACCTGTAATCTCTGTTGGTTGATTTACAAGCTTACGCGGATTTGAGCCATGACCGATAAAATCGAACAGCACAGCATTACTTCCTGCGTTAGCAACATCATATGCTATTTGTCTCATCATTTCTTTTGAGCCAGCAAAGCCATGGCCGATAATTACAAACTCTTTTGACGGTCTAATACTTTTGATAATTTCGATATTGCTATCAGAATTATTAAAAATAAAGCTTTCATAAGCCCGTCGATCCAATTCGACGAACATTAAGCTGAATAATCCAAGTATTATGCAAATAATTGGAAGCTTAAAAAATTTTACGAAAAAAATTGACACTTGTACCCTTTAAAAAACCGTCTTTGCCCAGGAGATAGTTTGTTTGCGAGTTGATCCAAGTGAATTAAGGATCGATCCCCGTCAACTGCGTAATTAAATATTACAAAATAAAATCTGCAATGAATTGACTAGCGCGATAGCAAATCAAAAACAATCACGAGCCAAGCCACGCCAGTCGCTATTGCTGTAATTGCTACAGCTGCACTTCCCGCATCTTTTGCCTGTTTCGCTGCTGGTCTTTCTTCAGTACTGATATCATCTACCACGCGTTCTATAGCGGTATTTATACATTCGGCTGCTAATATCAAAATACCACCAGCCAGAATTAAGGCCTGTTGAGTATAGGTGATAGGTAAGACAAAAGTTAAAGAACCAGAAATAATATTTGCTATTATCCACTGCCATAAGCTTCCTTCGGTTTTCGCAACATGGTAAAAACCATACCAAGACCAAACAGTTCTATTTTTTATTTTGACTATTTCTTGTAATAAAAATCGCATGAAAATTTTACTTTTAAATACGCAAGATTGTATGGATTTATTCTGCGGCTTCTTGAACCTTTTCAGCATCAATCTCTTCTGCGCGTTTTTCAACAAGATCTACAATATGGTCGACCATATCCTCATTGCCAATGCGGTGATCCTGTTTTCCAGCCCAGTAAATCATACCGTTTCCTGCTCCACCCCCTGTGAAACCTATATCTGTCATAAGAGCTTCTCCTGGGCCATTAACGACGCATCCGATAATTGATAAACTCATTGGTGTTTTGACATGTGCAAGACGGTCTTCTAAAATTTTGACGGTTTCGATGACATTAAAGCCTTGCCTGGCACAGGACGGACATGAAATAATGTTGACTCCCCTATGCCGCAGCCCAAGGGATTTTAATATGTCATAGCCAACTTTTACTTCTTCTACTGGGTCGGCTGATAAAGAAACTCTTATTGTATCCCCTATGCCTAGCCAAAGAAGGCTGCCTAGCCCAATAGATGACTTTATGGTGCCGCTCATCAAACCACCAGCTTCAGTAATTCCCAGATGTAAAGGTGCATCAGTAGCATCCGCTAGAGCTTGGTAAGCTGCCGCAGATAAAAATACATCAGATGCTTTGACGCTTATTTTAAATTCATGAAAATCATTATCTTCTAAAATTTTTATGTGGTCCAATCCACTTTCAACCATTGCCTCTGGACAAGGTTCCCCGTACTTTTCGAGCAAGTCTTTTTCTAACGATCCAGCATTTACACCAATGCGCATAGAGCAGTTATTATTCTTTGCCGCTTGAATAACCTCTTTGACCCTGTCCTCAGAACCGATGTTTCCTGGGTTTATTCTCAAACAGGCTGCTCCTGCTTCTGCAGCCTCTATGCCCCTTTTGTAATGGAAGTGAATATCAGCAATAATTGGAACTGGACTTTCTTTAACAATCTCTTTCAGTGCTTTACTACTGTCGAGATCTGGCACTGAAACCCGAACAAGATCTGCTCCAGCTTCAGAAGCAGCAACTATTTGTTGAATTGTACTCTTAATGTCTGTGGTTAGCGTATTCGTCATTGTTTGGACTGCTATAGGGGCGTCACCACCAATCGGCACGTTACCAACATATATTTGACGCGATTTACGCCGGTAGATATTTCGCCAAGGCCTAATATGGTTTTCAGACATTTTTATACCGTTCTTGTGACACTTGTATGCCAATTGTTTTATGAACGATAAATAGCCTTTTAGTCCAGGTTAAACTTTTGTAAACTTGGAAAATTTCCCTCAGAGATCAACTCAGCAATCAATTTTTTGTTCGAAAGTTCAGGCGTTTCTAAAGTTGAAACAATATTAGAAGCGGAAAGCTCAACATTTTTTCTTACTGAGGTGCCACTTCCTACAGGTCCAAAAAGTTCACCATTTACAGAGAAATAAACATAACCGGACATTCCTGCTCTGAGTTGTGGTGGTACTTCCAATTGAGGTAAAATAAATTCTTCTCCTGGAAGCATTATATTTTCATAAATAACTGTACCATCTGACGCAGTAATCTGCACCCAAGCGTTTTCAGTTACTAAAACTGCAATAGCAGGTGGAAGATCTTGAACGACCTGGATTGATGCCTCTTCAATATTGTTGCCAAGCACTTTCTCAGCTAAGTTGATTTCTGATCCGTTACTTATAATTTGAGGTATATTTAACTTTTGATCCATATCAAAATTATTGGAAAAAGATGGGTCTAAGGTTGAAATAGGACCATCCCTGGCTGTAAGTACTGGCACATCTAATGCCTGAGGTCGGTATAGTCGATCAAGTCGATCATTTTTTACCTGGTCTGTTGCCAGGCTTGCTATATTTTCTTCGCCTATAAGTTTTGACTTGATTTCAGTAAGAATGACAGGTGTGGCGTCAGAGGGTGCGATTTTAACTGTTTGCATTTGATTAAATAGCGTCAATCCACCGTAACCAATTCCACATATAACAAGTATTAATGCAGCTAAAGACCCGATGGCTCCAGGTTCAATTTTGTCAAAAGTTTTTGAAGAACTATCTAATATAGCTGAAGGAGATTTATTAAAAAGTTCTTCTCCATCAATAAAAGTTTCAGTTGGAAGTAAGGCGGAATTTGTATTGGGTTTAATTGATGACGCTTTACCTGACATGCCATGAACAGTAGCAAAGCCACTTTCCAGACAAAACTTTTCAAAAATTTCATCGGGATCCAAGTTTAAATAGCGAGCGTAAGAGCGTACGTAACCGGAAACAAACCCGGGAGTATCAAATGCGAGAGGGTCGCAATTTTCTATAGCCGAAATATAAGCAGCCTTTATTTTTAACTCATTTTGAACTTCTACAAGGGATTTGCCTAAGGTTGCCCGTTCACCACGCAGGGTGTCTCCCAGTTTCAACTCAAAGTCATCGAAACCTTTAGGCCTATCTTTCTTATTTTCCTGACTGTTGTAAGCCAGTTTATATTTAGCCATAACCTATTTACCCCAAGCGCCTTAACCCCAGCCGAAAACGATTAGCGAATCGCTTTCACGGCACCTAACCCTCTGTTTATCACAATAAACTTGTTTTTGCACTTACATCAAATTTATGCGCTTAAATCGGCACGATTCAGCGCACAATGAGACCAAAGGAAATCCATCGATGCTACCAAGTGATCAATTTCTTTTGTCCCGTGCACAGGAGACGGAGTAAACCTAAGGCGTTCGGTGCCTCTTGGAACGGTTGGGTAGTTGATAGGTTGTACATAAATATCAAAATCCGACAATAGCAAATCGGAAAGTTTTTTCGTATGAATTGGGTTGCCTACGACAACTGGTATTATATGGCTTCCGTGATCGATTATAGGAAGGCCGACAGCCTTTAACCTAGATTTCAAAACCTTTGCCTGAATTTGGTGTTGCTCTCGAAGCAACTGATTAGATTTTAAGTATGCTACAGAAGCGGCCGCACCGGCGGCAATTGCAGGAGGTAATGACGTTGTAAATATAAATCCTGGCGCATAAGACCTAAGAGCATCACAGAGTTTCTCAGACGAAGCAATGTAGCCTCCCATTACTCCAAAAGCTTTCGCCAACGTTCCATTAATGATATCAATCCGAGGCAATAAATGATCTCGCTCCGCTACGCCGCCTCCAGTTTTCCCATACATACCAACAGCATGCACTTCATCAATATATGTCAAAGCCCCATATTCCTCGGCTAAATTGCATATTTCCTCAATTGGAGCAAAATCCCCATCCATAGAGTAAATAGATTCAAAAGCTATGAGTTTTGGTGCTTTTGGGTCATCAGCCTCTAAAAGTTTACGCAAGTGACCTACGTCGTTATGAAAAAAAATTCTTCGCTCACTGCTATTTCTACGTATTCCTTCGATCATAGAAGCGTGGTTCAATTCGTCTGAGTAAATAATCAAACCTGGGAGTAACTTTGAGAGAGTTGAAAGAGCTGAGTCGTTGGCTACGTAAGCGCTTGTGAAAAGTAAACAAGCCTCTTTGTGATGTAGACTGGCCAGTTCATATTCAAGTTTTTTGTGATGCACAGTAGTTCCAGATATGTTCCTTGTTCCTCCTGAGCCGGCACCAGCGCTTGCCAGCGCATCTTGCATTGCTTCTAAGACAATACTGCTTTGTCCCATACCTAGATAATCATTGCCGCACCACACAGTTACGGATTTCTCTTCTTTGTCTTTCGATACCCATCTTGCGCTTGGGAAGTTACCCCTGGAGCGCTCTATTTCAATAAATGTTCGATACCTACCTTCTAAATGAAGGTTCTCTAATGCTGCGCCCAGTTTTTGGTCATAGAATTTTTTGTCTATTTTGTTTGTCATCACACAATTTCTTTTCTTGCCCTGATGCCAAATAAATAAAGTTTATTCATAGTAACTTACACTTTAATTTTTGTCTTGTTAGTGTGACAATCAACGTCTAGGCTAAATCTTTGATAAGTAATATTTAAGCGTAAATAGGAGGGTTTCAATAGATGCTAGATGCCACTTTGTCGCGCATAGATAGTGAAATGGAGCAAAATCTTAAGAGGCTGTTTGATTTTCTGAAAATAAAATCAATATCCACCGATCCAGAGTTTAAAAAAGACTGTGTTGAAGCAGCAGATTGGTTAGTTGCAGATCTGAAATCTTTTGGCACAAAAGTGAAAAAATATGAAACAGGTGGGCATCCCATAGTTTTGGGAAACCTAGGATCTGGTAGTGGGCCCCACGTTCTATTTTACGGACATTACGACGTACAGCCGGTCGATCCATTAGAATTATGGGATAGTGACCCATTTGAACCGATTATCGAAAAATTGGCCAGTGGAGCATTGATACGAGCTCGTGGATCATCAGATGACAAAGGGCAACTAATGACGTTTGTTGAAGCGTGTAGAGCCTGGATTTCTCAAAATGGTTCGCTTCCATTTAAGGTCACTTTTTTCTTTGAGGGTGAAGAAGAAAGCGGGTCTCCCAACTTAGTTCCATTCATGGAAAAATACAAAAAGGAAATTTCCTCAGATATTGTTCTAATTTGTGACACTTGGCTATTTGAAAGTAGAATTCCTGCGATTGTAACGATGTTGAGGGGCATTCTTAAAGAAGAAATTATTATAACTGGACCAGATAAAGATCTTCATTCTGGAATGTACGGAGGTATTTCTACCAACCCAGCAAGAGTACTAACTAATGTTTTATCTGCGCTACATGATAAAGATGGCGTTGTAACGATACCGGGTTTTTACGATGGCGTTTCAGAATTATCCCAAAATATTAGAGATCAGTGGAAAGGTCTTAATTTCAAACATGATCAATTCCTTAGGGACGTTGGTTTGTCTACACCAGCAGGAGAACAAGGTAGGTCTCCACTTGAGATGATATGGTCGAGGCCAACTTGTGAAATTAATGGTATAAAGTCCGGTTATATCAATCAGGGATTTAAAACAGTATTACCGTCTCAAGCCTCAGCAAAAATAAGCTTTAGATTGGTTGGAAATCAAGATCCTCTAAAAATCCGCAGGTCTTTCCGAAAAATGGTTCAAGATCTTGTTTCTGTTGACTGTAGGGTTACATTTATAGAGCACGAAGCCTCAAAAGCCAGCCAAATGGACACCTCATCTCCTGAGTTTGAAAAAGCACGAGAAGCTATTTCAGAGGAGTGGGGGATTGAGGCTGCTTTCGTTGGTTGCGGTGGTTCTATTCCGATTGCTGGCCATTTCCAGCAGATAACAGGTATAGATCCAATGCTTATAGGCTTTGCTAAGGATGATGATCAAATTCATAGTCCAAATGAGAAATATGATCTTGAGAGTTTCCGAAAAGGTATCCGGAGTTGGGTAAGAGTGATAAATTCCTTTGCTGAGTTACAAAATGTTTGATGATTTCGTGCTCTCTAAAGCCAAGGTGAACGGTGTAGAAATAAATTTTAGAGTAAAAAACAAAGATTGTGGATCCGAAAATGCAATTTTGTTTCTCCACGGGTTTCCGCAAACTCATGCTATGTGGGCAGGAATAGCAGACAAATTTCCTAAAAATTATCCTATCATTTGTTCCGATCTAAGAGGGTATGGTAATTCGGAAAAGCCAATGGGTGTTGAAAATTTTAGTTTTAGAAATATGGCTGAGGACCAATTTCAATTAATGTCGCACTTAGGTTTCAAAAAGTTTCATATTGTCGGCCACGATAGAGGTGGACGCGTTGCTCATAGAATGGCTCTCGATAAAACGGCTAGAATAAAAACCATTACTCTAATGGATATAGTCCCCACCGAACTTATGCTTTCTGAGTTAACAACTCAGGTTGCTCAAAGTTACTATCATTGGTTGTTTTTGGCGCAAACATCACCTTTTCCAGAAAAATTGATTTCGGCAGACCCTGATTATTTTTATGAATCGTGTCTTTTGGGTTGGGGATCGACAAATCTTGATAACTTCGATTCTGAGAAACTCAGCCAATACAGAAAATCTTGGAATAACGTAGATACAATTCGTGCCATGTGTGACGATTACAGAGCAGCAATAGATTTCGACTGGGTTATTGATAAAGAGGATAGCAATCGTTGTCTTGAGGTTCCAGCCTGCGTGATGTGGGGGAAAACTGGAGCAATGGCTCAGCACTTTGATGTCCCTGCAACTTGGACTGAAAATTTTTCAAATATTGAACAAAAGCCCATGGATGGCGGGCACTTTTTTCCTGATCAATATCCACAAGAAACTGTAAGTGCCTTAGCCTCTTTTATTTGCAATAATATCGATTAAGGCATCGAACGGAACATAGCCCCGAATTAATTCGTCATTCACAACAAAGGTCGGAGTTCCGCTTATTTTTAGTCTTTCAGCTAAAGTGCGAGTATAACCAATCATACCATTGACCTCATTACTTTCCATTGCATTTTTGATAAGTTTGTCGGCTAAATTAAGATTGCTTATAATTTGGTCGAAGGCTTTACCGCTTGGTGGAGATTTCATTTTAATTAAAATATCGTGAACAATTTTATACGTTTCATCGCCATGCACGATTTTAACTGCTAAAGCAAATTTAGATAACTCAAGAGAGTCTTCGCCAAGTATGGGAAACTCTTTTATTACAAACCGAATGTTCCCATCGGTATTAAGAAGTTTTTCCACTTCATTATGCGCTTTCTTGCAATAACCGCATCTGTAATCAACAAACTCCACCAAAGTTATATCCCCATTTGGATCTCCGCCTATAAATGAAAAGCCATCTTCAAAAATAGCTTTTTTATGCTTTTTCACTAACTCAAAATCAGATTGGATCGCTGCTTGCTGCTCTTTTTTGCGCAATACTTCGACGGCTTCCATAATAATTTCAGGATTCTCAAGAATGTATAGTCGAATTTCTTCTTGCAATAGCGCTCTTTCAGATGCACTCATTTTAGATAGGTCTAAAGCAAATGATTGAGTTGCCAATAAAAATAAAAACGAAATTACTATTCTAAACATTGTTTGGACCTATTCTTTGGATTACCTCAACTGTGACTTTTTAGAGATTGCTTTTTCCTTATTATGATAAGTATATTTTCTCACCCACCTTCCACAGGGTTAAATCAATTTTTAAATAGTGCAACCTTCTAAATTAGATTAAAAATTTAACATGAAAATTTGTTGTAAACTCTATCGACAGTCAAAGCTGATTTATCCGGAAAAGCTTGGATCTAAAAAATATGGGAAAGCAATCACATGAAATACTCGATGAGAGGAAATGTAGATCCATTTATTGTTATGGATGTTATGGAAAATGCTAGGAAAGCAGAAGAAGGCGGCCGTAAAATTATACATATGGAGGTTGGCCAGCCTAGTACGGCAGCACCATCCGATGCCTTAGAGCGAACATCTCAGATAATTAAAAGCAACCCTCTTGGATATACAGTTGCACTAGGCTTGCCAGAATTAAGAAAAAAAATCTCTGATTTATATGGCCGATGGTACAATTTAGATTTAGACCCCTCGCGTGTGATTATTACATCAGGTTCTTCCGGTGCTTTCATCCTATCATTTACTGCTCTTTTTGAAGAAGGTGCGAGGGTGGGTATAGGTGCTCCTGGTTACCCCAGTTATCGACAAATTTTGAAATCTCTTGGAATTTCACCAGTTGATATCATGACAAATTTCGAAAATAAATTTCAACCTATGGCAAAAGATGTCGTTTCTCAAAATTTAGATGGGTTGCTCGTTGCGTCACCTTCAAACCCCACGGGCACCATGTTGAGTAAGGATGAGCTTACTGATTTAATAGATGCATCTCATTCTATTGGGGCAAATTTCATAAGTGATGAAATATATCACGGCATACAGTATGAAAAAAAAGCTGTTTCAGCCTTAGAAGTTACCGATGATTGCTATGTAATTAATTCTTTTTCGAAATTTTTTTCGATGACTGGATGGCGCGTTGGTTGGATGGTAGTTCCCCAAAATCATATCAGAATCGTAGAGCGCCTAGCTCAAAATTTATTTATATGTTCCCCACACGTTTCTCAGTTTGCGGCTTTAGAGGCTATGTCTTGTGAAGACGAGCTGTCTCAAAATCTAAATATCTATCGCAAAAATCGTCAAATTATCATGGATGGGTTGCAACATATAGGATTACAAAGCTTTGCACCTCCCGATGGAGCTTTTTATTTTTATATAGATATCTCTAAATATAGTGATGATAGTTTATCGTTTTGCAATGATATCTTGCAAGAAGTTGGAGTGGCCATAACTCCAGGCGTAGATTTTGATCCTGCGAGAGGCAAAACGACTATTAGAATCTCATATGCTAGATCGACTGAAGAAATAATAGAGGGCATAAATAGGTTGGGCCAATTTATGCAAAAAAGGGGGTATTGTTGAAAGTTTTTTTTTATACTTTCTTTTTCTTAATTTCAGTCAATCCAGCAGCATCAGAAGTTGGTTTTGCAAGATTACTTTATGAAGACTCTTTTGCTAAAGATCGGTTTTTTGGTGGTGTTGAAATTAACCTTAAGTTAACCCAGGGTGTCCCTTACAAAATAAGCTTTTTGAAGGATCCAATAAGTCTGATCATTGATTTCAATATAGTGAGCTTTGATGAGATAGATCCACAAAAACTTAATCATAGTAAGAATATAAAATTTATAAAATTTGAAGAGTTAGACTCTAAATGGTCAAGACTTTTGATCCAATTTGAGGACTTCTGGAATATTGAGAATACTGAAATGAGTATTGATCCAAACGACAGCAGTGCAACAATTTCAATTTTATTAAAATCAGTATCTGAAGATGTTTTTAAATCAGAAAATGTAACTAGTAAAAATTTTTTAAAGAGTGAAAATTCGGAACAAAAAGAAAAAAGTGCAGTCATTGAAAATAACGAATTTGTAGTTGTTTTGGACCCTGGGCACGGCGGTAAAGATCCTGGCGCGGAATCTGGTGGATATCGTGAGTCTAACCTAATGTTGGAGTTGGCCACAGCGGTCAAAGAAAGTTTGATTAAAAATACTGATTTTAAGGTAATTTTGACGAGAAATGAAGATGTGTTTCTCTCTCTTGAGGATCGAATAACAATAGCAACACAATCAGGTGCTGATCTTTTTATTTCATTACACGCAGACGCTGTAATTGAAGGGGAGGCAAGCGGAACAACGGTTTATCTTTTAAGTGAAAAGGCAACTGATAAAATGAGCGCTCAGTTAGCTTCGAGGCATGACCGGTCAGAAATTTTAAGAGATGTTGATCTGAGTGGTATAGATAGTCAGGTCGCGTCAGTATTAATCGACATGGCAAGGCAAGAAACAAAACCACGCAGCGAGGCTGTTGCCTCGTCTATTCTTCAGGTATTTAAGGAAAAAATCACAGAGCTCAGTTCACAGCCGTTAAGATATGCCGCATTCTCCGTTTTAAAATCTCCAGATATTCCTTCAATTCTTATAGAGACTGGTTTTATGTCAACTTCTTCTGATTTACAAAATTTAATAACACCTCAGTGGCGAGTAGAATTTGCTAATGCCCTTTCTGAAGCGATATCACGTTGGCAAAGAAAAGAAAAACAGCAGAAATTTCTAAAAAAGGAATAGTCTTTAAATTGAATCTATTTAACCAAAAATATATATTTAGTATTTTAGACCGCGGATTATTTGTTTAATACATCTGGGACAGTTAAGGGACAAACATTGGTTAGACCATTAATTAATATTATTGGATCGGTTTTTACCATTTTAACGTTGGGTGCAATCGGAACTGCTATTACTATTGGAGCAGTTTTTTGGATATACGGACGCGATCTTCCAAGTCATGAATCGCTATCTCAATATAAACCTCCAACAATTAGTAGAATTTACTCTGTAGAAGGGCAGATAATAGATGAGTTTGCCCGAGAGCGAAGGCTTTTTACGCCTGTTGATGAAGTTCCAATTTCAATAAAAAATGCATTTATATCAGCTGAGGATAAGAATTTTTACCTGCACCCTGGATATGATGTACGAGGAATAATTTCAGCTATTGTTGATGCAGTTCGTTCTGGCGGACAGGTAGTAAGAGGAGCATCAACAATCACTCAACAAGTTATGAAGAACTTTTTGTTAGATGGCTCACGTCAAGCTGAGCGGAAAATTAAAGAAATAATATTAGCAACGCGCATAGAGAACACACTACCTAAAAGTAAAATACTTGAGCTATATTTGAATGAAATTTTTCTTGGGCAGAACTCCTATGGTGTAACAGCTGCTGCTCAAACTTACTTTAATAAAACATTGGATCAATTGGCTCCGCATGAAGCTGCCTTTCTTGCTGCTTTACCAAAAGCTCCATCCAAATTTCATCCAGTAAGAAAAAAAGATCGCTTGTTAGAGAGAAGAAATTATGTCCTCCGCGAAATGTGGCAAAATGGTTTTCTTAACGAAACAGAATATAAAGTTGAACTTCAAAAGCCGCTAAAATCTGTTCAAAATGGTGACTTTCCTTCATTTAAATCTTCTCTCCCTGCGCGGGACTATTTTACAGATGAAATTCGAAGACAGCTGAGTAGAAATTTTGGGCAGGAGGAATTTTTCACCTCGGGAATGACAGTTAGGGCAACATTGGATCCGGAGATGCAGACTGCCGCCGCCAATGCCCTGCAAAGGGCACTTGAAGCTTTTGATAGAAAGCAAGGTGCTTGGAGAGGGACTGGATTAAAATTGACAAAACCTCAGTTGGGATATTGGAGAGAAGCTCTTTCTGAGCTTCCTTTGTCGCGTAAAATAAACTTAGATGGACAATGGTATCCCGCGGTTGTTCTTGGGTTTAAAGGCGAAAGCGCAATCATTGGTATAGAAGGCGTTCCAGACGATCCAAGAGGGCATTATATTTCTTATAAAGACGTAACTTGGGCTCACAAGGAGACCACTGAGGAAAGAACGCCTAATAATGCAAAGAGAGCACAGGACATATTATCCCT
Source organism: Paracoccaceae bacterium (assembly GCA_045564975.1). GTDB lineage: Bacteria > Pseudomonadota > Alphaproteobacteria > Rhodobacterales > Rhodobacteraceae > Salinivivens. Next base: position 47,086 of record JBJLGF010000034.1, read on the forward strand.
AGGTGATGCCGTTTATGTAAGAGCGCTGCTTGATGAAAATAAAGAATTTAAGAGATGGACGCTCAGACAGATAAGCGAAGTTCAGGGAGCGTTTATGGCTATGGACGTCAACACAGGGCGCGTTCTTGCAATACAAGGTGGTTTCGATTATGACCATTCAGTTTTCAATCGAGCCACGCAAGCGGATCGTCAGCCTGGGTCAAGTTTTAAGCCATTTGTTTATGCATCTGCACTTGATAGTAAGTATACGCCTGCCACTGTAGTCATCGACGCTCCAATCGAATTCAATACGCCGGAAGGTCTGTGGCGGCCCAAGAATGCGTCAAGTAAGTTTTATGGACCAACACCCCTACGTACGGGTATAGAAAAGTCTAGAAATTTAATGACTATAAGAGTTGCTCAAGATGTTGGAATGAAAACCATAGCAGATTATGCTGAACGTTTTGGCGTTTATACGAATATGCGCCCATATTTGGCTAATTCTTTAGGTGCTGAAGAAACTACACTTTACAAGATGGTTGCTGCTTATGCCATGTTTGCTAATGGTGGAGAGCGAGTAGAACCAACATTGGTTGATCGTATCCAAGATAGGTTTGGTAAGACAGTTTATCGGCATGACCCGAGAGTATGTGAAGACTGTGCGGAAGATATTCTTCCATTGGGTTTTGGGCCGGAAATTACTTCAGAAAGAGAAAGAGTGATGGATGCTGTAACGGCCTATCAGCTGACTTCAATGATGGAAGGCGTTGTTACCAGAGGCACAGCATCTAGAACAGTAAAATTACCAGTGCCTACTGCTGGCAAAACAGGGACAACTAACGAAGCTAAAGATGCATGGTTTGTGGGTTTCACCAGCAATATTGTTGCCGGTTGTTATATAGGTTATGATATTCCTGCGCCGCTTGGTCGAGGAACTGGCGGTGGTAGTACCTGTGGTCCGGTATTTAATGAATTTATGCTTTCAGCTATCAAGAAATATGGTGGAGGTGATTTTAAGGTGCCGGACGGCGGCAAATTTATTAACCTCCATCGTCTTACAGGTGATCGATTAGATGAAAAAGCTGTTGGAGACTTTGTGGTTGCAGAATATTTTCGTGATGGAGAGGAACCAACATTTGGGGATGCTGTAAATGGAGGTTTTGCAATGGGAAGCAATATTGACCTTTTTTCCGAAGAGGATGAGAAACTAGTTCATACAACAAGTTCCAGTGGAGAAATTGTAACCTTTGGTGGTGCCGCAAGCCTAGGAACTCTTACTTCTGGTGGTCTTTACTAAGAAAAAAATCATGAAATATCAGCGGTAAATTAAAAGAAAAGCTATGAGAGCAGATATAGAAAACTTAGTTAACTCAGTTGAAAAATCTTTGGAGTTACTTCGGCAAAGAATGGACTGGGATACTGCTTCTAACCGTTTAGAAGAATATAATGCTCGTGTTGAAGATCCCAATCTTTGGGATAAACCTGATCAGGCTCAGAAGTTGATGAGGGAGAGACAATCATTAGTTGATGCAATGGAGGGGCATAATCAAATTAGAGATGATCTACTCTATAATATTGAAATGATTGAATTGGGTGAGCAGGAGGAAGATAGCGAAATTATTGATGAAGCTGAAAATGCTATAACCCGTTTAGCAAAAAATGCAGCTTCCAAAGAGCTTGAAGCGCTTTTGAATGGTGAGGCTGATGCAAACGATACGTTCCTAGAAATTCATGCTGGTGCTGGCGGCACAGAAAGTTGTGATTGGGCGGCGATGTTGGCTCGTATGTATCTAAGGTGGGCTCAAAAAATTGGGTATAATGTCGATTTGCAATCGGAAACCCCAGGGGAAGAAGCTGGCATTAAATCTGTGACTTATAAAATAAGTGGCCATAATTCTTATGGTTGGCTGAAATCGGAAAGTGGCGTCCATAGGCTTGTTAGGATTTCACCTTTTGATAGTTCGGCTAAAAGGCATACTTCTTTTTGTTCAGTGTGGGTTTATCCAGTGGTAGATGATAATATTGATATTGAGGTTAATCCAGCGGATATTCGAATAGACACGTTTCGCTCTTCTGGGGCTGGTGGCCAACACGTTAACACCACTGATTCTGCGGTTAGAATAACGCATAATCCCACGGGAATTGTTGTAACAAGCTCAGAAAAATCTCAGCATCAAAACCGAGATATTGCGATGAAAGCGCTAAAATCGCGATTGTACCAACTGGAGTTAGATCGAAGAAGTGCGGCGGTTGTGGAGGCCCATGAGAATAAAGGTGATGCGGGTTGGGGTAACCAAATAAGGTCGTATGTCTTACAGCCTTATCAAATGGTCAAAGACCTTAGAACTGGACACGAAACTTCTGATACAAAAGGAGTATTAGATGGTGATCTCGACGATTTTATGGCTGCTACTTTAGCAATGAATGTTTCTGGGAAATCAAGGGCTGAAGCAAAGGACAGAGATTAAGTTAAGAGCAGAGAAAATTAGATAAAAGATAACATTTTGACAGTAGAACTATCAATAACAGAGAAAATTGAATTTAGACTTGCGCAAATTCGTAAATGGAACCCTGAAGTGAATGCCATTGTTTCGATGCGACAGGAAAACGATATTCTAGATGAGGCTTTTAATAAAGAAAGAATGCCAATTGAGGAGCAAGGTGAACTTCATGGTGAGATCATTGCAATAAAAGATTTAGCGAATGCAAAGGGGTTTAGAACAACTAAAGGTTCGCCGATTTTTGCTAATGAGATAGCCGAAAATGATGACATAATTGTTGCTAGAATGCGTAAGGCTGGCGCTATTATTATTGGAAAAACAAACACGCCAGAGCTTGGATTGGGTAGTAATACTTTTAATCCAGTATTTGGAACTACAAAAAATCCTTACAATTTGAGTAAATCAGCTGGAGGATCCTCTGGTGGTGCAGCGGTTGCTTTGGCTTGTGATATGTTAAAATATGCCGATGGATCGGATATGATGGGTTCTCTTCGGAACCCTGCAGCTTGGAATAATGTCTATGGGATGCGACCTACCTGGGGCTTAGTGCCTAGTGAACCTAGTGATGATTTATATTTACATAAATTGTCTACCAGTGGACCAATGGCTAAAAATCCGCAGGATTTAGCAATTTTATTGAGGGTTATGGCTGGTAAAGATGAACGGCAACCTAATGGAGTTCCTTTTTTTGATGTTGACGTTTCGTTAAAGGATCGTTCCTTAAAAAATAAAAAGATAATATCTTTTATGGGCTGGGATCTTCCACTTGAAGAAGGAATAAGAGATCTGACTGACAAATCCTTAAAAAAATTTGAGGAACTAGGCGCTTCAGTAGAGGTTGTTGATTTGCCCATGGAAATGGAAAAAATTTGGAAAGCTTGGATCACTTTGCGATCTTGGTCTGTCGCTAACTCGCTTGCAAAGGAATTTGATGATCCAAAAAAACGTAGGCAGATGAAGCAACCACTGATATGGGAGATAAAGCGAGGGCTTTCGCTCAAGAACGACGAGATAGTTCGAGCTTCTAAGACCCGAAGTGAATGGTTTAAGAAAATGGCTTCAGTGCTTGACCGATGCGATGCTGCTGTATTGCCGTCAACGCAGGTACAGCCGTTTAATATCGAAAAAGAATATCCAGAATTTATTTCAAACTACCCAATGGATACATATCATAGATGGATGCAGGTCGTAGTGCCGGTAAGTTTAATAGGTCTTCCAGCCATTAATCTTCCAGCTGGTTTTTGCAAAAATAAATTACCATTTGGTATTCAATTAATTGGCAAACAGTTTTCTGATAATAACCTTTTAAGTATTGCCGAAGGTTGGCATAGCGCTACCAGTTTTCCTGAAAAATATCCGCCGACTTTTGCAAACTAAAAGGATTGCATGATTTCACTAAGACAGCTATCTGCTGTTTAAATGCAAGGAGTTATTCGTGGTTAGAGCTTTAGTATGCCCTGGGCAAGGGTCTCAGAGTATCGGAATGGGCAAATTACTAGCTGACGAATATTCGTCAGCCAAAGCTATTTTTGAGGAAGTTGATGAGGCATTAAGCGAAAACCTATCTTCTCTAATATGGAAGGGCGACATTGAAGAATTGACCCTCACCCAAAACGCTCAGCCAGCATTAATGGCGATGAGCTTAGCGGCATTAAGAGGATTAGAAAGTGAAGGTTTTAAGACCGAAAACTGTTCGTACTTAGCTGGGCATTCTTTGGGTGAATATTCTGCGCTGGCGGTCAGTAAAGCCATTTCTGTTTCGGATGCCGCAAGACTACTTCGCGCTAGAGGGCTCGCCATGCAGGATGCCGTTCCCGTTGGAGTTGGGGCTATGGCGGCGATTTTGGGATTAAATTTTGAGGCGGTTCAGTCTTTGGCTATTGAAGCTCAAGCAGTAGGTATTTGTCAGGCGGCAAATGATAATGATCCCTGGCAAGTTGTTATATCTGGTGAAAGAACTGCTGTGGAGTTAGCTATTGAGCTTGCTAAAAATAGTGGTGCGAAAAGAGCTATTATGCTTCCTGTGAGTGCTCCTTTTCACTGTGAATTAATGGCTCCTGCAGCCGAGAAAATGAAGATTGAATTAGAAGCTATAAAAATTAAGCCGCCAATCGTTCCAATTGTATCAAATGTTAGCGCCCAAGCAATTTCAGATCCGACCGAAATAAAAAAGTTATTAGTTAGCCAGGTTACTGGGTCAGTTAGATGGCGTGAGTCAATCATGTGGATGGCAAAAAATAACGTGGATGAAATCTGGGAAATTGGATCGGGTAAAACCTTGAGCGGAATGATAAGGCGGATCGATAAAAATATAAACCTTGCAAATATTTCTTCACCTGAGGATATAAGAACAGTTAATATTTAAATTAAAAGGTGTCACTTAATGTTTGATCTTAATGGTAAAAAAGCCCTTATTACTGGCGCATCTGGCGGGATAGGCGGGGCAATCGCTAAAACGCTCAAGGAAGCTGGTGCCGAGGTTGCAATTAGCGGAACCCGATTAGAGAGTTTGGAGGCTTTATCAGATAAATTGGGCGGCAACACTCAAATTTTTCAATGTAATTTGAGTGATCCTTTAGCCATCGAGGATCTATTAAAAGATGCTGGTGAAAAGATGGGTGGTATAGATATTTTGATAAACAACGCGGGTATAACGCGGGATAATTTGGTCATGCGCATGTCAGATGAAGAGTGGCAGACAGTTTTAGATATAAATTTAACGGCAACAATGAAACTTTGTAAGGGCGTTATGCGCAGTATGATGAAAAATCGTTGGGGTCGCATAGTCAATATTAGTTCAGTGGTTGGATCTACAGGTAATCCTGGGCAAGCTAATTATGCAGCTTCCAAGGCTGGAATGGTGGGAATGTCTAAGTCATTAGCTTTTGAGGTGGCAAGTCGCGGAATTACAGTCAACATTATTGCCCCTGGGTTTATTGAAACGCCAATGACGGATAAATTAAATGAAGATCAGAAAACTAATATAATGTCTCAGATCCCTGCGGGAAGAATGGGGACTGCTACCGAAATAGCATCTGCCGCATTATATTTGGCAAGCCCGGAGGCAAGTTATTTAACTGGAGCGACACTGCATATCAATGGTGGCATGGCAATGATCTAAAATTTAAAGATTTTACTATTTGTTAAACAATTTTTAAATTTAGCATTCTTTTTATTGCAAAACGTTTGCTAATTTAAATTCTTATGCTATAGCGCTCGTGAAAAGTTAATGATCAGTTGTTTAAATAAAAAGATAGCTTTTAGCTTTACTTAACATAACCGCCCGGTAGGGCAAAAACCCTATATAATTTGGGGGTAAATCGGGTTCAATCCCTGCAGAATGAGGAAGATACGATGAGCGATACCGCAGACCGCGTTAAAAAAATTGTTGTTGAACATTTAGGCGTTGATGAAGATAAAGTTGTTGATAATGCATCGTTTATTGATGATTTAGGTGCCGATAGCTTGGATACGGTTGAGTTAGTGATGGCATTTGAAGAAGAGTTTGGAATTGAAATACCAGATGATGCTGCGGAAAATATTCAGACTTTCGGCGATGCTGTTAAGTTCATCGGAGAAGCTGCTTAGTCAAAGGCTTTGTTGATTAGAGCCCTCGCTAATGCGAGGGTTTTTTATTTGCTTCGTGCTAGGAGCCCACAAGACTTGCCCTAGAGGGCTCTTACGCGCTATTAGCAAACAAAGCGGTCTAAAATGAGTAAAACATGCGTCGAGTAGTTATTACGGGATTAGGTTTGATATCGCCTCTCGCCAGTGGGGTAGAGGAAACATGGTCCCGTATCCTTAATGGAGACTCTGGTGCAGGACTAATAACACGGTTTGACGCAAACCGGGTCGCAACAAAATATGCTTGTGAAGTTCCCCAAGGGGACGGCCTAAATGGAACATTCAATGCCGATGATTGGATGGAGCCAAAGGAACGAAGAAAAGTAGACGACTTTATCTTGTATGGTATTGCTGCCTCTGAAATGGCGGTAAGGGATGCTAATTGGAAGCCTATTGACGAAGCCAGCTTGCTTCGAACCGGTGTAATGATTGGTTCAGGTATTGGCGGTTTAAATTCAATAGCAGAAACTGCAGTAATGATAAATGAGCGTGGACCTAGAAGAATTTCACCATTTTTTATACCGGGTGCATTAATAAATTTGATATCTGGACAGGTTAGTATTCGATTTGGCTTCAAAGGCCCTAATCATTCAGTCGTAACAGCTTGTTCAACCGGAGCGCACGCAATTGGTGACGCAGCTAGGCTTGTCGCTGCTAATGATGCTGATGTAATGATCGCAGGTGGAGCTGAAGCAGCCATTTCGGAAATAGGAATTGGTGGGTTTAACGCCTGTAAAGCACTATCAACTAAAAGAGCTGATGATCCAACGAAGGCGTCTCGCCCATATGATACAGATCGTGATGGGTTTGTAATGGGTGAGGGGGCTGGAATTGTTGTTTTGGAAGAGTATCAGCATGCACAAAGCCGAGGAGCTAAAATATACGCTGAAGTTGTTGGATACGGGTTGTCCGGTGATGCTTATCATATAACTGCGCCTTCTGAAGATGGCGAAGGTGGAGAAAGATCTATGCTGGCTGCATTAAAAAAAGCTGGTATCGAACCTGGTCATTTGGATTATATAAACGCGCATGGTACTTCAACCATGGCCGACGTTATCGAATTAGCAGCAGTTGAGCGAATGATGGGAGATAAGGCTGGGCAATTAACTATGTCGTCAACTAAGTCATCGACTGGTCACTTACTGGGTGCAGCTGGAGCAATCGAGGCTATTTTTACTATTTTGGCAATTCGTGATCAGGTTGCTCCACCAACAATCAATTTAGATAATCCTGCAAAAGAAACAAAAATTGATTTGGCTCCAAATCAAAAAGTATCAAGAGAAATAAACTTCGCTATTTCTAACTCCTTTGGTTTTGGGGGAACGAACGCCAGTTTGCTTTTGGCGAAAGTTTAAAATGTGGCGAAGCGCTGCCTCAAACATAATTTCTTTACTCGTCGTCTTAATGTTGTTGGCTGGCGGTATAGGTCTAACGGCAAAGTCGTTTTATATTTCTCCGGGTCCTCTGAAAACCGCAATATGCATTCGCATCCCAAGTGGTGGTTCATTTCGTAAAGTTTCTGAAGAATTAGAAAAAAAGGGTGCACTACAGTCAGCTTGGTTTTTCAGGGTGGGCATTCGGTATCAAGAAAAAGATACTAAGTTGAAAGCTGGTAGTTTTCTTATTCCGGCGTTTTCAACAATGAAGGATATTTCTAATATAGTTACCCAAGGTGGGGCAAATACTTGCGGCACAGAAATCATCTACGGAGTAGGAATTGTTTCAACAAACATCAGAGTTCGAGAGCTAGATCCGAAAACCTCAAAATTAGAAGAAAAGTTTGCTTTTAAATCTAGCGATGAAAGACCGGCAGAATTTAATTCTTTTTTAGAGGATAAAAGTACTAGGCACAGAATTGTAATAGCAGAGGGAGCTACTTCATGGAGAATAGTACAGGCCTTAAACGAAATTAGCTATCTTACTGGGGAGATAAAGGAAATCCCTCAAGAGGGCAGTTTGGCCCCAGACAGTTACGAATTTGGTCAAAACGATTCTAGGTCAACGATACTGAAGCAAATGTCTATAAAGCAAGATATTATTTTACGAAGAGCTTGGCAGTTGAAAATAGATGGGTTGCCATTTAAAACACCGGAAGAAGCATTAATATTAGCCTCAATTATTGAAAAAGAGACTGGGCTTAAAAGTGAACGGCGTATTATTTCCAGTGTGTTCATCAACCGCCTAAAAAGGGGTATGCCGCTACAAACTGATCCAACAGTAATATATGGAATAACTAAGGGTAGAAAAATCTTGGGCCGGGGCCTTCGCCGAAGTGAGCTGCGCAAGGATACCCCTTGGAATACGTATTTAAGGGATGGCTTGCCTCTAACACCGATTGCAAATCCTGGCGAAGAAAGTATTCTTGCTGCTTTGAACCCAGAAAATACGGACTTCATATTTTTTGTTGCAGATGGAACTGGCGGGCATTCATTTGCTACAAATTTAACAGATCACAATAAAAATGTCTCTAAGTGGAGAACACTTGAAAATAACAGCAAAGACTAGATCTCATTAAAAGCTCTTTATGAAAATGTTGAGATTTAAACTTTTGAGTACTATATACTCTTTATTGTAAAGGATTTAGTAGATGGTACATTTGGAAAAAAAATATGCTCATTTAGATCCCGTTTGGGATAGATTGCGTATTGAGGCAGAAGATGCTGTGATAGCGGAGCCAGGAATTGGCAGTTTTATTCACATTAATATCCTTCAACATTCAAGCTTTGAGAACGCTCTAGCCCATCGTGTTGCATCTAAATTAGCATCGGCTGAAATTTCCGAGCAAACTCTCAGAGATATTTGCAGCAAGGCTATTTCTAACGATCCGCAGGTTGCAAATGCCGCGAGAGCCGATGTAATGGCGGTGGTAGATAGGGACCCGGCATGTAACAGGTACATGCAGTCTCTTTTATATTTCAAGGGTTTCCTTGCTGTCCAAGCGTATAGGGTTTCAAACTGGCTTTGGATTAATAGCCAAAGGGATATGGCATATTTTTTTCAAATGAGGATCTCAGAGGTTTTTGGAATAGATATACATCCAGCTGCAAAAATTGGAAAAGGATTAATGATAGATCATGCACATTCGATCGTAATTGGTGAAACATCGGTTGTTGGTGATAATGTCTCTATGCTCCACTCGGTTACTTTAGGGGGCACCGGTAAGGAAGACGAGGATCGTCATCCCAAAATAGGTGATGGTGTGATGATAGGCGCCGGTGCTAAGGTGCTTGGCAATATAAAAGTTGGAAATTGCTGTCGTATCGCAGCAGGCTCGGTTGTGTTACATGAGATACCACCTAAGAAAACTGTAGCGGGGGTTCCAGCTAAAATAGTTGGTGAGGCTGGTTGTGGCACGCCTTCGATTGAAATGGATCAGATACTATCGTCCGACTGATATTCAGGTTAACATGAGTATTGGGTCTTCAAGATATTTGGTTATACTTCCAAGCAACTCGGCTCCCAGAGCACCATCAATCACACGATGATCGACGGAAAGTGTCAGTGACATCAAATTGGCTACTGATATTGAATCATCGTCATTTACTATTGGCTTTTTAAGGCCTCTGCCGACTGCTAGTATGGCTCCATGAGGAGGATTTATAACAGCATCAAAATTATCCACTCCAAACATACCTAAGTTTGAAATTGAAAAACTTCCTCCTTGATATTCGTTTGGCATCAGCTTTTTGGAGCGAGCCTTTTCAGCCAATTCTTTCATTTCTTTAGAAATATTGGATAAACTTTTAGTATCGGCATCTTGTATAACGGGTGTAAAAAGCCCATCCTCGACCGAAACGGCTACTGCAATATCAGATGGTTTAAGTTGGAGGATTTTGTCTTCCGCCCAAATAGCATTAGCGGTTGGCACCGATTGCAATGCCAATGCGCAGGATTTTATAATAAAGTCGTTAATAGAAAGTTTATTATTTTTTTCTGCCAAATGTGCATTCAGTCTTGATCTTACTTGCAACAACTGGTCTATTTTTATTTCTTTTCTTAGATAAAAGTGGGGAACATTTTGTTTTGCTTCTGTCAGCCTTTTAGCAACTGTTTTTCTCATACTATTTAGGGGAATTTCCTTAAATTCCCTGTCAGCGTATAGATTTGTTACTGATGATCCAGAAGCTTGTTTGATATTACTTCGTAAAACTGGGTTTGCCAAACTCTCTTGATTGTTATTACTATTAGTTACGTCGGCAATTAAAATATCGTTTTTTACTATTCTCCCATGGGGGCCAGAACCACTGATACTACCCAAATCAATGCCTTTCTCCTTAGCTAATCTTCTTGCTAGAGGTGTAGCGAAGACCCGCGTACTAGAAGTCTGAGCTAAATTCATAGAAACTTCATTTACTTCTGCAATTTCTTCCAAAACGCTTTCTGGCTTGATATGCTCTGTTTTCTCAATCAGATCTGCCGCCTCACTGACTTTTAGTTCTTCACCGTCGTCTAAAATAATAGCAATTGGACTATTGACTTTAACGCCCTCGCTACCTTCAGAGACTAACAGTTTACCGATAATTCCCTCATCAACAGCTTCAAATTCCATAGTTGCCTTATCGGTTTCAATTTCAGCAATAAGATCACCGCTTTGTATTCTATCTCCCTCTTTAACAAGCCACTTAGCGAGAGTACCTTCTTCCATTGTGGGCGAAAGTGCAGGCATTAATATATTCACAGACACTGGTACTCTCCTTTATCGATAGCAAACTTTTTTTGCGGTATTTACGACTTCCTCAGTTGTCACAAGAGCAAGCTTTTCTAAGTTTGCGGCATAAGGCATAGGCACGTCCTTGCCAGTACAATTTATTATAGGTGCGTCTAGATAATCGAATGCATGCTCCATTACATAGGCGGATAAATGATTTCCTATTGAAGCAACTGGAAAACCCTCTTCTATTGTGATACATCGATTGGTTTTTGAAACGGACTGGATTATTGTTTCGTAGTCGATTGGCCTAATAGTTCTTAAATCTATGACTTCTGCCTCTATTCCCTGCGCACTTAATTCGTCGGCGGCTTCTAATGCGTATTGCATACCAATTCCAAACGAAACTATCGTGATGTCGTTTCCCGTGCGCCAAATTCTGGCTTTACCAAATGGGACAATATAGTCTTCAATATCAGGCACATCAAAACTGCGCCCATAAAGAATTTCGTTTTCAAGAAAGATTACTGGATTATCATCTCTAATTGCAGATTTTAGTAAGCCCTTAGCATCTGATGCGGAATATGGTGCGGCTACTTTTAGGCCAGGGATATGGGCGTACCAAGATGTGTAGTCCTGACTGTGCTGTGCGCCCACTCTGGCCGCTGCTCCATTTGGCCCACGAAACACCATTGGTGCTCCCATCTGTCCTCCAGACATATACAGAGTCTTTGCAGCGGAGTTTACAATCTGATCGATTGCCTGCATCGCAAAATTAAAGGTCATGAACTCAACTATAGGCCTTAGTCCAGCAAAAGAGGCGCCAGTGGCTATGCCTGCAAATCCGTGCTCGGTAATCGGAGTATCAATAATTCTTTTTGAGCCGAATTCATCGAGCAATCCTTGGCTAACTTTATATGCCCCTTGGTATTCCGCAACCTCTTCTCCCATAAGAAAAACTTTTTCATCGCGTCTTAACTCTTCGGCCATAGCATCTCGGAGGGCTTCTCTTACGGTTTTTTGGCTCACTTTTGTCGCATCGGTCCATTCGGCTCGAGGGATTGGTTCTATGCTAGATTTTTCTGCCTTTGGTTGTAATTTTTTAGCGTCTGCAAATGATTGCTTTTCTTCCAGCTTATCGTTTACTTTTAATCCTGAGGTGCTATTTCCGTCATCTATCAATATGGCTATAGGACTGTTAACTTTAATGCCTTCCGAACCTTCTGACACCAATAATTTGGTAATCGTACCTTCATCAACAGCTTCGAATTCCATGGTTGCCTTATCAGTTTCAATTTCAGCAAGGATATCACCAGCGGCAATTTTGTCCCCTTCTTTTACAAACCATTTTGCCAAAGTTCCCTCTTCCATTGTTGGTGATAGGGCGGGCATTAAAATTTCCAATGTCATTTGCGGCCCCCTTACGCGTAAATATCAGTGTAAAGTTCATCAAGTTCTGGTTCAGGGCTAGCTTTGGCAAATTCTGCAGATTCATTTACTATTTGCTTAATTTCCTTATCAATCGACTTTAAGTCATCTTCGCTTGCATGTTTTCCAGTTAACAAAATGGATCTAATATTTTCGATGGCATCTCGTTCTTCCCGCATTTTTTGAACTTCTTCTCGAGTTCTGTATTTTGCTGGATCAGACATTGAATGCCCTCGGTATCGATAAGTTTTTATTTCGAGAATATAAGGGCCTTTTCCAGCGCGACAGTGTTTAACTGCTTTATCTCCAGCAGATTTTACAGAAAGCACGTCCATCCCATCAACGGCCTCGCCGGGTATATCAAAGCCAGCACCTCTGGTATAAATGTCTGGTGTTGAGGTTGAACGCAGTTGAGATGTGCCCATAGCGTATTGATTGTTTTCAATTACGAAAATTATCGGTAATTTCCAAAGAGACGCCATATTAAATGTTTCGTAGACTTGACCTTGGTTGGCTGCTCCATCGCCAAAATAAGTAAAAGTTACTCGATCATTTTCTAAATACTTATCAGCAAAAGCTAACCCGGCTCCCAGGGGAACTTGTGCACCGACAATTCCATGCCCGCCGTAGAAGTTCTTTTTTTTGCTGAACATATGCATCGAACCACCTTTTCCTTTAGAGTATCCACCGGCTCTACCTGTAAGCTCGGCCATGACTCCATTAGGGTCCATACCACAAGCAAGCATGTGTCCGTGGTCACGATAGGAGGTAATTCTTTTGTCTCCGTCTTCTGCTGCGGCCTCTAATCCAACAACAACAGCTTCTTGTCCAATGTAAAGGTGGCAAAAGCCACCTATTAAACCCATACCATAGAGCTGACCAGCTTTTTCCTCAAACCTTCTAATTAAAAGCATATCTTTATAAAAAGAGAGCAACTCTTGCGTATTTATGTTGGTTTTTTTAGAACCTTTGCTAGAAGTCATAAAAGTTTACCTCAAAATAGTTTAGCGTTAAACTATCTTTAACCTATTTAATTTGAAAATGCGATAGCTAAATAAAAACTACTTAAAAAAATCTAAATAATTGAAGAAAAGATACAAATTTTTCTTCGTTTATTAAATTTTCTAAGGCTGGCGGTTTATTTAGTGTTTAAATTTATTGAATTATTACTTCATCAGAACGAATTTGCCCCAGAACGTCTCGCGCTTGTTCATCCAAAAGGTCTAAGTCGAGGTAATCGTCTGACATTCTCAAAGTTAAATTGCGCATCCTATCAACCTCACTTTGTAGCATGGTAAGCTCTGCCTCTAATTTTTGTGCATCACTTAATATTTCTGCTCTTCTAAATAATCCATAGTCACCTTGCACAGCTGCAAAAGTGAAATAAAGACCGAGCATCAGCGTTACAGCAAATACTGCCAACATCACCCAAGGGATTGATAATCTTGCTGAATTCATAACCTACCTTTATTACCTAGTTAACAGGATTAGGACGATAGAATCACATTATGATTCTCAAGGGAATCCCCTAAATTAAAAAAATTTATTTTTTTTAAAATTTAAGTTTTTGATGCAGTCGCTATCACAGATATAGATTGCTCTAGTGCCAAATTAAATTCATCGTTATTTTGATGAACAAATAAGCTTTGTGTTAATGCTCTCGAAAAAGAAGCAATCACTCCAAAATTCTCTTCTAATCGTTTATTTGCTTCTGTAAGTGAATAACCCCCAGACAAAGCAACAACTCTCAAAACATTTGGATGTTCAACTAATTCTTCATAAAAGTTTTCTTTTTCTGGAAGGGTTAATTTTAGTAAAACTTTTTGTGTACCATCTATTTTATTTAAGCTTTTTAATAAACTCTCTTTGAGAATTTCCTCAGCATTTAATTTTTGAGGTATATTTATTGTTACTTCAGGTTCAATAATTGGTATTAAACCAGCGTCTAGAATTATTTCCCCAATTTCAAACTGTTGCTCTACGATTTTATCTACACCTAAGGTGTTATTTTCATCGATAACGGATCTCATTTTAGTTCCAAAAATACCATATTCTGAAGCTTTTTTAAGGGTTTCGCCTAAATCGGGTATGTCTTTCATGAGGCGGACACCATTTTCTGGATCCTGTAATCCTTTATCAATCTTTAAAAATGGAACAATTCTTTTTGACTTCCAAAGAAAATTTGCGCTTGGAACCCCCGAGATAAGCCGCTCCATAGTTTGCTCAAATAATATTGCTCCAAGAATGTTGCTATTGCTGAAAGAGGGGCTTGTGATTATTCTTCTTCGCATATCATGAATTAGTTGGAACATTTCTTCTTCATTTTTGTACTGATCTTCAGAAATACCATATAATTGAAGAGCTTTGGGTGTGGATCCTCCGCTTTGGTCTAACGCAGCTATGAAGCCTTCACCTGTTCGTATTCTTTCTAGCTGTTTAATCTTACTCACGATTTTCTCCGTTTTACCATGGAAAACGTGTAAGAGACCGTAAAATAGAATTCAATCCTGATTGCGCTACCATTATTTGTGAAAATATAATACTGACGAAGATTTTATTTATTTATAAGATAGCTAACTCCAGGCAACTCCTTGCCCTCCAACCACTCCAAAAACGCGCCGCCTGCCGTTGAAACGTAGGTGAATGACTCAGCTACTCCCGCTTTATTAAGAGCTGCTAATGTATCTCCTCCTCCCGCGACGGATATTAAATCACCATTTTTTGTCTTCTCAGAGGCAAATTTAGCAGCCTTAGTAGTGGCTTGATCAAAAGGGGACACCTCAAATGCACCTAATGGACCATTCCATAAAAGTGTTTTAGCACTATTTAACTCTTCTTTGATGTTTTCGACTGTTAAGGGTCCTGCATCTAGTATCATGTAATTTTCTGGACATTCATCAGCTGAAACAATTGATGTTGGAGTGTTTTTTGATAACTCTTTTGCAACAATAAGGTCAGTTGGCAAAATGATTTTGCACGAATATTTTTCTGCCTTGTTAAGAATTTTTAGTGCAGTCTGCTTAAGATTTTCTTCCACCAATGATCGACCAACATTGAATCCCTTTGAAAAAAGAAAGGTATTAGCCATAGCTCCGCCGATAATGATGCAGTCCACTTTTTCTATAAGATTTTCTAGCAGTTTAATTTTTGTGGAAATTTTTGCTCCACCAACGACAGTAGCGACAGGCCGCTCGGGTTGGTTTAAAACACTTTCTAGAGCTTTAAGCTCTGCCTCCATCAATTTCCCAGCGCATGCAGGTAAATATTTTGCTACACCAGCTGTGCTTGCGTGAGCTCTGTGAGAAACTGAAAAAGCATCATTACAAAAAAGATCAGCAAGTGCTGCTAGCGAGGCAGAAAACATGGGATCATTTTTTTCTTCTTCTGGATAAAAGCGAGTGTTTTCGAGTAAGATAATTTCACCTTTTTTTACAATTTCAAGGGTAGTTTCGACACTCGGCCCAATGCATTCTGCAGCGAAAATAACTTTGGAATTGAAATAAGTTTCCAAGTCTTCTTGAAGCTGTGAAAGGCTAAGGTTTTGATGTCTCCGGCCGTTAGGACGTCCCATGTGGGCAAGTAAAATGGGAGTGCCGCCTTTTCTGATAATTTCGCTTATTGTGGGAATTATTTTTTCAATGCGTGTTGTGTCAGCAATTTTCCCATCGATCATGGGCACATTAAGGTCAACCCGGGTTAGAACACGTTTCCCGGGTAAGTCCATTTGGCAAAGTGTTTTCAAAGACATCAAATTTACTCACGTTAAAGTATATGCTTTTTCAGTCGACTTTAATGCTGCGTCAAGCCATATCTTGTTCTTATGGTTTGTAAAGCGTAGGAATGGGAAATCTTAAAGGGAGTGACCGATGGCTGAAATTAAAGATGCAGAAAATACAATCTTAATGGAATTAAAGAACGGGACCGTTACAATTGAGCTTTTGCCAGATATAGCGCCAGGGCATTGTGATCGAATGAAGGAATTGGTGCGATCTGGCAAATATGATAATGTTTCATTTCATCGCGTTATTGAAGGCTTTATGGCGCAAACAGGTGATGTTGAATATGGAAACATGGAGAATGAATATCAGCCACATAGGGCGGGTACAGGGGGATCAGAGTTACCAAACTTAAAGGCGGAGTTTTCTGGGATTCCTCATGACAGAGGCACTTTAGGAGCTGCTCGGAGCCAGAACCCTGATAGTGCTAATAGCCAATTCTTTATAAATTTTACTGACAACCATTTTTTAAACCGTCAGTACACAGTTTACGGGCGGGTAATAGATGGCATGGATCTCGTGGATGAAATTGTTAGAGGCGAGCCGCCTGCAAATCCCGACAGGATGGTGAGCGTTAAGGTTGCGGCTGATGTATAAAATTTTATGTTTATTGATTTTAGCAGGGTCTCCAATTTTTGCGTCAAGTTTAAAAATTAATATTGATGGAACTGCGCAGGGACAAATCGAAATTGACCTTTTTGAAGATATTGCCCCATTACATACTGCTCAAATTTTAAAACTGGCAGAACAGGGACAGTATGATAACGTTGTTTTCCACCGTGTAATTGAAGGTTTTATGGCTCAAACTGGCGACGTTGAATTTGGAAAGGCCGGAGGTGATATAGCTTTTGCGGGTCGTGGTGGATCAGCGCTTCCCGACTTACCAGCTGAATTTTCTGATGTAAAATTTGAAAGAGGTATTGTTGGTATGGCGCGAACTCAGGACCCAAATAGCGCCAATAGTCAATTTTTTATAATGTTTGAACCTGGATATTTTTTAAATGGCCAGTATACGGTTGTAGGAGAGGTTATTTCTGGAATGGAAGTTGTCGATCAACTAAAAATAGGTAAGGGGCCAAACGGAGCAGTTTTAGGTGAACCTGACAAGATGGTCTCTGTGGAGGTGTCGCGCTAAGTAATTATTTTGGCGAACACTAGTAGCACTAAAATTTTCAAAAACTTTTTTACATTAGTTTGAAATAAGAGTAACTAGAGCGTGGCGCTTTTTCCCAGCGGAAAGCTTTACAGGCCTCTCCAGCATCTCGGAAGTAAGAGTTAAATTTGCGCTTGTGACTAATTCGTCATCAAGTTTGACTCCATTTTCGGAAATTAAACGTTTTACTTCTTTTCCAGACTTGGCTAAACCAGCTTTAACAAAAGCTTGGACTATTGGTAAGCCGTCGGATATTTCTCTTTGTTCAAAGGTAATAGTTGGCAAATCTTCTCCGATACCACCCTTTTCGAAAACTTCTGCAGATGTTTTGGCTGCTGCATTTGCAGCCTCTCTTCCGTGTAGAAGTGTTGTAACCTCGTTGGCTAATACTACTTTGGCATCATTGATTTCGGACCCCTTAAGTGTGCCAAGGACATTGCACTCATCTAAGGAGAGCTCCGTGTATAATTTTAAAAAACGGGCCACATCTGCATCTGATGTATTTCGCCAAAACTGCCAAAACTCATATGGGGAGAGCATATTAGCATTCAACCAAATAGCACCGTCCTGAGATTTTCCCATTTTTTTGCCGTCAGAAGTAGTCAGCAAAGGAGAGGTGAGTCCAAAAACTCGTGCTTCAGAAATACGACGAGTTAATTCCATACCGTTTATAATATTTCCGAGCTGATCTGAGCCACCCATTTGAAGTTTGCAGCCATACCTTTTGTTCAGCTCATAAAAATCATATGCTTGCAGTATCATATAATTAAATTCTAGGAATGATAAGCTTTGCTCTCTGTCTAAGCGAGACTTGACACTCTCAAAACTTAACATTCTGTTCACGCTAAAGTGGCGTCCAACGTCCCGAAGAAATTCCAAGTAATTCAAACTAGATAGCCATTCATCATTGTTTATCATTAAGGCGTCATCTGCTTTATCACCATAATTTAGATAGGCTGAGAAAACTCTTTTTATGCCAGATATATTATCTTCAATTTGCGTTTCGCCTAGTAAAGGCCTTTCTTCTGCCCTGAAGGACGGGTCACCGACTTTAGTTGTACCTCCACCCATAAGGGTTATAGGTTGCCCGCCTGTTTTCTGTAACCATCGGAGCATCATGATTTGAATTAAACTACCGACATGTAATGATTGAGCAGTTGCATCGAAACCTATATAAGCTGCAATATTTCTCTCAACTATTGCACTATCAAGGCCTTCATAATCGGTACAATCAGCTACAAAGCCTCGCTCAATCATTATCTTCAAGAAGTCACTCTTGGGTGTGTAAGACATGCTAGACCTCGTTAAGTCAGTGGGTAAACGTTCTATAATGGGCTATAGCTAAGAAAATTAGGATATAGCAAGGTAAAGTTTTTTAATTTTTTCTTTATGGTTTATGTTTGCTTATTATTAATGTCATGAAAAACTTAGTGTTTGCTAATTTTATTCTGCTTGAGAATTATTTCTGGTGTAATATTAGGCTACTTACATTTTTAGCTTTTCGTTAACGCTAACAAATGTTAAGGCGCTTTGGTGATTATAAGTAGGTAAATATGGTATCTCGAGTTATCCCCGTTGATTCATTTGATTTGGTCATTTTTGGAGCAACAGGTGATCTGGCTAAGAGGAAGATTTTTCCTGGCTTGTTTAGAAGGTTTCTTGCAGGTCAAATGCCAAAGGATTCTCAGGTGGTTGGTGCTGCCCGCTCCAATTTATCACAAAAATTATTCAATGATCTCGTAGAAAATTCTATCAAAAGTTTTGCTGAAATAAATTTTAGAGATGATGATCTTAAAAATTTTTTAAATTGCCTAAATTACATCCAGATTGATGCTACTGGTTCAAATGGATGGAGTGAATTGAAATCAGCTCTTAGACCGAAAAAAATACTGGCATTTTATTTTTCTGTTTCACCTTCATTATTTGGAAGTTTGGCTGAACGTTTGCATGAACACGCAATAACTACTGAAAATAGTAGGATTGTTGTAGAAAAACCATTTGGGCGAAATTTGGCGACTTCAAAGCAACTAAACGCAATTTTAGCAGAGCATTTTACTGAAGAGCAAATATATCGCATCGACCATTACTTGGGAAAAGAAACAGTACAGAACCTAATGGCTATAAGATTTGGGAATATGTTGTTTGAGCCTCTATGGAATGCGCAGTATGTTGATCACATCCAAATTACAGTTTCTGAAACTGTTGGCGTTGGGGATCGAGGTGAATATTATGATCACTCGGGCGCAATGAGAGATATGGTTCAAAATCACCTAATGCAATTATTATGCTTAATTGCTATGGAGCCTCCTGCGCGCTTCGAACCTGACTCTGTGCGAGACGAAAAATTAAAGGTAATAAGAGCACTTGATCCCGTGGCTCCACATCACATCGTGCGGGGTCAGTATGGACCAGGCGTTGATCACCCAGATTATCGGACAGGTGTAGACAATAAAAACTCCAAGACTGAAAGTTTCGTAGCCCTTAAACTTAACATAAGTAATTATCGCTGGGCTGGCGTACCTTTTTATCTGCGTACTGGTAAACGACTTAAAGCACGAACATCGGAAATAGCTGTTATATTTAAGGAAAAAGCCCACAGTATTTTTGGCCCAGAAGCGGGAAATCATCAAAATGCGCTTATCATTAGGCTTCAGCCTGACGAAGGAATTACGATGGATGTAACAATAAAAGAACCGGGTCCGGGTGGTATGCGTTTGATTGATGTGCCATTGGATATGACATTTTCCGAAACCCTGGGAATTGAAGAAAACGCAGTGCCGGATGCCTATGAAAGATTGATAATGGATGTTATTCGAGGAAACCAAACTCTATTTATGCGAGGAGACGAAGTTGAGGCGGCATGGGCATGGACAGACCCTATAATTAATGGATGGATTGACAGAAACGACGTTCCCAAACCTTATGACAGTGGAAGTTCTGGTCCGCAGGATAGCCTGACCCTTTTGGAGCGTGAAGGCCGCAAGTGGCGCGAAATACCTTGATTGATTTTTTTGAGTATAATCACAGAGAGGATTTGGTTTCTAAAGTTGCACAAATTCTAGCTTCTGATTTATCCGCATCGATAAAAGAAAGAAAAAATGTTATTTTTTCTGTTCCAGGTGGAAGCACCCCAGGTCCAATTTTTGATAGGCTTTGTGAATTTGATTTGGATTGGAAAAAAGTAAGTATAATTTTGAATGATGAGCGCTGGGTACCTGAAAGTAGTGAACGTTCAAACACAAAGTTACTTCGGGAAAGACTTTTAATTAAAAAAGCGGCCTTGGCGACATATATCTCAATTTATTCTGGTGCGTTAACCCCGGAGTTAGGTATTCCTCAATTGCAAGAGCGCATAGAACGGAGTTTACCTATTTCTGTTTTACTTTTTGGTATGGGTGCAGATATGCATACGGCATCACTATTTCCTGGTGGTGATAATCTTGAGGAAGCACTTTCGAGTAATGCACCGACTTTACTACCTATGCGAGCTGAAGGCGCTTTAGAGGCAAGAATAACGCTTACTGCCCAAGTCTTGAATAGTTCTAGAATTAAGCATTTGGTGATTTTTGGTGACGAAAAACGCACAGCCCTTAAAAAGGCTATCGATTTAACCAAGAGCGTTGCGCCTATTTCAGCTATTTTGCCAGGCGCCAATGTGCACTGGGCCGCATAATTAATGAGATTTTGATGTTTGATCAGTTATTAAAATACTTTCAAAAAGTAAAAGATAGAAAAATCACTTCCTTGTTTGATCAAGACAAAAAACGGGCAATGAATTTCTCCGTCTTACAAGAAGAGTTATTTTTAGATTTTTCCAAAACAAACATTGATCGGCCAGCGCTTGAGTTGCTGATTAATTTAGTCAAATTTAGAGGCATTTTTAAGGCGCGAGATGCCATGTTTAGCGGAGAATTAATAAATACTAGTGAAGGCAGGGCTGTCTTACACACAGCGCTCAGAAATTTAGAAGGTACTCCAATCTACGTAAATAACTTAGATGTTATGCCTTCTATTTTGCACACATTGGAAAAAATGAAAGTATTTTCTGACCGTGTAAGGTCTGGTCAGTTTTCCGGTCAAGATGGCACTATAACTGATGTGGTTAATATTGGCATAGGAGGGTCTGATTTAGGACCGGCCATGGTTGTTAAAGCTTTAGCACCATATCACGATGGACCAAACTGTCATTTTATTTCTAATGTAGATGGGTCACATATTCACGACGTTCTATCAAAATTAAACCCTGAAAAGACCTTGGTTATTGTTGCTTCCAAAACATTCACCACTTCGGAAACTATGAAAAATGCTAAAACTGCCTATAACTGGATGTCTGGAGCGGTGAGTGAGCCTTCCCTGCAATTTGTTGCTGTCTCTACGGCAATTCAAAAAACCGATGAATTTGGTATCTCTCGCGATCATGTTTTTGGATTTGAAGACTGGGTAGGGGGTCGTTACTCACTCTGGGGGCCCATAGGTCTATCGATAATTATTGCTTTAGGAGCAGAGACCTTTGAGGCTATTTTATATGGTGCTCATGAAATGGATATTCACTTTAAAACTGCGGAGATAGAAAAGAACTTACCCATATTACTGGCTTTAATTGGTGTCTGGCATAATCAAATTTGCAATTATTCAACCAGAGCAGTGCTCCCCTACGATCAAAGACTTAACAAACTTCCAGCCTATTTGCAGCAGCTAGAAATGGAAAGTAATGGCAAGAGCGTAGATCTTGATGGAAGTCTGTTGGATTTTCATTCCGCTCCCGTGGTCTGGGGTGAAGCTGGCACCAATGGTCAGCATGCCTTCTTCCAGTTGCTACACCAAGGGACGAGAGTAATCCCTTGTGAATTTTTAGTGGCGGCTCAATCACACGAGACGTATTTAGACCATCATCACAAATCATTATTATCGAATTGCTTTGCTCAGTCAGAAGCTTTGATGCAGGGGCGCAGTTTTGAGGAAGTATGTTCTAAGTTAATTAGTGATGATATTCACCATGACGAATTTGAGGAACAAGCGCGGCATAGAGTTTTCCTTGGGAACCGGCCCTCCACAACTCTTTTATATCCTAAGTTGACACCAAAAATTTTAGGGAAAATAATTGCACTTTATGAGCATAGGGTTTTTGTAGAGGGTAAAATTTTAGGGATAAATAGTTTTGACCAATGGGGTGTCGAACTGGGTAAAGAATTAGCTGCTGGGCTGGAAAAGTTTTTAGTGAAAGGTTCAGAAAGTAAAAATTTAAATGCTTCAACCCAAAACTTGGTCAAGATTGCGAAAACTATGTGGTAAGTAGCTCACCTGTGATATATTTTTGCATGTATTTTTTTGATTGAATCTATTCTCTCTTGAGTTGGTGGATGACTCATTAACCAAGCTGGCACAGTACCTTGCAGGTTTGATATTTTATCCAACTTTTTAAACATAGAAACTTGTGGTTCAATCCCGAGACCAGATTTTATCATTAAAGCAGACGCATATTCATCTGCCTCATACTCATCGCGCCTTGATAGTTTAGCCATCAATAAATTTCCAATAATACTAGCAATAAAACCTCCCAACCCAGGAACCAAACGAGAGAGTAGGGCACCAAGAGCTGCCCGAACGGCATTTTGTCCAGAAAAATCAATCATTCTTCTTCTAATATGGCCTAATGCGACGTGTCCCAATTCATGCGCTATTACGGAGGATATTTCTTCAACTGTTATATCTCCATTTTGATATTTTTTATAAAAGCCTCTCGTAATAAATATTCTACCGTCAGGCGCCGCTAGGCCATTTATTGGTTCAGTTTCAAAAATGTTTATACGGATCTTCTCAACGTCAAGAATATTTGCGAATTTAGCCATTATTTTTTCTAGGTTTTTATCTATCAATGGGTTTGATTGCCTCGATAGCTGCCTTTTCAAAGACCAAGCGGAAAATTGAAACATAACCACACCATAGAGGCCTGCTAAAACTATAGGTATTAGTACAGTTGACATACGGAGAATTACCTAAAATTTCTCAACGAGCTAATTCTTTCATACCCTTCTCTAAACCCTCAAGCGTCATTGGCACCATTTTATCTTCAAAAATATCTTTTATCATTTCTATAGACTGAGTATAGCCCCAAAGACTTTGTTTTACCGGGTTTATCCAAAGGCTATTTGGCCATTGAGAACGAATTCTGTCTAACCAAACTTGACCAGATTCAGCATTGTAATGTTCATTAGCTCCACCTGGGAAAGCTATTTCATAGGGCGACATTGAAGCATCTCCAATGCATATGCATTTGTAATCATTGCCATAAGTTCGAATTATTTCGTCTGTCGGTATTTGCTCTGTCCACCTTCTTTGATTATTTTTCCAGACACCCTCATAAATACAGTTGTGGAAGTAAAAATATTCTAAATGCTTAAATTCACTTCTGGCAGCGGAAAAAAGTTCTTCGACTAATTGTATATAAGGGTCCATTGAGCCACCAACATCCAAAAAGAGTAAAACTTTCACTGCATTTCGCCGCTCTGGGCGGGTTTTTACATCCAAATAGCCATTTTCCGCTGTTGATTGGATTGTTTTATCAATATCTAGCTCTTCTTCTGCACCATCTCGTGCCCATTTTCGCAGTCTTTTCAATGCAACTTTGATATTTCTTGTTCCTATTTCGATAGTGTCATCTAGGTTTTTGAAATTTCGTTTATCCCAAACTTTGACAGCTTTTTTATGGCGACTTTCATTTTGACCAATTCTTATTCCTTCTGGATTGTATCCATATGCACCAAAAGGGCTTGTTCCCGCGGTTCCTATCCATTTATTACCGCCTTGGTGTCGTGCTTTTTGTTCCTCCAGGCGTTTTTTCAATGTCTCCATTAGTTTTTCAAACCCGCCTAAAGATTTAATTTTTGCCATTTCTTCTTCGCTTAAGTGTTTTTCAGCTAATTTTTTTAACCAGTCGCCAGGTAACTCTGCTTTATTAATAATTTCTTCTAAAGAAAGCTCATCTAGACCATTGAATGTATGAGAAAAAGCTATATCAAATCGATCAAGGTGCCTTTCGTCTTTTACCATGATTGTACGAGCCAGAATATAAAAGTTTTCGATTTCATAGGTGCCAATATTTTTGCTCAAGGCCTCCAGAAAAGTTAAGTATTCCCTGAGACTTACGGGAACCCTGGATTTGCGCAAATTATCGAAAAATTTAATGAACATTGATTTACAGAAAATTCCGGTGGATTATTAGTGTGATAACTAGCGAGACTAAAGCAAATGCGATTGAGTAACCAGCGGCGTAAAAGGCCACGTCCATAACTGAGCCTTTCCTTTTTCTTGCAGTCCTTGCTCCTATGAGAGCACCTATAAATGCCACGATTAGATACATTTTTTCCTAAATTTTAACCCAAAGGTTTAACGTTCGTTTCTTGCGATAAAGGCTAATCGTTCAAAAAGCTGCACGTCTTGCTCATTTTTTAAGAGCGCTCCATGCAATTTCGGCAATGCTGATGAACTATCTCGACGTAAATCCTCTGGCTTTAAATCGTCCACAAGCAATAGTTTCAACCAATCTAGTACTTCAGAGGTTGAGGGCTTTTTCTTCAGACCAGACTGCTCTCTAATTTCGAAAAATTGGGTTAAAGCTGTCGAAAGAAGATTATCTTTTATATCAGGGTAATGAACTTTTACTATCTTACGCAAAGTTTCTTGGTCTGGAAATTTAATGTAATGAAAGAAACACCTTCTCAAAAACGCATCTGGCAGTTCTTTCTCATTATTTGAGGTAATTATTACAACTGGTCGTTGTTTAGCAGAAATAGTTTGCCCAGTTTCGTACACATAAAAAGCCATTTTATCTAATTCTTGAAGAAGATCGTTTGGAAACTCAATGTCCGCTTTATCTATTTCGTCAATGAGCAAAACCACTTTTTGCTTACTTTCAAAGGCGTCCCAAAGTTTGCCTTTTCGAATGTAATTTGAGACGTCATTTACGCGCTCGTCACCTAGCTGGCTGTCTCGTAATCTCGATACTGCATCATATTCATAAAGTCCCTGTTGGGCTTTAGTTGTAGATTTTATATTCCATTCCAGCATTTCTAATTTCAAGCCAAGCGATACTTGTTTTGCGAGTTCCGTTTTGCCTGTTCCTGGTTCTCCCTTAATTAAAAGGGGTCGTTCCAGAGTAACGGCAGCATTTACTGCGATCATTAAATCTTTAGTAGCTATATAATTATCTGTGCCGTTAAATTTCATATTGAACCTCATTTTAAACGATATGTGAAAATAACCAAATAATCGAAAAGCTTCAATCTTTTGATTTGGCTAGTGACAAATTACCCTAGGTAGTTTAACCCGACCCTACAGGGATATAAAGATGAACATAAAAAGAGGTCTGCATGTCCAATCTTGAAACGCTTGAGGGGAGGGTGATTATGAAGCCTGAAGTTTTTCTGGCAGATGATTATAGACCGGCTGAAGACGAGCCGTTTATGAACGACCGCCAACTAGAATATTTTAAACGTAAGTTGTTAATTTGGAAAGCAGATTTAATGTCTGATAGTAAGGATACCATCGAGGGTCTTCAGGACAGTACTCGAAATATTCCTGACATAGCAGACAGAGCGAGTGAGGAAACGGACCGCGCTTTAGAACTTCGCACAAGAGACCGGCAAAGAAAGCTTGTTGCTAAAATTGATTCTGCATTACGGCGTATTGATGAAGGTGAGTACGGGTACTGTGAAAAAACAGGAGACCCTATTTCTCTCAGAAGGTTGGATGCCAGACCGATCGCTACTATGACTTTGGAAGCTCAAGAAAAACACGAGCGTAAAGAAAAAGTACATAGAGACGAATAGAGCTTTGGTGGCTTGGGTCTGTTCGCCTTAATCTTATCGATAAGGTGCGTTTTGAGCATATTACTTTGTTGAAAGTTGCAGTAATTGGAGCAGGTGTTTCTGGGCTAAGTGTTGCCAGTCTTTTAGGCGCGGCTGGTCATAAAGTGCAAGTTTTTGAAAAAAGTCAGAAGATTAGCGAATTAGGAGCAGGAATACAAATTTCGCCAAACGGTTTTTGTGTACTAAAAAAATTAGGCATTGCTGAAGATACAATCAACAATTCTGTTTGTAATAATTCGATTTTGATATGTGATTATTACAAGGGCAAAAAATTGCTGCAATTAGATCAAAGTTCTAGCCTAGGAAATAAACACTTTCGGCTCATGCATCGAGCGGACTTAATCAAAATTTTATACCAATCAGCTTTAAGTAATAAAGTAACGTTCAAATTGGGCGATGCTGTCGATGCGCAATCGTTAAGCAGTCAATATTCTTTTGTAATTGCTGCCGACGGGGTACATTCAAAAACACGAGCTTTACTAAACCCCATTCAAAATACGAATAGAAAAACCAATTACTTTGCCTGGCGCACTATTGTTCCCATTAAAAATACCCATCACAACGGAGTAAGATTAACTGTCGCGCCAAATAAACATGTGGTTTCTTACCCTATAAGAGGCCGTGATCAATTAAATCTAGTTTTAATTCAAGAGGCTGAACATAATGAAATCTTTGAATGGGGTATGACGGAGAGCCCAGAAGAAATAAAATATATTTTTTCTGAATTTGGGGGCGATATGAAGGAGACTTTGGAATCAATTACAACAGTCCATAAGTGGGGTTTGAGTTCCCATGATATTCCAGTTAATTGGACGAGCGGTAATATATTTTTAATTGGAGACGCGCTTCACCCAATGCTTCCATTTTTGGCTCAAGGAGCAAATTCTGCTTTAGAAGATGCATATGTTTTAACGAAGTTAATGTCGTTTCTAGATGCCAGTGAAGCTGCTGATAAATATCTTGAAATAAGAAAACCGCGTTTGGTACGTTTAATGAAACAGATCAAAAATAATGCCTGGAAATTTCATTTAGAACATAGTTTTTTTAGGAGCTGCACACATACTGGTTTAAGGTTCCTTGATAAAAGTTTACCACAGTCGGCAAGTTTACCTTTTCGATGGCTATATAATTATGATGTTACCAAATTAAACATTTAACTCGATCCAAATTGGAACATGGTCTGATGGTTTCTCGCGCGCCCTTATGTCACTATCAATTTTGCAATTAGTTAACAGGTCCGCGCAGTTAGGAGATAAAAGAAAATGATCAATCCTAATCCCATCATTTCGATCCCAAGCACCCGCTTGGTAATCCCAGAAACTATAATAACCAGGACCATCGTTGCATGCTCTGAATGCATCCAAAAAACCCAAGTTTAAAATTTTTCTAAATTTTGCGCGGCTTTCCAATTTGAATAACGCGTCGTTTTGCCATGCTTCTGGTGTTGCGGCATCCTCTGTTTGAGGAATAATATTGAAGTCACCAGCCATTAATGAAGTTTGCTCAGAACGAAGCAACTCGTGCGCTCTCAGAAAAAGTCTATCCATCCAGGCTAATTTATAATCATATTTTGGCCCAAGAGGATTTCCGTTTGGAAGGTACAAGCAGCAGATTTTTATCTCACTCGAGGCACAAATCGTGGCTTCAATCCATCTTGCTTGTTCATCACTTTCGTCGCCTGGCAATCCGCGCCTGATTTCCCGTAATGGATATTTCGACAAAATTGCTACGCCATTGAAGGACTTCTGCCCATGGGTTTCAATATTATATCCTAAATCCTCAAAAGGTTCTTTGGGAAAAGCCTCGTTTATCGATTTGATTTCTTGAAGTAGCGCTACATCTGGTCTCGAGTCTTTCAACCAATCGATTAAAGCGGGTGTCCTGGCTTTGATGCCATTAATGTTGAAGCTTGCTATTTTCATTAAACAGATTTCAAATTGAAAAACTGGTACCACATCCGCAAGAAGAACTCGCATTGGGGTTGTCGATAATAAAACGGGCGCCAATCAATTCTTCAGAAAAGTCTATTGTGGCATTAGTCAGAAAGGGTAGTGAGGTACTATCTATAAAAACTTTGTTACCTTCTTTTTCTAAAATGAGATCATCTTCATGTTTTGTATCCAATTCTATGTTATACTGAAAGCCAGAGCACCCGCCCCCTTCAACGGCAACACGTAAGCCTTTTTCAGAACTTGCTGGAATAATCTCAGCCAACCTGTCAAAAGCTCGATTAGTAACTTTCGGTGGAAGCTGCATTTTTAACTCCATTTTAACAAACATAGATAGTAATAAGTATTACTTGCAATTATAATAGAGGTTGTAAAAACTATAAACAAGGGAATATCTATAATGCTTGCTCGATTTGCAGCCGATCCAAGCTTTGAAAAAAATCTTTCAAATCATAGATATTTTAAAGAAAGGGAAAGTAACTATCGCTCTTGTTATCAGAGAGATCGCGATCGTGTCTTACATTGTTCGGCTTTCCGAAGATTAAAACATAAAACTCAGGTCTTTGTAGAGAATGAAGGTGATTACTTTCGTACTCGGTTGACGCATACCCTCGAAGTTGCCCAAGTTGCTAGAACTATAAGCACAGCGTTAGATCTCAATTATGATTTATCAGAGACAATCGCACTAGCGCATGATTTGGGACATACTCCATTTGGTCATACTGGCGAGGAAGCTTTGGATGAATTGATGATGAAATATGGTGGGTTCGATCATAATGCTCAGGCATTAAGAATAGTTACCAAGCTTGAGCAACATTATGCTGATTTTGATGGGCTTAACCTTACTTGGGATACGTTAGAAGGAATTGCAAAGCACAATGGTCCGATTAAGGAACCAATACCATTTGCACTCAGGCAATATAACGCTGTTCATAGTCTTAACCTGAATACTTTTGCGAGCGCAGAAGCCCAGGTAGCAGCTATTTCAGATGATATCGCTTATAACAGTCATGACCTACATGACGGGCTCAGAGCAAAACTATTTACCGATGATGACATAAAGCGCTTACCATTAATTGAAAAATGTTATGATGAAGTTGACAAAATTTATCCAAACTTGGACTTGTATAAGCGTAGACACGAGGCTCTTCGGCGTTTTTTTGGTATTCTGGTTGAGGATGTTATTTCCAGTTCAAAAAGTATTATTTTAGATCTTTCTCCCAATTCTATAGAGGACATTCGGAATGCTAGTGGGCCTGTAATACGATTTTCAGATAAAAAATATTTAGCTTTAAAGGAAATAAAATCATTTTTATTCAATAATATGTATCGTTCTCCTAAAGTTATTGAGATGCGAAAAATAGTCACTTTTAAATTAAAAAATCTATTCAAAAAATACATTAATGATCCCAGTTATCTACCCTCTGAATGGAAACAAAAATCTGATCTGTCATCCAACAAAACTGACCTGGCGAGAGTGGTTGCGGATTACATTTCTGGGATGACGGATCGATATGCATTAACTAAACACAGTAAAGTGTTTGAAAAAAATATTCTTAGGTAATCCAAATTTAGTCAATTAATTTAATTAGTGTGGCTTGATCTTGACGTAGCTGTACACCCTGTTAAACCGCAAAACAGAGGAATAAAGGTTAATGGATCTCTTTTACACAGTAAGACAGCATGTGCTGAAGGAACTTGATGGCATGGTTGCTGGTGGAGAACTTCCCGCTGGTTTGGATATGACCAGTGTGGCAGTTGAGCCTCCTCGAGACCCTTTGCACGGTGATATGGCCACTAACGCAGCTATGGTTCTGTCCAAAAGTGCAAAAAAAAACCCAAGGGAAATTGCTGAAAACTTAGCAAATCGATTATCTAATGTGGACATTATTGAAAATTTGCAAGTTGCCGGTCCTGGTTTTCTAAATCTTCGAATAAGCATTAAGGCCTGGCAATCAAATTTGAATAAAATTTTAGAGTTGGGTAGGGCCTATGGCCGAACAGGATTAGGTAAAAATTTGTGCGTCAATGTTGAATTTGTTTCAGCAAATCCAACAGGGCCACTTCATGTTGGACACACTCGTGGAGCCGTTTTTGGAGATGCTCTGTCAGAATTATTAAGTTTTGCCGGATATGAAGTCACACGTGAATATTATATAAATGACGGTGGATCCCAGGTGGACACATTAGCTAGGTCAGTTTATCTTCGCTATCTTGAGGCTCACGGTCAAGAAGTTGCTTTTGAAGATGGAACATATCCAGGTGATTATCTCATCCCAGTAGGACAGGTACTTAAAGAAAAAGTTGGTTCTGATTTTATCGATAAACCAGAGCATTACTGGTTGGAAGATGTTCGTGAATTTTCGACAGATGCTATGATGAAACTGATAAAAGATGACCTCGCCGCATTAGGGATCAAGATGGATGCTTTTTTTTCAGAAAAATCTTTATACGGTGGTGGCAAAATTGAGAAAGCAATTGAAAGTCTTAAAAGCAAAAACTTGATATATGACGGAATTTTGGATTCTCCCAAGGGCAAGAAAGTAGAGGATTGGGAGCCTAGGGTTCAAACTCTATTTAAATCCACTTCTCATGGTGATGACGTAGATCGACCTATTAAAAAGTCTGATGGAGCGTGGACTTACTTTGCTCCAGATATTGCCTATCACTTTGATAAAGTGGAGCGAAAATTTGATCACTTGATTGATGTTTTTGGTGCTGATCATGGTGGATATGTCAAGCGAATGAAGGCCGCTGTTTCTGCACTTTCAGATGACAAAGTCAAATTCGACATAAAGTTAACCCAGCTAGTCAAGTTGTTCAAACGAGGAGAGCCATTTAAAATGTCGAAAAGGGCAGGGACATTTGTAACTTTGCGGGACCTAGTGGATCAAGTTGGTTCTGACGTAACTCGTTTTGTAATGTTAACACGAAAAAATGATGCCCCATTAGACTTTGACTTTGAAAAGGTTCTTGAGCAAAGCAAAGATAACCCTGTTTATTACGTTCAGTACGCCAGTGCCAGAATTCATAGTGTATTCCGAAAAGCTAAAGAAGCTGGAATCCATTTTGATGCGGAGCAGATGAGGTATGAAACATTTAGCAAAATTACACACGAAGCAGAAATTAAAATTGCGAAAAAGTTAGCCGAGTGGCCGCGACTTGTTGAAATCTCTGCCAAAACTCATGAGCCCCATCGTATAGCTTTCTACCTCTATGAACTAGCAGGGGATTTTCATAGCTTATGGAATAAAGGCAATGAAAATGATGAGTTGAGATTTATCCAAGAAAACGACCACGAGGCAACTTGTACAAAAATGGCCATGATTTCAGCAGTTTTAGTTGTTATTTCCTCAGGTCTTGGTATTCTAGGTGTAAAGCCAGCAACTCATATGAATTAAAAAAACAAAAGCTGGCCGAGGTAAGTTACTAGAGATTTCTCTGGAGGCAGTATGTTAGAAGGTAGTGACGCAGCTTTAGTTGGCGAAGAAAAACAGGATAAATTCAAACTAAATTTGATTTTTTATTGGACTGGAGCTGCCTTGTCAGTATTCCTGATGGTTGGTGCTATTGGTTGGAGTTACCAGTTAATTATCAGGGACATTTCTCAAATCCCAATCGTTAGGGCTCAATTAGGTCCACTCAGAGTAGCTCCCGAGGATCCTGGTGGTCTTACCGCTGCTAATCAAGGTTTATCAGTGACGCAGCTTGCAGTAAATGAAAAGCCCTTGATGTCGAATGAAATACATCTCGCACCTGCAGCACAGATTTTGAATGCGGAAAATTTAGGATTAGAAGTTACCAATGGCGTTCAATCAAATACAGATGTTGGAACACTTGAAATTAAAGAGGTTAACGCTGAAAATAGTATAAATTTGAAAGCGTTATCTAATAAAATAGAGGCAGATAAAGTGTCGAAAGAGACGGCGAGTCTTTCTAAAGTGGCATTTTCCCAGAAGAGAATAGAAATAGAAAATGCAGTGTCTCTAGCATTATCAATTACCGATGATCCCGCAGCTTCGCTCACCTTATTGCGACCCAAAATTCGTCCTGTGACTCTTCAAAAAGATGACAAAATAACTGGAGAACAGATCGTTACGAACGAACCATTGTTTGAATTGACTAAGGGGAGCGCGGTTGTGCAGCTCGGGGCCTTCGACAGTAAAAACTTGGCTAAAAGTGAATGGCAACGTTTTGAAAAACTTCTTGGTTCTATTTTAATTGCGAAGAAAATGATTGTTCAAGAGGCAGAAAGCGGAGGTAAAATATTTTATCGCTTACGAGCCGCAGGGTTTGATGACATATCGGACGCTAGACAATTCTGCACAGCGATAAGTGATAAAGTGGCCTGTATTCCCGTCGTGACGCGCTGAATGATATCAGAACCCATCAAAAATGCAGTTATTTTTGGATGTGAAGGCCCTAAACTAACAGAAGTTGAGTTTAAATTCTTTAAAGAGACTTTGCCTTTTGGTTTTATTCTATTTTCGAGAAATATTGTCAATGCAAAGCAAGTTAATGAATTGTGTCAATCGTTGAGAGATTCGGTCGGTTGGTATGCTCCAATTCTAATTGATCAGGAGGGTGGCAGGGTCCAGCGCATTAAGCCTCCCTTGGCGTCAGATATGTTACCACCTTTAGATGAAGCCCAAAAGGCTGGGCCAAATGCTAAAAGTGTTTTTAGAGTACGGTTCTCAGCAATAGCAAACGAATTGCTTTCGCTTGGTATTGATTTTAATTGCGCTCCTGTGCTTGATATTGCTCGGCCAAGTACGCACAGATTTTTGCGAAATAGATGTTACGGTCTGAATATGTCAGATGTTATCTCGCTTGGCAGAATCGCATATGATGCTTTGAAATCGAGCGGCATTTTCCCCATAATTAAACATATGCCAGGCCATGGCTTTGCGACACATGATAGTCACTTTGAATTACCTGTTGTGAAAGCAAGTAAGGAAGAGCTTTTTGCAAATGATTTTGCAGTTTTTAAGGCTTTTTGTGATGCGGAAATAGCAATGTCAGCTCATGTTCTTTTTGAGGCTATCGATCCGAATTCGGCAGCAAGCACCTCAAAAATAATGGTAGATATCATTCGAAACGATCTAAATTTTTCTGGACTTCTAATAAGTGATGATATTTCGATGTCCGCCTTGCCAGGTGACATAAAAAAACGCACTACTAATTTAGTGGAAGCTGGAAATGATGTTATATTGCATTGCAATGGAAATCTTTTGGAGATGAAAGAAATCATTACTTCTGGAGTAGTGCCAAACACTTTGACATTATCCCGGATGGCCTCTGTCATTGAAGAAAGAAAAAAGATAGAGCATAATAAAATTAAGAGTTTAGAGTTGTCACAGAGTTCGTGAGCCAAATGGTAATTGATAGCAAACATCCCAGTGAAGAATTTGATTCTAATTCTTTTTCATCTGAATTGATTTCTTCAAATGAATTGATTGTCGATCTTGATGGTTTTGAAGGCCCGTTGGATCTTCTTCTAAGTTTGTCACGTACTCAAAAATTAGATTTAATGAAGATTTCCATTCTTCAGCTAGCAGAACAGTATTTGGATTTTATTGAAAAAGCGCGCTCATTAAAGATAGAACTTGCTGCTGATTATTTAGTTATGGCGGCTTGGCTTGCTTTTTTGAAATCTCGGTTACTGCTTCCTCCTGATCCGAACGAAAATGAGCCCACTGGAGAAGAATTAGCAGCACATCTAGCGTTTCAACTCGAAAGATTACAAGCAATGCGCGACGCTGCAGCTAAGTTAATGGCCAGAGATCAACTTGGTCGAGATTTTTTTGCAAGAGGGATCGAAGAGAAAGTAGAAAAAATCACGCACATAAAATATGAAGCTTCTCTTTTAGATCTAATCCAAGCTTATGCTCGAACAAAAACAAAGGATGAGTTTCGACCGTTTGTTATGGATCGAGATGATGTTTATACACTTGAGCAGGCCTTAGAGCGAATGCGCGGGTTGATTGGATATACTATTGGTTGGATAGATATTTCAACCTTTTTACCGGATGGCTGGACTTCTTCAGCAGGCCGCATTCGTGCTGCGACGGCTTCAACTTTCGCTGCAACATTAGAATTAGCTAAAAACGGTGATCTTGAGTTGCGCCAAAGTGATAGTTTCGGACCGATACAGTTTAGATCAAAAGGGACGAACAAATGAGCGAAGAAGAAAAATTTACAGCGTCTCTATTTGAGGCTCCTAACATTGATCAACAAGAGCGAATGGTGGAAGCTATTCTTTTTGCTAGTTCAGATCCGGTGACAGTTAAAGAAATAATCGGCCGCTTGCCTCATGGTTGTGAGCCGGAAGAGGCTCTGAAAAATTTAAAGGAAAAATACCAGAGTAGAGGAATAAATTTAGTAAAGGTTGGTGAATGCTGGGCTTTACGTACGGCCTCAGACCTAAGTTTTCTAATGCAAAAGGAAAAAGTTGAGGTTAGAAAACTTTCTCGAGCTGCTGTGGAAACACTTGCAATAATAGCGTATCACCAACCTGTTACTCGAGCGGAAATTGAAGAAGTCCGAGGCGTGAGTGTTTCTCGTGGAACGATTGATCTGTTAATGGACTTGGATTGGATTAAGATTGGGAGAAGACGAATGTCGCCAGGTAGGCCAGTTACCTTTACTATTACGCAAAATTTTCTTGATCATTTTGGCCTTGAAAGTGCAAGAGATCTACCTGGCTTAAAAGAGTTAAAATCTGCAGGACTTCTTGAAAGTCCTCCTCCGCCTGGGTCGCCTTTGCCGGAAGAACTTTTGCAGGGTGAAGGTGAAGATCAACAGAGTGAGCTTTTTAACGAAGAAAAAACTATTTAAAGTGCTTTGATAATTTTAACCCTTGGCCTTGGTAATTAGACTTTATATTATCACCGTATAATTCGTCTGGAATTTCAGCCATTCTTTCGTAAACTAATCTTCCCACAATTTGACCGTGCTCTAAAACAAAAGGTGCTTCGTGACATCGAACCTCTAAAACCCCACGAGAGCCTGAGCCACCTGCGTTAGCATGCCCAAACCCTGGGTCAAAGAACCCAGCATAATGGACCCGAAATTCTCCGACCATTGCAAGGTAAGGGGCCATTTCTGCAGCATAAGCGGGTGGGATGTGTACAGACTCTCTGCTTACAAGAATATAAAAGGCATCGGGATCCAAGATAATTTTACTATTTGAACTGTGAACTTCTTGCCAAAAATCCTTACGCTTGTAGGTTTTTACTTTATCTAAGTCTATTATCCCTGTGTGTGGTTTTGCCTGGTAGCCAACTAAGGAACCTTTTACTGGTTGTAAGTCGACTGAAAACCCCAAACCGGCATCAATTTTTGGCAAGCTGTCTATTAACTTTTCTTTATTATGAAGTTTTAGAAGCTCTTCGTCACTTAAAACAGCCTGGCCATTTCTGAAGCGGATTTGATTTAAACGCATACCCGGTCGAACTAGGACGGAAAATGACCTGGGGCATATTTCAACAAATAGTTGGCCATTATATCCAGCAGGAATTCTGTCAAATTCAGTACCTCTATTAGTTATAATCCTTGTTAAAAGATCCAAACGACCGGTTGAACTCTTTGCATTAGCTATAGCACTTAAATCCGCTGGTAATTTCAAGTTCTCTTCTATTGGGATTAAATAGACGCAACCCTTTTCTAAAACGGCGCCTTCTATCATATCTATTTGATGCATTTTGAATTCATTAAGCAAATCTGATACATCATTGTCTTTTCCAGTTAAGAAAGATGCTCGTACTCGCCATGCTACATTCCCAAGACGTAGATCGAGGCTGGCAGGTTGAATTTGATCCTTCTCTATTTCTCTATTCGCGAATATAATGCTTTTTGAAATTAATTCGCTGATATTTTGACTAGGTAAGACACCCAAAATTTTTGGCTCCATAAACTATATAACTGAGAAAATTCAACAGCTATTTGGTCGGGCTAGCAGGACTTGAACCTGCGACCTTCCGTCCCCCAGACGGACGCGCTACCAGGCTGCGCCATAGCCCGACTTTATTTGTTATTTCTTGATTTTTAGTCAAGAACAAGAAGAAATTTCAATCTTAAAAAATTAGGCTCGTTTTTTGATGGCTACGTCGATAGAACTTAATATTTTGTTGAATAATACTTTATCGCTATAAGAAAATGTTTTTTCACATAAAGTGTTCGAAATAGATTGAAAAGTTGCCTCTGGCTTTAATGGTTCTGAAGGTTCGTTTATATGCTCATCCGAAAACATAGAGAGTTGGCCATCTACCTCATTAAATTTATTGATATATTTTTCTTCTTTAATTGGAAGACTTAGATTTTCCGTAGTTTCTTGCAATACTTTTTCTTGTATCTCATTTGTATCTGTTTCCACCATTTCTAGTGGCCGAGAAAGATCTGAAATATAATTTAGGCCCTTATCTTTAATAATTCTTTGTGCACCTTTTATCGTAATGCCATCTTCGTGCAAAAGCTTTTTAATTCCACCAATAATTAACATATCTTTTGGTCGGTAATATCTTCGGCCACCAGCCCTCTTTACAGGTTTTATTTGACTAAATTTACTCTCCCAAAACCTTAAAACATGGGTCTCTGTATCTAGCCAGTCAGCTACTTCGCTTATTGTTCTAAAGGCGTCTGCTGATTTTGTCATTCAAGTAACTTAGGGATTACCGGTTGCCACGCGGTCCTTTAGTAAATGTGATGGCCGAAAAGTTAATACTCGCCTTGGAGCAATCGGAGCTTCATCACCGGTCTTTGGATTTCTTCCTACTCGTGCACTTTTATCCCTTAAACTGAAAGTTCCAAATGATGATATTTTGACTTGCTCACCTTTTACCATGG
Source organism: Paracoccaceae bacterium (assembly GCA_045564975.1). Classification (GTDB taxonomy): domain Bacteria; phylum Pseudomonadota; class Alphaproteobacteria; order Rhodobacterales; family Rhodobacteraceae; genus Salinivivens. Next base: position 83,855 of record JBJLGF010000034.1, read on the forward strand.
CATTACTGATATGACTAAGAACGCTTTCAACTAAATCTGCAGATTCATTCCGAGATAGGCCTACTTCGCGAAATACAGCTTCATTTAACTCCATTCTCGTAAGTGTTTTAACTGCCATTATATCCTCCCGTTTGAATTCATTTTAAAGCGCACGGTTTTTAACTGTCAACAATATTGAGAAGTTTTATTAACTTTTTGATGAATTAAAACGAATATTTCACCATCTTAGCACTATGGCTCCCCAGGCCAGACCTCCCCCGATAGCTTCAGTCACTATTAAATCATTTTTTTCTATTTGTCCGGACTTCGAGGCTACTGAGAGTGCCAAGGGAATTGACGCTGCAGATGTATTACCGTGATCTTGAACAGTTTTGATAACTTTTTCATCGGATATGCCCATCTTACGTGCAGTACCTTGTATGATCCTGACGTTAGCTTGATGAGGAACAACCCAATCAACTTCATTAGACTTTATCCCTGCTTTGGCCATTGCTTTTTCTGATGTTTTTGCCAATTTCTCAACTGCGTGCTTAAAGACCTCTTTCCCTTCCATCTTTAAATAGCCGGTTGTTTTTTGAGAAACACCTCCGTCAACGTACAATATATCTTTAAAGCTACCATCAGAATTTAGATCTACTGACAAAATACCGCGGTCTTCCTTAGTCCCATTTGCATTTTGGCCTTCTAAGACGACGGCACCAGCCCCATCACCAAATAGCACACAGGTTGATCGATCGCTCCAATCCATTAAATTAGAAAAAGTTTCAGAACCAATCACCAGTATTCTATTTGCTTGACCGGAAACTATCTGAGCATTCGCTGTTGATAATGCATAAATAAAACCTGCACAAACTGCTTGAACGTCATAAGCAAATCCATGTCTCATACCCAGACCGGCTTGAACCATTGTAGCTGCTGATGGAAAAGTCAGATCAGCTGTAGAAGTAGCCAAAATTATGGCATCTAAGTCAGAAACTTCTATGTTTGCATCCTCTATGGCTTGTTTTCCAGCCAAGACAGCCATTTTTGAGGTGGTTTCATCTCCATTTGAGAAATGCCTTTGTTTTATTCCGCTTCGTGTTATGATCCAATCATCGCTAGTGTTGAGAGTTTTCTCAAATTCTGAATTGAGAACTATTCTTTTGGGCAGGTAATGGCCAACACCCGTAATTACTGCTCTTTTAGTCATATTGTAGACTGACCTTCTCCAACTTTTTTAATTTTGCTGCATCGTGTTTGCTGATGCAACCCGAGCAGCAATTTTTTCTGAAAAATTATTTTCTGCTAACTGAACAGCCAGTTTTATAGCTGCGGCCACTCCAGTCGCGTCAGCGGAGCCATGGCTCTTTACAACAGTTCCGTTCAAACCCAAAAAAACACCGCCGTTTACTCTGCGTGGATCAATTCTTTTTCTTAATCTCCGCAATGAAGTAACTGCTAAAAATGATGCTAGGCGAGATAATGGGGTGTAGGCAAAGGCTTCCTTCAATAAGGTTCCAATTAAAGCTGCTGTGCCTTCACCTGTTTTGAGGGCAACATTACCGGTAAAACCATCTGTTACAATAACATCAGCTTTATCAGTAGTGATATCACCGCCCTCAACAAATCCAACAAATGAAAAAGTAGATGGATCACAATTTTCTTCGATAAGTTCGTACGCCCTATGTAACTCAGCTCGGCCCTTGTGTTCTTCGGTGCCTACATTAAGAAGTCCTACTTTAGGTTTCTCTATGTTAAGTCCGTTCCTTGCATATGAGACACCCATCAATGCGTATTGCAGTAAATCATTCGCCTCTGCCTTAATGTCAGCACCGACATCAAGAACAATGTTGAATCCCACTTTTGCTCTGGAGGGCCAAAGCACAGCTATTGCGGGTCGGTTAATGCCTTCTAATTTCCGAAGACGTATCATTGATATGGCCATCAAAGCTCCAGTATTACCGCATGAAACACAAACATCCGCCTCACCGTTTTTTACGTATTCTAATGCCGACCACATCGATGAATTTTTTCCACTGCGCACTACTTGGCTAGGCTTATCGCTCATGCTAATTACATCTGTCGAATTTACTATCTTCACGCAATTTTTTAGCCGACGTCGTCTATTTACTAAGCGCTTTAATACGTCTTCAGGACCGTGCAATATGAAGTAGAGGTTGGGGTTATTTGCGACAGATTGTGCTATACCTGCCACAACTGCCGGCGGCCCTAAGTCACCCCCCATTGCGTCAACGCTTAACACAATTCGGCTATTTGTTTGGTTTTCTCGAGTATTGTGCATCATCTGCACACGACGATACAGCTTAAGCTGCGTCCTCGTCTATATCTATTTCTTCTGCAGTTAGTATAACCTCTTTTTCGCCGTAGTAGCCGCATGATGCACAGACATGGTGAGGACGCTTCAATTCACCACAATTTGGACACTCGTTTGGATTAAAAGGACTAAGTGAATCGTGCGCGCGTCTATTGTTTCTGCGAGACTTAGATACTTTATTTTGTTGGACAGCCATGCCTCAACTCCGATTGTTTTAGAGCCAAAAGCCCGGAAGTTACAATTATAATCTGCAGTCTCTTACATGATCTACTAACAGAAACACAATAGAAAATTTAAACTCTTTTTTAAAAATTACCTTCTATGCTTATCGACTTTCTTATTTAAGAATTACTTTTCTTGAAGATTTTGTCTTTAAGCTCGGAAAGTTGTCCAAAAGGTTTTACATTTTCATCGTCTAGAGGCTTTACGCCTGGTTCGGTTATCGAGTAATAGCCCAATTTCGCCCCTTCAATTTTTGGATAAAGTGGTAATATTAGAGTTAGTTCTTCGAAAATTATCTCAGCTAAGTCTATTTCGTCATTAAGCTGATGTAGGCTATCATCAAAGATTACCGCAGAAGTTCCATCATCATCCGTCTCGTGAGCGTGATGTAAAGCTGAAGCAGAAAAAGTCCTTCTGATCGTTTCATTTACTACCGTTTGGACAGGTTTAAAACTGATAACGCATTTTTGTTTTACAGTAGCTTTTAATACAGCTTTTAGGCTCCATTCATCAATACTTAATGAGGATAATGATCCAACCAAAGAAACTTTTTTGATGTTTAATACATCAAGATGTTTTATTAACTCAGACACTTTTCGATTTGAAAGTCTCAAATCAAACTCAAATGGTTTTGATTGATTTAGCTCTGAGAAGCGTAAGAGCGAGTCCATATTAAAAACTCCATACAAAATGATCGTTTAATACTCCTATTAATGTTAGGAAGTAGAGTAATTGATTCAAAAAGCCCATAGTTCAGGAATTAAAAAATTGAGTTATATAAGAGTAATATTTGTTTTAGTATTCGCCTGTTTCGCATTTTCCTGCACTACAAACATAAGAAATCACGGATACATTCCATCGAAATCAGAGCTGGATAGTTTGATAATCGGTAAAGATAACAAACAAAGTGTTAGTAAAAAAATTGGTCTTCCTGCTACAGCCGGCTGGGAAGGATCTTATTTTTATTATGTCAGGTCAACACTCAATAGTCCTAATCTTATATCTGACCAACTTATTGAGCGAACAGTTGTACTAATATCATTTGATGAGCGCAGTCTTTTGAAAAACATTGAGACTTTTAGCGTCGATAATGCAACGATTGTTAGGCTGGACTATCGAGTAACTGAAACAGGTCTAGATAGTAAGAACATAATTCAGCAAATAATAAGATCAATTAGTGGACCTTCTGCTTCAAGTCTTGGTCTTTAAAAAGGAATAGAAATTTATAGACAGTTTTGAAAAAGTGCTTTTGCAGTGGAAATAGTCAGGGTGGATAGATATCGAGCAAGATTTGCATCGTCTCAAAGAGAGGTATTAGCAGCCCAAGCGCTGCGTTATCAATGTTTCAATTTGTTAAATAAAGTTGAGTTAGACGTCGATGATTTTGACACAATTTGCCAACATGTATTAATTGAAAACTTAGAAACAAATAAATTAATTTGTTGTTATAGAATTTTGAATTTCGAGAATGGAAAGGATATCTCTAATAGTTATTCGGCACAATTTTATGACTTGAAATCTATTGAGGGTTATTCAAAGCCTATGATTGAAGTTGGTAGATTTTGCATAGACCCAGAAGTAAATGATCCAAGTGTTGTACTTACGGCATGGGCGGCGTTAGCACAAATTGTTGCTCAAAGTCAGACAGAACTTCTTTTTGGTTGTTCTTCTTTTGAAGGAATTGATAAAAGGAAGTATGTTGATAGCTTTGCGTTGCTTCGCGATAGGTATATTGCGCCAGTTCATTGGCGCCCCCGGATAAAGTCAGCGAAGGTTTTCTGTTATTCTAAAGATTTAAATTGTAAGGTGGACAAAAAAAAGGCTTTGTTAAATATGCCACCGTTATTAAAAACTTACCTTTCTATGGGAGCTTGGGTCAGCGATCATGCTGTAGTGGATTTAAATATGAAAACCCTCCATTTATTTACAGGAATGGAAATATCTAAAATACCACAAAGTAGAAAACAATTTTTGTTAAATTTAGCATGATTTTCTCCCTATTATACTAGAAATTTATGGTAGCCAGTCCGCAAATAAGCCTTAGAAATATTTCTCTTTCTTTTGGAGAAAAACCTATTTTTGAGAATTTAAATTTATTAATTCATCCACGTGACCGTATTGCTTTAGTAGGAAGAAATGGGGCTGGGAAGTCAACGCTTCTTAAGGTTCTTCAAGGTTTGGTTATTCAAGATGAAGGCGATAGAATGCTCAGTAAGGGGCTGTCGATTGGGTATATGGAACAAGACCCCAATCTAAGTGAATTTTCTACATTATATGATTATGTTTATTCTGGAGCGTCAGAGAGTAATCTACATTTAATTGAAATGACTGGAAAGAACCTTGGAATTAATTTTGATACTGCTATTGATGCTTCTTCTGGAGGTGAAAGAAGAAGGGCAGCATTGACAAAATTAATTGCTGCCGATCATGACATAATGCTTTTTGACGAACCAACAAATCACTTAGATTTAGAGGCGATAGAGTGGCTAGAGTCTGAATTGAAATATTCCTCTAAAAGTTTTGTTATTATCAGCCATGACCGAACGTTTCTTTCAAATTTAACAAATGATACGGTTTGGGTTGACAGGGGAACAGCTCGTAGATGTTCTGTTGGTTTTGGAGGTTTTGAAGCATGGCGAGATAAAATTTGGCATGAAGAAGATGATAAAATGTATAAACTTAACAGAAAGATCCTATCTGAAAGCCATTGGGCTGTGGAAGGAATAAGTGCCAGACGAAAAAGAAATCAGGGACGTTTAAAAAAATTAGAGAAATTAAGAGAGCAAAAGAAGTCTTACATTCGGCGAGCAGGTACTGCAAATATGAAGCTAGTGTCTGAAAAAAAATCAGGTCAATTGGTTGTAGATGCCAAAAATCTGAACAAAAAATTTGCTAATAAATGCATTATAAATGATTTTTCAATTCAAATTAAAAGAGGTGATAGGATTGGAATAGTTGGCCCAAATGGTATTGGAAAAACGACTTTGCTAAAGATATTACTAGATGAAATACAGCCGGACTCTGGAGAGATTACGTTAGGATCCAACTTAATCATAGCTAAGTTTGATCAATTACGTGAGCAGTTAAATTTAGAGAATTCTCTATTGCAAAATTTTGCAGATGACCCAAATATCCAGACAATCGGTACGGCTGGGCAAATAATAGTTCGAGGCAAACCTAAACACATTGCTGGCTATCTAAAAGATTTCTTATTCTCCGAAACACAACTTCGCTCCCCAGTAAAGTCACTGTCTGGAGGAGAGAAGGCAAGGCTCCTTTTGGCTAAGATAATGGCAAAAGAAAGTAATTTACTTATTCTTGACGAGCCCACTAATGATTTAGATTTGGAAACATTAGATTTACTTCAGGAAGTTATCGCCGAATATCCAGGTACTGTTTTACTAATCAGTCATGATAGAGATTTTTTAAATAGGACAGTCGAAACAAGTATAATTTTAACCGGACAAGGTAAATTTCTAAAAATCGCTGGAAGTTGGAATGATTATCAAAGCTTAAAAATAGAAAACACCACGCCAGATAAAGAAAAACGAAAAATAAATAAAAGGAATTCAGAAAAAACTTCAAATAGTCAATCTTCGCCAAAACCTAGAAACTCTTTTGTTGATAATCACAGGTTAGAGCTACTACCAGCTTTAATTGAACGTCTTGAATATGAAATAAAAAAACTAGAAATTTTTTTATCAGATGCAACGCTTTATCAAGAGTATCCAGTTAAATTTGAAAAAGCGTCTATTGCCCTTATCGAAAGACAAACCGAATTAAAAAGCCTTGAAGATGAATGGTTTTTATTAGAAGAAAGGGCTGTCAATTCAGATGGGCTTTGACACCTATTCCTCCACTCCGGCCTTAACAAGTTTTTCATGTAAAATTGGAGTTAAATGGTGCCCAACTTCCAAAGCGTAAATATAGGCCTGTACTCGGAAGAAGTTTTGCTCTTGGCGTGTTAAAACTTTGTCTGCAGCTTCTTGATAAAGTTCAACCAATAAAGACAAGTTCTTATTGTGGTGCGCCTTCAGAATTTTGTTATTTAGTGACATTATTTATTTGGTGATTGTTATTTCTAAAGTCGTTAACTTTACTTGCAACCCAATCATGGAAGCAGTGTGTAGGTTCGTCCATTTTCGGTGAAAATCGACCGCCGTCAAACTTAATTCCAAGGCGACCGGCTTGCATACCTTCAACAACAAAAATATCTTCCTCAAAAACTTCTTTCCACTGGTCTTTATTTTTTTTCTTTAAGGAAGAACTGGTGTCTGGTTGCGAATAATAAATATGAACATTTTCAATAGTTTCAGAGAAAGACAGTGGAAGTAAAATTATTGCGTAGGCATGGTCTCTATGCGCTCCTAAAAGAACGTTTGGGTATAAGGCAATGTATTCAGCTCCGGTTGACCACTTTTTACTTAAGTTTTTAAAATCTGGAAATTTTTGACCCTTGTCATCGGTAAGTTGCCTATAAACTAAACTACCTTGCCCTGAATGACTTCCATATTTCACAATATGATAATGATCTTCAAGACGTGAATAGCTGTTAAGCCCTGGGTGAACCCACGGGAGGTGATAGCTTTCACAATAATTCTCAACTGCTAGTTTCCAATTCCCTTTTACTTTAAGGGAAAATTTTCCTTCCTCGCCACCATGGTATAATTTCTGATCTAGTTCTTTCCATCTCTCAATTGTACATGCCATAACCTTTTCAAATGGTTCAGCAGTACCGTCTATATTGACCCAGATAACATCTCTCCAAACATGAGATCTAATTTCAACTAAAGACAATTTTGTTCTATTTATGTTTTTATCTGTATTTTGACCGGGTCCGCCTACGTGAGGTGTGCTTACTAACTTTCCTTCAGTTGAATAACACCAGCTATGATAAGGACATCTAATGGCCCCTTGAATTTTCTTAGTTTTTTCAACCAGTATCATTCCTCGGTGTCTACATGTATTTTGAAAAACTCGAACAATATTTTTGGTATCTCTAATAATGAAAAGCGGCAAGCCCATAAAATTTATAGGTTTGCTATCACCAATCTCAGGCACCTCAGAGCAAACATCTAAGCCAGCCCATTGATTAAATAGTATACTATTTCTCTCTTCATCGAATACAGATTGATCGATGTAGTGTTCGTTCGGTAAGCCATTTGCTACAGAAACATGTTGTCTTACCAGCTCCAAGTTTGTTTCTTTTTGCATCTCTTTTATCTTCTCATGACAAATTTTAGCTTACTCAACGTGAAAAAAGGTTTCATCTGATTTTGCGACTGTGATTGCCTAGTTGCGACAAATCTAAAAGTTTTGAAGGCTAAAATGAGCGTTTAATTATTTTGGTTATTTGCCTCTAGAAATAGCTGCTATTCCAGTTCTAGCTATTTCGTTCAAACCTAAGGGCTCCATTAATTCAGCAAAAGCATCTATTTTTTCTGGTGTTCCTGTAATTTGAAAAACAAAACTTTTTAGCGTACTGTCTACCACATTAGCTCTAAAAATATCTGCTAATCGCAAGGCTTCGACCCTCTTTTCACCGCTGTTTGTAATCTTCAAAAGGGCCAATTCACGTTCCACTGAGGGTCCCTCGACTGTGAGATCATGAACTTCGTGTACTGGTACAATTTGACCTAATTGTGCTTTTATCTGTTCTATGATTTGTGGCGTTCCACTTGTCACAATTGTAATGCGTGATAGGCCACCCTCGTGGTCAACTTCAGCTACGGTTAAGCTATCGATATTATAGCCTCTACCAGAAAATAAGCCAATTACACGCGCCAAAACTCCAGCTTCGTTATCAACTAATACTGTCAATGTATGTGATTCTGTTTGGTCTTTAAAATTGGCGCGTAAATTATATGCGGAGTGTTTTGAAGAGCCTTTTTTTATTTTTAACGAGGACATATTTACTCCTTAAACTAGAACTGCGCCTGAAGACGTAATTGCGTTTTTAGTACTTGCTTCTCCCAACAACATTTTATTATGAGGTTCTCCTGATGGTATCATTGGAAAACAATTTTCATGCTTTTCTACAAGACAGTCAAAAATTACAGGCCCATCATATTCAAGCATTTCCATTATTGCATCATCTAAATTTTTAGGATCGTCACATAAAATACCCTTTGCGCCAAAAGCTTCAGCTAATTTGACAAAATCAGGTAGGGCATCTGACCAACTGTGAGAGTAACGTTCGCCATGTAACAGTTCTTGCCATTGCCTGACCATCCCTAATCTTTCGTTGTTTAAGATGAATTGTTTGACCGGTAATCTATACTGCACAGCAGTACCCATTTCTTGCATATTCATAAGCCAGCTAGCTTCTCCAGCAACATTTATAACAAGAGCGTCTGGGTGAGCAATTTGAACACCTATAGAAGCTGGAAATCCATAACCCATCGTTCCTAGCCCACCTGATGTCATCCACTGATTTGGCTTTTCAAAACCCAAGTATTGAGCGGCCCACATTTGATGTTGCCCTACTTCGGTGGAGATGAAACGATTCTTATAATTTTTAGTGAGCTCTTCTAGTCTAGCAATAGCAAATTGAGGCTTGATTGTTTTACCCTTTTGATTGAACGCAAGGCAGTTAGTGGACTTCCAATCTTCGATCTGTTTCCACCAACTATTCACTGCCAAAGTATTAGTCTTTTTTCCTCTAGATTTCCAAAGTTTAATTATATCTTTAAGCACACTTTCAACGTCGCCAATAATCGGGATATCAACATTTATTACCTTATTTATTGAAGACGGGTCTATATCTACATGCGCTTTTTTAGAATTTGGGCTGAATGCGTCAATTCTTCCGGTGATCCTGTCATCGAATCTAGCACCAATATTGATCATTAGATCGCAATCGTGCATGGCTAAATTTGCTTCATATAAACCATGCATTCCCAGCATACCCAACCACCTCTTACCAGAAGCAGGATAACATCCCAACCCCATTAACGTTGAGGTTATCGGGAAATTGGTCCCATCAACCAATTCTCTTAATAGCTTACTAGCGTTTGGACCTGAATTAATGACGCCGCCACCTGTATAAAATAAAGGCTTTTTAGCATTTTCAATCGCATCTACTAAGCTAGAGATTTGTTGTGGATCACCCTTGGTTTTTGGTTGGTAATGAGAAATAGGTATCTTAGACTTCTCAATATACTGAGAAGTTGCAAATTGCACATCTTTTGGAATATCAACTAGCACTGGACCAGGTCTTCCTGAGGTTGCAACATGAAATGCCTCATGAATTACCCCAGCTAATTCGTTTGTGTCTTTAACCAACCAGTTATGCTTAGTGCAGGGACGGGTAATACCCACGGTATCAGCCTCTTGGAAAGCATCTGAGCCAATCATGAAGGTTGGAACTTGACCCGTCAACACAACCAATGGAATACTATCCATAAGGGCGTCTGTGAGACCTGTTACAGCATTCGTAGCGCCTGGCCCTGAAGTAACAAGTACTACGCCAGGTTTCCCTGTCGACCGCGCATAACCTTCAGCCGCATGAACTGCACCTTGTTCATGGCGAACTAAAATATGTCTAATGTCATTTTGTAGAAAAACCTCGTCATAAATAGGTAAGACAGCTCCACCTGGATAGCCAAATACTGTATCTACACCTTGATCTTTCAAGGCCTGGACAACCATTTTTGCACCTGTCATTTGGCGTACCATTTCTCAACTCCAGTTTTCTTCAGCTCCTAAAAAAACCTCCGATTAAATCGGAGGGCGCAAGTTTTAATTTAACTGCTTTGACTTAGTGAGCTCCTTACAATTATTAATTTTCAGAAATTTCTGATACTTAATTCTTATCTTTTGACATAACTTAAAAAAGAGCTTAGTGAACGTCAACAGTCTAAATTTATAAAAATACAAATTTTATAGTAAAAAATTGTCAATAATTTTAAATTAAAACTATTTTTTGACATTTTATTATAATTAGCTGTGATTTAAATCAATTTTGAAATAAAAAAATGCCCTTGAATTGATCAAGAGCATTTAACAATTTTAGATTAGAATAAAAATATTATTCGGACTTGCTTCCATCCGAGGTGTCGGATTCATTGTCCTCTACTAAATCTGGTTCCTGATCTGTTACTAATTCTTCATCATCTAACGCCGCAGACCCAATATCATCAAATAACTCAGCAATTTCAAACTCTGCTTCTTGTTCTTGCTCTGCTGCCAAATCTTGAATTGATTTCCCAGAGGACTGTAACTCAGCTTCTTCTAGAGACCTTGCGGCATTTACTGTCACTGTAGCTGACACTTCCGGATGTAACTTAATTTCTATTTCATGCAGACCGAGCTCTTTGATCGGAGATTTTAAGGTAAATTGTTTACGATCTATTGTGAAACCTGCTTGGTTGGCAGCATCGGCCGCGTCTCTAGGAGTAACTGATCCATATAATGCTCCCGTGTCTGATGCTGACCTTATAATAATGAATTTTTGTCCATTTAAATTGGCTGCTAGAGCGTCCGCCTCTTTTTTTGTTTCCAAATTATGGGCTTCTAGTTTTGCTTTTTCTGATTCAAATGCAGCAATGTTTGCCTCAGATGCAGACTTTGCTTTGCCTTGTGGCAATAAAAAATTCCTTGCGTAGCCGGGTTTAACATCGACGACGTCACCCATTTGACCAAGTTTTGCTATTCGCTCTAAAAGGATAACTTGCATTGGCTTTATCTCCTCACTTTACTGCATATGGAAGTAACGCCAAGAACCTAGCTCTCTTTATAGCAGTAGCTAATTCTCGCTGTTTTTTGGCTGATACTGCTGTTATTCTGCTAGGTACAATTTTTCCGCGTTCTGAAATATATCTTTGCAAAAGCTTAGTATCTTTATAATCAATTTTTGGCGCATTTTCACTTGAGAAAGGGCAAACCTTGCGACGACGAAAAAATGGTTTAGTTGCCATTATTTTTTCCTTTCAAATACTGTTATTCAGCTCGTTCACGTCGATCACTGCGATCTTCGCGCTTACTGATTTGTGCAGAAGGACCTTCACTGTGAACGTCTACCTTAATGGTTAATACACGCATTATATCTTCGTGAATTCTCATAAGTCGTTCCATTTCTTGAACTGCGTTCGAAGGTGAGTCTGTTTTTAAAAAACTATAATGGCCTTTTCTATTTTTGTTTATTTTATAGGCCATCGTTTTAAGGCCCCAGTACTCGCTATCAACCACTTTACCACCGTTTTCAGAAAGTACTTTCCCGAAGTGTTCCACTAAACCTTCGGCCTGCGCATTGGACAAATCCTGGCGCGAGATAACTACATGCTCGTATAGAGGCATGACAACTCCATTTGTTACGCGTTTCATAGGACGAGTTATAAATCCGCTCTCATCCACGAGAGACCGCGCTGTTACACTGATGCGGATTTGGAGGCATATCTCATATTTAAAAAGTTAATGCAAGTGAGCTATCTTTTAAATTTTCTATTGGAGTAGGTATATTGTCAGAATTTCTTGCCTTGTGTGAATTTTATCCTTAAACCGTTTTTAAAACGCTTACTAATGTACATAAATTTTAGTATTTTGGAGAAAATAATGGCGAAAACATATTTAAGTTCTGATTTTAAACTAAACGGTAATATAAAAAGTCAGGGTGATATTGAAATAGATGGCCAAATCAAGGGTAAGGTTTCCGGTAATTCAGTCTCTGTTTTGGCGTCTGGAAGTGTTGACGGATCAATTACTGGAACGTCGGTGTCAGTCGATGGAAAAGCAAATGGCGTAGTATCTGCTTCAGATTTAGCCGTTGCAAGCTCTGGTACCGTGATGGCGGACGTCACTTACGAAACCTTGTCTACTGAAAAGGGCGCAAGGTTGCAGGGAAATCTTAAAGTAAAATAATTTTAAAAACTGCATCTGTTCAAGTTTTTCTACGCCGCCGCCTTGTTTTGTTTTCTGAGCCTAAGTTGAAATGAACGTTAGGTAAGCTAACAACCTTACTTAATTCTGGAAAAGGATCTAATTTGTGCGGAATAGCATTTGCTGCAACAAAATGGTCCTGGAATTTTGGTTCTATAGCTGTCTCGATTTTTTCTATTCGGCTGACTGTAGCTTCGATATCATTACGAGCAGAAATGTTGCACAGAGCAATTCTGGCGCCCGTGCCTGCTGCATTTCCCGCTGATTGAACTTTTTCTAAAGGAACATCCGGGATCATTCCTAAAACCATGGCATGTTTTGAGGAAATGTGGGCTCCAAATGCACCAGCAAGCACAACGCGATCTACTTTTTCTATCTTCATTTCATCCATAAGTAGCCTAGCGCCCGCATACAAGGCGGATTTCGCCAGCTGGATAGCCCTTATATCGTTTTGTGAAACAGATATTTGTGGTCCATTTTCGTCAGATTGGTCATAGATAAGATAAGAGTTGGTTCGACCTTCTGGTTTGCACCTGGCCGATCCAGTTGCTTCAGCAGATCCTATAAGTCCGCTCTCATCCATTAAACCCGCCATTCTTAATTCTGCTACTGCCTCGATAATACCAGATCCGCAAATACCAGTTACGCCTGAGTTTTTTATGGCGTCTTTGAATCCTTTCTCATCAGACCATAAATCACATCCAATTACTTGAAAACGCGGTTCTTTGGTATCTAAATCTATTTCGATACGCTCAATTGCACCGGGCGCTGCTCGTTGGCCTGAGCTTATTTGAGCACCTTCAAAAGCAGGACCAGTGGGAGAAGAGCAAGCGAGAACTTTGGATTTATTACCAAGCAAAATTTCAGCATTTGTTCCAACATCTACGACCAGAACGAGATCATCAGATTTATTTGGCTCTTCTGATAACGCAACTGCCGCTGCGTCGGCACCTACATGTCCAGCTATACAAGGTAAAATGTAGCATTTACCAGAAGGGTTCATATCGTTAAGGCCTAAATGAGAAGCGTTTACTGTAATGGAGTTTGAAGAAGCTAGAGCAAAGGGTGCCTGTCCTAATTCAACGGGATCAATACCCAAAAGCAAATGGTGCATGACTGGATTGCATACAAAAACCACTTCAACTAATGAATTCTTTTCAACTCCTACTTCCGTTAGTAGCTGCTTAGTAATGCTATTAATGGCTTCTCGCACTACAGTTGTCATTTCTTTATCGCCGCCAGAGTTCATCATTGAGTAGCTAACCCTACTCATCAAATCTTCTCCAAACCTGATTTGCGGATTCATTAAACCGGCACTTTTTAATACCTCTCCAGATTTTAGGTCAGTTAGATGAGCTGCGACAGTGGTAGACCCTAGGTCGATAGCTAAACCGTAAAGGCCGTCTTCATAAAGGCCGGGCCAAATTTCTAATATACGCGGAGGGTTGCTCGTATGGTCATTAAATATTGCCACAGTGACGGCCCAATTCCCCTGTCTCAAAGTTTTCTGCAGTTTGTTAAATTGGAGAAAATCTAATTCTACGTCACTTATTTTCCATTGATCCTGAAGAGCTATTTTTAGGCGTTCAAAGTCCCCACTGGGTTCGTGCATATCTGGTTCTGAAACTTCTATGTAAAATAAACGTGTAGCAGGGTTCATTTTTATTGGCCGAACACTCGCATCCTTTCTAATAACTTGTTTATGCACCTGACTTTCAGCAGGTACATCGATTACAACATCACCTTGCACGCAGGCTTGGCACCCTAGTCGCCTACCTTTCGCTAACCCACGTTTTTCATTGTAGCGCTCTTCAACTTTATTCCATTCAGATAGGGCATCGGGAGCAACTGTAACACCATGCTTTGTGAATTCACCATAAGATGGGGTAATTTGGCACTTACTGCATATACCTCGTCCGCCGCAGACAGAGTCGAGGTCTACACCAAGTTGACGTGCTATTTGTAAAATAGATGTGCCTTTTTCAAAATGGCCTCGTTTTCCGGATGGTGTAAAAACAACAAGCGGCTTCGAACTCATACCAAACTCCAATAAACCTTAATATAAAATAACGGAATAGTTTGAAAGTAAAAGACTGCAATCGTCACAAATGTGGCAGTCTGCGCCAATTTACATATTTATTTGTTATTACTCTTTTCTTTTTCTAGGGATCGTGAAATAGGGACTTGCCAAATGGTTACTGTAACGCTGAAGGGAAAATGTGATGCAGATTCGTGAGGCCCTTACTTTTGATGATGTTTTGTTGGTTCCAGCTCAGTCTTCTGTTTTACCGTCAGATGTAGACACGCGAACTAAGGTTACTAAGGATATAACTTTGAATATTCCTTTGCTAAGCTCAGCAATGGATACAGTGACGGAATCCCAGATGGCCATAACTATGGCGCAGTCTGGCGGTATTGGGGTTATTCATCGTAACCTAGAAGTTGAGCAGCAAGCTGAGGAAGTCCGCAAAGTAAAAAGATTCGAAAGTGGGATTGTTTATAATCCTATCACTCTAGGTGAAAATCAGACTTTGGCTGATGCTGATATTCTAAGAGATCGATATAACGTAACCGGCTTTCCCGTTGTAGATGAAAAAGGCCGTGTCGTTGGAATTGTGACTAATCGTGATATGCGCTTTGCTGCCGATAGCGGTACTCCAGTATCAAAAATGATGACGAAAGAAAACTTGGCAATTTTAACTGAGCCTGCGGATCGTCGACAAGCAATTAACCTAATGAAAGAGAGGCGTATTGAAAAGTTGCTGATTACAGACAAGCAACGTCGACTGACTGGTTTGCTGACTTTAAAAGATACAGAGCAAGCGGTTTTGAACCCTACAGCCTGCAAAGATAATATTGGAAGATTAAGGGTTGCGGCGGCAACGACCGTTGGCGACGAGGGATATTTAAGGTCAGATTGTTTAATAGACGCTGGTATTGACTTGCTTGTTATAGATACTGCTCATGGGCATTCTGATGCAGTAATTGAGGCTGTCAGTAGGGTAAAAAAACGTTCAAATAATGTGCAAGTCGTAGCAGGAAATGTGGCAACTGCAGATGCGTGTAAGGCTCTAATTGATGTCGGGGCCGATGCTATAAAAGTTGGAATTGGCCCAGGATCAATTTGTACAACACGAATGGTTGCGGGCGTTGGCGTTCCACAATTGACAGCAATATTGGATTGTGTGGAGGCTTCCGGTGAGACGCCCGTTATTGCTGATGGGGGAATAAAGTTCTCAGGAGATTTTGCCAAAGCAATTGCCGCAGGAGCTTCTTGTGCGATGGTTGGTAGTATGATTGCTGGAACGGATGAAAGCCCTGGTGAAGTTATTTTATATCAGGGAAGGTCTTTCAAAGCTTACAGAGGAATGGGTTCACTTGGAGCGATGGCTCGAGGCTCTGCGGATAGATATTTTCAAAAGGATGCAGCTAGCGATAAACTCGTACCAGAAGGAATTGAAGGCCAAGTTCCGTATAAAGGTCCAGCTAATGCTGTAATACACCAAATGGTCGGTGGATTAAGAGCCTCTATGGGTTATACAGGATGCAAGACAGTCGCAGAGATGAGAAATAACTGTCAGTTTGTTAAAATAACGGGAGCAGGGCTGAAGGAAAGTCATGTACATGATGTCCAAATCACACGAGAAAGCCCAAACTATCGTATCATTTGATCAATGACACCAGCAGCGCATATCGCAGCCGCAATCGAAGTACTCGATCTTATTCTAGCAGGAGAGAATGCTGAGGTGTCTCTGACTAAGTGGGGCAGATCTAATCGGTTTGCAGGTAGTGGAGACCGTCATGCAATAAGAGATGTTGTGTTCGATGCCTTACGGCAAAAAAATAGTCTTACAAAAAGATCAAAAAAAATGTCTGGCAGATCCTGGATTATTGCTCTTCTTAAAAAGAGGGAAGTAAATCTTGATGAATATTTTGGGGCCAGTAGGTATAGTCCGCCAAGAATAAAAAAATGGGAATTGGATCTTTTACCGATAAAAAATGAAAGCGATTTACATGACATTCCAGATTGGTTATGGCCAAAATGGAAGGCAACACTGGGAAGAAAGGCAAACGATGTTGCTAATACGCTTAAGGAACGAGCAAATATCTTTTTGCGGGTAAATATAAGTAAGGTTACTAGAAAGGTTGCAATTCAAGCTCTAGAACTAGATGGAATTACTTCAAAACTCCATCCAACCGTATCTACTGCTTTAATTGTAAATAAAGGAACAAGAAACATAAAGAGCTCTGAGGCCTATAATTCAGGACTAGTGGAACTACAGGACGCATCAAGTCAGGCAAGTGTATTATCTTTAAGTAAAGATCAGAATGGACCAATACTAGACTTTTGCGCGGGTGGTGGAGGAAAATCGCTCGCCTTAAATGCTTATTTGAATAAACCAATTTTTGCGTATGACGTTAATTTTGAAAGAATGAAGGATTTAAATAAACGGGCTAGTCGCTCAGGTGCAGATATTCGAATTATCAAATCTAACGATTTAAAAAACTCTCACTATGGCTTGGTTTTTTGTGATGCCCCTTGTTCTGGTAGCGGTACTTGGCGCAGAGATCCTGAAGGAAAATGGTCATTAACATTGCAAGGCTATAAAAGATTATTATCTCAGCAAGAAAATCTTCTAATGACTGCCGCACAATTAGTTAAAGCCAATGGGAAGTTAGTCTATGCAACATGTTCCTTACTTGAGGATGAAAACAAAGCTCAAATACAAAAGTTTTTAATAAACTCAAAAGATTGGGTATTTGAACAAGAAAAATTATTTATTCCTAATGAGTTAGGAGACGGATTTTATTTTTCTATTATAAAAAAAATAAGAAATCCGATATAAATTTAACAATTTTTCATATTTTTCTTGCAATGTTCTTTGTATGGCCTCATAAAAGAACAATAGTAGAACAAAAGTGGTATTGCTCCTTAAGTTACACTGTGAGATAAAAAGGCAGATTAGAATGGCAGAATTATTATCGATGGAATCAAAGCGGAATAACGAAAAGCAAAAAGCACTGGATAGTGCTTTAGCTCAAATAGAACGACAGTTTGGCAAAGGCTCAATTATGAAATTGGGCGCAGATAATCCAGTCCAAGAAATTGAGGCAACCTCTACAGGTTCTTTGGGGCTGGATATTGCCCTCGGTATCGGGGGGCTACCAAAAGGCCGCATTATTGAAATTTATGGACCAGAGAGTTCGGGAAAAACGACACTCACGCTACATTGTGTGGCTGAAGAGCAAAAAAAGGGAGGCGTGTGTGCATTTGTAGATGCAGAGCATGCTTTAGACCCTCAGTATGCTAAAAAGTTGGGAGTGGATTTAGATGAATTACTCATTTCACAACCGGACACAGGCGAGCAGGCGTTGGAAATAACAGATACACTCGTAAGATCTGGCGCGGTAAGCATGGTTGTTGTCGATTCTGTTGCGGCCTTAACGCCTAAATCTGAACTTGAAGGTGATATGGGCGATCATAACGTAGGAGTACAAGCACGTTTGATGAGCCAAGCAATGCGAAAACTTACAGGGTCAATTAGTAGAAGTAATTGTATGGTTATATTTATTAACCAAATTAGAATGAAAATTGGCGTTATGTTCGGAAGTCCTGAAACAACTACAGGAGGCAATGCATTAAAATTTTATTCCTCAGTAAGACTTGATATTAGACGAATTGGGGCAATCAAGGATAGAGATGAGATCGTTGGTAATTCGACGCGCGTAAAAGTTGTTAAAAACAAAGTTGCCCCACCGTTCAAGCAGGTCGAATTCGATATAATGTACGGAGAAGGTATCTCGAAAACTGGAGAGTTACTGGATTTGGGTGTCAATGCGGGAGTGGTTGAAAAATCTGGAGCTTGGTACAGTTACGGAGACGAACGAATTGGTCAAGGAAGAGAAAATGCTAAAATATTTTTAGCAGAAAATTCAGACATAGCCTATGAGTTAGAGGATAAAATTCGTGCGTCACATGGGTTGGAATTTGAAATCCCTAATTCCAAAGATGATGATGAAATCTTAGAAGCTTAACTATCTTTTTAATATTTTATAGGGCTCCACAAGGAGCCCTTTTTTATGACCAGTTTCATTGATACTGTGGACATTATTGCTTGTGCAATATAGACGATCTATCAGTTAGATTTGGAATAACAATATGGCTTCTTTAAACGAAATTCGTTCAACTTTTTTAAACTACTTTAAAAAAAATGGTCATGAAATTGTTTCTTCTAGCCCACTAGTTCCTAGAAATGACCCCACTTTGATGTTTACAAATTCAGGGATGGTTCAATTCAAAAATCTTTTTACTGGGCTTGAAAAACGCGATTATTTAAGAGCTGTTACCGCTCAGAAGTGCGTTCGGGCTGGCGGAAAGCATAATGACCTTGATAATGTTGGTTACACTGCGCGCCATCATACTTTTTTTGAAATGCTGGGAAATTTCTCATTTGGTGATTATTTTAAATCAGAGGCGATTCCTCTTGCTTGGAACCTGATAACTAAGGAGTTTGGAATTCCTTCTGAAAAGTTATATGCGACTGTTTACCATACTGATGATGAAGCTGCTTTGATTTGGAAAAAAGTTGGGATTCCTGAAGATCGTATCATTAAGATAAGTACCTCTGATAATTTTTGGCAAATGGGACCAACAGGCCCTTGTGGTCCATGCACTGAAATCTTTTATGACCATGGTGAACATGTTTGGGGCGGTCCCCCTGGTTCTTCAGAGGAAGACGGCGACCGTTTCATTGAGATCTGGAATATAGTTTTTATGCAAAATGAACAGTTTGACGACGGTTCAATGAAAGAACTTGATATTCAATCTATTGACACCGGAATGGGACTGGAGCGCATAGGCGCTTTACTTCAAGGTAGCCATGATAATTACGATACAGATACTATGAGAAATTTAATGCTTGCCTCAGCTGAGGCCACCTCGTCAGATCTCGATGGAAAGCACAATGTTCACCATAGAGTTATCGCCGACCATTTGCGCTCAACAGCTTTTTTAATTGCTGATGGTGTGCTGCCAGCAAATGATGGTAGGGGATATGTGTTGCGGCGCATTATGCGACGAGCAATGCGTCATGTCCATTTGCTAGGTTCGAAAAAACCAGTAATGCATAATCTTGTCGTTTCGCTTATCCAGCAAATGGGTAGCGCTTATCCTGAATTAGGGCTTGCGCAGCCCTTGATAGAAGAGACCTTACTTCAAGAAGAAACTCGTTTTAGGATTACCCTTGAGCGGGGATTAAAACTTCTTGACGATGAGCTAGATAAGGCTGCCGAAGGCGAGGAGTTTTCTGGAGAAACTGCCTTCAAATTATATGACACTTATGGGTTTCCTCTTGACCTTACACAAGATGCTTTAAGAGAGAAGGGTCGGATTGTTGACACTAGAGCTTTTGATATAGCGATGGCGGATCAAAAAGCTAAAGCACGTGCGGCTTGGGTTGGTACAGGGCAACTTACTGATGAAGCAATTTGGTTTGAGGTTGCAGACAATATTCTAGCAACTGACTTTTTAGGGTACGAAACCGATACGTCTGAGGCCCAATTACAAAAAATAGTTATAGATGGAAATGAAGTTGCTTCGGCCAAAGTAGGCGATGCAGTTCAACTAATTTTCAATCAAACACCGTTTTATGCAGAAAGTGGTGGTCAGGTAGGTGATCAGGGTTACGCTCAAACTTCTGATTGTATGATTCAAATAACTGACACGAAAAAGTTTGCTGGTTTGTTTATACATTCTGGCACAGTTTCTAGAGGATCAATCGGAGAAGGGGATAGTGTTTCACTGTTTGTTGAGGCTGAGAGAAGAAACAGAATTAAAGCTAACCATTCTGCTACGCACTTATTACATGAAGCGCTACGACAGCTACTGGGCGACCATGTCGCGCAGCGTGGATCTCTAAATGGTGAAGACAGACTACGCTTTGATTTTAGCCACTCTTCATTTTTAAGTAGTGGAGAAATTCAATCGATTGAACAGTCGGTAAATAAATACATAAGGCAAAATTCATCTGTGCAGACACGAATTATGACGCCTGATGATGCCAGAGGAATTGGAGCTCAGGCTCTTTTTGGGGAAAAGTATGGAGACGAAGTCCGTGTTGTTTCTATGGGGCATCAAAAAGACACCGGCAGAGGTCTTGGAGGCCAGACTTATTCCTTGGAACTTTGTGGCGGTACTCATGTTAAAAAAACAGGCGAAATTGGTGCTTTTACAATTTTGTCAGATAGTGCATCGAGTGCCGGTGTGCGCCGCATCGATGCTCTTACTGGTGAAAGTGCCATAATACATCTGGCTAAGAGGTCTCAGCAAGTCAATGATTTGAGCGCTTTCCTAAAAGTTTCAGCTGATGAACTTACTCAACGAGTAAATGTTTTGATGGAAGAAAGGAAAAACCTTACAATTGAAGTGGCAGAACTTAAAAAGAAACTTGCGCTTTCAGGAGAAGCAAATGGTGAAACGGCGAAAACCGAAAAGATAAATGGTATTTCCTTTTTTACTCAAATCTACTCAGGTATTTCGGGCAAAGACTTACCGGCACTCGTTGATGAACACAAAGACCGTTTGAAAAGTGGAGTAATCCTTTTAATTACAGAGAGGGACAATAGAGTTGCTGTTGCCGTTGGTGTTTCCTCTGACCTAACTGATAAAATATCAGCTGTCGATATTGTACAAAGTGCTGTTCCGGAACTTGGAGGTAAAGGTGGTGGAGGCCGGCCAGATCTTGCTCAAGGTGGCGGAACTGATATCTCGGGAGCAGATGCTGCGATATCTGCAGTTAAATCCCTATTAATTTAAAATTACGTTCCGATTTGGTCTATATCATAAGGTGTTGATTGATATATAGAATTGATCCAATTTCCATATAATAAATGGCCATGTGAACGCCATCGGTTATCTGGTTTTGCTTTTGGGTCATCTCCTGGATAGTAATTTCTAGGTACTTCTATTTTTTTGCCTATTTCAATATCTCTATCGTATTCTTGCTTTAGCGTATCACTGTCGTATTCAAAATGATTAAAAATATAAAGAGAACTATGTTTCGCATCCTCAATTAGGCAAGGTCCAACTTCATCACTCCCAAGAAGTGTTTTAAGCTGCGGACTAGAAGCTATATCGTTTTCGTTAATTTCTGTCCACCTACTTACTGGTATAATAAAGTCATCTGAAAAACCGCGAAGATATTTTGAGTTAGGGCTCAAATTTTGATGACGAAAGCATCCAAAAGCTTTTTCTTTTAAAATTTGCTTATCTATATCATAAAAATGTTTCAACATCGCCATTCCACCCCAGCAAACACCGAAAGTTGAATGAACGTGCGTTTGAGTCCAATTAAATATTTCTACGATTTCCTTCCAATAGGTTACTTCCTCATAATCAAGATGTTCAATTGGCGCCCCTGTTATTATCAGTCCATCAAACTTTTTACCGCTGTCGAAGATCTCTGAAAAAGGTCTATAAAAACTTTTCATATGTTCGGCAGCTGTATTTTTTGTTTCGTGATTACTGATACTAATCAATGAAAGCTCTATCTGAAGTGGAGTGGCGCCAATTAATCTCGCAAATTGGTTTTCCGTTTGAATTTTTTTTGGCATCAAATTGAGAAGGCCAATTTGCAAGGGCCTTATATCTTGGCGGGTAGCTTCGTCCTCTGGCATGACCATCACGCCCTCTTTCGAGAGGACTTCAAAGGCAGGTAAAGAAGATGGGAGCTTTATTGGCATTTTGATATTTATTTAATATTTTTTGAAATTGTTGATCCAATTAGTGAATTAAATTCTGACGGCGTTTTTACTTGTGAGATTAAATCAGCTTGAACTGTTATTCCCCAAGAAGCCATAGACTTATAAATTGGATTTCTGTGCTCCATGGCCTCACTGTAAGTCCAGCGAACAAAATCATCTGGGTCCACGTCTCCAACGGAACACTTATTTAACTTGAGATACTGTTTCCATTTCAAATCAAGAAAGTCTGGATCGTAACACATAGGTTTAGGGTTCTTATCAAACCGCTTTATTAATTCATCCGTATGGTGGTTTGATCCTTGAATCCACACCATAAGAGTATTTTCTGCCAAAGTTTTTAAAACTGGGTCGTTCGGGTTTTCAGGATTTACTACCTCACATATTGATCCGCCTGTATCACAGACAAAGTTAGGATAGCCATAAATCCGATTAGATTTACTTATAAAATTTGGGGTATCTAACAGCGCTTTTACCTCTGCGAGATGATGCTGGGCTTGGCGTTTTTTATATTCTTCTATACTGAGTCCGCCTTTTTCTTCATTCCCTGGTTTGCCAAGATAATTCGAAAGGGGAGCGAGATTATTAAAGCTTATATTTGAGGATATATGGATTGAGTCACCAAGAAGTAATTCTCGGAGGTAGGGCGACTTCATTGCGTCTTCTTTATAACTGTCCTCTATATGCTCGCCCATATAGCGAGTACCAATACGATAATCTATTGAATAATGGTACCAATCACCAGATTGGCGTAACATATTCGAAATATGAGTTTTGCCTAAGCCTGACATTCCAAACAAAACGACTTTTTTGTTTTCTGCCATTAGCCATTCTTCTTGTGTTGAGTACATGCACTCTCCGTTTTCCAGCAGGTCCTAGGTAAACTCTGCTTTTGTTTTGGTCAATCAAGCAGATTATAAGAACCTATATTCATTAAATTATCTAAACAACATATGTTTTTCTCGTAAAAGGGCTTCCCTTGGGGATTTTTTAATTTAATTATCCGAGAACAGTTTAATTAAAAGAGAAATTTTATGAACAGTTACCTTTTTTCACCCATTTCACTTTCAGATGTGAGTATTCCCAATAGAATAGTAGTTGCACCGATGTGCCAATACAGCGCAAATGAAGGGAATGCTACAGATTGGCACCTGATGCATTTGGGTCAATTTGCTGTTTCAGGTGTTGGTTTGATTTTTACTGAGGCCGTCGGCGTTGAAATGACTGGTAGGATTTCTCCTGGTTGCCTTGCTCTTTGTACCGATGACCATGAGCAAAATTTGAAAAGGGTGGTTGATTTTTGCCATGACTTTGGACATGCAAAGATGGGGATCCAACTTGCACATGCTGGCCGTAAGGGGTCAACTGAGTTACCTTGGTTGGGAGGAAAGCCAATACCTTCAAAAGATCCTAGAGGTTGGAAAACCGATGGAGCATCGGCAGAAGCTTATGCTGCAACAGATTGGGAGGCACCCCAAGCACTTGATGAAGACGGGCTTTCTAGGATTAAATTTGCCTTCGTGGAGTCTGCAAAGCGTGCAGATCGGATAGGATTTGACGTTTTAGAGATACATGCAGCCCACGGCTATTTATTACATCAATTTTTATCCCCACTTAGCAATCTAAGAAACGACCAGTATGGAGGGTCCCTTGAAGACCGTATGCGATTTCCTTTAGAAGTTTTTGAGTCAGTTTCAAAGGTTTGGCCGAGGCAAAAAGCAATAGGTGTCAGGTTTTCAGCAACGGATTGGGTTGATAGATCAAGCTGGGATGTAAAGGAATCTACCGAATTCGCCAAAGAGTTAAAGAGAAGAGGTTGCCACTATATAGATGTATCAAGTGGGGGAAACTCACCGGAACAGAAAATTGAAGTTGGCCCCGGTTATCAAACTGGCTTCGCATCTGAAATTAAACGCGAAACAGACATTTTAACCATGGCTGTTGGGCAAATTACAGAAGCTTTTCAGGCTGAAGCTATCATAAGAACAGGGCAGGCTGATATGGTATCGATGGCAAGAGGAATGTTGGCTGACCCAAGGTGGGCGTGGCGTGCAGCTGAGGTTTTAGATGAACAGGCCGCTTATGCTCCTCAGTACATGCGATCCAGCAAGGCGCTCAGAGGTCTTCCAATTCCAGGTAATCCACCTGTTTCTAAAAAACTTTAAAACCTTAATTCCTCTCGACTTGTGGCGATATAGTTATTCCCTGTTTCGGTTTAGGATAGGAACCATAGATTCCCACACACCATCATTTTTAACCCAGTGATAGACGGCTCCAAGTAAATGTAGTCCAATTAGCCAATAAACGATTGAGACGGATGACTCATGCCAAAAAATAATAGTCTCAATTAGTAATCCACTTTTCCATCCCAACCAGTATAAAAATCCAATCACCAATCCGGATAGGGCAATAGAAATCATTGTAATATACATACCATAATGTACTAGTTTGGCAGCTGCCTTTTGAACCTTAGTTGTATCTGGTGGCAATGATGATTTTTGTGTCCGTTTCATATAAATAAAACGAATTATTAAAAATAAAATAAACAACAGAGCAAAAATAATTTCAAACTTGAGAAGTGCCAGATCTTCTAGTTGGTTAATACTATCGATCTGCTTAAGAATTCCATAAGAAAAGATTAAGATGAAACCCCAGTGAAACAACTTTGCAGTAAGGCTAAAACCTTCAACACTTTTTTGTTCATTTTCTTTATTCATTGTAATCAATCTGTTAAAAGTATTGCTTGATTAGCTATACATTGTATTTCGCTGTGCGCCAGTGTCAAAGTCAAATCCCCAGGTTTTAATGTCTTTCTGATACCAGTCAGCCACTATTTGGATTGTTTTTGGCGAATAGATATCCATATATGAACCCTTATTCAGTCCCGTTACATTTCTTGGTCTTGTCATTGTTGATATATTGAAATATTTACAAATGTCGTGGTCCAGACTTTCAAAACGAAGACATTCGCACTGAACGGTTTCCTTCTCATCGGAGACGTGATCAAAAGCTGGATACCAACCGCGAATTGCCCGATGCCACATATATTTTTTACCGCCCCATTTATGCCGTTCCTCCAAAAATGCCTCAAAACTTGAAGTATCTGCATACGCCTTGGGTGATTTGTTCTGCACTTCGATCGCTAATTTTGCGAAAAAAAACCGCGAAACGACACGATCCCAGGGATTTCGAATAATTGCAAAAGAGGTGTGCGAGTTCGTAATACGTGGATGAATATCTTTCCACCTAGCATGTTCAAAACCGTGGTGATCTCCTGTACTTTTCATAGTTGTTAGTAAATCCTGAGCGTATTTAGATGTTTTGAAAATGTTGGGTCTAGCAACAACGATCTTGTTTTGCAAAACATCACTGCGTCTGACCGTCATCCCTGCATTTTTAGGAATATGGATAAATAGTTTTTTATTCTTTGGATTTGCAGAATTAAAGTTAGCTAATAAATTCTCTAAATACCATCTAATTGCAATAACTTTGGCCTGTACGATGACATGTTTATTTTTCATATTGTTTTATATTCCTCAATACGGCCTTTAATTTTAATATTTAAAAAAGTTTAGCTAAGAAACTGATTTTTAGGTACTTCAACCCAGCATAATATTTTTTGGATAAATTATTGATAATGAATAATAAAGAAAAAAGTAACTAACTGTTCAATTAGGGATTAATTATTTTAAATTATATTATTCTGGCTCTTTAAATGACTCTTCAAATGCATTCATGATCGGATAGGTGAAATAAGAAATCAAAGGCCGCTGTCCGACCAATATATCTGCCGTTGCCAACATTCCCTGGGACAAGATAAAATCTGATGGCATATTAGTATTTTCGAGGCCCTCAGTTTTCACCCGCCCCCTGTAAAATACACCCTTATCGCCAGACAATGATTCATTAAATGTATCGTTTGAAACGTATATTAATTCGCCTTCTAAGCCGCCAAATTCTTGAAACGGCATAGCATCTAATTTAACAGAAACTTTCATACCAAGCTTCATATCAGGTATCTTTTTTGGATCTATATCAACTTCAAGGAACAGAGGTTGATTAGACTGAACTAAAGTAACAATAGCCTCACCTTCACTGACTATACCGCCTCTGGCGACCGCCGGTATGTCTAAAACAATACCTGCAGCCGGCGACCTCACTATTATATTATCCACAAGTCGAGCCAGCTTAATTTTTTCTTGCTTTAACTGGGTTAATTCTTCATTCTTCGCAGTGATTTCGCCATTCAGTTTTGAGGTCCAACTGGCTATAAATGCCTGTTTATCTGCAGTTTGGGTTATGATTGCAGATTCAAGTTTTACTATTGAAGTCTTTGCATTAAATTGGGCTTTTTCCGCATTCAACAAAGCGTCATTCGCCGAAAGATAATCTAGCTCAAGCTTTGTCGTTGAGGTTTTGGAATTAAACTCAGATTTCTGCGCGTTTAAAAGCGCATCTTTTGACGTTAGATACTGTGACAAAGATACGATCCCACGTTCCATTAGATCTTTCTGTACCGCTGTCTGTTTGGCTTTTATTTCTGTTTGATCTATTAAAATATCCGATAATGTACCTGACTGTCGGTCATATAGTTCTTTCTTCGCCCTTGCCAGTTGGGCCTTTATTTCTGTTTGTTTTTTTGAGATTTCTAGGAGCTCTTTTGATGACTCATATTCGTTTTGGGCCGTGTCTAGCTTAGCGTCAAATGACTTAATCTTTTCAGAATATTCCAATACCTTTTTCAATAATGTCACACTGTACAATTCGTTAAATGTTTCAGAAGCATTTTGCAGATTTAATTTATCAATTGCTGCTTGATAAAAACTATCTAAGTTAAGATCAGAGCTAAATTTCTGAATGTCATCGATCAGCATCTGCTCCATGTGAAGCCCTACTAACGACTGATAAATATTATCGATCTTTTCCTGGTTCTTTTTCAAGTCTACGGTTACAACTGTATCATCTAAATATGCTATAATTTGATCTTTAACCACTGCGTCGCCCCGTTTCACCTCAACACTTTTCACGACGGAACTTGCACTGGCTTCCACAATGACATTCGGTGTTGCAGTCAGAAATTCCCCACGTGCAGATATTGTTGTGTCTACCTGACTGAGGGATGCGAATATGACGCTCCCAATAAAAAATGTGAGCA
This sequence comes from Paracoccaceae bacterium, assembly GCA_045564975.1. Lineage (GTDB taxonomy): Bacteria > Pseudomonadota > Alphaproteobacteria > Rhodobacterales > Rhodobacteraceae > Salinivivens. The sequence continues at coordinate 111,181 of JBJLGF010000034.1, forward strand.
ACGTAAGAACGATGGTTAAGAGAGGCTTTGAGGGTCCCTGCTCGTATATGGCGTCAGTATCGTCTATTTCAAAATCATTCGATGCTTTTTCCGTGAAGTTTTGAATTGGAGTGGTGGCGCCATCATCAGCAGTGCCCGCGCGCTCATATTTTGATACTAACTGGTTAGACTTTCGTAAATTTTCTGAAATAGTTTTCATAATCCGAATTGCAGCTTCTGGATTTTTACTCAAATAGGTTTTAAAAGAATTGGATGTTACTTCAGTAACTACTGTATTTTCCTTTGCCCTAGCGCCAGCACTTCGAGGATTTCCATCAATAAGTGCCATTTCACCAAAAATAGTGGGTGCGACCAACTCAGCTAGCACTTGCTCACCATCGGCAGTGTGTTTTGTGATTTCCACTGTTCCTGATTTAATTACATACGCAAAGGCCGCACTTTCACCCTCTCGGAAAATATGCTCACCGTCTGCAAAAGATTTATCAGCCATTCATTTTCTCATAACAAATCAAAGGGAAGTATTTTATGTCCCCGTTAGTTTTTTTTCCATTTCCCATAGCTCTTGGTAGAGCACACAGGTTTTTAAAAGTTCATCGTGCGTCCCGTGACCGACAACTACACCTTTTTCGAGCACTATGATTTTTTCAAATTGTGCTGTCGAACGAAGATCATGGGTTGCCATTATAACAGTTTTTAACTCCGATATCTTTGAGAAGTTTTCAAAGAAAGAAATCTGAGTTGATTTATCTAAATTAGCAAGAGCTTCATCAATTAAAAGAATACGAGGCCCTGCCATTAGGCCGCGAGCTAAAGCTAAAGTCACACGATCGCCTTGCGAGAGAGGCATACCGAACTGATTGACTTCGGTTGAGATGCCCTCTGGCAACTGTTCCAGAACCTTTTGCAGGCCAGATATTTCAAGTATTTCATTAAACTCTCTTTCACTGATACCTGGCTGTACCTTTCGCAAATTTTCTTCAATTGTTGCTCCAAAGAACACAGGTTTGCCATCTATCAATGTATTTTGGCTGCGATAGTTATCTAAACTTAAATAGCGAATATTTTGACCATCAATTTCCATTGAACCCGTATTTGGCCTTAAAAAACCTTGGCAAAGACGCAAAAATGTAGTCTTTCCTGAACCTGACGGTCCAACAACTGCTACTTTGGCCTTTGCCGGAATATTTAAAGTCAGGCCGTTAAGAGCATTTGTATTTTCAAATTTAACAACCACGTCCTTACAAACGACTTCACCCTTCACGACCATTTCATTTCCAGCACCAACCCGTTCGCTTGGACCATTCCAACTCGCGCCTACTGAGTCCAATGTTGACTTAAAGCCCTTCAAATCTGAAAAAAACGTGAAAAATGCAGTAAACGGGGATACAAGCTTTCCTCCAAGCATATTACAGGAAATGATAGCCCCAGCTGACAGTCCGCTACCAAGCACCAGTAGAACTCCCGTTGTAACGATCGCCACCGTCATGAGTTGGCTCAGAGTTGAGTTTACGTTGGTGATAATCATGCTAGAAACTTGGCCGTTTATACTTTGGCGAATACTTCTGGAAGAGACTTTTCGCCATTCTCGGCGCTGTGAAGCTTCCAATGAGAATGCCTTAATCGTCTCCACGCCTGCCACACTGGATTGAACAACCCTGCGTTTTGAGGCTTCCAGTGGCCCTGTGATCTTCCCAGCTTCTTTCTGACGCCACCTGCCAAAAAGGGTAATGGCTCCAATTGTCATCGAAAATAAAGTTACTATCAGGGCGAGAATGGGACTGTAACCAAAAAGAACAGGAAGGAATACTAAAATGGTTGTAGCATCAAAAATTGTTTTAAGAACTTGGGTTGAGATAAAGTTTTTAATTTTACCAGAGGCCTGAAGAAGTGCCTCAAACTCAGAGTTTGATCCAGTTTGGAAAGTGGCAGCTGGCATTGCCATTACTTTGTCAAAAATATCACCGGCTAATCGCGCTTCTATCGATGTGGAAATAAAATTTATCACATAGTCGCGAACATAGCCCAGAATGCCATTGAAAATCAGGGCTGCACATACTCCCATGACTAAAATATATAAGGTTGACACTGCTCCAAAATTTAAAACTTTATCTAGCGATATTTGGATAAATACGATTGGTGCCAGTCCCAAAATAGCTGTTAATATTGCCGCAATGAAGGTGAGGCCTAGCAAGCCTTTAAATCGGTACAGTTCAGGAATGAACCAGGTCCAATCAAAAGCACGATCCTGTGAGGCAATGCCCGTTTCACTGGAGATGAGATAAACAGATCCTGCCCAATTACGTTTGAACTCGGTCTCGTTTTCCACATTAATTTTATTTGTTGGATCCAAAGGATCCATTGATTGAAACTCAACTTCATTTTTCTCGTTTAACTTGCAGCTAATTAATATTCTCGCTGTTCCATCGCGCATAAGTGCGACGCATGGAAAATAGTAGGAGCGGTCAATTAAAGTTTTTATACTTGGTTTCAGACGTTGAACTTTTACACCCTGTTCCTTAAGCGTGTTTTTTAGTTCTTTCTCAGATGCAATTTGACCCTGTGATATCTTTTTTTCAAGTTGCTCAACAGTAATTCGAACACCAAACTGTCCAGCCAGAGCGATTACGCCTAGAGATAAAGATCTAAGGGTTTTGGTTTTCATCTCACAAACTTCTTATATTCATATCCGTTTGGATATTATATTATGCCTAAACGCTTTTTAAAAAATTTAATTTTCAAGATTTGTATTTATCTCTAACTTTCATTATCTCCATAAAGACTTTGTCGGAAATATTACTTGCAACTGTATCACTTATTTGACTTATTTGCCTTAATGGTGCTCCATAACTTTCAGACCACAAAGTTTTTCCCCCAGGTGCTTTTAAAACGACATCGACTGTAAAATTTGGTTGACGAGGTGAAACATTACCAATGAGCTGGTAATCAGTGTCACTTGGATTTTTTTGAACAGTAGAATCTATCCAGTCTTTTTGATTGAGATACTTTTCCAGATCATCTGTTACATCTTTGCAAAATCCATTTACAGATTCAGACGCAGCACCAAATGGTTTTATCGAAATAAGAGGGCCTTCGTTTTCCCTCTTCATACCCTTCGAACCTAAATTTAGTCTACCAGTGCTCCAAACTTCTACGGGTGTAGATATATTTTTTAAAGTTTGATTTCCACAATTATTAAAAAGTCGTGCCTGGTTTTCATCCAAACATAAATAAGTGGAGTTTGAAATGGCAACCTCACCATTTTCGGCAATAGACTCCAAACGAGCTGCTATATTAACAGTAGCCCCGTACACATCCGGTGGCGGACCTTCTTCATGCTCAACATCACCAAGGTGTATTCCTACTCTAAGGTCTAATTTGCCTCGCTTTTTAGATAGCTTTAGCCATTCTAAAGCGCAATCAACAGCTTCAGAGGCACTTTTAAATTCAATTAGCCATCCGTCACCCAAAGATTTAATCACATTGCCGCTATATTTTTCCATTGTAGGCCTTATGATTTCTTTTTGAAATTCTCTTATAAGATTTAAAGCTCCAATTTCATCTTGAGACATCATCTTCGAATATCCCACAACATCTGCTAAAAATATTACTCCAAGGCTTCTCATGATTTTTCCCCTGATATTAATTAATTATTATCTGATGATGCATACTTACTTACTATTACGCTTAAAGCTTAAACAAGAACGACAAAATATACAATAAACTGGTAACGAACAACGATTTATCTATTTATTCCTTAAACAAACGTAAAAGGGGGTGAAGGTTTTAAACCATCACCCCCCAATTATCAGATAGCTAAATTTTAGGATCAGCCTACAGGATCGTCCGGTGTAACTGGAGCATCAGACGGTTCGTCTGCTTCAGTTAGTTCATCCGCTGCTGTTCCTGCCGCTGCTTCATTCATAGCTGCATCATCAGCTGGTGCTGAATCTCCACCCTGAATTTGAGCAGCATCCATTGCCCCAGTAAGGGCATCAGCAGCCGGATCCATTTCTGCAAAGTCTTCTCCAGACGCAGGGTCGTCTCCGAGGGCGTCGCCCAGAGCTCCCATTCCACCGTCATCCGCATCAGTCATCATGCCAGCAACCTCAGGTGGCATTTCTAACGTCTGTTCAGGTGTTATGCTCTCTATAGCTTCTGGCGGCATGTTTGCCATCATCGGAGCATCCATACCTGCCATACATTCTGGTGGACACGCTGCCATCATATCAGCGTCCATACCACCCATCGCATGCGGAGGCATTTCTGCCATCATATTAGCATCCATTCCGCTCATGGCTTCTGGTGGCATGTTTTCCATCATAGGAGCGTCCATGCCGCCGCAAGCTTCGGGAGGCATAGCGGCCATCATATCAGCATCCATACCCTGCATCGCTTCCGGTGGCATGTTTGCCATCATTGGAGCATCCATACCGGTCATAGCTTCTGGAGGCATAGCGGCCATCATATCAGCGTCCATACCCTGCATCGCATGCGGTGGCATCGCTTCCATCATATCAGAATCCATACCTTGCATCGCTTCTGCCGGCATCGCTTCCATCATATCAGCGGTCATGCTCCCCATACCTTCTGGCGGCATTTCACTCATCATGTCAGCAGTCATGTCACCCATGTCGTCTGGCATATATGGATCAGCTGCGGCTCCTCCTGCTTCGAAAGCCTCTTCAGGGCTCATGCCATTTGCAAGGCCATCCTGAAAGGCTGCAAAACCAGCTTCCATGGCATCTGCTGGTACGCTCGCCCAGTCAACAGATTCAACAGCTTCAAGAGGAATTGAGGTTATCATGCTCATATCCATACCCTCCAGTGCTCCTGGTGGTATTGCTTCCAGCATTTCACCGTAGGCACCTGCCATTGCGTCTGGTGGACACGCACTCATCATGTCAGCATCCATACCACCCATTGCGTCTGGTGGCATATTTGCCATCATCGGAGCATCCATACTAGTCATAGCCTCTGGGGGCATAGCACTCATCATATCAGCGTCCATACCGCCCATCGCTTCTGCGGGCATTGCTTCCATATGGTTCGGGCCCATACCGCCCATAGCGTCTGCTGGCATAGCAGTCATCATATCTGCGTCCATACCGCCCATCGCTTCTGGTGGCATAGCAGTCATCATATCAGCATCCATACCGCCCATAGCGTCTGCTGGCATAGCAGTCATCATATCAGCGTCCATACCGCCCATCGCATGCGGTGGCATCACTTCCATCATATCAGCAGACATACCACCCATAGCGTCTGCTGGCATCGCTGCCATATCGCCGGCAGTCACAAATTCCATCGATTCTGGCGGCATGCCACTCATTATATCAGCAGTCATACCTGCAGGATCCATTGGTGGATCACTAGGTCCTAATTTCATCATGAAACAATCCCCCCCGGTTGTTCAATTTTTTGGTTATGGGCACAATCATGGATCAAATTATTGATCTGAGTCAAGCTAGTTTTAGCAATCACAAGTGTGGAAAATATTTTTGGCAACTGCTAAATGTTGTTGTATTGATTTCAATTACTTGGCATTTGTACGGAAAAATATTTTAAAACATATGCTTATGCCGCCAAGCTATTCCCACTCTATAGTGCCAGGTGGCTTCGATGTTATATCATAGGTAACTCTATTTATGCCTTCAACTTCATTGATAAGACGTGTAGATGTTTCGCTTAAGAATTCGTGACTAAAAGGATAATAATCCGCGGTCATTCCATCTACCGAGGTTACTGCTCTCAGTGTGCAGGCGTAATCGTAAGTGCGGCCATCGCCCATTACTCCAACGGTCCGAACTGGTAATATTGCTACAAATGCCTGCCAGATCTCATCATAAAGCCCGTGTTTGTGAATTTGATCGATGTAAACTGCATCAGCTTTACGCAAAATTTTAAGTTTATCTTTTGTTATTTTGCCTGGACATCTAATTGCTAAACCTGGACCGGGAAAAGGGTGTCGATTAATGAAATTCTTGGGTAATTTTAACTCTCGTCCTAATGTGCGGACTTCATCTTTAAAAAGTTCTCTCAATGGTTCGACTAATTTCAAACCCATTTTCTCTGGCAAACCGCCGACATTATGGTGCGACTTGATTGTAACTGAAGGACCGCCCTTAAATGATACACTCTCTATGACGTCTGGATACAGGGTTCCCTGTGCTAAAAATTCAGCATTTTCAATTTCATTTGCGTACTTTTGAAATACATCGATGAATAATCGCCCTATTATTTTACGTTTAGTTTCAGGGTCAGATTGCCCCTCTAAATTATCTAAAAAAAGTTCTGATTCATCTGCATGTATAAGAGGAATATTATAATTTTCTCTAAACATTGTTACGACTTCTTCGGCCTCTCCTTGTCGGAGTAGACCGTGATCCACAAATACACAGGTAAGTTGATCTCCAATAGCCTCATGAATGAGAACAGCAGCCACTGAGCTATCTACTCCTCCCGATAACCCACAAATAACTCTTTTAGAACCTACTTCTTCTTTAATTTTCTTAATTGCTATCTCTCTGTAGGCTTCCATTGTCCAACTTTGGTTAATGCCAGCAATTGATATAAAGTTTTCAAACAAAGTCTGTCCATTTGGCGTGTGATGAACTTCAGGATGAAACTGTACGGCATAAAAATGACGCTTCGTATCGCCGATGATTGCATAGGGAGCATTTGGAGAAAAACCAAACACCTCAAAGCCTGGTGCGATACTACTGACATGGTCACCATGGCTCATCCACACCTGTTCTTTTTGATCAAGAAACCATCCTTTTACAAAATCTGAAGAATTTTTTCTTTCAACGAAAGCTTTTCCAAATTCAGCTGTTCCTTTACCAGATTTTACTTCACCACCAAGCTGGTGCACCATTACTTGCTGGCCATAGCAAATCCCTAACAAAGGTACTCCGATTTCAAAAATAATTGGATGGGCTCTGGGGCTTCCATTTCTTGTAACGCTGTCTGGACCACCGGATAAAATTATAGCTTTTGGCGAAAGTTGACCAACCAAGTGCTCATTTACGTTCTGATACGGGTGTATTTCACAGTAAACGTTAAGTTCTCGCAGTCGCCGTGCTATCAGTTGAGTAACTTGGCTTCCAAAATCTACTATTAGCAGGCAATCATAAGAATTAATATTCATAAGGGCCGTCTATTATTTATCTCGACATCATTCAAGTTTATTAGGCAAAAACTAGAAGCTTAAAAATGACTAAGTTGATTATCTAATGATATGTCGCTTTCACCTCTGAATAGCCGCAAATCTCAGGACATTAAAATGCAGTTGTTGATAGTCAACTTTTCAATACTAATGAAGTCATAGGGTTCTTATTTTGTCAGATATTGCTTTTAAAAAAAGGACAAGAGGTGGCGGTGGTGCTGCCCGTCGTGCTTCTCGAACCTCCATAAGTTTCGAAACAGCAAAATTTATTGAGCGAAAAATACCCCTTTTCGAAATTTTAAACGATGAGGCTCTAGAGATAATAGAGGCAAATGCTGAGCTTATGTTGGAAGAGGTGGGCGTGGCTTTTGTTAATAACCCAAGGGCACTTGAGCTATGGGAAAATGCAGGAGCAGATGTTGACGGCGAGAGAGTTCATGTTCCTAGGGGGTTGGCTCGTAACCTTATAAAAACTGCGCCATCTTGTTTTACGCAGCACGCTAGGAACCCCAATCGATCTGTCGAAATTGGAGGTAATTCATTAGTATGTGCTCCGGTCTATGGGCCTCCGTTTGTTAGGGATTTAGAGGGCGGTAGACGCTATGCGACGATTGAGGATTTCCAAAAGTTTGTAAAACTCGGTTATATGTCTAAGTGGTTGCATCATTCAGGTGGAACACTTTGCGAGCCCACGGACGTTCCAGTCAATAAGCGACATCTAGATATGTTACTCGCTCACATGACGCTTTCAGATAAGCCATTTATGGGTTCGGTTACGGAGCCCTCGAGGGCACAAGATAGCGTTGATATGTGCGAGATATTATTTGGCTCTGATTTTGTGCAAAATAAGACAGTTATGACTTCATTAATTAATATTAATTCTCCTATGACATTTGATGATGTGATGATGGGAGCAATGGAGGTTTATGCCAAAAATAATCAGGCCTGTATCGTATCTCCCTTCATTGTTGGTGGTGCAATGGCTCCGGTGTCAATCGCCGGTACTTTAACTCAGGTCTTGGCAGAAGTTTTAGCCGGTGTTGCATATAATCAATTAATAAATCCAGGCGCTCCAGTAATTTTTGGAACCTTTGTTTCGTCCATTGATATGAATTCAGGAGCGCCCACTTTTGGCACACCAGAAGCGAGTCATATCCTTTATGGAGCAGGTCAATTGGCCCGACGTCTAAGGTTGCCATTTAGATCTGGGGGAGGGCTTTGTGGTTCTAAGTTGCCTGACGCTCAAGCTGCTTATGAATCCGCCAATACATTAAACGCGGCTTTACTTGGTGGGGTCAACTTTATGTTGCATGCCTGTGGCTGGTTAGAGGGTGGATTAGTATCTTCATTTGAAAAATTTGTTATGGATGCGGATCAATTAGGTGTTCTGCATCAGATGGCCAAGGGCATTGTAATGGACGAAAATGCTCAGGCTCTAGATGCTATTAGAGAGGTGGGTCCCGGGGGACATTATTTGGGTTGTGCACATACACAGGCTAATTTTCAAAGTGCATTTTGGCGATCAGATCTATTTGATTATAAACCTTTTGAAACCTGGCAAGAGGAAGGGGGTTTGGACACAATGTCGCTAGCTTCAAGAAGGGTTAAAAATTTATTAGATAATTATGCCAAACCTTCCTTAGAACTTGGAGTTGAAGAGGCTTTAAATGCTTATGTTAATAATAAAAAAGCCTCAATGCCTGATAGTTTCACTTAATAAATTCACTATCGTTTATTAAGCAGTACAAATTTATTGAATTACACTTATATTTCTAAAAAAATATGTTATATTAAGAGCATATTAGGGTGATATATTATGCGTGATCTCAAAATTCCTAACCAACGACATCCAGAAAAGGCTCATAAGGTTGATAATCCGCAACCTAAAAAGCCCGATTGGATACGGGTCAAAGCACCTGTAAGTGAGGGTTACAAGAAAACTCGTGATATAATGCGTGATAATAGCCTTGTGACCGTATGTGAGGAGGCAGGTTGCCCGAATGTAGGCGAGTGCTGGAGCCAAGGTCATGCGACTATGATGATTATGGGCGATATATGTACGCGAGGTTGCTCTTTTTGCAATATAGCGACTGGTAAGCCATCCAATTTAGACGTTTTTGAACCAGGTCGAGTAGCGGTTGCGGTTAAAAAACTTGGACTAAAGCACGTCGTAATTACATCTGTTGACCGAGACGACCTAATTGATGGTGGTGCAGATCACTTTGCTCAAACAATTAGAGCGGTACGAAAGCAAAGCCCTAGTACCACGATTGAAATTTTGACGCCAGATTTCTTAAAGTGCGAGGATAATACTTTAGAAATTGTTGTTAAGGCAAAGCCAGACGTGTTTAACCATAATCTGGAGACAGTTCCAGGACTTTACCCTGAAGTTCGGCCTGGAGCTCGTTATTTCCATTCTTTGCGACTTTTAAACAGGGTCAAAGAGTTGGATCCATCTATGTTTACTAAATCGGGAATTATGGTGGGACTTGGTGAGGATAGGCAATCAGTTATGCAGGTCATGGATGATCTTCGGTCCGCAGATGTGGATTTTTTAACTATTGGACAGTACCTTCAACCTACGCCAAAGCATCACTCCGTAGATCGATTTGTACACCCTGATGAATTTAGATCATACGAACAGGCAGCTTATGGCAAAGGCTTTTTGATGGTTTCGGCCACGCCGTTAACTCGGTCTTCTTATCACGCTGGAGATGACTTTAAAAAGATGCGTGAAGCGCGAAACCAAAAACTTAGCCAAACTCAAATTTAAAACAGTATAGCGCAACCTCAACGCTCGATCTAAAGCTCGTGTTGCCCTATCTTCTGTTTAAGTCGGGGTAGGTACATCTTAGCATCCTTGGCATGGGGATGAATATTCAAGAGCATCTCGTAGGCTTTTACAGCTTCTTTTAGAGCTCCAACATGAACATTTATCATGGCCAGACCTGAAATCGCTCCAAAGTGCCTGGGCTCGCGGGACAAAACTTCAAATACATCGGTCTCTGATCCAGCCAAATCACCATTGAAAAATCTAACAGTTGCACGCTTATTCCACGCCTCAACAAAATCAGGGTTTTTTTGGATAAGTTTCGTTAGTTCTTTTTCCGCTTTAGCAAAGTTACCACTATCCATTGCTGATAACGCCTGTGACATCATTTTTTTTTCAACAGGATCTTTATGCGAATTAATCCAAGCCTCTTGAATGTCAATTGTAATTATTTTTGCAGCAGCTGCGGACGGCGCCGATGCCAGTTTGTCTAGCAAATTTTGTGTTTGGGATGCGTGTACGGCACTCAAACTGGATATAAATATCACGAGTACTTTGGCAATAAACCTCATAACCAACCTCCTTTTATTTAAACATAAATTATTTAAACAATTACTGAGAAGTAGTTTGGGTATTCAGGTGGTCAAGGACTTGTAAATTAACTAGCGTTTTTAATCCAACCTCCGCCCAATACTCTTGAACAGTTTTTGTCATAAAAGACGCATGCCTGGCCGGCCGCTACACCTTGCTCTGGTTCAATCAGTTCAACTTCAGCGGTATCTGAAGAGTTCGGCCTTACTACTGCGTCCTGGGGAGGTCGAGTTGAACGAACTTTAACTTTCATGTTCCATTGTTTTTTCGAAAAGAAATTCTGGTCTCCTAACCAATTGATTTCGTGTACTTTTATTATATGAGCTTTTAAAAGTTCTTTTGGTCCAACGATAACCTTTCGATCTTCAACATTCAAAGAAATCACGTACAGTGGTTCATTTAATCCACCCACGCCTAGGCCTCTCCTTTGACCTACAGTGAAATTGATTATTCCCGTATGTTTCCCCAGAATGTGACCATCGGCGTGTACTATTTCTCCAGGCTCTGCTGCTCCCGGTCTTAGTTTTTCAATAACCGCAGCATAATCACCATTTGGTACAAAACAGATATCTTGACTATCGGGTTTGTTCGATATGCTGAGATTAAATTTTTTTGCCAGCGCCCTTGTTTCATCCTTTGATTTAAGATGACCAATAGGAAACCTTAAAAAGTTTAGTTGTTCCCGAGTAGTTGGAAATAAAAAATAGCTTTGGTCACGTTTTGGATCTGCTGCACAATGAAGCTCTGGCCCTTTTTCGCCATGCTTTCTCTGTATATAGTGCCCGGTCGCCATACAATCTGCATCTAAATCTTTAGCCGTTTCCAAAAGGTCCTTAAATTTTACTCTCTCATTACATCTAATACAGGGAACAGGCGTAGCTCCGCCAAGATAGCTATCGGCAAATTCATCAATAACTGTTTCTTTAAAAATATTTTCGTAATCAAGAACATAATGTGGAAAATTCATTCTTTCGGCTACTCTTCTTGCATCATGAATGTCTATACCTGCGCAACATGCCCCTTTTTTGGCAAGGGCAGCTCCATGGTCGTATAGTTGTAGCGTGACTCCTATGACATCATAACCCTCACTCACTAGTTTGGCTGCGACTACAGAGCTGTCCACACCCCCGGACATGGCAACAACGACCCTTGTATCGCTAGGTGCTTTTTCAAATCCAAGTGAGTTCAGTTTTTTAATATTTGATTCCAAAATAATAACTTTTAAATGTTTAAATATAATCTTGAGTAGACGCAGTAGCTCTGTTCAGAAATGATTTAGAGATTAAGACTGCCTATTAGATTATTTATAAATAGAAATCAATTTTTCTGAAAAAAAGACTTTATAGTGTTGTGATTAGACTGGACTTTTAAGAAACTCTATCAAAGTGTTTAACTAATATGGGACTAGTGATGACGGATAACATAGCTGTTGATGATCTTTCGGAAGATATGGTTAGAGACGAGTTAACTCGTCTTGCTAATCTATTAAATACAGCAAATAAAGCCTACCACGGTGATGACAGTCCTATTATGACGGACGCAGAATTTGATTTTCTTAAAAAAAGAAATTTAGAAATTGAACTTAAGTTTCCCCAATATAAGAAATCAGATAGTCCAACAGAAAAAATTGGGTCTCTACCTTCAGAAAAATTTTCAAAGATAAAGCACTCAAAAAAGATGTTTTCATTGGCAAATGCGTTTGAAAAAAGTGATCTTTATGATTTTGATGAGCAGGTCCGGCGGTTTTTAAATTTTAGACATTCAGATCCTTTAGAGTACACTGTAGAACCCAAGATTGATGGTTTGTCTTTATCTTTACGTTACGAAAAAGGTGAACTTGCATTTGCTGTTACTAGAGGAGACGGAACTACCGGAGAAAACGTTACTGCAAATGCATTAAAAATTAAAGATATACCTATAAATTTACCAATACAAACCGAAATTCTTGAGGTTCGTGGTGAAGTTTATATGGAGCATAAAGATTTTGAAATTTTAAACAATTATCAGGAGTCTTTGGGAAGAAAGTTGTTTGCAAACCCGAGAAACGCCGCTGCTGGAAGTTTGCGTCAATTAGATGTAGCAATTACTGCAGAGCGCCCTTTGAAGTTTTTGGCGTATGCTTGGGGTGAATTGACCGAACCACTAGATACAACCCAATTTGGTGCGATACAAAAGTTGAAAAATTTAGGTTTTAAAACGAATTCCCATGCAAAGTTTTGTAAAAATATAGATGAGGCGCTCACTCACTACGAAGAATTGTCAAAAATACGCTCAGAATTAGGATACGATATTGACGGTATTGTATACAAAGTTGATTCACTAGATCTTCAGTCTCGGCTTGGCCACCGGTCTACAACACCTAGGTGGGCTATTGCTCATAAATTTCCCGCTGAATATTCGTGGACAAAGTTAATGGCTATCGACATCCAAGTTGGAAGGACCGGTGCGCTGAGCCCTGTAGCACGTTTAAGTCCTGTGACAGTCGGTGGCGTGGTAGTGTCAAACGCTACTTTGCATAATCAGGATTACATAGCGGGACGAGATAATTATGGAAAGGAAATTAGATCTGGGAAAGACATTCGAGTTAACGATTGGGTAGAGGTTTATAGGGCAGGCGACGTCATTCCAAAAATTTCTGACGTAGATATTACGAGAAGGCTTAGAGACAGCTCAGCCTATCGTTTTCCCTCAATTTGTCCAGAATGTGGGTCAGCAGTAGTTCGAGACGAAAGTGATGCAGTTATTCGGTGTACTGCTGGAATTAATTGTCCAGCGCAAGCAATAGAAAAATTGAAACATTTTGTGTCTCGGAAGGCTTTTGATATTGAGGGTCTTGGAGCGAGACAAATAGAATTGTTTTTTGCCGATGAGGCTTTGCCAATCAAGGAACCGGTAGATATTTTCACCTTGGAGTCTCGAGACCAAAATAACTTTACAAAATTAAAAGACCGGCACGGTTTTGGCAAAAAAAGTGCTGAAAATCTTTTTGATGCAATTAAAGATAAAAAAACCATTGAGTTCAGTCGCTTTCTATTTTCTTTGGGAATTCGTCATGTAGGTGAAAATGTTTCAAAACTTTTGGCACGTCACTTTTTGACGTGGTCAGAGTTTGTTCCTTCTATTTCACTTGCTAAGAATAGAGAGAGCCAAGAGTATTTTGATTTGGTGTCTATAGATGGAATAGGAACGACTGTTGTTAACTCGCTCCTTTCTGCTTTTGAAATCGGAAAAGAAAGAAACAGCATCGAAAAACTTGTCGAGCATTTAGATATATTGGATGAAATCCCTCCGGATATAGACGATAACGTTCTCTCAGGAAAAACCTTAGTTTTTACTGGAACACTGGAACAAATGAGCCGTTCAGAGGCTAAATCTTTAGCCGAAAACTTTGGGGCTAAAGTTTCAGGGTCTGTTTCCACAAAAACAGATCTAGTTATAGCCGGACCTGGGGCGGGATCAAAAATTAGAAAAGCAGAAGAACTTGGAGTGAAAACTTTAGACGAAACTGAATGGCTTAGTTTGATTGGAAAGTAATGGGAACACGTCCTAAAGAATTATTTCATCTATTTGGTGATTTAAACAATTTGTCTGGCATAGGTCCTAAAACTATCATTAATTTAAAAAATCTTTCGATAGAAAAACCTCGGGACTTTCTTTTTAATTTACCGTTTTCAGTTCTGGATCGTCTACCAGTAAAAAGTGTTCGTGGAGTTTTGTCGTCGCAAATAGTTACCGTCGAAGTATTGGTCAAAGCTCATAAAGTTGGTCGATCCCGCGCCTCTGCGTATAGGGTTAATGTTCAAGATGCCGAAGTTGGTTTTCAACTTGTGTTTTTTAATGCAAGAAAAGAATATCTTGAAGCTCTTTTACCTGTCGGAGAACGTAGAGTTATTTCCGGTAAGCTTGAATTTTATGAAGACGTCCCACAAATTGTGCATCCTCACCATATAAAGAAAATTAACGACGAAAAACCTATTTTTCGGTTTGAACCTGTTTATCCCCTTACTTCTGGTATTAGTCAAAAACTCATGTCTGGTACGATAAATGGCTTATTAGAAAATTTGCCTAAACTCGATGAGTGGATTGATGATGAATTATTAAAAATAAAAGGCTGGCCGTCTTGGCAGGATGCACTCAAGAGCACTCATTGTCCCATATCGGCTGAGGGTGCTTCTTTGACTGACCCGGCACGGCAGAGATTAGCTTTTGATGAATTATTTTCACACCAGTTATCCCTGTCCATTGCTAGAAATAAGATCAAGCGATCAAAGGGCAGAAAAAATATTGCTACAGGTATTATACAAGCTAAAGTTTTGAGTAACCTTCCATTCAATTTTACCGAAGATCAGAAACTTTCAATTAGAGATATACTAGATGATTTAAAAAAGCCTGAAAGGATGAACCGTCTTCTTCAAGGGGACGTTGGCTCCGGTAAAACTATAGTCGCCTTTATGGGTTTGGTTGCCGCAGTCGAGGCGGGAGGTCAAGGTGCAATAATGGCGCCTACTGAAATATTGGCAAGGCAACACTTTGAAACGTTGTTACCTTTTGCCGAGAAGGCTGGTGTGAATTTAAATCTCTTAACTGGCAGAGATAGAGGCAATTTAAGAAATAATAAACTTACCGATTTAAAAGAGGGCAAAACCAATGTTGTTGTCGGAACCCATGCGCTGTTCCAGTCGGATGTTATATTTAAGGATTTGCGATTTGCAGTTGTAGATGAGCAGCATAGGTTTGGTGTTAATCAACGACTTGAATTAGGTAAAAAGGGCAGTTTTGTTGATATTTTGATAATGACTGCGACGCCAATCCCAAGATCTTTAGCATTAGCCCAGTATGGCGATATGGACATTAGTATAATTAGGCAGAAACCTCCTGGTAGAAAACCAATTAATACTGCACTTATCTCAAGTTCGCGCATAGATGAGGTTGTAGATAAATTGAAAAAATCCATTGCTAAGGGAGCACAAGCCTATTGGGTTTGTCCGCTTATCGAAGAAAGTGAGGTTTTACACTATACGGCTGCTGAACGCAGATTTGAACAGCTTCGAGCCAAATTGGGCGAGGGGGTAGTGGAGTTAGTTCACGGAAAAATGTCTTCAGAAATCAAAGATAAAATTATGGATCGATTTATTTCTGGAAATACTAAGCTTCTCGTTGCAACAACTGTAATAGAAGTTGGGGTAAATGTGCCTTCGGCAAATATTATGGTAGTCGAAAATGCTGAAAAATTTGGTTTGGCGCAGTTGCATCAATTGCGTGGAAGAGTGGGGAGAGGGGCTAATCAATCAACTTGTTTATTGCTGTATAAAGAACCATTAAACATTTCTAGTAAAAAGCGACTGTCTATTTTGAGAGAAACTGAAGACGGCTTTAAAATCTCAGAAGTCGATCTGAATTTGAGAGGCTCTGGTGATGCTATCGGAACAGCTCAATCTGGTCTGCCCAGATTTAGAATGGCCAATATTGATATGATTGAGGAACTCATGGAGACAGCATATGAGCAGGCGAGATATTTACTTGCAAAAGATCCAAACCTTGAAACCCCTCAAGGTAAAGCCGTCAAAAATCTCCTTTGGTTAATGGATCAAGATAAGTCCATTCGACTAATTACCGTTGGTTAAACCAAGATATTCTTAATTTGTTCTCTTTTTTGTTGACAAACATAGAAATAAATGAGAACAAAACAAAAACAAATTAAAAAAATAAAAAAGGTTGGTTAAATGTTAGCTCAAATAAAGACTATATTCTCAAGACAAAAAGAAGCCATTTTTCTAGATATGATAGGCTGCGTCTCTTTATTCATAATTTTTGCAACCGCTTTGCATATTCCAGTACTTATTTAAAAGTACCTACGAGCGTTGACATTAAAATAATTTATCGCCATCTGCGATTTGCTGGAATGCGGCTAAAGTAGCTTCGATAGCTAGAAGTATTGAGGCATGTCTATTTTTGTATTCTGATGCAGGTTGTAGCATATACAAATCGTCAAACGGTTTGCTGGGAGTGGGGCCGTTATTCGTAAGCATATCGCTTAACTCTTCGTAAGCTTTACTTACTTCTTTAAGTGAGCGACCAATAATAGCCTTTCCAATTATGGTAGAAGAAGCTTGTCCGAGAGCGCAGGCTCTAACGTCTTGCCCGTAATGTGTGATAATTCCATTTTTTACATTAATATCGACTGTAATTGCGGAACCGCACAGCGGCGATCTTTTTGTTACAGATGCATCAGGTTCAGATAGGCGTTCACGGTAGATAGGATCAGCGGCCATTTGAAGAATTTTGCCTGAATATAATTTTATTAAGTCAGTTTCAGACGGCATGCTCTTTTCCTTTTTGTTTATGATGAGTAAATAGGTTAACTAGCCCTAGTTGCAAATGGATTATTTAATATGAATGACTTTGAGCCTAATACACTCAGATACAATGAAGCAGGCCTTTTACCAGTAATTGCGCAAGATGAAAGTACTTTAGAAGTATTAATGCTTGCTTGGATGAATAAAGAGGCAATTGAAAGAACTCTTCAGACAGGTAAAGTTACATATTGGTCACGTTCTCGCAACAAATTTTGGATTAAAGGAGAAACTTCGGGAAATACGCAAGATTTAGTTGAGTTAAGATTTGACTGTGACAGAGATACATTGCTTGTAATTGTCAGGCAAAAGGGAGCTGCATGCCACACTCTGAGAAAAAGTTGTTTTTTCACAAGTGTTGTCGATGGATCTGAATCAGAAATAATGGATCCGATAGATTAAAATGGATAAGTCTTTAAACATTATTGGCGGTGGAATGGCCGGATGCGAAGCTGCATGGCAAGCGGCTAACATGGGCGTAGATGTTACTCTATACGAAATGCGGCCAAAGGTTAAAACTTTTGCTCATCAAACTGAAAAATTGGGTGAAATGGTTTGCTCTAACTCTTTTCGCTCTAACGATGATGAGCAAAATGCGGTTGGTCTATTACATTGGGAAATGATGCTTGCAAATGGACTGATCATCAACACGGCTTATCAAAATAAATTACCGGCGGGTGGCGCTCTTGCCGTTGATAGAGAAGAATTTGCCGAGGCCATAACTAGAAAAATTAATGATCATCCAAAAATACGAATTTCGAACGAAGAAATCACAACACTTCCAACTGAGGGACGATGGATTGTAGCTACTGGCCCCCTTACTTCTTCCAGGTTGGCAAATTCTATTGCCGAATTAAGTGGAACTGATGCTTTGGCGTTTTTTGATGCGATCGCGCCAATTATTTATTTTGATACGATAGATATGTCAAAAGCTTGGATGCAATCGAGATATGATAAGGGGGAAACAGAAGAAGAGAGAACAGCGTATTTAAACTGCCCCATGTCCAAAGAACAGTATATTAAATTTATTTATGCACTTTTGGCAGCCGATAAAACAGAGTTTAAGGATGGTGAAACTGCAACATATTTCGATGGATGCCTCCCCATAGAAGTGATGGCCGAAAGAGGATTGGAAACACTGAGATTTGGCCCCATGAAACCTGTAGGGTTGACTAATCCTCATTTAGAAGAAAAGCCTTATGCGGTTGTTCAACTTCGTCGTGATAATGCTCTGGGTACACTTTACAATATTGTTGGATTTCAAACTAAAATGAAATATGGAGCACAAAAAGAAATTTTAAGAATGATTCCAGGTCTGGAAGAGGCTAAGTTTGCTAGACTGGGAGGTATTCATAGAAACTCTTTTATAAATTCTCCGTTATTGTTGGATAAAAAACTACGTTTCAAACCGAGATCAAATATTCGTTTTGCTGGTCAAATCACTGGAGTTGAAGGTTATGTAGAAAGTGCTTCAATTGGATTGCTTTCTGGTCGATTAGCAGCCTTAGAAATTCTTGAAGAAGATATTCCCGACGTTCCAGTGGATACAGCAATCGGTTCACTAGTTAATCATATCACGGGTGGGGCTTATGCAAAAACTTTCCAGCCCATGAATGTAAATTTTGGCTTATTTCCAATAATTGATGGGGTTAAAGGCGGTCGAAAAGCTCGTATTGAGCGCTATAAAGCCTATACTGAGCGTGCGAAGAGTTCCTGGTCGAACTGGTTGTCAAATTTTGATGGACGTAACTAAATTTAATGCTTTAAAGTGCCCCTAATGGCAAAGAATTATTTAAAAGACGTTTATGTTGGTGGCACGGACGACAGTAGAGAATTATATGCTTCCTGGGCTTCAACGTACGATAAAGAAGTCCAAGAAAATGGATATGTGACTCCTCAAAGAGTTGCGAACGCTTTGAAAGAGGTGGTTAGAGATCAATCTGAACATATTCTAGATTATGGATGTGGAACAGGTTTGTCTGGTTCTGCGCTTCAGGCGGTTGGATTTGAGAATATTGATGGTTTGGATGTTTCACACGAAATGGTAATTCTCGCAGAGAAAAAATCTATTTATAAAGACCTGAGGGTATTCGATCCTTCTAATGAAATCCCAGTTTATCCTGATCAATATAAAATTATAACAGCTATTGGTGTAATAGGGGCTGGAGCAGCACCTCTTAAAACTTTTGATCGCCTATTCGCTTTATTACCACCAGATGGTTTGTTTGCTTTTTCATTTAATGACCATACGCTTAATGATCCAAATTATGAAAAAAAAGTAAAGCAATGCCTCGACAGTGGGCATGCATCAATTCTGCATAAAAGTTATGGAAGTCATCTTCCCAAGGCTAATTTAAATTCCAATATTTATATTCTTAAAAAACTTTGACCATTATAACCCGTTTTGCTCCTTCTCCCACTGGACCTTTACATCTTGGTCATGCTTATTCTGCTATTGTTTCACACAATATGGCTCGTAGCGAAGGAGGTAAGTTTTATATTCGAATAGAGAACTTGGACCAGTCACGCTCAAAAAAGGAATGGGAAAATCAAATTTTTGATGATCTGGATTGGTTGGGTTTGTCCTGGGATGAGCCGGTAGTGCGCCAATCAGAAAGGATTGACCGATATAAAAGTTATTTAATTAAATTCTCTGAAGAGCTAGGCCTTTTTGAATGTATTTGCAGCCGTAGAGACATAAAAAATGCTTTAAGCGCGCCTCATGAAAGTGAAACGTTATTGGGTCCGGATGGCATAATCTACCCAGGTACTTGTAGAGAAAATATGTTTTCATCCCAATCAAAATTTGAAAACGCCCTTAGAATGCATATTAAATCGGATAAAAATGGATTGTTCTCTTTTCGAGAGCTTGGTCCAAGAAAAGGAGAAATTTCATTTTCATCAGAAGAATTTTTCAAAACAGTTGGTGATGTTGTTTTATGGCGTAAAGGATATCCTGCTTATCACTTGGCGTGCGTTGTTGACGATGCTGAGCAAAAAATAACGCATATTGTTCGAGGGTTGGATTTATTTGAAGCGACTAAAATACACACAGTTTTAAATTCACGCCTTGGGTTTAAAAAACCGTTATATTATCATCACAAATTAATTTGTGACGAAAATGGCAGGCGATTAGCCAAAAGGGATGATGCAAAATCAATATATAGATATAAACAAGAGGGTTTGAAGGCTAGTGATGTTAGGGCCTTAATAGGTTTTTAAAATATTAATTAATCAATCTTGTTCCCAAACTGGTTCAAGTTTGTTTAAAAAAGCTTCAATACCTCTCTCCGTTTGCCGCAACATCATATTTTCTGCCATTACTTGTCCGGTATATTCGTAGGCTTGAATTATTGGCATCTCCAATTGCTTATAAAAAGCTTCTTTTCCAATTTTGACGGCTGATCCTAATTTTGAAGCAATTTTCTCGGCGAGTTCTTCTGTCTGTGCTTCAAAACTCTCTATGCTTGCTACTTTATTGACTAACCCAAGTGTTTTTGCTTGATCTGCAGTAATGAATTCTCCAGTTGTCAACATTTCAAACGATTGCTTTCTAGGTATATTTCTAGATAGTGCAACCATTGGAGTAGAGCAGAAAAGACCAATATTAACACCATTTACTCCAAATTTAGTTGTCTCTTCGGCAACTGCCAAATCACAGGTTGCAACTAGTTGGCATCCGGCAGCAGTTGCTATTCCATGGACCTTAGCAATCACAGGTTGAGGTAAGTTTTGAATGAGCATCATCATTTTTGCGCATCGGTTAAAGAGATCTAAAAAGTAAGCTTTACCGCCATCTTCTAAATTTCGACCTTGTGTCATTTCCTTGAGATTATGCCCTGCGCAAAAGGCTTTACCCGCACCTGAAAGAACCACAGCTCTGATTTGTGTTTCATTTTTTAAATTTTCAAACTCGCTAGTTAGCGCCGCAAGCATTTCATCCGACAAAGAATTTAAAGTTTCAGGTGAATTTAGAAGGATGTAAGCAACTGAGTTTTTATCGTTACGTTCTAAAATAGCCATCTTGCTCTCCTCAAAAATTCCACTAAGCTTAAAGCATCTCAACTAGAGTTAAAAGAATGTCGTTACGTTTTACTATTGAAGAGCTAAACGAGTATGTCGAGGAAATATTTCCCCAAATCAAAGATGATTTTGAAATTATCGAAATTTCTGAGCAGGGCTCACATGTTAAATTAAATGTGACATTTAAACATTTAAGACCAGGCAATACTGTGTCTGGTCCATCAATATTCTATCTTGTTGATTGTTCTGCATATATGGCTGTTTGTGCGAATTTGGGAAAAGAGGCGCTGGCAGTAACAATAAATTGCTCAATAGATTTTATGCGAAAACCGTCAGGAGAAAAAGATCTCATAGCTATTTGTGAACTACTTAAGGTGGGCAAAAGCCTAGTTGTTGCTGACTCTAAAGTTTACTCTGAAGGCGTTGAGAAGCCCGTAGCTCGGGCCACTATCACTTATTCCATACCACCCAAAAATTAGATTTCATTTTTAACTTCTGTTTCTTGTTTTTTTACAAATTCAGCTTTAGGCTTAACACCTGTTGCAAGAGGATCATCTTGACGTTGGACTGATCCTTCAAAATGTGCTCCAGACTCAATTGCGATTGTTTTATGAATAATGTCACCTTCAACGCGAGCTGTTGATGTCAACCTAACTTTCAAACCTCTGACGCGTCCTATAATTCGACCATTGATAACTACATCGTCTGCAACAACTTCGCCCTTTATGGTCGCTGTCTCACCGATAGTTAACAGGTGGGCTTTAATATCGCCTTCAACTGTTCCCTCAACTTGAATGTCACCAGTTGTTTTAATGTTCCCAACAATATTTAAATCTTGCGATAAAATAGAAGCTGGAGGTTTAGGCTTTGATACGGGAATCGATGAAGTTGTTTTTTCAGGCTCCATCGATTTAGAGGCCTCGGGAGTTTTTTGTGCTGGTTCGTTTATTTTACTCTTAGAAAACATTTTGTGCTGCCTTAATATACTTCATTGGGTTAATGGGTTTTCCACCTATTCTTATTTCATAGTGTAAATGGGTGCCAGTTGAGCGTCCAGTGTTTCCCATATCGCCTATGTGTTGACCGCGAGAAACTCTTTGGCCTTTTTTAACACGAAACTTTGAGAGATGTGCATAGCGTGTTTCGATCCCAAAGTCATGTTTTATTTTTATCAATCTTCCATAAGCGCTTTGCCATCCAACATATGTTACAACGCCATCCGCGGTACTTCGAATAGGTGTTCCATGTGGAGCAGCAAAATCCGTACCATTATGCATTCTACCCCACCGAGGTCCATATCCGGATGTAAAGCGATTAGCGACCTGTATAGGATGGTAAAAAGGGTACTTTTCTATTGCTATTCGATAAAGATTTATTTCATCGAGGTTTTTCAAAATCCTAGAGGCCCTCTCTAAATTTTTATCGTAAATTGCAAAAGCTGTTTCGCCATCACCATCCGCATAGGACAAATTGTGACCTCCATACCCCTTATATCCTTGCCTAATTGTTTTTATTACGCTTTCTGGGTTAACGCCGGCGGATCGAAACATTTTCTCCAAAGGGCCAACTGAAACCGACAAGGCTTCCTCTATAAGACGAAAAATTTGCTCATTTCGCTGCTCCATTAGTTTCATTTCTCTTTCGATTTCTTTTACGCTCAGCCGCGCAGTGTATGCTTCATTTTCTAAAGCATCCCGCTGTTTTGCAGTCTCACTTAAAACTTTAGAAAGAAGAGCTTCTTTACCCGTTTCAATATTTTCTAGAAAATTCGGCGGAGTTTTTTGTTGAGACTCTAAATTTGCCGCTTGCTTAAATTGGTCTAGACTATTTCTAGCTGTTTTTTCTTCTATTCTTGAGGTTTTTAGCTTATTTTTTAGCATAGTCAGAGCCGCAGTTAGTTCTTTTCGTTCAACTTCGCCTTCCATAAGCGCTTCTTGCAAGAAAGATATATGAACAAGGGCTTCCTCGAACTTAAATTGGGCTTTCCTTGATAAATCTAATTGAAAATCACGCTCTTCCGCGAGCGACATTAGTCGTGATTGATAATTCTCTTGGTCTCGTAAGGCTTGCTCTCTGAAATTTCCAGCTCCCAGGTTATCCATTGCCACGATTGCTATTGAAATTATTGACCAAGCGACCACACAAAAAATTAGAGCAGAAAAACCCACTTGGGTGCTTGATTTCAAATTAACGAAATGAGTTTTTCCATTTGTTTTGATAAGCAGCTGGCGCGGTGGTATTATTTTTTGAAAAAACCGCTCGGTTCGCTCAAAGAAGCTCATTTTTTGTTGTTTGTTAGCCACTATTATGCCGTTGACAAATGAAAACCACTTAAATCTGTTAACGATATCATTATAAATTGGCAATAATTTTATTTTAAATAGGGATATTTTGAGATTTTAAACTTTGCTAAAAATTTTATTTTTACTGTTAAAGTGCGTATCGATTTTTACAGTTTATCAATTACTTGTAAGACTTCTTTTACGTGCTCAGCAACCTTTACTTTACGCCACTCTTTTATGACTAAGCCTTTTCCATCAATAATAAAAGTTGATCTTTCAATGCCCATATAGGTTTTGCCGTACATAGACTTTTCTTTCCACACCCCGAAATCTTCGCATACACTACCGTTTTCGTCGGAAAGCAGTGATATTGCTAGGTCTTGTTTTTTTACAAACTTTCCATGACTTTCAATACTATCTTTCGAAACCCCAAACACACTCACCTTTGCGCTATTAAAGAGCTTAAGGTTTTCAGTGAAATCTTTGGCTTCTTTTGTACAACCAGATGTGTTGTCTCTTGGATAAAAAAATAAGACGATTAAGTTGGGCCTGTAGTTTTTTAGATCAATAATTTTTCCAAATTCATTTGGTAGAATTACATTAGGGGCTGGGTAGGGTGTGTTTGACATATTTGTATCCTGTTATTACGCGTTATTGGGATATTAGGTCAGATAAGAATATTTGAAAGAGAAGATAAAAATATTGAAAAAATTTTTTAAGAAATTTTTAATATCGAAAACCAACTCGTCCATTTTTCGTTGGACTGCTACAATTATTTTTTCATCATTATTATTTTTTACTGTTGTAACTATTGCGTTAGTTGCAGTTTTACGTGACCGCGAGGTGCAAATCCCACAGAGATTTGCTAGCAAAATACTATCTGAGGCTAACATTTTATCTTCTCCCTACTTAATTGAGGCTAGCGGTTTTTACTTATCCTTAGATGCGGGTTTCGTGCCAGAGATAAAAATAAGCGATGTTGATTTGCTATTCCCAGATAAAAAGCCGGTCTTGTTTTTTAATTCGTTAAAAACAAAATTTTCTTTACTTGATTTTATTTTGGGCAAATTCAGAGTAACCTCAGTAACTTTAGACAGTGTAAATTTTTCTATTATTAGAAAAAATAATGGCTCTTTTAATTTGGAATTTGGAACTGAAAATGGGTCTGAGGCTAGCTATTTTGATATAGAAAGAATTTTAGGAAAATTAGATGAATTTTTCATTCTCGATGAATTAGAAAAATTTAAAGATTTAAATTTGTTTGAGTTAACCGCACAGTTTGAGGATCAGCGCACAAATAAGAGATACACGATAGATGGAGCCAGATTTCGTCTGAACCGAGAGGATCAAGCCCTGGTAATGGGTTTTGATTTAGCTTTCTTATCTGGTGGTGAAGGTGCTTCGACAGTTGAGGGAAATTTTAAAAGAACTTTGGGTCAGTTGGACGGTGAATTCGGTCTCCTATTTAATGACGTTTACGCGCAAGATATTGCTAATCTTTCCCCAGAGTTTGGATGGCTAAGTGTTTTAGAAGCTCCAATTTCTGGTGCTTTGAGAGGATCATTAAACAAAAATGGTGAATTGAATCCCTTGAATGCAACTCTCAAAATGGGTTCAGGGTTGTTGAAGCCTTCGAGTGATGTCAAAGGGATCGCTTTTAATTTTGATGCGGCTTCCACGTATTTTTCCTATGCTCCAGGAAGCGGTGAGGTCAGCTTTGATGAAATTTCTATTGATAGTGCAGACTTAAAGGCTACCGCAGATGGTTTCTTAATCATTGAAGACGTGAAGGATCTTCCGGAAACATTTGTTGCACAATTAAACTTTACTAACCTCCAAACTGGAGGATTTGGTTTATTGAATAATAGTATTTCTTCAAATTCTGCCAGCACAACGTTTAGGGTGCAACTTAATCCTTTTGATGTAGAAATTCCTCAACTGTTTATCCATGATCAGAACTCGACAGTAAGTGTGCAAACAAATGGTTCTATTTCAGTAAAAGACAATAATTGGATTGTTTCATTAAACACATACAGTAACACAGCAGACCTGGATGATGTCTTTTATTTTTGGCCGGAAAACCATAAACCAAAAGTAAGGAAATGGGTGGCTGATCATTTTGAACATAGTAAACTTTTTGATATTTCCATGCAAACGGAGCTGGAAAATGGATTAGCCCCAAAGCTATCGTGGAGTTTTGCATTTTCTGAAGCAAGCTTTGCTCCTTTGAAGGCTTTTCCCTTGATCGAACAAGCCGCTGGACACTTTGTTTCTAGAGATTATGCAACAACTGTCTTTTTGGAAGAAGGTGTTATTTTTGATGATAAAGGTAAAGCTATAGATATTGCTGGAAGTAGCTTTTTTATAAAAGATAGTCGCATTAAACCTAGTCTAGCAAAAATACTGATTAACGCTGATGGTGCTTTAAGATCCATGTCCAACGTATTGAATCAGCCGCCTTTAAAGTTACTGGACAGAGTGCGGCAACCAGTTAACTTTGGAAATGCACAGATTTCAGGAAAAGGTCGAGTAGAAGTACTTTTGAAAAGTAATTTAACATCAGATGAAATTACTTATGAAGTTACGGGAACGGCTAAAAAGTTTTCGTCCCATGTGATTAATCCAGACTTCATTATTTCAAACGGCACCTTAGATTTTTTTGCCAATAAGCAAGGATTAGAAATAAAGGGGAATGCAAAAGTAAAAAATTTAACCGTTCAAGCAGAGTTTTCAGGCCCCATAGTAAAGGATGATGCTAAATTTTTGGAAATTGATTTTAGTTTATCAGAGAAAGCATTGGAAATGCTACCAGATGGTTTTTCTGACATTAAAATTTCTGGATCTGCTCCAGCTAAACTGTCCTTAAAATTTCTAGAAAGTAAAAAAGTGAAATTTGAGTTAACCAGCAGTTTAATTGGGGTTGAGTTGAGTTACCCTCCAATTGGCTGGGTCAAAGAAATGAAAGATGAGGCTGAGCTAAGAGTTTCTGGGAGTTTAGGAGACGAAGTTGTCATTGAAGATATTTTTTTAAGTTCGCCTGATTTAGCTTTAGTTGGTTCGGCTTTGCGAAAAAAAGATGAGAAATTTTCGCTCAACTTTGAAAAGCTGGCATTAAAGGATGTATTTGACCTAAAGTTAATTATAAATAACGACGGTGCTCTTGATATAACTGGAGGTGAACTTAACCTACAAGAATTTTTGAAATTGCCTTTAGTTACAAGTCCGTCCGAAAAATCAGCTCCATTATCAATTTATTTAGATGAGTTAAAATTATATGAGAAACAGGGTATTACAAGGTTTACTGCAGCCTTGGATTCTACTGGGAAAGGAGAATTTTCAGGTAGTTTAAACGACCTTGCTTCTTTTAGTGGAAAATTAGAAAGGGTTAGGAGTGGCTTCAATATGAGGGCAGTTTCTAATAACGCTGGGTCTTTTATTAGAGCATTAGGAGCTGCAAAAGCTGCTGACGGGGGTACAGCACAATTAAATCTTAGCCATCTAGAAAGTTCTCCAGGGATGGAAGGGAAATTAAAATTCAAAAATATTCGCCTTCGAAATATGCCTGCTCTGTTAGAACTTTTAGATGCCATCAGCGTTGTTGGGTTGATAGATCAACTTCAAGGTCCTGGATTGGTTTTAAATGAAATTGAAGCTGATTTTATCAATTTGCCAGATCAAATAAAATTTGAACGAGCTTCAGCTTTTGGCCCATCTATAGGCATTTCGTTAGAAGGTTATTATGATAAAACCAATAATAATTTAAATATGCAGGGAGTTTTGTCGCCCCTATACGTCGTTAATGCTATTGGATCTATTTTTACTAGAAAAGGTGAGGGTCTTCTAGGTTTTAATTATAGATTAAAGGGAAACGCGAGAAAGCCAGAAGTGTTGGTTAATCCACTTTCTATTTTTACCCCTGCTATTTTCAGGGAAATTTTCCGTCGACCAGTTCCTAATTTGGAATAACCCATGTTTTTGAGTGAATTTGATTTTGATCTTCCAGAAGAATTAGTTGCAACAAGACCGGCAAGCCCAAGATCTTCGTCCCGGTTGCTAGTAGCGAGGGGAAATAATATTGATGATAGCTTTGTTAATGATCTCCCAAAATTTCTGAAATCTGGGGATAGAATAGTTCTTAATGATACAAAAGTAATTCCAGCAAGATTAAGTGGAATTAGAAATAGGTTAATTGAAGACAATAAAACAACATCTGCTAACATAGAGGTTACGTTGCTCGCTGCAAAAAAGGACCGAATATGGAGCGCATTGGTTAAACCATTGCGAAAGATAAAATTGAGTGAGGAGATTTTTTTTGATAAAAATTTTCGAGCTAAACTTGTTGATAAAATTGATGGACAGGCATTGCTTCAATTTAATATCGAAGGCTCAGAATTCTTTGAATATTTGAATAGTTTAGGTGTGATGCCGCTTCCTCCATATATTGCTTCAAAACGCCAAGCGGATAATAATGATAAACTAGATTACCAAACTGTTTTTGCTCGAAAATTGGGTTCAGTAGCGGCACCGACCGCATCCTTACACTTTGATAATGCTTTGTTGGATGAAATTAGGGGTATTGGAGTGGAAATTTCGTTTGTAACACTGCATGTTGGGGCGGGAACATTTTTGCCGGTAAAAGATGAAGAAATTCGAAAGCATAAAATGCATGCTGAGTATGGAGAAATTAGTCAGCAGACAGCCGACGAGATAAATAAAACAAAAAAAAATGGTGGAAGAATAATACCGGTTGGGACAACTGCGTTAAGATTGTTGGAAAGTGCAGCTCAACCGACTGGAAAATTATGCGAGTGGCATGGAGAGACGGATATTTTTATCTACCCAGGTTTTAAATTTAAAGTTGCGGATGGTTTAATGACAAATTTTCACCTGCCAAAATCTACTTTGATTATGCTTGTTTCGGCTATAATGGGAAAAGAAACTATTGAAACTATCTATAAACACGCCATAACGCGTCGGTATAGGTTTTTTTCTTATGGAGATTCGTCACTCCTGTTTCCATAGAAAAACCATGTTAATTTTTTTGAGGTGTTAATATGTTGCTCGTAATGCAAGGGTCTTGGGCTCTCTTGTTGGGTATGCTATTCTTGCAGCTTGGAAATGGCCTTCAGGGCACGCTACTTAGTGTAAGAGGAGAATTAGAAAACTTTTCTACCTTTGAAATGTCACTTGTAATGTCGGCTTATTTTGTGGGTTTCTTAGGAGCCAGTAGGTTGGTCCCTGAGTTAATACGACGCGTCGGTCATGTTAGAGTCTTTGCAGCTCTGGCCTCGTTTATTTCTGCAGTTTTGATCTTGTACCCTCTCTTAGTAAATCCTTGGGTCTGGACTGGGGGAAGAGTGATCATCGGTTTTTGCTTTTGTGGCGTTTATATAACGGCCGAAAGTTGGTTGAATAATGCTGCAACAAATGAAAACCGAGGTAAGCTTTTATCGTCTTACATGGTTGTACAAATGGCTGGCATTGTAGTGGCACAACTTTTGTTACTCATTGGTGATCCGGGTGGATTTGAACTTTTTGTACTAATTTCGGTACTTGTATCAATTTCTTTTGCGCCAATTTTATTATCTATTACTCCCACGCCTGCTTTTGAGGCTACTAAACCGATGAGTATCAAGGAGTTGTTTTCTACGTCACCATTAGGTTGTATTGGTATGTTTTTTTTGGGCGGTATATTCTCAGCTCAATTTGGTATGGCCCCTGTATTTGGAACTAAAGCAGGTTTGTCATTGTCTGAAATTTCATCCTTTGTCGCCGCATTTTATATAGGGGCAATGGTTTTTCAGTTCCCAATTGGTTGGCTCTCAGATCAGATGGATCGTAGAATATTGATTGTTGTAACGTCAGCAATTGGATTTATTGCGGCCTTATCCGCAATTTTGCTTGAAGGCTCCTTTTTAATTTTAGTTGGAAGTGCATTTTTTATCGGGGGTATGTCTAATCCTCTGTATTCACTGCTTATAGCGTATACAAATGACTTTCTAGAGCTTGATGATATGGCTTCTGCTTCCGGTGGTTTGCTTTTTTTAAATGGTCTGGGTGCTATAAGTGGACCTTTATTCACTGGCTATTTAATGACCAAAATGGGACCTGAGGGATTTTTTATAGTTTTAGCTACTTTGTTAGGCTTGCTTACAAGTTATGGTTTCTACAGAATGACACAGCGTGGAATTTCCGATATAGATACATCTAGCTATACAACCGTTCTTCCAACAACTTCTGTTGTTGCTATGGAAATTGCCCAAGAGTTAGCTATTGAAGCGGCTGGAGAAGCTGAAGAAACGGATTAAAGTTAGGCTCCGTTTAAGAAATTGCTTCACAAAAAATGAATCCCATGTCTTAATATACCAAAAAAGCAGGATAACAGGCATGAATCCCGAATTTATTTTAAATTTCTGGCTCGACGAAGTTGGGCCTGATTGTTGGTTTAGTTCTAATGAGTCTTTAGATGGATTAATTGAGCAAAAATTTAAAGAAACCTTGCAACATATTCTTTCGGGTGGGCATAGTTTATGGCTAACTTATCCCTCTGGAGCATTGGCTTACATAATAGTTTTGGACCAGTTTTCTAGAAATATTTTCCGGAGGAATAAAGGTTCTTTTGCTGCTGATAGAATTGCGATAGCAGCTTCTAAGCAGTCAATCAAACATGAGTTTGATTTGAAAATTGATGAACCGGCACGTCAGTTTTTTTATATGCCCTTAATGCACTCTGAAAATTTATATGATCAGGAAAGGTGTATACGTCAAATTTTAGAAAAACTCCCATCATCTGGTCATATTTTACTTAAGCATGCTCGGGCCCACCGTGAATTAATACGGAATTATGGACGTTTTCCAAGTAGAAACAGTCGGTTGGGTCGTTCTAACACCCTGTTTGAGCAAGAATATTTTGATCATGGTGGATATCAAGCTGTGCTTTCAAGGTTAAACAATCATGCAGCCTAATCTGCAGTATATTTTGCCAAAAGACACATTGAAAAATTAGTTTAAATAGTTTAACGTTAAACGATATGTTTTTTTGGAGCCAAAGATGTCACAAAATGTTTTTGATGTAATCGTAATTGGTGCTGGTCCAGGGGGCTATGTAGCCGCAATTCGGTGTGCGCAGCTTGGTCTCAAGACGGCAATTATTGAACGTGAACATATGGGAGGTATTTGTCTTAATTGGGGCTGCATTCCAACAAAGGCAATGCTGCGATCTGCTGAAATTTTTCATTTGATGCACAGGGCAAGTGAGTTCGGATTGAGCGCAGAAAAAATATCTTTTGATCTAGATACAGTCATTAAGCGCTCTCGTGGAATTTCAAAACAACTGAACCAAGGTGTTACTCACCTTTTGAAAAAAAATAAAGTCAAATCGTTTATTGGAGATGCGACTATTTTGGAAAAGGGTAAAGTTAAATTTGAGAAAAATGATAAATCTGAAGAATTTACGTGCGCAAACATAATTATCGCTTCAGGTGCGCGTGCGAGGGAATTGCCTGGTCTAGAGGCAGATGGTGAAATTGTTTGGACTTATAAGCATGCTTTGACACCTTCTCGTATGCCTAAAAAGCTTTTGGTTGTTGGGTCAGGTGCGATAGGAATAGAATTTGCGAGTTTTTATAATACTCTTGGCGCTGATACCACAGTTATCGAAGTGGTTGATCGGATTCTGCCGGCCGAAGATGCGGAAATCGCTGCTTTTGCACTTAAGCAATTCTCGAAACAAGGAATGAAAATTTTAACTCAGGCTTCAGTGAAGAAAGTAGAGAGAAAGAAAAATTCAGTTCATGTGGAGATTGAAAGTAATGGCAAAACAAAAACGGAACAATTTGATACAATTATTTCAGCTGTTGGAATTGTTGGAAACATAGAAGGGTTAGGGCTAGAAAATCTTTCAATTGAGACGGAAAAATCACATATAAAAACCGATAATAATTGTAGTGTTGGTATTGATGGTATTTATGCAATTGGGGATGTTACTGGTGCTCCTTGGTTAGCTCATAAAGCAAGCCATGAAGGCGTCATGGTGGCCGAAATCATTGCTGGAAAACACACGCATCCTGTTGATCCAAATTCTATTGCCGGTTGTACATACTGCCATCCTCAAATAGCAAGTGTTGGATTGACTGAAGAAGAAGCAAATAAAAAGGGTCTTAAAATAAAAATTGGCCGTTTCCCATTTATTGGTAATGGAAAGGCTATTGCCTTGGGTGAGGAAGAAGGTCTTATTAAGACTATTTTTGATGCTGATACTGGAGAACTGTTGGGCGCGCATATGATAGGTGCGGAAGTTACAGAGCTAATTCAAGGATATGTTTTGGGCCAAAAACTTGAGACAACTGAGGAAGATTTAATCTCGACAGTCTTTCCTCATCCTACACTTTCAGAAATGATGCATGAAAGTGTATTGGACGCTTATGATCGGGCAATCCATATTTAATAAAATTTTTAGTTAGCGCGTTTCGTTTCAGAGGGTCGATTAATTAACCTCTACGTCTACCTCCACGCCTCCGAGACCTGCCACCTTCACCAGAGCTGTCCGTTGAGGATCCAGAAGGCTTGTTGAATTTAATCCAAGCTCCGCCATGTGGGTCATTGTTTGTGAGTAAGTTTGCCGCTCTTATTGCTTCCATTTCTTTCCCTGGACGGGGCTTAGTAGATCCCATGCCAAATATAGAAACAAAGGTTTCATCGTCCATCGTTTCTGGAATTATTATACCTGAAGATAACACTTCAGCTTTTTTCTCTGCTATTTTTTTCTGCGTTATAGGTAATGCAACAGGGTTCATTATGGCAGATGTCATACCAGCACCCATAGCCATAGGTAAAAAAGCATTGTTAATTCCATGGCGATTTGGCAATCCAAACGAAACATTAGAGGCTCCGCAAGTCGTATTTACTCCTAACTCTTCTCGCAATTTACGAACAAGCGTAAATACTTGCTTACCAGCAGTAGCCATTGCTCCGATGGGCATCACAAGGGGGTCTACGACGATATCGTTAGCAGGTATCCCAAAATCAGAAGCGCGCTCCACGATTTTTTTAGCGACTGCAAAGCGAACATCGGGATCTTCTGAAATGCCCGTATCGTCATTACTTATCGCCACAACAGGCACGTTATATTTTGCCACTAAAGGCAATACAAATTCCAGCCGGTCCTCTTCGCCGGTCACCGAATTTAGAAGTGGGCGCCCTTGAGCCGTTTCAAGACCCATCTCCAACGCTTCAGGAACAGAGCTGTCGATACATAAAGGTACGTCGGTAAGCCCTTGAACCAATTCAATAATTTTTTTCATTAAAGGTGGTTCAGTCTCATTAGGATTAGGATTTGAATTATAAACCACACCTGCATTAATATCCAATATATTTGCCCCAGCATCGACCTGAGCTATTGCGTCTTTTTCTACTGTTGTGAAATCACCTGCCTCTAGTTCAGCTGCCAACTTTTTTCTGCCGGTCGGGTTTATTCTTTCCCCTATTACACAAAAAGGGTGGTCAAAACCTAAAACAGCAGTTTTAGTTTTTGATTCAACAACAGTTTTTACCATTTTTTTTCCTTATATTTGATTTACTGGAACACCCGAAGTTCCACAGTTTTCTGTCACCCACTTCGCGTTTGTTTTGATCCCACCAAGTGGAAAAAAATGAACACTGGCAATATTAAAATCAGAGTTATGTGCCCTATGATCCGCTAATTGGGATAGAACCTCGGTTGGTTCGTACGGCAAAAGAAGCTTTGTCACATCTGCTGCTCTTTTTTGTAGAACTTTCAAGGATGGTCCTACTCCGCAAGCTATAGCGAATTTAATCAGTGTCTGTAGTTTAGCGGGTCCTGCGATTCCGATATGAATAGGTATATCAATTCCAGCATTTTTAATTGAATTGGCCCATTCAATGATAGGACCAGCTTCAAAGGCAAATTGAGTGGCTATTGCCATCTTCGCATCAGTTTTATTTTTATAATTTTGTTTCCATTGGAGGGCTGCATCTACGTTTATTGTAGTTCCGTCCGGATCAATATCTTTATTGCCCTCCGGATGACCTGCAATATGGATATTTTTAAAATTAGTTTTGTCAAATATTCCAGTTTCCAAAAGATCCATAGAACTTTCATATTCGCCGTGTGGTTTGCTCACACCGCCAGCCAACAATAGGGCTTGGTTCACCCCAGCCTCTCCTTGGTAGCGAGATATCCAATCACTCAGGGTAGCTTTATCTTTTATTATTCTGGCAGGAAAGTGAGGCATTGTGGGGAAGCCGTCTTCAGCAATTCTTTTTGCAGTTTTTACCATATCGTCAATTGGTGTTCCTTCGATATGAGCAATATAAACCCTTGTATTTTTGGGTAAAAGATCTCTAAAATTTTCAATTTTTTCTGCCGTCCTCGGCATGACTTCGATGGAAAAATCA
Organism: Paracoccaceae bacterium; assembly: GCA_045564975.1. GTDB lineage: Bacteria > Pseudomonadota > Alphaproteobacteria > Rhodobacterales > Rhodobacteraceae > Salinivivens. The sequence goes on from JBJLGF010000034.1 coordinate 144,781, forward strand.
CGCATAAAACGCTCAAGGTTTTCACTCACCTTTGGTTTTTGTGAAGCTTTAGTTTTTAATCCAAAAAGTGCCATGTCTATCCTCAATTTCGGTTAGCTAGCTCGACCATTATTGTTTACAAGCAATATTAATTTTTCTTTATCATATTTGTTTTCTAATTTTTCTGCTTGCTCTGTTGCAATGGTCTCGGGGTTGCCCTCCACTTTGAATGGTTTTGCTTTTCTCCATTCAGCAAGATAGTCATCAGTGGACTTTTGGTCCGACTTCATCGCGGCTCTATCGATAGCTTGTTCAAACCTTTCTGACAGTTGTATTTTTGTGGCACGACGGCCCTTGCCGACAATAACTTGTGCTGGGATATCCCTCCAGTAAACAATTACAACGTCATGCATTCAACGACTCCCCGACAAAACTCTTTTTTTGGTAAGATAATTAGTTGATTTTAAACGGCTAGATTTCGACAGAAAGCATTGCTGCTGCGACTTTTGACCTGGAGAAGTGGAATTAAATAAATCTACCGTGAATTAAAGTGTCTTGCACAGTGTCAATCTCCGACGTATCGTTAGATTAACTTATAATGGAGGGCGTAGGCTATGGCGCCCAAGAAGCCTATAAAAAAAGCGGCTTTCCCTCATGTGGTTGAGAGCGCTATTGATAAAAATTCGGGGCCTGAGGCTTTATATGCAGCACTCGACTTAGGCACCAACAGCTGTCGTATGTTAATTGCACAGCCAAAAGGTGCACAGTTTCATGTGATCGATAGTTTTGCGAAATCTGTTCAATTAGGATTTGGCCTTGAAAAAACTGGAAGATTAAGCCGAGACTCTATTAAACGTACTATTCAAGCCCTTCAGGTCTGTAAACAAAAGTTAGATAAGTATAATGTGCAATACGCCAGACTTATCGCAACCGAGGCTTGCAGGCGTGCAAAAAACTCAAAAGAATTCATTTCTAAAGTTTATGAACAAACAGGCTTAAAGCTTAATATTATAGATACGGAAGAAGAAGCACGCTTAGCTGTAATTTCTTGTGCTCCATTAGTTAGCTCAAAGTCTGAACAGTTACTTGTTGTTGATATTGGAGGAGGTTCAACTGAACTTGTTTGGATTGATTTGACTTCCGTGCCATCCCAAGAAAGACCAAAATCCATAATGCGTTTACATGCCGGTTTTCATTCAGTTGAAAGTCCATTTGCCGCAGCCAAAGTGGTTGATTGGATTTCAGTACCCTTAGGTGTCGCGACCTTGCGTGATCAATTTAACGATGTAGAGGACGACGCCGCTAGATTTGCTTTAATGAGCTGGTATTTTGAAGAAAATTTGGCTGATTTTGCGCCTTATAAGCATAATAAGGTAGACAGCAGTTTTCAAATCATAGGAACTTCTGGTACCGTAACCACAGTAGCATCCTCACATCTTGGTTTGCGACGTTATGACCGCACTAAGGTAGACGGGTTGAGAATGACCACTGAACAAATTGATAAGGTTATCCGTTCATATCTGGAAATGGGGCCGGAAGGTCGAAAAAAAGACGTTAGAATTGGGCGTGATAGGCAGGCATTAATAATGTCTGGTTCAGCTATTTTGCAAGCGATGTTGAGAAGTTGGCCAACGGATAAGTTAACAGTTGCTGATCGTGGCCTGCGTGAAGGACTTCTTTACGCTCAAATGTCTGCAAATGGAGTGTTGGAAGACGCTATTCTTTAAGAAAAGGCATAATTATTTATTTTCAAATTGATAAATTGATGAAAAAAACAACAAAGGCTAAAAATACATCTGGACGTGGGCAGCGGGATCTTAAGATAAAGGTGAAATCGGCTCGAGGAAAAACAGTTAGTCAGGTTAAGTGGCTACAGCGTCAGTTAAATGATCCTTATGTTAAGCGAGCTCAACTCGAAGGTTTTCGAGGGCGGGCAGCATTTAAAATTTTAGAGTTGAATGAAAAATATAATTTTTTGGTACCAGGATCGAAGGTGGTTGATTTGGGTTGTGCTCCAGGAGGCTGGAGCCAAGTTGCAGTTGATTTAGTGAATGCACTTGGTGTGAAAAAAAATGTTAAAATTGGTTCAGTTATTGGAGTAGATCTGCAGGAAGTGGAAGTTTTGCCCGGAGCTAGGTTTTATCAACTTGACTTTATGGCGAACGATGCAGATCTCGAGGTCAAAAATATTCTTGAAGGAAAAGCAAATGTTGTAATGTCTGATATGGCGGCATCTTCCTCTGGTCATAAAAAGACAGACCATCTTAGAATAATGGCACTGTGTGAGGCTGCAGCTTATTTTGCTTTTGATGTTTTGGAAGAGGGTGGAACTTTTGTTGCTAAAGTATTGGCAGGTGGAGCGGAAAGCGATCTGCAAACTTTACTGAAACAAAAATTTACAAAAGTTTATAACGTTAAGCCTCCGAGCAGCCGATCAGATAGTTCAGAGAAATTTGTGGTTGCTCTAGGTTTCAGGGGCTAATTTTCATTATTGTCGCGGTTGCGTTTTAAATTGGTAAATATAGCAAAGTTTTTGTTTTCTCTAACTGACATTTTATAAATAGTTATTTTGGAGAAAGAGATGCCACTAAACCTTAATCGTGAAGTTTTTATAACCTGCGCAGTGACAGGATCAGGTAGCACGCAGGACCGCAGCCAACTTGTTCCTCGAAGCCCAAAAGATATCGCTTATAGTGCGATCAATGCCGCGAAAGCAGGTGCGGCCATCGTTCATTGCCATGTCCGAGACCCGGAAACTGGAAAACCCAGTAGAAATTTAGCCTATTATCGTGAAGTTACGGACCGCATTAGAGATGCGGATGTAGATGTCGTTCTTAATCTTACTGCTGGCATGGGCGGTGATATCGTATTTGGTGGTACTGAAAACCCTTTACCAGTTGCAGAAGGAACAGACATGATTGGTGCTGAAGAGAGGGTCGCGCATATTATTGAGTGTTTACCCGAAATATGCACATTGGATTGTGGAACTATGAACTTTGCCGAAGCAGATTATGTGATGACCAATACTCCTGGAATGTTGCAGGCAATGGGTTCGATAATGACTGAGGCGGGCGTTAAGCCTGAAATAGAGGCCTTTGATACTGGACATCTGTGGTATGCAAAACAGTTGGTGGCAGATGGGATTATTGGAGAAGATGTTTTAGTCCAATTATGTATGGGAGTGCCATGGGGTGCGCCAGATGATTTAAATACTTTCATGGCCATGGTGAATAATGTTCCTGAGAACTGGACTTTTAGTGCATTTTCTCTTGGAAGAAATCAAATGCCTTATGTCGCTGCAGCAATTTTGGCTGGAGGAAATGTAAGAGTTGGATTGGAAGATAATCTTTGGCTTAAAAAGGGAGTTTTGGCCAAGAATGAAGATTTAGTATTGCGTGCAAGGGAAATTATTGAAGCTATGGGGGCTAAAGTGATTGGACCTCAAGAGGTGCGAGATAAGTTAAACCTAAATAAAAGAGCTCCAATTAACTAACTTAAAGCGTGAATGTTTAATACGCTATCTGATGCAAAGGGTGATTTATGAAAAAAGTAGCTGCAATTATTGGTGGCGGTGTCATAGGAGCAGGTTGGCTTGCTCGGTTTTTGTTAAATGGATGGGATGTAAGAGTATTTGATCCCGATCCAGAAGCAGAACGAAAAGTTGACGAAGTGCTTTTAAATGCAAAAAGGGCATTGCCCATGTTGTATGATTTTGCACTTCCCAAAGAGGGTAACCTATATTTTTGTTCTACAATCAAAGAAACAGTCGAAGACGCATCATGGATACAAGAAAGCGTGCCAGAGCGTTTAGATATAAAACAAGCAACTCTATCAGAAATACAAATATACTGTAAAAAGACAGCAGTTATTGGCTCTTCAACATCAGGATTTATGCCTTCTCAATTACAAGAAAACTCACCATTTCCAGACCAGATAATGGTGTGTCATCCATTTAACCCTGTCTATTTGCTGCCCTTGGTTGAAGTCGTTCCTGGGAGTCAAACAAGTGATGAGCATTTTAGATCGGCAAAAATGTTGCTACAAGAGGTGGGTTTTTTCCCTTTGCATGTTCGAAAAGAAATAGATGCTCATGTTGCTGACCGATTTCTTGAAGCAGTTTGGAGGGAAGCGCTTTGGTTAATAAAGGATGGGATTGCTACAACAGAAGAAATCGATAATGCTATTAGGTATGGATTTGGCCTTAGATGGGCTCAAATGGGACTCTTTGAAACCTATAGAGTTGCTGGTGGAGAGGGCGGTATGGCCCACTTTATAGAGCAGTTTGGTCCTTGTTTAAAATGGCCTTGGACAAAACTTATGGATGTTCCAGAGCTTACAAAAGAACTTATACAGGATATTGCAGATCAATCTGACAGCCAGTCAGGAAAATATTCGATTAGAGAACTTGAACGAATTAGAGATGATAATTTGATCGTAATTTTGCGTGCTTTGAAACAACAAGATCAAGCCGCTGGCAAAATTGTAAATAGTCATGAAGAGAAAATAATTAATTTGGCAGATATTTCTCCTAAAATGAGAACAGTGTCACGAAAAGTTCCAGTGGATTGGACTGATTATAATGGGCATATGAATGAAGGTCGTTACGGGCAGGTGTACAGTGATGCAGCTGATGGATTTCTCTGGGCGGTTGGCGCTGATAAGGCCTATGTGGCAACTGGTTATAGCTATTTTACGGTCGAAACATCAGTTAAATTTTTAACTGAAACGCATGCTGGAGAGGACATCATAGTAGATACCACAGTCAAACTTATTGATGGCAAAAAGCTTAAACTTTTTCACTCCATGCAGCGTGCTGAAGACGGTTGCGTACTATCTACTTGTGAACAATTTTTACTGCATATTGATATGAAAAAGCGAAAATCATCTGTGCCAATTTCGCCTGTTGCTGAAAATTTGCAAAACTTATCTATTAAAATTTAGGATTGGGAAGAATATGTTTTTTGGATTAACAGAAGAACAAGAAATGATCGTAAAAACGGTTAGAAGTTTTGTTGAAAACGAAATCTACCCTCATGAAAATTTAGTTGAAAGTAAAGGTTCTGTGCCAACAGAAATTGCACAAGATATAAAACAAAAATGCATAAATTTAGGCTTTTACGCCTGTAATTTCCCTGAAAATATAGGCGGTGCCGGCTTAAACCATCTGGATTTTGCCCTAGTGGAGAGAGAGCTAGGTCGTGGATCAATGGCTTTAACTCATTTTTTTGGTCGTCCTCAAAATATCCTTATGGCGTGTAGGGATGAACAGATTGAAAAGTATTTACTACCCGCTGTTCGTGGAGAACTTATGGACGCTCTGGCCATGACAGAACCGGATGCAGGGTCTGATGTAAGAGGCATGAAATGTTTTGCAAAAAAAGAAGGTGCGGACTGGATTGTGAATGGTACTAAACACTTTATTTCTGGAGCAGAACACGCTGATTTTGTTATCGTTTTTATTGCGACGGGTGAGGAAAAAACCGAAAAAGGACCTAAAAAAAAGATTACGGCCTTTCTTGTCGACAGAGGAACTCCAGGGTTTGTAATCAGAGATGGGTATAACTCGGTCAGTCACAAAGGATATAAAAATATGATTTTAGAGTTTGATGACTGTCGGTTGCCTAAAGAACAAGTACTTGGTGAAGTTGATGGTGGCTTTGAGGTTATGAATACGTGGTTATACGCTACTCGGCTGACAGTAGCAGCGATGTCAGTGGGACGGGCAAGACGCTGTTTTGATTATGCTTTGAATTATAGTGCTGAAAGAAAACAATTTGGCCAACAAATTGGAAAGTTTCAAGGTGTTAGTTTTCAACTAGCAGATATGATCACTGAAATTGATGCCGCAGATTTTTTAACGCTCAATGGAGCTTGGCGTCTGGATCAAAATTTATCCTCAAATAGAGAGATCGCGAGCGCAAAATTGTATGCGACTGAAATGTTAGCCCGCGTTACTGACACAACTTTACAAATTCATGGGGGAATGGGTTTGATGGATGATTATCCTATAGAGCGATTTTGGCGTGACGCGCGTGTCGAACGTATTTGGGATGGAACTTCAGAAATTCAGCGGCATATTATCAGTAGAGATCTGCTTCGTCCTTTGGGCTCCTAATTTTCCGTGTAAAAAGTGTTAACAATGAACTCTCAATCCCGTTTAAAACGTTTATTTTCTCCAGAAAATGTAGCTGTAGTTGGTGGTGGTGTGTGGTGCCGTTCGGTTATAGAACAGCTTTTCAAAATTGGTTATACGGGAGAAATTTTTCCAGTTCATCCTGTAAAAAAAGAAATATTTGGCCTAAAATCTTTCAAGAATTTAGAAGATATCCCGCACAGAATTGATGCAACTTTTGTTGGGGTAAATCGTACTGCGACAATTGAGATTGTTGAAAAGCTGAATAGCATTAATGCCGGTGGTGCTGTCTGCTTTGCGTCTGGATTTTTAGAGGCGGAAAATGATAAAAAAGGCTCTGGAGAATTGCAAAAATCTCTTATTAAAGCTGCCGGCGACATGCCAATATTGGGGCCGAATTGTTATGGGTTTATAAATTACCTAGATCGTTCGGCACTTTGGCCGGATCAGCATGGAGGAAAGGCAGTAGAACGAGGCGTTGCGATATTAACGCAGAGTTCAAATCTAGCAATTAATCTCACGATGCAGAACCGTGGATTACCCATTTCACATATAATGAGTGTAGGAAATCAAGCTTGTCTTGGATTTGCAGAGATCGGAAAATATCTTCTTTCTGACCCCCGTGTAACAGCTCTTGGTCTTCATATAGAGGGCATAGGCGATTTAAGAGCCTTTGAAGAGCTGGCAAATGAAGCTCAAAAATTGGAAAAGTCTATAGTTGTGCTTAAGGTTGGGAAAAGTATGCAAGCGCGCAAAGCTGCACAGTCTCATACGGCTTCACTGGCTGGCGATGCACAAGGTGCCAAAAGTCTATTTGAACGCTTGGGAATTGCTGAAGTTGATAGGTTAGATGTTTTAATTGATACCCTGAAAATTCTTCACTTATACGGTCCGCTACCGTCAAAAAATATAAGATCTTTATCGTGCTCTGGTGGCGAGGCGTCACTTATAGCTGATTTGGCCGAAGAATATGGTGTCCAATTTCCAATGCTTGGAAAAGAAAATATATCTGAGCTACGTTCTGTTTTGGGTGAAATGGTTGCTTTATCCAATCCTCTTGATTATCACACTTATATATGGGGTGATGTCGAAGCTATGGCTTCGACTTTCACTGCGATGATGCGCGGGCATGAAGGAATAACGACAATCATCGTAGATTTTCCTAGAAAAGACACTTGCGATCCTTCGGCTTGGAATTGCGTTATTACCGCCGCAAAAAAAGCAAAAATCGTTGAAGATAAACCTTTAGCCTTAGTCTCAACTTTGTCTGAAAATATTCCAGAGCAGACATCTTTTGAGCTTTTGGAGAGCAATATCATTACATTACACGGATTAGATACAGCTTTAGCTTCAATTTGTGCAGCATCATCAAATCAAACGCTGGTAAATCCAAAGCCCATATTTTTATCTAATCCGACCGGGGAAAGTACTCTAGTGGATGAGTATGTTGCAAAAAAAAGTTTGGAAAAATATGGCTTGAAGATACCAAAAACAGAAAAATGTTTATTGAGTGATGCGCTTTTGGTTTCAGATCAAATTGGTTATCCTGTTGTCTTAAAAGCACTTGGCTCAGCACATAAAAGCGAGCTGGGAGAAGTTTTTTTAAACCTAGAAAATCAAGAATCTGTCAAAAATGCACTAAAAAAAATATCTAAAAAACACGTTATCATTGAAAAAATGATTGGTAATGCGATTGTTGAATTACTTGTCGGCATTGTTCATGATCCAGCTCACGGGATGCTGTTAACAATAGGTGCAGGAGGAATTCTTACAGAAATCGTTTCCGACACTTCATCCCTTTTGCTTCCCAGCAGTGAGGATGAGATAATCAAGTGTTTTAACCAACTTAAGGTATCTAAGATAGCTAAAGGTTACAGAGGGTTTTCAGGCGTAGATGTAAATCAAATAGTCGATGCAATAATGAAGATCCAAGAATTTGTTTTAGATAATAGAGATAAAGTTTTTGAAATAGAAATTAATCCGCTTATTGTTACAAGTTCGGAGGTAGTAGTGGCCGATGCGTTGATAAGAAAGGTAAAGTAATGCAATCTGATAGCCCGATTAAAACGAGCGAACGCAAACATATTTTAGAAGTTAAATTAGATCGACCCAAAGCTAATGCCATCGATTTAAAAACAAGTCGTATTTTGGGTGAAATTTTTACAAAGTTTAGAGATGATCCAAAACTGCGCGTAGCAATTATAACCGGAGAGGGAGAAAAGTTTTTTTGCCCGGGTTGGGACTTAAAAGCTGCTGCAGATGGTGATGCCGTGGATGGCGACTATGGTATTGGTGGTTTTGGAGGCCTGCAAGAGCTGAGGGGACTGAATAAACCCGTTATCGCAGCAGTTAACGGTATTTGCTGTGGAGGTGGTTTGGAATGGGCTTTGAGCGCTGATATTATTTTAGCGGCCGAACATGCCACGTTTGCTTTGCCTGAAATTCGATCTGGTACCGTCGCAGATGCAGCATCAATTAAACTACCAAAACGAATACCTTATCATATTGCTATGGATATGTTGTTAACTGGCCGTTGGTTGGATGCAGAAGAGGCGGCTAAATGGGGTCTAATAAATTATATTCACCCTGCACAAAATTTAATGGATGAGGCTTATAAATTGGGGGAGCTTTTGGCTTCAGGACCCCCCTTGGTCTACGCTGCAATAAAGGAAGTTGTTCGTGAAGCTGAAAATATGAAGTTTCAGGATGCACTTAATAAAATTACTAACAGTCAGTTCGAAAGTGTAGAAAAGCTTTATAGATCAGAGGATCAAATAGAAGGTGCGCGGGCATTTGCTGAAAAACGTGAGCCTGAATGGAAAGGTCGTTAGTTAGCCTAATCAAATGAAGAAGTATAGTTACTCTTTATAAAGTTAGACGAACCGAACTTTCCCGATAAAAGAAAGGTTTCTATTTCTTTGGGCGTAGTCTATCCCATACCCGACGACAAACTCATCTGGTATTTCAAAACCAGTCCAATCTGCTTTAATTTCTGTCTCACGTCGGCTTGGTTTATCAAGCAAAGCTATAGTCTTTAATTTAGCTGGGCCTCTTGATAAAAGTAAGTTGGTTACATGATGTAGTGTAAAACCCGTATCAACTATATCCTCAACGAGAAGGACATCTTTTCCTTCAATAGCAGCTCTCAGGTCTTTTAGAATTCTAACCTCCTTGGATGAAACCATTTCATCGCCGTAAGATGATGCTTCAAGAAAATCTACTTCAACAGGTAAGTTAAGTTCGCGAACTAAATCTGCTATAAAAACAAAGGATCCTCTTAAAAGCCCAACAACAATAAGCTTGTCTGTTTCTTTAAACTCCAATTCAATCTCTTTAGCTAAGTACTCTATCCGAGCTGCTATAGATTTTGCAGAAATAAGATTATCGACAACATAGTTTGATTGAGACATTTGTTCCTCTTGAATTTAATTCATATTTGTTTGTAGTTAGAAAATAATTAAATGCAAAGGCTTGAAATGACATCTCACGCAGAAACAAAATATTTACCCTACACGGCTAAAGAGATGTTCGATCTAGTTGCTGATATTTCATCATATCCTGAATTTTTGCCATGGTGCGCTGCGGCTCGCGTAAGAAAAGAAGTGCAAAAAAAAGAGATTAAGCACATTGAGGCTGACTTAGTTATAAGTTTTAAAGTATTTAGAGAAAAATTTGGGAGCCGGGTAATACTGGATACTTCGAAATTTACTATTGAAACAGATTACATAGATGGGCCGTTTAGGTACATGCATTCTGTTTGGGATTTTGAAAACTCGGAACAAGGCTGCGAGGTAAAGTTTAACGTTGATTTTGAGTTTAAAAATGCAGTGTTACAGAGTATTATTGGATTAGTTTTTAACGATGCAATGCAGCGAATAGTTAGGGCATTTGAGAGAAGAGCTGCAGACCTTTATAACTAGTTCGTTCGATGACTGGCGTCGAAGGGTTTAACTCCGACGCCTAGAAATTAGGAATTCACGTCATATGCACGTTCGCCATGAACGCTTAAATCAAGACCGTTCGTCTCTGTTTCTTCGTCAACACGTAGTGGCGCAATTAAAGATACAATTTTGATGAGAGCATAAGTTACAATAATGGTAAAAATTCCAACTGTAACAAGACCTGAAAGTTGGGTAATAACGGAGGTATAACCAAAAAATCCGATCATTAAAGTTCCAAAAATGCCTCCAATCCCATGAACAGCAAAGACATCCAAAGTATCATCGATATTAAACATATTTCGCACTAAGTTTACGACTTCTTGACAAAGAATACCTGCTATCGCACCTATTAAGAGGGCTTGAAGCGGATCAACTGAACCAGCTGCAGGTGTAATTGAAGCCAGACCAGCGATTGTTCCAGTTACCATTCCAACCAATGAAGCTTTGCCAAATTTAAATCGCTCCCATACTGCCCAAGTTATTGAGGCCGCTGCTGCCGAAATATGTGTCACGGTAATTGCCATTGCAGCACCGCCGTCAGCAGCGAGTTGTGAGCCGCCGTTAAAGCCGAACCATCCTACCCAAAGCATCGCTGCGCCTATCATCACAAAGCCAGGGTTGTGGGGTGGAGTTGTTTTATGTCGGCGAGGACCAAGGAAAAATGCAATCATTAGAGCTGCAATTCCGGCTGTTTCATGTACTACGATACCCCCGGCAAAGTCGACCACTCCGATATCTCCTAAAATCCCTCCGTTGGAAAGAATGCCGCCACCCCAGATCCAATGAACAACCGGTGCATAACACAAAAGCATCCAAAGGCTTGAGAAAATTAAAACAAAGGAAAAACCAATACGTTCGACATAAGCTCCAACAATAAGAGCAGGGGTGATGATAGCGAATGTCATCTGGAATACGAAAAACAATACCTCAGGTAACGTTCCACTTAGTGAGCCTGAGTCAACACCTGAAAGGAAGGCTTTACCGAGACCACCCCAATAACCTGTAGAACCATCCCCAAAAGCGATTGAGTAGCCAAAAGCAAACCACAACACGCTCATAAGGCAAGCAATTGCATAACAATGCATAAAAACGCTTAAAACGTTTCGAGCACGAACTAATCCTCCGTAAAACAATGAAAGCCCAGGAAGTGTCATAAACAAAACCAAGGCGGTAGCCACAATTATCCAAGCGGTGTCAGCACCAACCATGATATAAATCCTTATTTTCTCCGTCCAACGCAGGTGAAATCTTAAATTTCACATAAAACAAAGTGCAGGCTCGTCTAGAGTAGCCAATCTACAAAATATTTTTATTTTATGATTAAAAAATAAGCGAAAATATAGTCTTATGACTAATTTTGCCGCAATTTAGTTTTTTGTACTCAAGGTTCTGCTTAGTAGCTGCAATCCATGTAGAGTCGCTGTTTGTCTTATTCTATTGCGGCCAAGAGGTCCCCAGTTTTTGGTTTCCGTTAGCTTTATTTCATTTTTGATAGCAATTGAGAAGCAAACCATTCCCTCAGGTTTTTTAATTGAACCTCCAGGGCCGGCTATTCCAGTAATTGAAATAGCTAAACTCGCTTGTGAATTATTTAGAGCTCCAATTGCCATTTCGCCGGCGACTTCTTCCGAAACAGCGCCATGGTAATTCAATGTATTTTGATTGACACTCAAAAGTTTCACTTTTGAAATATTTGAATAAGTAACAAACCCACATTCGAATATTGCGGAAGATCCTGGTATTTCTGTGATTGCGCTTGACAGCATCCCGCCGGTGCAACTTTCAGCGCTCGCAATCAACTCTTTGTGTATGCTTGCCAAATCAAAAACTTCTTTTGCAAGGTCAAAAATATCTTTTCTCATATCAACAAAATTAAAACTACCACTGTAAGCCCGGCGGCTATGCCTGCAATAATATCATCAAGAAGCACCCCTAGAGCTCCGTTTAAATTATCCGCCCAACCAATTAAACCCAGTTTAACAATATCAAAAAATCTAAAACTTACAAAGGACCAAAGCCAAATAAACCAAAGCCCTTCAGTGAGAAATCCATCTATTTTCATTAAGTAACCTATAGGAAGAACAGCGATCCATTGGCCAATCACTTCATCTATTACAACCTCTGAAGGGTCAGATTTCTCAGAATTTTTTTTAATGTAATTTTTTATACTCCAAAACCCTATGGGAATAGTAATTATTAAAATAAGAAAAAAAGTAGAAAAGTTAATTGTAATCAATAATATATAAGCCAAAATAATTCCTACGAGTGACCCCCAGGTGCCGGGGGCGGGTCGCAAAAAACCAACATAAAAAAAAGTAGAAATAAATTTATTCAACTTTACTGACCGTAGCAGTTGCAAATGAAGCAATTCCTTCTTCTCTGCCAGTGAAACCTAGTTTCTCAGTTGTGGTGGCTTTCACGCTGATACGATGCTTATCTAGCCCCATAATTTTAGATATTGAGATCCTCATTCTCTCGGATAATGGAGCAATTTTTGGTTGTTCACAGATTATTGTGCAGTCAATGTTGTTGATCTGATAGCCTAACTTATCTGTTAGTTGAACAGCGTGCTTTAAAAATATATCACTTGAGGCATTTTTCCACTTCGGGTCACTCGGCGGAAAATGCGTGCCAATATCACCAGCCGCAATCGCTCCATAAATAGCATCAGTAATTGCATGTAAGCCAACATCAGCATCAGAATGGCCTAATAGTTTTTTCGAAAAAGGTATATTTACGCCACACAGCGTTATCTTATTTCCTTCAGTGAAAGCATGAACATCAAAACCATTTCCCAATCTAACATCGATCATTTAATCCAATACTTTCTTTATTATTTTATATCCAATTTTTTTAACTAAGATCTTTGACATTTTAATAAAGTCCTCTGGCGTTGTTATTTTCATATTATCTCTATGACCAGTTTTAAGTATGACCTTTAATCCAAATTTATTGGCTAATTCAACATCATCAAACGCATGTTGATTAGATTGACTTTCATGTGCCTCAAGTATCTTAGAGTATGGAAATCCTTGAGGAGTTTGCGCTCTAAATATAAAATTTCTATCGATAGTTTTTTCAATTTCGCCATCTGATACTTTCCAGATAGCATCACTGATAGGTAAACCGGGAGCGGCGCCCGTTTCTTCGTTAATTGCCAAAATTATATCTGTAATAATATCTTCTGATACTGCTGGTCTTGCAACGTCGTGTATCAAAACTTTGTCAGGTGCTAAATTTTTTGCAGCTATTAATCCATTATATACAGAAACAGACCTAGAGTTTCCCCCAGTGCAAGTTATTACATCATTTCTATCGAGAGTTTTATTTGCGGGCAAAACAACAACGACGAAGTCAACTAAATCATGATTTTTGAAAGCATCGATCGACCAATCAACTACAAGCTTTCCCGCTATTGTGCGCCATTGCTTTGGCACTTTACCACCGGCTCTAATTCCCTTACCAGCGGCGACTATAATTGCAACTGTCGACATTATCCCTCCACACTATCACTTGTAAATTTTTTATAGCTGACTCGCAATCTATGCAGCATTGTGATTAAAAATTAAGCAACTTTTTTTTAATGACAAAAAAATATGCAAATACTTTCTGGATATGCTTGGAGTTTTAGTTAAAATAATACAAATCAGTACAATGTCGCTTTTTATCGGACAACATAAAATCAACCCACCTATTTTTCTGGCCCCTATGGCTGGAATTACCGATCTGCCATTTCGGCGTGTGGTTTCACACTATAAAACTGGTCATTTTATGTCTGAAATGATTGCAAGCCAAGAATTATTAAGTGGTAGGCCAGGTGTAAGGCAAAAAGCTGAACTAGGTGTCAATACAAGCAATAGTTCAGTCCAAATTTCGGGTAGGGATCCTTACGCTATCTCTGAAACTGCAAAATTAGTTGAAGGTTTAGGAGCAAAAATAATTGATATAAATATGGGTTGTCCAGCAAAAAAAGTGGTGAGTGGCTACGCTGGATCGGCCTTATTAAAGGATTTGACTTTAGCAGCTAAGTTAATAGAAGCCGTAGTAACTTCTGTATCAGTTCCCATCACTCTCAAAACTCGACTGGGTTGGAATGAAAATAACTTAAATGCTCCAAGTTTAGCCAAAGTGGCTGAACAGTTAGGTATCAAACTAATCACAATTCATGCAAGAACTCGGTGTCAGTTTTACAAAGGTTACGCCCGGTGGGAGCTTGTTAGGCGTGTTAAAGAAAACGTTTCAATCCCGGTGATTGTAAATGGCGATATTTTTGATGCTAATTCGGCAAGGAAGGCGCTCAACGACTCCAAAGCTGATGGTTTAATGGTTGGTAGAGCTATACGGGGTAGGCCTTGGTTGCTGAATGAGATAGCAGCTGAGTTATGGGGTTATAAGAATTATAATGTATCAAATTTTGCGTCTTTAGCTGAAATAATCATAAGTCATTATGAAGATATATTAAGTTTTTATGGTAATGAGTTAGGCGTTAAAATAGCCAGAAAACACTTAGGTTGGTATTTGGTTTATGGCAAGGTCAGGAGTGAAGTTCGCCAATCCATATTGACTGAAAACTCTCCAAAAAAGGTTTTATGGAAGTTGAAAACTGTATTTGCCCATAGGGAGGCTGCATGACAAAAGCTCCTATTGATTTTGTTTGGTCCTCCTTACCGGTTCCTGCGCTACTCATAAATCCAGAAGATATCATAACCGAAGCCAACCCTGCTGCGGAGAGTTTTTTTAATACTTCAGGTAAATCTTTATGTGGAAAATCTATTTGGCAGCGATTAGCGGTTGGTGCTCCTTTAGAAGAAAGTTTCGCTCGCGCGAAAGAATTCTCAACACCACTTTTTGTTAATGATGTTGAGGTTGGCTCTTTTGGACAGACACAGCTTCAGTGTAACTTAACTTTTGCTCCAATAGTACAAAGTCCCGGTCATATTATTTTATTAATTGCGCCAAGAGAACTTGCCGGTAGAGTAAACCAAACGAATTCAGTTAAATCTGCCGCTAAATCTGCGATTGGGATGGCCGAAATGTTGGCTCATGAAATTAAAAACCCACTAGCAGGTATTTCTGGAGCTGCTCAACTTTTGTCGATGAATTTGCACAATAAAGATTTAGAGTTAACAGACTTAATTGTAGAGGAGACAAGACGAATTGTAAATTTACTGGAACAGGTTGAAGAGTTTGGTAATTCGCGTATGCCGGAAATGACTGCGGTTAATATTCATGATATATTGGACAAAGCTAAAAGGTCGGCTCAGTTAGGTTTTGGCGCTCATATTAGTTTTGAAGAGGAATATGATCCGTCACTGCCGGCTGCCAAAGCAGACTCTGATCAACTTCTACAAGTCGTTTTGAATTTAATTAAAAATGCCTCTGAGGCTTGCCAAAATAGTGGAAAAATAAAGCTAAAAACTTCCTTCGATCACTCTTTTCGATTGCGTCGCTCTGACGGAACTGGTCAAGCCTTACCGTTGCAGATCCAAATATGCGATAATGGCCCAGGCTTACCTCTTGATATAAAGCATGAGGTATTTGATCCTTTTGTGTCCGGTAAGGAAAATGGTACGGGACTTGGATTGGCTCTAGCTAGTAAAATCATCTCGGATCACGATGGTTGGATTTCTGTTGATAGCATTCCAGGAAATACAGTTTTTACGATTTCGTTAGCAGCAATCAATATTAAAAATAATTCTCTTTCAGGTAAGGTTTTTTAAATGGATGGTACAGTTTTGGTTGCAGATGATGATCGAACAATAAGAACCGTTTTAACACAGGCTTTGACAAGAGCGGGTTGTAGAGTTCATGCAACTTCAAGTCTTACAACTTTAATGAGGTGGGTTGTTGAAGGAAAGGGAGATGCAGTCATTACCGACGTAGTGATGCCAGACGGTAATGGTCTAGAAATGCTGCCCAAAATTTCTACTGATCGACCAGGTCTTCCTGTTATAGTTATTTCTGCACAAAATACGATTATGACAGCGATCCAAGCAGCGGATGCAAAAGCTTTTGATTATTTGCCAAAACCGTTTGATCTTCCTGATTTAATGAAAAGAGTGGCAAAAGCTCTGGAACAAAAAAAACTTTCGCATCGTTCAAATACAGAAAAAGATGATGTTAGTGAAGAGGACAATGGATTGCCTCTCGTTGGAAAATCAATACCTATGCAAGGCGTTTATCGGATAGTTGCTAAGCTGATGAATACTGACTTACCTATTCTTGTTTCAGGTGAATCGGGAACAGGTAAGAGCCTGATCGCAAAGGTCTTACATAGCTTTTCTGATCGTCGTAACCTGCCTTTCGTATCCATTTCTCCGGCTGATTTGATTGAAATAGATGGGCCATCAAAAATTTTATCTAAGGCGAGGGGAGGATCGGTTGTCGTAGAGGAGGTTTCTGATTTTTCGTTGGAAAGTCAGGCCAGATTAGTTCAGATGATCGATAATCCTGGTGAGTATTCGCCTAGATTTGTAGCTACAATGCAAGGGAGTATGACTGAAGCGGTTGAAAAAGGTATTATACGAAGCGACGTATTTTATAGGCTGAATGGGGCAACGATTGAATTGCCCAATTTACGTGAATGTGTCGATGATATTTTGATTTTGTCAGAACATTTTCTTAAATCGCTTGAAAACGAGGGTGGTCCCATAAGACAATTAGGGGTTAAAGCACAAGATCTTTTTCGTGCTTATAGTTGGCCTGGAAATGTGAGGCAGCTTCAAAATGTAGTAAAGCGACTTGGTTTAACTTCTAGAGAGCATGAGATTTCACTTACTGAAGTGGAGCAATCCTTGGAAAACCAGCCCGAAGTTCATGGATCTTTTGCACAAGTGGGGGCAGAAAAAATGTCTGGCGATATAGAGAGACATTTGCGCCGATATTTTGACTTACATGGTAATATTTTACCTCCTGTTGGTTTGTACAATCGGATTTTGAAAGAGCTAGAAGTTCCCTTGATAGCCGTTTCGTTGGAGGCGACAGGCGGTAATCAAGCAAAATGTGCTAGTTTGTTAGGAATAAATCGAAATACTTTACGAAAAAAAATAAGTGAGCTGGATATAAAAGTTCATCGACGCCGTAAATTGATGTAAAAAAGCAACATATATCTTGACATTGATCGCCAATGCTGTTGTGTGGTGATGTAAAATTACAACATATTTTTTTCTTAGACTTTATTGAGGATTTGTTGGCAGTATTTAACAGAAATAAGTCCGTATCGAAATGGCTTTTGAAATATTCAAATTCCAAACCCTTTCAATCTACTATTAATATAATTCTTATATTACTCGGTCCGTTATTGGCTGTTGCGACATATTTATTTTTAGGTCCATTTAATGCTGCTGGACAGTCCGTTTGGCTTCGTTTCTTTTTATTGCTTGATTTAGTCTATGTGCTTTTGATAATTGGCATTGTATTGGTTAGAATTCTATATGTTCTTTCTCAGCGTAGATCTAGATTAGCTGGTTCAAAACTTCATTTTCGATTAGCTGGTGTATTCACAACGATGTCTTTGCTTCCGACAATTACTGTCGCCGTTTTTGCTACCGTTTCAATCAATTTGGGGCTGGAAGCATGGTTTTCTGAGCGTGTCCAAAGTGTTGTGGGAACGTCATTATCAGCGGCTCGAGCTTATGCTGACGAACAGCAAAACGCTTTGGTAGAGGATGTTTATTCTCTTGCAGATGGTTTGCAGAATTTTCGTAAAAACAGACCTTTTTTTGAAAAAGATCAATTGAGAAATGAACTTGCATCACGTCAGGTGAAATTACAGCGAGGTTTGAAAGAAGCTTTTATTTTGAATGGATCTGGAAATATCGAGCTTAGAGGAGAACGTTCTTACCTTTTCGATTTTGAAAAACCTGATGAGACAAAAATAATAAACTCAATTAAAGAAGTTGTTTTGATAAATGATTTTAATAACAACGAATTAAGAGCTTTAATCTATCTTAATGGGTTTGGCGACAGATATTTGTACGTAACAAGAGAGATCGACGGTTCACTTTTTAACCTATTAGATGAGACACAGAAAACTGCGGTTTTGTATCAGCAGATGGAAAATGACCGATCCGCGTATCTTTTAAATTTTGCAGTTCTTTATTTTGCTTTAGCTCTTTTACTAATTGTTTCCTCAGTATTATTCGCACTTTGGTTTGCCGAAAGGTTATCTAAACCAATAGGAAGACTGGCCGCTGCAGCAAAGCGAGTTGGAGCAGGGGAGTTAACCACTCAAGTGATTGAAGATGAAGGCGATGATGAAATAGCCCAGCTTGGGCGTTATTTTAATCAAATGACAAAGCAACTTAAACATCAAAGGGATACATTAATTGATAACACTGAGCAAATTGAAGAAAGAAGGCGGCTTTTTGATAGCGTGCTTTCCTCAGTCACTTCTGGAGTAATTGTACTAGATCCAAATGGAAAAGTAAGCTTTACCAATAATTCAGCAAATTATTTATTGGATTATAACAGAAAACAAGAAATTAAAAATCAGCTTTCTGATATATTTCCAGAATTAAATTCTCTTTTTCAACAATTGAAGAAATCTGGGGCAGATAATTTGCAGTCTGAAATAAAATTAGTTCGAACAGGTCGGCTAGAAAATTTTTTAGTTCGTATGGCTCCCATGAATGAAGATAAAAAATTGAAGGGGTATGTTGTTGCTTTTGATGACATTACATCCCTTGTGTCTGCTCAGAGGTCAGCAGCTTGGGGTGATGTTGCCAGACGCATTGCCCATGAAATTAAAAATCCTCTTACTCCAATACAATTATCCGCAGAGAGGATTATTAAAAAATTTAGTCCATTTCTTGGAGAAAACTCAGATGGGCTAAAACAAATGGTTGATGTCATTACCCGGCAAACCGATGATATTCGTCGTATTGTTGACGAATTTTCAAAGTTTGCAAGGATGCCAGAATTGAGACGCAAAAATGAGGAACTCAATGCTTTAATTGAGGCTACTGTTTCCTTACAGCAGGCTGGTCAACCCGATGTTTTAATAAATTTTTCGAAAACTGAACAACCAGTGATAATATCAATTGACGCAACTTTAATAAATCAAGCCCTAATAAATATTCTAAAAAACGCTGGGGAAGCAATTGAGGCAAGAAAACAAAAACTTCTTGATATAGACGAAAAAGGAAAAATTGATGTTAATTTGCAGGATCAATCCGACAGTATAATTTTGCATATTTCAGATAATGGCATTGGCTTGCCGCAAGATCGATCTCGATTATTTGAGCCTTATGTTACGACTCGTGAAAAAGGAACCGGACTTGGTTTAGCTATAGTTAAAAAAATTATAGAGGAGCACGGTGGTAATTTAAAATTAGAAGACGCTAGTTCTTTTCAAACAAACAATATAACTGGAGCAAAAGTATCTATCGAGCTTCCTAAGTCAAAAAACTATAAAGATCAGGTTAAAGCGGAATTAATATGAATGATATTTTGATAGTTGATGATGAAAAAGACATTCGTGAATTGATATCAGAGATTTTAATTGATGAAGGTTTTTCAACTAGATTGTCTGGCTCTTCCAAAGACTGTTTGAAACAAGTCCAGTCCGATCCACCACGATTATTGATCTTAGATATTTGGTTAAAAGATAGTCATATGGATGGAATTGATATTTTAAAAAACGTCAAATTGAATTATCCTCAAATGCCAGTTGTTATCATCTCAGGGCATGGAAATATCGAAATAGCTGTATCTGCTATCAAACAGGGCGCATACGATTTTATCGAGAAGCCTTTTAATATCGAGCAACTTTTAGTCGTAGTTAGGCGAGCTATGGAAATATCGTCTCTTCGGAAAGAAAATACAGAACTTAAACAAAAAAGTATAGTTGAATTAGAATTAAAGGGTACTAGCAGTATTTTTCGAAACTTTATAACTAATCTAGATAAAATTTCTAAAGCTAACAGTAGGGTTTTTATAACCGGTTCCTCAGGGTCAGGTAAAACGACCGCAGCAAGGTATATTCATCAAAACTCAAGGCAAGCAGGTGGAAATTTTATCTCAGTAGATTGCTCAACTTCTGATCAAAATGAGCTTGAACGATTATTATTTGGCTTTGAAGATAATACAGGGTTACAGGAAGTTGGAGCATTAGAAAAGGCAAATGGAGGTACTATTTATCTCGATAAGGTATCTGAATTGCCTATGGATTTACAAAGTAAATTATTAAAAGTTTTATTAGAAAACTGTATTACTAGGCTTGGAAGTAGCAAAAAAGTGAGTGTAGTTGTGAGATTTATTAGTGCTACCAACTCAGAGCTATTAGAAAAAGTGAAAAACAAAAGTTTTAGAGAAGATTTGTTTCAAAGACTAA
Organism: Paracoccaceae bacterium; assembly: GCA_045564975.1. Taxonomy (GTDB): domain Bacteria; phylum Pseudomonadota; class Alphaproteobacteria; order Rhodobacterales; family Rhodobacteraceae; genus Salinivivens. The sequence goes on from JBJLGF010000034.1 coordinate 165,167, forward strand.
GCGTAGTTCCAATAAAAGTTCCAAATTTGAGAGACAGGGTTGACGATATTCCTATATTAGCCAAATACTTTGTTGAGCAGTTATCTTTAGCTAACGATTTAGCTTGTCGTGAATTTACTGATGAGGCCTTAACTTTCTTACAATCAATGAGTTGGCCAGGAAATATCAGACAACTCAGAAATATGATTGAACGAGTTTTAATTTTAGGAGAATCCTCTGATAAAATAAAAGTTGAGGAGTTAATGTCGTCTGAAATAAAATCTCAAGACAAGGACGATAAGTTTAATTTAATAACATCTGAATTAGCCAATATGTCTCTACGAGAGGCTCGTGAAATATTTGAGCGTGATTATCTTATTTTGCAAATAAATCGCTTTGGGGGGAATATTTCAAAAACTGCAGCTTTTGTTGAAATGGAGAGAAGTGCATTACATCGAAAGCTCAAATCTCTAGGTATTAATTCGGGTCAAAAGAATTAAATTGATTATATTAATATCATAATTGTTTGTTACTTAATTTAATTAGTTTATGCTTTTTTTGTAAGCGAGGTAGGTTTGGATGAAAGTTATCATTTGTGGTGCGGGTCAAGTTGGTTGGCAGATTGCGCGTCATCTTGCCGGTGAAAAAAATGACGTAACAATCGTAGATAGCAATCAGGATTTAGTTACTAGGGCAACTGACACCCTAGATGTTAAGGGTGTTTGTGGCTTTGCTTCATACCCCAATGTACTTAGTAATGCTGGCGCTGAAGATGCTGATATGATTATTGCGGCTACTCACTCTGATGAAGTGAATATGGTAACTTGTCAGGTTGCACACTCAATTTTTGACATACCTAGAAAGATTGCTAGGCTCAGAAGCCAATCTTACCTTGATGCAATTTATGCCGATTTATATCGGCGTGACCATTTGCCAATAGATGTGGTAATAAGTCCTGAACTGGAGGTGGCCGAAGCAGCTTTAAAAAGATTATCTGCGCCCAATGCTTTTGAGTCGGAAAGTTTTTTAAATGATAAAGCTCAGCTTTTGGGTCTGCATATCGGAGAAAATTGTCCGGTTATAAACACTCCATTAAGGCAATTGACAGATTTGTTTTCTACTTTAAGGGTAATTGTTGTAGGGGTCCGTAGGCAAGGTGTTCTTTTTGCTCCAAACGCTGGAGACCAAATATTCCCATCAGATGAGGTATATTTAATATGCCATTCGAAAGATTCGGAAAGAACCATGGATGTTTTTGGTAAATCTTACGGTGAGCAAAATAGAGTTATTTTGATTGGTGGTGGAAATGTGGGGCTCAAAATTGCAAAGTCGCTAGAAAACAGTGAAAACAGGCTGCGTGTTAAAATAATTGAAAAAAATAGATTAAGAGCTGAAATTGCAGCAGAAACTTTAGAGAGAACTATAGTTTTGCATGGAGACGGCTTAGACTCTGGTTTGTTGGAGGAAGCAGGTATTTCAAAGGCGGACGCCATACTGGCCATCACAGACGATGACAAGACAAATATGCTTGCGGCTGTGCGGGCAAAATCAAGAGGGTGTAGAAAAGCTATTGCTTTAATAAATGACCCTACAATGTCACCGTTGACGACACCACTTGGAATAGATGCATATATTAATCCGAGATCTACGACAGTAAGTTCCATTTTAAAACATATTCGTCATGGAAAAGTTAAGAATGTCTATTCAATTGGAGATGCGGAGGCGGAAATTATTGAAGCACAGGTAATGTCGACATCTCCCATCACGGGAAGTCGTATAGGTGATATAGACTTTCCCGAAGGCGCAATCGTTGGAGGTATATTGAAAAACGATGATATGATAAAACCTGACAGTAATTCAAGGATTGAAGAAGGTGATGTTATTGCCGTATTTGCACTTTCTAAAGATATTCCAGAGGTTGAAAGACTTCTTCAAGTTACAATAGATTATTTTTAGCTTAGAAAAGTTGCTATATTTATATGTTGTCGTTTCCGAAATTGGGTGTGAACTTCAAAAACTTACCTCTATTTTTCCAAGTTCTTGGGATATCTTGCAGTTTGATGATTATTGTTGCTGGGTATGCTCTCGTATCTGATCTTTTTAGAGAAGCGCGAATATTCTTATATACTGGTTTGACAGGATTTTTGATTTTATCTTTGGTGGTTTTAGCTACATCAAATAGAAATTTAAAAGAAACTGGCTTGTCGCAATTATTTTCGCTTGTTTTTTCTTTCTTAGTCTTGCCCTTATTTTTAGCTGTTCCTGGTTGGATTATATTACCTAATGTTAATTTTACAGACATATATCTTGATATGGTCAGCGCTTTTACCACTACTGGCCTGCCCGTATTTGAAACCGAATTTTTGTCAAAACCCATTCATCTTTGGCGAGCATTAATTGCTTGGTTTGGAGGCGGTCTGATTTGGATTGCTGCTTTTGTAATTTTATTACCTGCCAACCTTGGAGGTTTTGAAGTTTTTTCAAATAAGCAAGAAGCATTAAATTCTAATAGAAAACTTACACTTGATGAACGTTCCATTACCTTAGTGAAGGTAAGTCAAAAGCTGGTGCCTTTATATTCGGTTTTGACTATCATTTTATGGGGATTACTCACTATTCTCGGTACAGATGGATATACAAGTTTAATCAGGGCGCTTTCTGTAGTTTCAACTTCTGGTATTTCGGGCCCCTCAAAGTTCGATTTGGATGGAGCTGGGTTGCTCGGTGAAATAGTGATTTTATTATTTTTATTTTTAGCGGTATCGCATCATATTATCAATTTTATATATCAAAGGATTAAATTTAATAGAATTATAGCTGATACGGAAATTCGTTTGGGCCTTCTGATGGTATTCATCGTGACGGTTTTGATTTCGTTTAAGCAACTAAGTCAGACAAATATATCTAGCAATTCAATTGACCCACTTGCTAGTATATTTAAACTAATTTGGGGAAATTTTTTTACAGCATTTTCATTTATGACCACAAATGGTTATGTTAGTTCGTTCTGGAAAGGTTCTATATCTTCGGATGAAGTCACCCACATTTCCCTTATTCTAATTGGCCTGTGTTTGTTTGGCGGTGGAGTGGCTACTACAGCTGGAGGAATTAAATTACTTCGAATATCGATTTTATTCTCGGCTTTTTCTAATGAAACTGGAAAGTTACTTCATCCATCATCAGTAGTTAATAATAATAAATTTACTAAAAGCTTAGATATTTCGGTTTATATGGCATGGGTTTTTTTCATGTTGTTTATAGTGTCTCTTGCTACACTAACAATAATTTTATCTATGTTTGGAATTTTGTTTGAAGATTCTTTGTTATTAGTGGTATCTTGTTTAACAACAACAGGGCCACTTTTACAGATCGTTGGTCTTGAAAATTATTCGATAATTGAATTATCTCTTTCTTCAAAAATTATCCTTATTCTAACCATGATATTAGGAAGGTTGGAGATTTTAGTTGCTTTATCTCTAATAACATTTGGAATTTGGAAAAATTGAATTCGATTATTCTCTCTTTTGGTTGATTTGATTTTTTTTTTGGTATTTATTGATAGTTAGTCAAATAATAATAAAAGGTAAGGCTCCGGATATGGCTTCTGATCGCCAAAATTTGCAAGATGCGTTTCTCAATCAAGTGCGTAAAACAAAAATACCTGTTACGGTCTTTTTAATAAATGGAGTAAAATTGCAGGGCGCAATAACGTGGTTCGATAATTTTTGTATTTTATTAAGGCGAGATGGGCAATCTCAACTCGTTTATAAGCACGCTGTTTCAACTATTATGCCCACTCAAAGCATTTCTCTTTACGATGGTGAAGAGGAAGGTTGAGAGCAGTCAAAAAAGACATAACCTCCGTTTGGGTTATTCAACCAAAATTAAAAATTAATTTACCGGATAATAATGCTGACCAGTCAATTGGTGAGGCTAGAGCCTTGGTCAATGCCTTGCCATTCGTGAAAATAATCGGATTAACTTTGGTACCTATTGAAAGAATTCGTCCAAAGGAATTTTTTGGTAGCGGCAAGGTGGTTGAATTAGCTGAAATATTCAAGTCTACAAAAATAAACTTGGTGATAATAAATGGTCAAATTTCTCCCATTCAGCAACGAAACTTAGAAAAAAAATGGCACGTTAAGGTATTAGATAGAACAGCTTTAATTTTAGAAATTTTTTCTGATAGGGCTGTCACTAGAGAGGGCGTTTTACAGGTTGATATGGCAGCATTGACTTATCAAAGATCTCGACTTGTTCGAGCTTGGACACACTTAGAAAGGCAAAGGGGCGGTCTTGGTTTTGTAGGTGGGCCTGGAGAGACACAAATTGAAGCTGATAAAAGGGCAATAGATCATCAATTAGTTCGATTAAGACGTCAACTTGACAAAATAAAAAACACAAGGGAACTGCATAGAAAGTCTCGGGCTAAGGTTCCGTTTCCGATTGTCGCTTTAGTCGGATACACTAATGCAGGTAAATCCACTCTGTTTAATTTGTTAACTGGGGCCAGCGAGTTTTCTGAGGATATGTTGTTTGCGACTCTTGACCCAAAAATGAGAGCTATTAATTTGGACAATAGAATAAAAATCATACTGTCAGATACAGTTGGATTTATTTCTGATCTTCCAACGGAACTGATAGCAGCATTTAGAGCAACTCTGGAAGAAGTTTTAGCTGCTGATTTAATTCTCCACGTGCGAGACATATCTCATGATAATACAGAAAATCAGGCTGCGGAGGTGAAAAAAATTTTGAAAAATATTGGTATTTCTGAGTCAACTCCCGTTTTAGAATTATGGAATAAAATGGATAAAGTTGAACCTGAAAAACTAAAAGGTTTAAAAAATATTGCCGAAAGAAGGGTATCTGTGTGCTCTTTATCTGCTACGACTGGTGAGGGCGTTTCAGGCCTCGTTGAAGCCATAAAAAATCAAGTGGAACCTCAAAAGTTTTCTGAAACAGTGTTAATTCCTTTCGAATTTGGCAAACAGAAAGCTTGGCTACATGAAAATGGTGTTGTAATTAATGAAGTCTATACTGACATTGGATTTAAATTTGATGTAATTTGGTCTGCTCGACAAAAAGAAAAGTTTTACTCTTTCAGTCATTAAGTATTTTTGGTGAAATGGTAGTGACACCCAAGGATGCGCCCCGCGCCAAATCGGGATCCAATGACATAGGAACGTATTCGCCCCGTCTCCATAAATTTCCCAAATCGTCATAATGCCGAGATAAAAAATGCCCAGATTGCCCAGTAGAAATTATAAAAACTGAACTATCAGGATCTGCAAAATCATAAACCCCTCTATACACAGCGGCATGAATATTCCTAAAAGGTCTATTTTCGCTTCGTGCAGTTTTACCCCTCATCAGGGTATTGTCACCACCGGAAGTGGATTGATGAATATTAACAAGAAATTTAAGGATTGGTATATTGCCTAGGGTTTCATGCCTATGAAAAGCTTCATGAGCGTCTCCCCATCTAAGAGCATCTAAATTTTTTCCGTATTGGTCCTGAAGCCACAACAGCGCTTCATCAAGCGATTTTAATGAAATTTCGGCGCAGGTTTCTTTATGAATACTGTGTTTTATATCGCACCAATTGGATGCGCCATCTATGTCGCGAAAAACTTTTTCGATAAAAATAGGCTCTATATGATTGAATTTTTTTGATAATATTCCTAGTTCGTCATCAATTAAATTTTTTTGCAAAAATTTCATCCAGGTAGAATAAATTAAAGGTTCAGGCAGATGTTCATTCATTTCGCCGTTCCAAGACGCCAGCATCGAAACAGCGTCGAAACGTAATCTTTCTTTACTTCCTTGGTCACCCATGGGTTGAGTATACCATAGTTCTGATCCAATAATTGGTAAGAGTGATCTAGCCGTTGGCGAAACAATGTCTAATTGTGCTTCTATAAAGCTTTCTCTGGTGTGAACCTCTCTATTCTGCATAAGTTTTTGAAATCGCGATATTCTTTGTGTATCACCCCAAAAATATGAAACGTGTTTTGGAAATTTTTCTTCAGATATTTTGTTGTTAGTATTACCTAATATATCTCCTGGAGAACTAACCGTAATTGGATTGACCTCATAACTCCAATAACCTCGCCAAGTATTTTCAGGTTTCCAACCCAAAGACGGCATTCTACCTTTTGTTTGATTTAAAGGAGATCGCTTTGGCATTTTGCCGACTGTTTTGAGTATCATTTCTTTATCATCAATCAGTAAAAAGTTTAAAGATGGAGCGTAAAAGTTCTCCAAGGCACTTAAACCTGACTGAACGTCTTGGCTGAGCATTAAATTGATTGCCGATGAAACTGAAGTATCGTTAGCTTCTAAGGCCGTCCAAGATAATGAAGCAACATAATTCTTGGGAGTGATACTTGATAATCCAAAGGCATTATTGGGTAAAACAGGCCCATTCCTAGTCCATCTTCTTTCAATTTCAATATCAGATGAATTTTTAACTTTAATATATTGTCGATCAATTTTAAATTGTTTCCACCCATTTTCAGTTTTGTAAAGTTTTGGGTTTGAAGAATGTCGCTCTTCCATAAAAATATCCTGATCATCAAGATAAGATGCTGTAATGCCCCAGGCTAACTTTTTATTTCTGCCACTTAATATAATTGGAGTGCCAGGAATACTTGCTCCAATAACCCCGCCTGTATCTAATTGTATTCTAGCCAAGTAAAATAACGACGGTGCTGATAGTTCGAAATGTGGATCATTTGCCATCAGAGATCCATTGGAAGCCGATCTTTCCTTGGTTGCGCCAAAGACATTTGAGGCACCTGCCATTTCCCAACTTGGTAACTTAAACAAAGCTGCTAATTTTTCTTTTTTATCTGACGAGGGAAAAAAATTTGAAGATAGTTGTTCGAGGTCTTGAAGATTAGTGACTGGTTTGCCTGGTGAATCTGGTAGCAAAGCAGATACCATTTTATGATCATCAACTGCGAGTAGCGTTTTGGCATAGGTTACTTCAGCGTCAATATGGCCAGTCATTTTTAAAGAAAGTAACTTAAAGATAGCAATACTATCCGCAGGCCGCCACAAAGAGAATTCATTAGGGTATAAAAACATTTCAGGCGAACCTCGCCCAAGCGCTTCGGTATTAATTTCCTTAACTCTGGCGTTTATGCCATCTGAATAAGCTTTTAAAATTGACTTAGTTCGTTCCGATTGATGTTTTACAGAAGACCTCGCTAAGTTGTAAAGATCTAACCTTCTAACAAATTCATCAAGTTCTAATGTTTTTTGACCAAATAATTCTGACAGGCGCCCTTGAGCTGACCTCCTTAAAATATTTAATTGCCAAAAGCGATCTTGTGCATGGGCATAGCCTAAAGCAAAAAAAGCATCGTTATCGTTCATTGAGAATATGTGAGGAATATTCGCAGAGTCTCTTATAATTTTGACCCTTTCTGTTATATCTTCAGCGACTAAATTATTATTGTAATTTGGAAGAGAGCGTGACGCCAGATAATAGCTGGTCATAGCTATTATGGAAATTAAAATGCAAAAACTAACTAAGGCTAGGCTTAACCATTTAATTAATATCGACATGAATCATTCTGGACAAAAGTTATCTCCTTGCAACATCTGTACTTAAGAGACAGAATTAGGAAAGTAAAATGTTAGGTGTTAATATGAAAAATTTAGCTTTTATTGGTTTGGGCGTTATGGGTTTCCCAATGGCTGGTCATTTGGCGAAAGCTGGGCACCGCCTGAAAGTATATAATCGAAGCTCCCATAAATCCAAAAAATGGCACTTCGAATACGGTGGAGAGATTGCAGCAACTCCTGCCGAAGCCGCAGATGGTGCGGATTTTGTAATGTGTTGTGTTGGAAACGACGACGATTTACGTGAAGTTACCGTTGGGACGAATGGAGCATTTTCAAAAATTGGGAAAGGTTCAATTTTTGTGGACCATACCACTGTATCAACCCGTGTTACAAAAGAACTTTTTGATATAAGCACCGATAGTGGGTTCGATTTTATTGATGCACCTATATCCGGAGGGCAGGCTGGCGCAGAAAATGGATTACTGTCAATAATGTGCGGTGGTAATCAGCGTGCATTTACCAAAGTACAGCCTATTTTGAAAATATATTCGAAAATATGTAAGAGAATTGGTGAAAGCGGAACTGGTCAACAGACAAAGATGTGCAATCAGATTGCTATTGCAGGGTTAGTTCAGGGACTTTCTGAGGCACTTCATTTTGCAGAAAAGGCAGGTTTAGATGGTAGGGATGTTGTTGAAGTGATTTCCCAGGGGGCTGCGGGCAGTTGGCAGATGGAAAATAGATATGAGACAATGCTTGATAATGACTTTGATCATGGTTTTGCAGTTGATTTGATGCGAAAAGATTTAAAAATTTGTTTAGAAACTTCCGATCAGATAGGCGCAAGCCTACCCGTTACTGCATTGGTTAATGATTTTTATAAAGATGTACAAAAATTAGGGGGCGCTCGATGGGATACTTCGTCGTTGATAGCTAGACTTAGAGCTTTGGAAAAATGAGCAGATCAAAAATAATGGAATTTTATCTATTGTAATTGATAGCAGATCCTCGTTATTGTTAATTGGCAGAGTAATTGCTTTACTTTGACTGAAGAATTCAAGAGTTTTCCCAGGTTGCTTTCTTTTAAGAGGGCCCAGTTAAACTAGTTGATGGGGCCTTTAGGCCTTTATATCCCTTTTTTGTAAGGGAAGAAGTTGGCAGCTGAAGCTGCTGGAGAGAAATTGTGATGTCAAACACGTTAAAATCTAACGCTTGTGCAATTATAGAATTGAATAGTTTCAATTCTGGAATAGACATCGCCCAATCAGGACAGCTGAACATAACGGATTGGCAATCTATGACCTTTCCTATGTTTGTTGATATATGGAAGTTATGGCAAAAAAAATGCTTATCGATGCGACGCATGCCGAGGAAACTCGTATTGTGGTCGTTGAAGGAAATAAGGTCGAGGAGTTTGACTTTGAGTCAGATAACCGGCGGCAACTTGCGGGTAATATTTACTTAGCAAAAGTTACACGAATTGAACCGTCATTGCAGGCGGCTTTTATCGATTATGGCGGAAACCGACATGGCTTTCTGGCTTTTTCGGAAATTCATCCTGACTATTATCAAATACCAATAGCTGATCGTGAAGCCTTAATGGAAGAAGAACGGGCTTTTTCTGAAGCTATGCGAAGAAAAGATGATGATGAGGCAGTTAGACAGATTGATGAAAATGATCTTTCGAAAGAAGAAAATGAAGAGAGTGCTTCAGAGAGTCCCAAAGCCTTAGATGCTTCAAGTTCAATAGAAGATAATAGTAATCAAGTTGATACTGGTGAGGGTGGAGAGGAAACTACAGAAGTAAAATCTAAACGGTTAGGCAGTAAACGAAAGGATATACCAAAAAAGAAGGCTGAAAAAAACAAAACCAATAAGGAAGATATTCAATCAGTCGAAACCAAAGAGGAAAAAAAGCCTCGTGGCAGGCCTAGAAAATCTATTAAGCCTATTGCTGCAAACATAGAAACTGAATCAAGTGATGAAGTGGTAAACTCAGATGATTTAGGAAGCCAAGTTAATGAGGAAAAATCTGGTAAAGAAGTAGCTGACAGTAATGAATCCGGCCGTAATAAGCGTCGTTACAACAGGCGTGCTCGTAAAAAAAGTGATGACATTATAGAGAAGGACCTAGGGTCTAGTGAAAAAGATACCAGTGCAGAGATAAAAGAAAAAGAAAAGGGTGGGGTAAGCGTTGACCCTAAAAAGGAAATAGAGCCAGTTTCAGAGTTTGACGATGATTTAGATATTAGGCGCATTAGAAAGCCACGGCAGCGTAGATATAAAATTCAGGAAGTAATTAAAGTTCGGCAAATAATGTTGGTTCAGGTTGTTAAAGAGGAGCGTGGAAACAAAGGTGCAGCACTTACTACTTATCTATCATTAGCAGGGCGTTATTGTGTTCTCATGCCAAATACAGCTCGTGGTGGAGGAATTAGCAGAAAAATTACAAACCTGTCCGACAGAAAAAAATTAAAAGAGATTGCTAATGAAATAGATGTTCCTGTAGGTGCTGGTCTTATCGTTAGAACTGCGGGAGCAAAGAGAACTAAAACAGAAATTAAACGAGATTATGAATATTTACAGCGTCTCTGGGAACAAATCAGAGAATTGACCCTTAAATCAATAGCTCCAAACAAAATTTATGAGGAAGGAGATTTGATAAAAAGATCTATTAGAGATCTTTATAATCGCGATATAGACGAGGTTCTTGTAGAGGGTGAGCGCGGTTATAAAAATGCAAAAGACTTCATGAAAATGATAATGCCTAGCCATGCGAAAAATGTTAAATATTATCATGATGGGCTTCCTCTTTTTGCAAGATACCAGGTCGAAAGTTTTCTCAGTGCAATGTTCAATCCGGTAGTTCAGCTTAAATCGGGCGGATACATTGTGATTGGGATAACAGAAGCGCTCGTTGCAATTGATGTAAACTCGGGTCGTGCAACCAAGGAAGGTTCTATTGAAGATACCGCTTTAAAAACAAATCTAGAAGCAGCTGACGAAATATCTCGTCAGTTAAGATTAAGAGATTTGGCCGGATTAATTGTTATTGATTTTATCGATATGGATGAGCGAAGAAACAATGCCAGCGTTGAAAGAAGAATTAAGGATAGATTGAAATCTGACAGAGCACGTATTCAGTTGGGGCGCATCTCAGGATTTGGCTTGTTAGAAATGAGTAGGCAGAGATTAAGGCCTGGAATGTTAGAGGCAACAACACAAAGCTGCCCGTCATGTCACGGAACAGGTTTAATTCGATCAGATGACAATCTTGCTTTATCCATACTTCGGCAAATTGAAGAAGAGGGCGTTCGAAAGCGATCTCAAGAAGTGGTTGTTAAGTGTCCTGTTAGTGTTGCTAATTATATTATGAACCAGAAACGTGATTATATAGCATCGATTGAAAGGAATTATCTTCTATCCGTGCGAGTTGAAGGGGATATAAACTTAGTAAGCCCAGAATATTCTATCGAAAAGTTAAAGTCGGCAACTCGTATAGTGACTGAAGAGGAACCAGAGCTTGTAACAGCCGATGGTATAATGGGAGTCTCAGAAGAAGAAACAAACGAAAACCCAAAAGACGAGGACGAAAAACCAAAAAAAAATCGTCGAAGGCGTCGCCGTAGAAAAAAACATTTTGCGAATGAAGAAGATGCAAAGTTAAATCAGGAAGAGACTGAAGAGGTAAATTCTTTAGTTAATGATACGTCTGAAAATTCGTCACCATACAAAAAAAACATATCTAGCAAAAAAAGTGAAAATAAAAAGAGCACACAGGAGAGAAATAAGAGTAGAAAAAATACTAATACTGGAGAGTCTTTCCCAAGCTCAACCCAAGATATCGTAAGTCTTGAAGCTAGGGAGCCATCTGATTCAAAAGTTAACCAAAAAGCAACTCCCACCAAAATTATAGAAGAAAACAATTCGACAAATGATCGAAATGAATCATCAAAACAAGAAAGGAAATCATCTAAAAAAAGCGCAAATAATGAAGGTTTAGGCTTAAATGATGAAGGTAATGATGAAAATTCAAAACCGAAACGTCGTGGATGGTGGTCTTTGAAAACTTAACTTTGTTCAACGCTCGATTATAAACAGGTAATAATTGGTTTCTTGAAGTCTTTGTATTATCTGGTGGCCCTGCTCACTACAAAAGTGAGGAATATCTACCAGAGCAGCAGGATCATCGGTAAGCAATTTAATTTTTTCGGTTTGTGAAATATTTTGGATTGCTTTTCTTAGTTTCAAAACTGGGAGAGGGCATAGCAGACCCCTTGTATCTAACTCAATCAACCTTGTACCCCATATTAACTGACCATCAATTAGAGTAATGCGGTTCAATCAATATGTACAGCGTGACCTTTTACTAATTCTAAACTATTAAGACGCTATGTTTGGAATCGAAATAATTGATGCAAACTTGCTGCCAGGGCTTATTGTGGCTTTTATTGCTGGGCTAATTTCTTTTTTAAGCCCCTGCGTTCTTCCTATTGTTCCTCCCTACATAGCCTATATGAGTGGCGTCGCTTTGACCAAAATTGAGAATAGAAAAGGGCGTCAAAAAATAGTTTTAACCGCATTATTTTTTGTTTTAGGTTTGTCAACGGTATTTATTTTTCTAGGATTTTCAGCATCAGCCATAGGAGCAATATTTTTTGAATATCAAGCATTATTAAATACGATTGCTGGTCTTGTTATAATGTTATTTGGGCTTCATTTTCTGGGTATTTATCGTTTGCAATTCTTGAATAGGGAGGCCAGATTTGAGGTTGAGAACTACCAAGGAACAGTTTTTGGTTCTTATGTGCTTGGCCTTGCTTTTGCTTTTGGTTGGACGCCTTGCATTGGTCCTCAGCTAGGGGCTATTTTGAGTTTGGCAGCTTCAAATGGTTCTATCGTAAAAGGCACTGTGTTATTGGCTTTTTATGCAATGGGTCTTGGAATACCTTTTTTAATTTTTGCAATTTTTATTAATAGGTTGGAAGGGTTTCTTAAGTTCTTTAAGCAGTACTTCAAAATAATTGAACGAATAATGGGTCTATTGCTTTGGACGGTAGGTCTATTGATGTTAACCGGCGGCTTTTCTTCTATTTCATTCTGGCTATTAGAAACATTTCCGGTTCTTGGTATTCTTGGATGATGTTAGGTATTTTCAAGTCTTTTTAGTAAATCAACCAATACAAGGTTCCTTATCAAAGAAGCCAGGCTTACGGAGTTTAGTTCGCGGGCTGAGTCTAATTCTGAAACTAACGCGTTTACGCTAATCTTTTTTCTATAAGCTATTTTGCAAAACTCTTCCCAGAATTTATCCTCTATACTTACCGAGGTTCGATGGCCTTTAAGAGTTAGTGAACGTTTTTTTGGTATTGTAGACATTTATTCCGTTAGAAATTAATTAAAAATTTACAAGAATTCACTTGCGAAAACTATCAAGACTTACGATTTCTCCAGTATCTTTCTTTATTTTGTCTCTATTGTCTTCATCTGAGTTTGAAATTGCTGGCTCTTCAGTATTATCTTCCTCGTCACTAGTTTCAAATCTCAAACCAAATTCAACTGAGGGGTCCACAAAAGTAAGTATAGCTTCATAGGGTATAACTAAATGCTCTGGGGTATCTCCAAAGTTTAAGGTTACTGAGAAACCATCATCTCTGACATCTAGATCATCATACCAATGTTGCATCACAACTGTTATTTCTGTTGGATATCTTTCTTTTAGCCACGGAGCCATTTCGACTTCCGCATGATTAGTATCAAAGGTTATGAAAAAATGATGCTCGCCTGGTAAGCCATTATCTTTTACTTCTATCAGTACATCTTGGATTAGGGACCTCATGGCATTGTGCATTAAATTGCCATAATCGATTTCATCTACCACGTTTCACTCCTCATACCCTTCAAAAAAACCAAAATCGTTAAAAGGGTTTACCGCGCTAATTATTTTAAGTGTAGGCTTCTGTTGCCAGGTGCCTACGAACCCCGCCAAACCAAGCTAGAGGTTTGGACTTAGATTTCAGTATCTCCGACTGCTTACGCAGCCATCGCTACTGGAGCACGATTGTCATTTGCAATTGTACATTTTGCGCCGATAACGGTGGCTTCCCGCCGAAACAAAGCTAACCCTTTTAGACGTCCGTCGATCCTATTTCGGCCCCAAAGGTATATTTTGGTGGAGCCGCAGGGTACCGCCCCCTGGTCCGATCCGCTTATTATGAGCGCGTTTATGTCCATAGTTCAAAAGAACATCTGATGTTTAAGCAAAAAACTCCAAAATTTAAAGATTTAAATAAGAAAAGTTAAAAAATTTTTACGGTGCGTCATTTAAACGTTTTTTCTTGTGTGAAAAACAAAACAGTGTATCTCGAGAGCGGTTTAAGATTGGACTAATTGTTCGGAGTGAAATGTAATGGCTATTTCGCGTAATATTTTTTGGATAGCGTTTTTTGCTTCTATATTAGCGTCTTGGTGGTGGCTTTACTCCATGAGCCTATCGATGAATATGGATTTGTTAGGACGCATGTCTATGAATACCGCAATGTCCAACATGGATATGTCCAAAGAGCCTATGTCCAACATGGATATGTCGAAAAGAATGACATCTATGGATCCTATGAAGGGTCACATGGCGATGGATAATTCCATGACCAGTTTTCTACCACTTGCTGGAATGTGGGCAATAATGATGGCAGCGATGATGCTCCCAACAATGGTCCCGACTTTGAGAAGTTACGAAGATTTGATGACCAGTGCAAATGGAACAAGGGTAGGTTGGTTGGGCGTACTTATAGGTTATTCAATTGTCTGGGTGTTATTCTCTTTAATAATCAGCGGCACTCAATTAGCATTACTTTATTTGAATGTGGTTGATATGATGGGCAAAGCAAAGTCTTTATGGCTATCTGCTGCTCTTTTAATTGTTGCGGGAGCATTCCAATTTACCCGTGCCAAGGAAGTTTGTCATGGTGTCTGCCATAGTCCAATGTCATATTTTGTCGGTTATTGGCGAGTTGGTTTTAGCGGCGGTTTACGTATGGGGTTGAGCCTCGGCGCTTATTGCGTCGGGTGTTGTTGGCTGTTTATGGTTCTAGGCTTTGCAGGTGGCGTCATGAATTTTCTTTGGATGGGACTAGCCACGTTTATGATGGTACTAGAAAAACTACCACAATTGGGCCACTTTCTTGTAAAACCGCTTGGCATACTGCTGATTCTCAGTGGGCCGAGCATAATTATATTATTTTAAATTAAGGAACGGTTTTATGGCAATAAGCAGAAAACCTGAAGCGGATAAATTACCAGTTAGCCAGCGTATCAATCAACGAATGGAGAACCCAAAGAGACGTCAGGCTACTCCGACAGAGTGGGCTATAAAGGGAGAGCTATTTCTAAATTGTTCTTGTACGGTTTTTTGCCCTTGTGTTGTTAGTCTAGGCGCTCATCCACCTACCGAAGGCCACTGTCATGCATGGATGGCAATTGCGATTGATGAGGGCTACTATGAAGAAGAAAATTTGGCTGGAATAGATGTCGGTTTGTTAGTGGATATACCCGGCCGTATGGGTGAAGGTGATTGGAAGGTCGCGGCATATATAGACAGTGCTGCCAGTGGAAAGGCTTATAATGGTTTGCTTCGTATTTTAAGTGGTCAGGCAGGAGGAACCACTGGTTTGTTCACGATGCTTGTGAGCGAGATTATTGGTGCTGAAAAAACAAAAGTTGATATTGTCAGAGAAGGTAAGAAACGTTCGATAATGATTGGGCGTAAAATACAGGGTGAAATTGAACTCATTGAAGGTAATGAAAAAGACCAACCCGTATTAATAAGTAATACAAAGTATTGGATGGGCCCTGATATAATAGCAGCCAAAGGTATTAAATCTAAGGTTCGTGATTATGGGCGAGTTTGGGATTTCGGCGGAAAATCTGCGGAAGTTTGCCCCATTGATTGGAAAGGTTCAGCCTAAATGGCTGGCATAGTTCCTTCAAGAAGAGTTCGCGGTACGCCATTTTCTGCTGGCGTCCAAGCTGCTGGAGCTAAGGCTTACACAGTGTATAACCATATGCTGCTACCAAGCTATTTTGAAAGTTATCGAGACGATTATCATCATCTAAAAAAATACGTTCAAGTTTGGGACGTGTCTGTGGAAAGGCAGGTAAGCGTCAAAGGTCCTGATGCAGCTAAAATGATGACAATGGTTAGTCCTCGTGACATGAACAAAATGGCTGAAGATCAGTGTTACTACATGCCTATCTGTGATGATAATGGCGGAATGTTAAATGATCCAGTTGCTATAAAATTAGCTGAAGATCACTACTGGTTATCAATCGCTGATGGTGATTTGCTTCAGTTTCTACTTGGTTTAGCAATTGGAAAAAATTTACAAGTCGAGATTGAAGAACCTGATGTTTCTCCGTTGGCTATTCAGGGGCCACTAGCAGAAGATCTAACCGCTAGGGTTTTTGGCGACGTTGTTCGTGAAATTAAATTTTTTCGTTACAAAAAGTTAAAATTCCTTGATACGGATTTTGTTGTGGCGCGTTCAGGTTGGTCTAAGCAGGGTGGTTTTGAAATTTATGTTGATGGTACAGAATATGGAAAGCCTCTTTGGGACGCCTTTTTTGAAGCTGGAAAAGATTTAAATGTCAGAGCCGGTTGTCCAAATTTGATTGAACGAATTGAAGGTGGATTATTATCATACGGGTCGGATATGACACGGCAAAACACACCTGTAGAGGCCGGGCTTGCAAGATTTTGTAATTCGCCAGATGAGTATCTTGGAAAAGCAACAATTGAAAAACAAAAAAGAGATGGATCAGACCGTATAGTGTGTCCGATTTCTATTGGTGGCGGTGATGACTTGCCGCACAATGTAACTGGATGGAGGGTTCTTTCCAAAAATAATCAAGTGGGCTTAATTGCTTCAGCTGCATGGTCTCCTGATTTTCAGACTAATGTTGCAATTGGGATGATTGAGCGAGGCCACTGGGACGCAGGAACGGTTCTCAATGTAGATACTGGCGCTGATATTAGATCAGCGGAAGTAAAAGAAAAATTTTGGATTTAAATCAAAGGAGAAGAAAAAATGGCTACCAAACAGCTTTACGATCTCGGTGATATGCCACCTCTGGGGGAGGTTCCAGAAAAGATGCATGCTTTTTTAGTTCGACAGGACCGGTTTGGAGAGCCAAGTAAAGCATGGCAAAGAGAAGTCATCGATACGCCAACAATTGGGCCTAAAGACGTATTGGTTTATGTGATGGCAACGGGTGTAAACTATAACAACGTTTGGGCGGCGCTTGGATTTCCAGTGGATGTTATTAAGGATCGACAGAAAAAGGGGGAATCAGAGGATTTTCATGCTGGTGGCTCCGATGCTTCTGGTATCGTTTGGGCCGTTGGTGAGGAAGTCTCCGATGTGAAAATAGGAGATGAAGTTGTGGTTCATTCTGGCTGGTGGGAGCCTGATGATGCTTGGGTGCTATCGGGTAGAGACCCAATGCTTGCGCCTAGCGTTCGTATTTGGGGTTATCAAACGAACTATGGTTCCTATTGTCAATTTGCCAAAGCTCAATCCCATCAAATTAAGAAGAAGCCTAAACATCTTACTTGGGAAGAAGCTGGCTGTTATATGCTTTGTGCATCAACAGCATATCGCCAATTAATGGGTTGGGCGCCACATACTGTTGAAAAAGACGATGTTGTTTTGGTCTGGGGTGCTGCCGGTGGCCTTGGTGCTATGGCGTTGCAAATTGTTTCTGCTTTAGGAGGTAAAGCTATTGCCGTAATTTCAGATGAAGACAAACGGCAGTTCTGCTTGGATAAAGGCGCTGTTGGGGTCATAAACCGTAATGACTTTGATCATTGGGGGTCTATGCCGGATACTGCATCTCCAGAGTATGGTAATTTTATTAAAGGGGCACGCGCTTTTGGAAAAGCCATTTGGGATATACTCGGTGAACGAAAAAATCCTAAAATTGTATTTGAGCATCCGGGCGAGGCGACATTGCCAACATCAGGTTTCATCTGTGATACAGGTGGTATGGTGGTAATTTGTGCTGGAACAACGGGATATAATATAACCATGGACCTGCGTTATCACTGGATGATGCAAAAACGTTTTCAAGGGTCACATTTGGCAAATGATGAACAGTCAGAAGCTGTGAATGAATTGCTTTTGGCAGGAAAAGTTGATCCATGTTTGTCAGGAACTTATAGTTTTGACGAAATAGGTCACGCTCATCAGCTCATGTATGAAAACAAACACCCCTATGGAAATATGGCTTGCCTAGTGAATGCTAAAGAAACTGGACAGGGCGCAACAAAATAAATTTAATGCTTTTAAATAAAGACCCTTATTAGGGTCTTTATTCTTACAGCAAATTGTTATGTTTTAACAATTGGGTAATTTTATTTTGTTGATAAACTATCGGAGATTGAATTTTAAATTAAATACTACCTGTAAGATGTTGCTTATAAATAAAAAAAATAGTCATAA
Source organism: Paracoccaceae bacterium (assembly GCA_045564975.1). GTDB lineage: Bacteria > Pseudomonadota > Alphaproteobacteria > Rhodobacterales > Rhodobacteraceae > Salinivivens. The sequence continues at coordinate 183,217 of JBJLGF010000034.1, forward strand.
TAGAGGCCAATTATGGACTTAGATATAAATTTTGTTCGTAATCAGTTTCCGGCATTTTCGGAAAATAGCTTAATGAATAAAGCTTTTTTTGAAAATGCAGGAGGTTCTTATGCGTGTGGGCAAGTTATTAATCGCCTGAAGCGATTTTATAATGAGAGAAAAGTACAGCCTTATGGTGCTTTTGAAGCCAGTATTTCTGGTGGAAATGAAATGGATGAGGCTAGGGTAGGCCTTGCGCGCTATTTGGGTGTCAAAGAGAGTGAAGTGAGCTTTGGACCATCTACAACTCAAAATACATATGTTTTAGCTCAAGCTTTTGGAGAATGGTTGGTTCCAGGTAATGCGATTATTGTTACAAATCAGGATCATGAAGCAAATACTGGCTCTTGGCGAAGACTTTCTAATCAAGGAGTGCAGATTAAAGAGTGGAAAGTTAACAAAGAAACTGGCGAGCTAAATATAGAAGATTTGGAAAATTTGCTAAGTGAAGATGTAAAATTAGTGTGCTTTCCACACTGTTCAAATATCGTTGCACATATTAATCCAGTCAAGGAAATAGTATCACGGGCACATTCTGCTGGCGCCTTTGTTTGTGTTGATGGAGTGAGTTACGCTCCACATGGCTTACCAAATGTAGATGAAATAGGAGCAGATATCTATCTGTTCTCAAGTTATAAGACTTATGGACCTCATCAAGGTATAATGGTTATCAGAGAGGTCCTTGCTGAATTGCTCCCTAACCAAGGGCATTATTTTAACGAAAAATTTTTGACTAAAAAATTTACTCCTGCTGGGCCAGACCATGCACAGATAGCGGCCTGTGCGGGTATTGTTGAATATTTTGATGCCTTAGCAGCTCACCATAATATAAGTTTATCTGAGGCACCAATAATGGTGCATAAACTGCTGAGAGATTATGAGAAAAAACTTCTTCAGCCATTATTGGATTATGTAAAATCAAAGAACTCAACTCGATTGCTGGGTCCCTCTAATGCTTCAAAAAGAGCTCCAACTGTAGCGGTAGATCTGAAGTGCAATGCATTTGAAGTAGCTAAAAAGCTATCAGATTTAAATATATTGGCCGGAGGCGATGATTTCTACGCAGTTAGACTTCTGGAAGCATTAGGTGTTGATATAGCTCATGGCGCTCTGCGGTTAAGTTTTGTACATTATACGAAAGAAGAAGAGGTAAAAGCTGTAATTCAAGCCTTAGATGAAGTTCTATAATTTCTTAAAAACTGGCTGAAACAGTTTGTTAGACTATATCCACTGATACAATGAAAAAACCTATAATTTACTGGATAAGACGCGACTTTCGGCTTGATAATAATCCTGCTCTAAAGTTCGTTATAGATTCCAAACAACCGGTAATACCAGTTTTTATCAGAGATGAGTTTGTCGATAATCTTGGAAGTGCTCCTAAGTGGAGACTTGGTTTGGGTTTAGAATATCTCGCTGCGAAATATAAAAAATATGGTGTGGATGTTATTTTCAGGACAGGTTCTGCAGAGAAAGTTTTAACTGATCTAATTAATGAAACTCAGGCAAACCAAGTAGTTTGGGCGCGCACCTACCTGCCTCCATTGAATGATAGAGATACCCACATTAAGTCCTTGTTAAAACAAAAGGGGCTTTTGGTTAAAAGTTTTCCTGGGCATCTTTTGTTTGAACCTTGGTCAGTTTCGCCAAAGTCTAGTGACTTTTTTAAGGTTTATACGCCATTTTGGAAAGCAACTCGACTTAAAGACACGCTTGGATTCGAGACAAAAGTTTCTGAAATTATAGCAACTGACCAAAAGCTGATGACTGAAAGTTTAGACGGCTGGCGCTTTGGAAAAGGTATGTCACGTGGCTCATCGGTTGTTCGTCGCTTTGTGCGCTTAGGAGAAGACGCTGCTAGAGAGCGATTAGCTTATTTCATTTCGAGTAACGTGAAGCATTATTCTACTTTTCGAGATATTCCATCACTGGATGGGACTTCTGGTTTGTCCGAAAACTTATCTTTAGGTGAAATTTCTCCAATTGAATGTTGGAATGCTGGTCTTAAGGCTTTGGAAGAGGGGCATGATGCTGCCGAAATATTTTTGAAAGAACTTGTCTGGAGGGAGTTCGCGTATCATTTAGCTCACCATACACCTCGCATTTTAAATAGTAACTGGCGTCAGGAATGGGATAGCTTTCCGTGGAATACAAATGAGAAAGATGAAAGAGTTACTCGATGGAAGCAGGGCCGTACTGGAATTCCTTTTGTTGATGCTGCAATGCGAGAGTTATATGTAACCGGTCGAATGCATAATAGAGGTCGAATGATTGTTGCTTCCTTTTTAACCAAACATTTAATGACTCACTGGAAAATTGGGCTAAAATGGTTTGAAAATTGTTTGATCGATTGGGATCCAGCGAGTAATGCAATGGGTTGGCAATGGTCTGCGGGATCTGGACCCGACGCAACTCCATATTTCAGAGTTTTTAATCCGAATACACAATTAGAGAAGTTTGATAGCCAGTACGAATATAGAGATAGGTGGCTTGCTGAATTTAGTGGCAAAAATTCAAAAAATGCACTTTCTTTCTTTGACGCGATCCCAAAAAACTGGAAATTATCAGTGCAAATGGAGTATCCTAAACCTATAGTTGATTTGTCTGAAGGAAGAAAAATAGCGCTAGACGCTTATAAGAATAGGAAGTTTTAAGAGTTAGGTCATGTTAGAAACAACAGTAGGACAGAAAAACTTGCCACGGTATTTTTCGCAAGTTTTTGAAATGACAAAAAAAATGAATACTGGCAGGTTAGATTTTGAATTACCTGACGGTCGAGTTTTTCGTGCACATGGGAAAAAACCTGGGCCTGTAAGTAAGCTTAAAATCAACAATGAAGATGTTTTTGCAAGGCTTATCCGGGAAGGGGATCTTGGTTTTTGTGATGCTTATCTTGATGGTTGGTGGTCTACGCCTGATTTACAAGCGTTCTTAGACCTTGTGCACGCTGATAATGATGAGATGTATGATTCTTTTCCAGGTATGGGTATGGTAAGGGCCTGGGAAAAATTTCGATTTTGGCTACAATCTAATTCCAAGTCTCAAGCAAGAAAGAATATAAGCTATCATTACGATCTAGGAAATGATTTTTACAAATTGTGGCTCGATGAAACTATGACATATTCATCTGCAATTTTCAAAACTGGGCAGGAAAGCACAGAAAGCGCTCAGATTGAAAAGTACTCTTCATTAATAAATCAAATGGGTGCAAAGAAAGGTGATCATATTCTTGAAATAGGGTGTGGTTGGGGAGGCTTTGCTGAATATGCGGCAAAAGAACGGGGACTTAAAGTTACAGGGTTAACAATTAGCAAAGAGCAATTAAAATATGCTGAAAAGCGCATCAAAGATGCGGGTCTTTCAGATATGGTTAATTTCAAGCTTCAGGACTATAGGGATGAACGTGGGAAATATGACGGCATAGCGAGCATAGAAATGTTTGAAGCCGTAGGAGAAAAATATTGGCCAGCCTATTTTGATTGCGTTAAAAACTGCCTTTATCCTGGAAAACAGGCTACACTTCAGATTATTACCATCCAAGAGGCTAGGTGGGAAATATATCGACGTGGAGTGGATTTCATTCAAAAATATATTTTTCCAGGTGGGATGTTGCCTAGCCCAGCTGCGCTTAGGTCAGAAGTTGAACGTGCTGGCTTGAAAGTTGTAAATTCAATAGAGTTTGGAGAAAGTTATTCCAAAACCTTACGACGCTGGCATGAGACATTTAATGCTAAATGGGATCAAATTTCTGAAATGGGTTTTGATGACAGGTTTCAAAGAATGTGGAACTTTTACTTAACCTCATGCGCGTCCACTTTTCATTATGGCAATTGTGATGTCACACAAATTACAATTGAGAAACCGACCTAGGGTTTAAAGGTCAGGTTTTAGCTTAAAATGACTAATATTTTTCTATATGGAACACTCTGCGACAGAGAACTCCTTGAGGTTTGTCTTGGCCGTTCGCTTGATAATGTCAACTTGGTAAGGGCAGAGCTTGAAAACCACTCGGTTTTTTGGGTTAAAAATAATAATTTTCCAGTTATAAAATTCAATCGGGGATCCTTTGCCAAGGGTCTTGCTGTTCTTGATCTGGAGGATCATGATTTAAATCGATTAGATTTTTATGAAGGTGGCTTTAATTATGAATTACGAAAGTCTTCTATTATATTGAATGATATAGATTATTTTTCAAAAAATAAAATAGAGGCTTACGTTTATTTTAATAATGATAAAGAAATCGAAATAGGGAAAGACTGGGATTTGGTCGAGTGGCAGCGTTGTTATGGCTTGATTTCAAGATTAGTGGCAAAAGAATATATGCCACTACGGCGTAGCTGCGGGGAAATTGATTTACTGGCTGAATATGAACAGATATATAACCGTTTATCTGAAAATTTATAAAACATATCTTTAAATTTTAGGTAAATAGAAATAGTTGTTGGACTCAATGAAATGCAGTTAAAAGAGATTTTTTCTAAATTCTTTATTGAATGAAATATTATAAGGCTACTCTAAATGGACTATGCTTCTGATCTAGCTTCAGTAATAGGAAACACACCATTAATAAAATTAAGGCAAGCTAGTGAAGAAACAGGTTGTACTATTCTTGGAAAAGCGGAATTTCTAAATCCTGGTCAATCTGTAAAAGACAGGGCTGCATTGAGCATTATCAAAAGTGCAATAAATGCTGGTCAACTAAACCCAGGCGGAACTATTGTTGAGGGAACTGCGGGCAATACCGGAATTGGATTAGCTCTCGTAGGTGCCTCAATGGGGTTCAAAACCGTGATTGTTATTCCTGAAACGCAAAGTAAAGAAAAAAAAGATATGATCCGTCTCGCAGGAGCCGAATTGATTGAAGTTCCAGCAGTTCCCTACAAAAACCCCAATAATTATATAAAGTACTCTGGACGCTTAGCTGAAAAATTATCTAAAACTCTTCCTGAGGGAGCTATTTGGGCAAATCAATTTGATAACGTTGCAAATAAGCAGGCTCACATTGATACAACTGGACCAGAAATTTGGCAGCAAACTGGCAATCAAGTTGATGGATTTATTTGCGCATGTGGGTCTGGTGGAACTTTAGCGGGTGTAACTGATTTTCTGAAACCTAAAGGAGTTAAGATTGGTCTGGTTGATCCGATGGGTGCGGCGCTTTTCTCGTACTTTACAGACGGTGTTCTCGCCTCTAGCGGGGGTTCAATTACAGAAGGAATAGGGCAGGGCAGAATTACTGAAAATTTAAAAGGCCTTGTTCCTGATTATGTTTATCAAGTTGAAGATAAAGAAGCACTAAACATTGTTTTTGATATGATGGAACATGAAGGGCTGTGTTTAGGGAGTTCTTCGGGAATAAATATTGCTGGAGCTAAACGATTAGCAAAAGATTTAGGAAAGGGCTGCAAGGTTGTTACAATTTTGTGTGATTTTGGTACTCGTTATCAATCAAAATTATTCAACCAAGAGTTTTTGCAGTCTAAAGGTTTGCCAACTCGTAATTGGATGAATACTGTGAAAAGTGATCTCCCGACTGTTTTTGAAGGATAGCTATGAGATTTATTTTAGTTTTTATCTTATTAACTTTTACACCATATTTTGCGATTGCTAATTCAGAAGTTAATCAGAGTGATTTCGCTTATGAGAATTGGGAAAGTACAGTAACTAGAGCAGAGTCTGTTCTATCGGCGGGAAGGGCATCAGAAAAATCATTAGAAATTTTGAGAAATGAAGTTAGTAACTGGAGAAGTGTTTTTAAAACTTCAACGGGTGTTAACTCTGATCGTATTTCTTTAATTCAGACGCAATTTAATGCACTTCCACCAGTTCCAGATGATGGTTCTGAGGATCCATTAAAAGTTAGAAGAAACGAATTGAAAAATCTTCTTAATGAATTAAAAATACCAGGTCTGCGGGCAAATGATGCTTTTATTCAGGCAGATACACTAATTAACGAAATAGATTTATTACTCAGAGCTCGCCAAACGGATGCTCTTTTGACCAGTGTTGAAAGCCCATTGCGTCCAAACATTTGGGTCCCGGCAATATCTCAAAGTTTTACTGCCTTGTTCGCGCCAATAAGAGAGTTTCGCTCAATTGAAATATCAGATGCTCAAAAAACAAATTTTAAAATGCAAGCTGTTAGTATTTTTGCTCTAGTTTTTGGGGCAATTGCTTCTTGGTTTGTGGGCTTAAAGGTAACGAATTCACTAGACAGTATTGCTCATAAAACTCCTGCAAAACGTTTTGGGGTCATAAAACTACCTATTTCGTTGTTAGAATTTTTATTTAAGTTTGTTTCAATATTATTGATTGTAAGGGCTTTACATCTTTCTGGAATGGTAGGATTGAAGGGCTCTCTCTTTTTGGATCAGCTGCCTTATTTCGCTGCATTATTATTGTTTGCTTTATGGGTTCCAAAACAATTATTTAGTGGTGATGTTGGTTTTTTATCATCTTTAAATATTAGCGAAAAAGTTACTACTAATTCAAATTTTGCGGGGGCTGCAATTGTTTTGATCTTTTTTGATCTAACTGCTACAGGCCTATCACAGACTAGCATAAATCAGGATACTTATTCTTTTGCAGTATTGATTATAACGACACTAGCTGGACTCATTTTGTGGCGCGTTTGTACTTCAATTAAAGAAATAGAAAACTTAATTTTACAAAAACAAAAAGATGATGAGCAAATTAGGATAAGTTTTTTGCGTCGCCTTCCAAACCTAATCTATCGATTGTTATTTATTTCCATATTTCTAGCTCCAATTTTGGTGGCTGTTGGGTACGTGAATGCCGGTCAGGAATTAACTAAATCAATCATTCTTTCATTAGGTTTATTATTAACCGTGATTATAATTCAAGATTATGTAATTGATCTTTACCTTATGGTTTTGGGTGAGGAGAAAGATCATAGAGATCAGCTTGTGCCGATTTTATTATCTTTCGTTCTGCTACTAATTTCACTACCATTTTTCGCTGTTATATGGGGAGTAAGACAGCAAGAACTGTTTGAAATTTGGTCGAATTTTCAAAGTGGATTTGAGCTTGGAACAATTAAATTATCGCCTGGTCTAATTTTAGGTTTTTTAATCATTTTTACAATTGGGTATATGATTACCCGTTTTGTCCAATCTGCTTTACAATCAACAGTACTTCCTAGAACTTCAATGGACAGCGGAGCTCAAACAGCAATTATATCTGGTGTTGGTTACGTTGGTATTTTTTTAGCAGCTATAATTGCATTTTCAACGACTGGTTTGGATTTATCATCTCTAGCGATAGTTGCTGGCGCACTTTCTGTAGGTATTGGTTTTGGATTGCAAAATATTGTATCTAATTTTGTGTCGGGGATTATTTTACTCATTGAACGTCCAGTAAGTGTAGGGGATTGGATCGAAGTTAGTGGTAAAATGGGATATGTTCGAGATATTTCCGTCCGGTCAACTCGAATTGAGACTTTTGACCGATCGGACGTTATAATTCCTAATGCAGATTTAGTTTCTGGTGTTGTTACTAACTACACTCGCGGAAACACAGTTGGACGCCTTATTATTCCAGTAGGTGTGGCGTATGGAACGGATACCAAGGTAGTCGAAGCGATATTGAAAGAGATTGCCGAAGCTCATCCTAAGATACTTAAAGATCCGGGACCTTCAGTAGTATTTCAGGGATTTGGATCTGACAGTTTAGATTTTGAAATTAGGGCTATTCTTGGGGACGTCAATTGGATGCTTTCCATAAAATCTGAGATTAATCACCAAATCGCTGAACGGTTTGCTAAAGACGGAATTGAGATACCGTTTGCTCAAAGAGATATTTGGATAAAAAATCCCGAAAGTTTGAAATAATTCTAAGTAACACGATCAAACCCAAAAATATTGGGTTGCATTTATTTACTTTAAGTAGATAAGAGCGATAAGAGGACAGTTGGCCGAGTGGTCGAAGGCGCACGCCTGGAAAGTGTGTAGGCGGGAAACCGTCTCGAGGGTTCGAATCCCTCACTGTCCGCCACCTCTTTTTAATTAAATGTGAAAAAACAATATCTTATGGGTATTCATAAATAATCGTCCCCCACATTCGCCCCCACAAATTTAGGGATTAAGCCCAATATTCGCCAACAAATGTTCCATCAGCCCAGTAAATCTTGCACAGCTTCTTTCTGGGCTTAATGTTCTTTTCTAGCTTACTTATTCTTGCTTTGAAGTTACGCATTGGATTGATGAACAGATACCAATACTTTCCACACTATCACTTTTTGATTTTTGAATTTGCCATAGAACATAATATCTCTTCCTTCACCCTCTGCGTTTACAGCAGTATGAGTTCCAACGGCTATTCCATTCCCCTCAAAAATCACATTGACGTTTCCGATAGTGGCGCTTTCATCTGAAACACACCATGCAATATGTTCGTCTTTGGTTTGCGAAGAACTGTCATTTCCCAAAAAATCAATAACTAATTCGTCTGCAAGATGTTCTGAAAGGTAATCCACTTTTTCGCTCAAAGTTTTTTCCCAGAACGATAGTATAGTTTTTGCGTCCATGATTTGAAATTCCTTTTAGAGTATTTTTATCAATTTTAACCAATACTGTAACTAAAAACTCCAGTTAGAAAGAGTTCTAGGCTTCTGACATAATAGACAGAATTGGTTCCATAGTTTCTTCAACTAAAAAATGTCCCACATATCTTGCAGCTGACACACTGTGATGGCACCAAATATTACAACTATTAAGGTTTTAAACATCATCCAAGGTGCATCTAGGAACTTTTTACCAAGATTGGTTGCGCGTTCTTCATCACCCATATCGTCAGCGTTTGCCTTAAAGTCGTCCATGCAGTCGAAAGAGTTCACGCAAACAAAAACAAATGCTCCTACGATTGCCGCAGTAATTCCCAGCTTAGGTAAATCGCCACCCATGGAAATCATAAACATTGTTGCAGTATTAACGACTAATCCTAGAGTAAACCCCCAATAAAGATCACGGCCTCTTTGCGCACCAAACCTTTGGCGACGATCACGTGCTGCGTCTGAGTTCATAGTATCTGACATTTCAGTCTCCCTTGATTGTTACAAATTGAAACTATCAAGAATTTGTAACAAGGATATAAACATCGGTCTGACGTTTGGTTATTTCACTGAAAATACAAATTGTTGCTTATTTAATAGGCAGTTTCCAATGCCTGTAGTCTTTCTTCTATCTCAGTCAGCTCGAGAGTGCGTCTGTAGCTATCGATAAGCCCCATCACACGTGTTGAATTATTTATCAAAACTGTTTCGCAGAACGTATGGCATCCTCAAGTCGATCATCGCCCCAAAAAATTTCGCCAGCCACTTCAAATGAGGGTGCGCCAAAAACCCCCACTTTTTGGGCATCTGCTGTGTTGCGTTCGTATATTTCCAATATTTTGCTTGAAGAAGCAGCATCCAATATTTCTTGAAGAGTTACTCCGATAATGCGCGAAACATTTTCTAGATTTTGATCCGAACCTGCTTCAAGACCATCAAGAAACCAAGCCCGATATGTTTCTTCCAAGTATTCTAAATATTTTCCATCTCTGTCCATTACGATACCAACTAGGTTAGCCCGATCAAATTCTTTCAGTGGGTAAGCTACTGGCACGTGAGGCACTGGCAACGAATAAAATTCTGCACGCCTTTGAATGTCTCTCCACATGTAATCAACTTTGGTTTTCTTGCTTGATGGGAAGGGAATATTATCCATATTCTTCATTATTTGGCGAATACTAATTGGCCGTATATCCAATTTTATTCCTGATGCTTCAACCACGTGGCGTAGACGTAGTGCAGTTAAATAAGTATACGTGCTGCCAATCGACAGCCATGCTTTAATAGTCACTGACACGAAAACACTCCTTTATGTATTTTTGGTAGCTTTTGGATGTCATAAGCTCCCTTCTAATCAATCGCAGCACTCATCTTGGGAAAGGAAAGGGTGCTGACTTATCTTTAGGCCAGGGGCTATGCGGCCCATACAGAGACGTACAGTACTACCGTCATATTCCAGTGTTTTGGAAAGATGGCTGTTTGGGTAAGAGCATTAGCTTGGTTTTGTAGAAATCTCTCAACGGCTAGCGATGAACCTATATTCTTGAGGTAGATTTTTATTTTCTATTCAATGTGCATGCGTCCAGGGACCAAAGTCTTTTCCACCCTCAATGATTTCGTATAAAACACAGGGCTCATCTCCATTCACCCATCCATCATGTCCTGGCGCAAAATAGTAAGCGTCTCCAGCACCAACGGTTATTTCAGAACCATCATCATGAGTGCAGGTCATGCTCCCTGAAATTACAACGCCAATATGACCAGCCTGGCAACTTTCGCCACCAACCGTTGGCTTAATGCAAGTTGACCAACGCCAACCTGGTTCAAGCACTAGCTTTGATGCATTGACGTTACCTAGTTTAACTACTTCTACTCTTGCATTGGGTGGGGTTTTTACCTCGTCTGCATCAGAAAAGTTTTTTGCATAAAGATTTGCCATAATATACTCCTGTTAATTTCCATTGATGGTAGCATAAAATATAAAAAAATAAATAAATTTTGACTAATCTACTTTAAATGTTCAATTCTGTATGTTTGAACATACCCCCTGGCTAGGGCCATGCGGGGTGCAGGCGATATGCATATATGTAACTTTACACAGAAGTGGTTTTTAGATTGGATAGTTGAAAGGAGCCAATTTATGAAAGTCTTGAGTATTATAAGATTTAAACCAAAGACTAATCATCTTGAAGATGTTATTGAAAACCTAAAATCTCACAATAAAAAGGTTCGAAAGTTACTTAACCAAAAACGGTTTCTCTCAGAAATCGATGGTGAGGTCTATTTAGTTAAAGTATCTGACACTATAGATGATATAGCTGAAGATCAAACTTTGTCTTTAGATGCTTTAGATGGGATCAGAGATTGGCTTGAAGAGTGGTCTGAAGAAGAGCGGCATACTCGTTCTGTCTCAGGTTTACTTATCGATGAATAATAGCTGCATCGAGAAAGAAGCCTAGTAAATGATATGGAAACCAACCTATGATTTATGAAAAATTTATGCACACATGGAATACTCAAGATATCGCAGGATACTTTTCGTGTTTGCACGAAGATTATCAAATGATTTTCCACTCAACGGGTAAAACACTTCGTTTAGAAGATTTTGACATGGATCAGCTAGCCAGGTGGATGATTTCAACTACACGTGAAAGTGCAAGATGTATTTACGAAAATGAAGATATTTTAGTCGAACACAGAATTAGCACTTACACGGATGGTGAAAGAAGTGCGACTATGTTGGTACACCTTAAAAAAGATGGGCTTCTTTGGAGGACTGAAACTGGTGTAACACCTCTACCCGAAAAATAGGATAATCCATGAAATACATCCTGCACTCCATATACCTTATCTTAGTTGCTACTATTGTTAGTGCCGAGATTAAAACAGGTGAGATTCTAGGAAGAGGAAAAGTAATTAATCAGTTTGACCAACCATCAAAACGAAATGGTAAGTTAATACTAATCCATAAAATTTATGTTCATCATGAAAGCCAACTTTATGAGTGCATAATAAATAAAACTGAAGATAATATAAAATGTGTTGAGAATAATTGATTGTCAGAAAAGTCAACATCCGTACTATACTTATATACTTAATCGATACCTATTTTTAGCCGGCCTTCTCAATTTTAATAAGTAATTTGGGCGATTTTTTTATCGCGCAATTATGTATCAAACCTCTTAGTCGATAAAAAGATTTTGTATGTTAATTAATCGTAATAATCTTTTTACTCGGTCATTATTTCCATACCGTAAACAGTATATTCGCAACCGTTATCTTTATCCCACTGTATTTCTTCTGGGTTGCTCATAAACGCTCCCATTGCTTCCATATCAGTAACATCCATACAAGCCATGAACTCTTTTTCACCTAATTCTGCAAACCGCCATTCTGTTACAAATTCACCAGCCCCTGCTGCCATATCAGCTTTAACCTTTGCATGGAGAACATGCGCTCCTGTTTCTATAGTTCCTCGAATAAATACGTTCATAAGTTTATCTCCCTTAAGATTTTAATTAGTCATTTTTTCCTAAAAAATTTTCTTTGGTTGCTTCCAAGTATGATTTATTTTATCGCCGTAGCTCCAGTTTCAGTTCTCCAAAGAAGCCCATCTTTTTTAAGGTGTACCATTAATACGGCTTCCTTGTCACCTGAAGGGAAAGTGGCAAAAGAATGTACCACTAAGATGTCATCATTTTCATAGATGCATCTCATGTTCTCATTAACATTTTTTTGCATCATGCTCTCTAATTGCTCGTCGGACATGTCCCCAGATCGCATAATATTCCCAGTTGAATGAAATTTGAATTCCCAGTCTTCATGGTGAAGAGACTTATAAGTTGCTACATCCGCTTCAGTCCAAGCTTTTATCCATTTATCGTAAATCATTTTAATTTTCTCGCGAAACTATGTTTGATTTAACTAACCATAATAATGCAACAGGGCTAAGAAATTAATTTTTAACGCTCCGTAACTTAAAATATGATATTTATATTTTACTATTTAATTAGGTGTTAAAATAGTAGGAACGTTTTTTAATCCTTTAAATGAAGTAGTAATGTTTATTCTAAACGTTCTTCTATTCTATCAAGCGTCTCAATGATGTGCTCCATATACTCGTGATATTCACTATCGTTGTCGTCGTGATCATTGTGGTCATGGACAATAACAGAACCAACTATAATCAATGTAACAACAACTATACAGACAGTTATTATTGTTATCATTATTTTTGTATATTGATCCATTGTGACGATCCTTTTTAGTTATTCAACTTCTGAAGTAACTCTTTTAGTAAGTCGTTATTTATTTCTTGTAGCTCATTTTGTTTCTTTAAGTGTTCAGCAATCTGTCTCAAATATACTTCTTCCATATCCATTATTAAATTCCTTTTTTTAATTTTATTCTTTCCAAGGTGACCAGATGAATAAAAGCACAAGTAGGCCGATTTGAAACCAAAAATATGTACTGGATGATTTCGCAAATCTACCACGCTTGGCTAGGCCTCTAGTTTTGTAGAAATACAAAAGAGTAATCAGGAAACTTATAAATATAATTGCTATTATGTTCTCTATAAATTGAACCAACATAAGGTTTCTTTATTCCCTTACGATTTCCATTCTTTATTTGAATTTTGATTAATGAACTACAAATTGTCTTCGATATAAAATCCTTATTCTGCTCAAGACGCTTATTAAGCATCAAGAAGTGTCTAAATGATGTCAATGATGAAACTATTATTAGTTTGATTAATTCTTTATTTATAAAGCACCAAGAATAGTAAACCCCATGATAAGTTGGCATCCAAAACCAATTAAAAAGGCTATTGTGCGAAGCAAGGGGATTGCTAATACATGCATGATGTAATGTATCAATCTAGTAATGAAATAGATCATAGATGCCAAAGCAGTTAGTTCATTTTCTAGACCTAAGAATAATAGCAAAATGACCAAAGGTGAAAAAATCACTAAATTTTGAACGGCATTGTTATGTGCAGCTTTAGATCTTTGAGCCCAATCCGAATACAACTGAGAGGCCGCATCTGGAAATAAAAAAGCTTTTATTGGCCCAGATTTAATAATTGAATTTAAGATCTGAGGTATCCAGAGCAAAGCAGTCATCATAGTCGTTACACTAAGCCAATAAATTTCTGGTGAATTAATATCAATCATTCTACAATAACTTTGTCCTTCAATGGCAATATACATTATTAATACAAATTAATTATTTTTGATCAATGCAGTTAAAGATATTTCTAGGGATAGAAATATCTTTTTTTTCCCAAAATTCCCTGAAATTATAATATAATTAAATATTTTTGACTGAATTATATGACAATCTTATTTTTCCACAGGGCAGGGGTTGTTTCTCCATAAAAAGCAATAGAATTAATCTGATATTTTTTTTATAGCAATTTCCAAATCGGCCCAAAACTCACTACAACTAATTTCTTTGCATTTTTCAAACCAATCATTAGAAAATTTGGGGTCGGTATGTTCTGTGCCGTATGCTTCCAAAACTATCTCCATTGCTACTGGGCTCGCAAAGTCAATTTTTTCATAAAAGCTTAGAGACCTAAAAGCTTTTCGTTTTTCGATAACTTTTTGTGCGAATTCTTTTGCGAATTTGCAATTTTTCATTGCAATTTCTAATTTATGAGAATCAGCAGATAGTTTACTAGGAAGAAAAAAAGTCAACAGCATGCAACCTACGATAACTGATATGCTAGCTAGTGTATTTTTCATCCTAAAATCCGCCTAATAACCCTTAAAGTTTTTCCTTACGCATTTTTTTCTAGTTGGTGTGCTTCTTCAATTTGAGAGGGAGTCATTAGTTCGGTGAGCAGTTCTGTTAATTCTTCACCCATTAAAAAACCATTTAATGAAGCCTGTTTAGCCCACATATAAGCATAAACCATATTTTCAGAAACCCCATGACCCAAAAAATATAATCTTCCAAGATTATACTGAGTTAAGGCATCTCCCTGTTTTGCAGCAAGGGTATACCACTTTATTGCCGGTTCATTATTTGTAACAACGCCTAATCCAAAACTATGCATAACTCCGAGATTATATTGTGCCTCCGCGTCACCTTGCTCTGCTGCAAGAGTAAACCATTTTACGGCTGCTTTGTAATCTTGTGAAACACCTATTCCTTGACGATAAGCCTTTGCTAACTCAATTTGAGCATTTAAATCCCCCTTTTCGGCCAAAGTTTCAAATTTTCTAAGGGCTTTTGTATGCTCAGCGACAAAAGCCGCAGATCCGAAGATTAGCATCACTTTGACTAAGATATGTTTCATTTTTACTCACATCTATTAGTTGGAGGATCACGCCTTTGAGTTCACTAAGCTCTTGTTTCAAAAGCTCTGGTTACTTTTGTTTACATCCGCCAACCGTGATATATGTGCCTTCATTAACGGCTTCGGTGTCGCCTATCCAACACATTTTGACCATTCGGCCATATCTTATTATCTCTACTTGAAATGCGGCAATTTCCAAACCTGTATCCGAATTTATAACAGAAATATTTTTACCTAATTCAATAGTGTTTGCACTAAGAGTAATATTCTTAAAAGTATTGCAATTACCGCCACCGCATTGTTTCACGTTATCCGCCTTTGTCCATTCGGCTGCTTTAACTGTGACTGGATTAGCTAACGTTACAGATGGCAAGGCATAAAGAGCCAATACTATTAGTTTAATTTTTGACAACGTTTTTATAGGCATAGATAAAAATTCCTTAAGTAAGTATTGTTATAAAATAATAGCTGATTATTTTTGCAGGGCACTAAAAAGGATAAAAATTTTCTCATTACCTTTGGTCACAATTCTTTTAAGTAAACATTTAAACACATATTTTAAATTTTGATTTCGATAAGTATCAACGTAAACTAGGCGTCAAAAGAACGTTGAATTTTCCAGTAGACAAACTTTCCATTGTTTTGCTCTGCATAAACCAAGACATTGGATTTGGGCTTTCCTTTTTGGCTTACATCATGAGTTGCAACGAAGTAATTTTCTGTTTCTCGAATTGTTTTAAAGTTATTAATTCTTAATTCTCCAGCAACGCACCAACTTTTTGTATTTTCTAAATTTTCAACTTCACCAGTGGTATCCTCGAACTGAAAATCATCTGATAGATATTTATTAAGGTGGCTGAAGTCCCTTGTTTCGAGAGTTTTATCCCAGGCTGTCAAAACTGTGTCTACTTTTATCCATTTCTCAAAAGTCATTTTGGAATTCTCCGAGTTATAAATAATTTTTATGGAATCATAAGATCGAGACAGAGACTTGAAATTAAATGTTTAACGTTTCGTCATTTATTTTTTTTTCACCTTTTACCGGCTTATTTATTGCTATCTATTTCTATAATTTTTTCGTTTGAAGTAACTTTTATTCAATAGATATAATTCTAATAATCTGAAGTTTTTTTAACATTTCTGTCTGAATCTAAATTTCTGCTCCAAGTAAAATTTATGATTAAAATTGCTAAGGCGAAATTAAATAGATTACATGTCAAAGATATAGGTTAGTTATGTCCAGGCATTTAGGATTAGAAAATGAATATAATAACAGTTGTAAAATATAAGCTTAAAGATGGTTTTGAAGACGACTTTATTAAAGCCATAAATGATTATGATTACTCAAAATCTCTGTATATGCGTTTGGTGTCCATTAGCAAAAACGAATATATTAGCATTATGGAATATGATGAAATAGATAAAACAGGTGATGACGAGGTGGAGGGAGTTAATTGGCTGGATACGGTAGAACATATGCTCGAGTTCTATGGAGAAAGCAGGACTGACTCATGTTCTGGTTTGGTTTTAGCTGCATATGACCGATAGAATAAAACAAATTTTGCTCACCTCGTTACTTATCGTCGGGGCTTCGACTGTCAGAGCACTGGATACTATCGGATTGATTAATCTAGTCGAAATTTATGCTATCAATCAAATCGATGATAAAAGAGGCTATTGTTTAGATATAAAAGGACATAAATTAAAAGCAAAAATTGAAAGAGGGCTTCAGGCACACACCTGTTATTCTTATCAAGGAGAAATCGCGGTAGATCAGGGTTTTGATCCAGTTAAGTTGACTAAAAATGACTTCTTCTTTCCCGCTTTTGGCGTTTGTATGGAGGCCAAGGATTTTAAATCTGCCGCAACTTTAAAACTTGCCAAATGCAATAATAAAAGGCTTCAAGATTTCAAATGGGATAACTATGGCAGAATATATCTGGGTGGAGATTCAAAATTGTGTGTCACTATTGCCTCAGATAAAGCGAGAGATGGTGGTGGTGGCTCTCCAGTACATAGGATAAGAAACCTATCATTGGAATTCTGTCGCGTTGATGTAAATCCTTATCAAATCTGGGCTATACGAAAAGTAAAATAAACCAAAAAAATTGCAGCAAAAAGCTTCGCTTGTAACGCAAGTTTACTTACCCATAAAAATGATTTTGAGTATTTTTTCAAAATCTTTATAGATTTCGAGTGATCTAATTGGGTAGTTAAGCATATTAGGCTCGTAGTAGTGAAATATTTTGAAATGAACTTTATCTTTTTGAAGGTTTTACATCATCTGAAATGTTAACATTTAAAGTATAGTTTTGAAATAATTCAGTTAAATCTTCTTCTTTAACAATCATGGACTCTACTGATTGAATACTATCAGAGACTTTTTCAAATCTGTTATTAATATATTCACGATCTTTTTTCGCTGTTTTCGAAATAGTAGACCTATTATTTTCAATATTTTTGGCTAATTCAGAATGTTTATTTTTTAGTTCATCTTTTAGACTAATTACTTGTCCAGACAACGATTTGACTTCTTCCGACAGTGACTCACGGACTTCTATAACTCTCTTGGAGAAATAATCATTTGTTTTAAGTTCTCTGGCTTTAATGTTCTTCTCAAAATCGGTTTTCATGTCCCTTTGGTGTTCAAATATTTCTTGTTTTAATGATTTAATACTTTTTTGAATTTTTTGCGTTTGGGCATCAATTTCTTTGGCAGATTCAAGTTTGTAAGTAGATATGGTATCTTCGAGAATTGTCTTTTGTTCTAAAACTAAAGCTTTTATTTCTCCAAAATCAGATCGTAATTTCTCGTGCTGTCCTTTAACTTCGTGATTAATATTGTCAATTTTCTGATCCTGACTGTCAGTTATAGATAATACAAACTTTTGGATTGACTTACTCAGGTCACCCATTTGATTTTCAATTTGTTCCTCTACTTTTTTTAAATGAAATGAAATATGCTCATATCTGTCGAGCATTGATGTCTCTGTATTGTTATTTTTGTTTTCCAAGTCGAGTACCAATTCAGACATCTTTTTTTGTGTATCGGCACTTAATAATGATATTTTATCATCGTTCTGTTGTAATTTTTCTAAAAAACTCTCCTCTAGAGAATTCTGTCGTTCGTCAACAGAATTTTCGAAAGCACTAAACTTATCCGCACTGTTTTTTAGTTCTGTTTCAATCTTTTGATTTGCAGAAGAAAATCTTTTTGCAATATGTTGCAACTTTTCTAAAAAACTCTCTTCTAAAAAATTCTGTCGTTCGTCAACAGAATTCTCGAAAATAGTTATCCTATTAGCAATTTTCTTTAGTTCTGCTTCAATCTTTTGAGTTTCAGAGGCAAACTTCTCCGCTACTGAATTGATGTCTAATTGGAGTGAGCGATTGAGTTCGTCTAGTCGCTCTTTTAAAGCTTTGTTTTCTTGAGACGAACTTAAAATACTGTCGTTTACCAGCTGCTCCACACCATCAATTTTAGAATTACTTTCCGTGAAAGTATTCTCAAATTTATTAAGTATTGCGGCTTCTAAGGTATTACTTTTATTTGCAAATTCGCGAGTTATTTCGGAAATCTGTCTCTGTGTTTCGGCACTTAGCAATGATATTCTGTTGCCATTTTGCTGTAACTTTTCATAAAAGTTCTCTTCTAGGGAATTCTGTCGTTCGTCGACAGTCTTTTCGAAGGCAATTAATTTGTCAGCACTGTTTTTAAGGTCTATTTCAACTTTCCGATTTTCGGAAGAAAACCTTTCCGTAATAGAATTGATTTCTAATTGAAAGGAGCGATTGAGCTCTTCCAGGCGTTCTTTTAGACTTTTATTTTCTTGAGATGAACTTAAAGCACTCTCGTTTATAAGGTGTTCCACATTTATAAACTTCGAATTATTTTCTGAGGAAATATCGTCAATTTTGTTTAGAATCGTGGTTTCTAAATTTTCACTTTTACTTGCAAAGCCGACAGCTATTTCGGAAAGCTGTTTTTGGGTATCTGCACCTAATATTGATATTTTATCCTCGTTTTGTCGTAACTTTTCTGAAAAACTTTGTTCTAGAGAGTTCTGTCTTTCCGCGACAAGATTTTCGAACATTGTTAGCTTGTCAGCACTGTTTTCAAGATCTGTCTCAATCTTTTGATTTTCTGATGAAAATCTTTCTACAAAAGAGCTAAGGTCTAATTGAATTGAACGATTGAGTTCGCCCAGATCGTTTTTTAAAGCTTTATTTGTGTTAGATAAATTTACGATACTTTCATTTATGAGGCTCTCTATCCCATAAATCTTGGAGTTACCTTCTGCGAAATTGTTTTCGAGTTTGCTGAGAATTGTGGTTTCGAAATTATCACTTTTACTTGCAAAGTCTGAAGCCATTTCCGACAGTTGTTTTTGCATATCGGTGCCTAATAGTGATAATTTATTATCATTTTGCTGCAGTTTTTCTGAAAAACTCTCTTCAAGGGCATTTATTGTTTTTATGTAGCTAGGTGATGCCTCATTTTCCCGCACAACTTTAGCTTCCTTTTCAGCCAACTCATCCTGCTGCGAAATGTTTTTAAGACCATTTTCTCTAGATAAATCCTCACTTACCTGCGCGAGGTTGGGTTCTTTCTCAGCCAAATCATTTTCTTTAGGAGTTTCTTTAATATCATTTTCAATAGGCTCTTTATCAGGCTCATTGAAAATGCGGTCCCGCATCGCTTTAATTCGGTCTCTTGTTTCCTCTGGAGTAGGCATATAACGCTCTCTTTTTTCCTAGTAGCGCAAAAAACATGCCATTTTAAATCATTATATTGTTTACTAAAATTGACGTTTCCAAATGTATTTTCCAAGCGCAGTAGCGCCTCGCTAAGATACGATGTACCCGGAAAACCTAAATTAATTTAAATGATAGGGACTATATGTAATAAGCCCTTTTATTTTTATAATAACATTTTGACGAAGCGTCCCCAGATTTTACCATCCAATTTGTAAAAGCAGCCCATATGTTTTTCATCGATTCAATCCTTAAAATCTTTTGTTAATCGGATAGTTGGGCATGAACTTTTCTGGTAGATACATCTTTGCATTGCCGTTATGCGTTTAACGAAGAGCTTATTTCGAGGATACTTCATGGGAGATGTATTATTTCAGTTTGTCTTTCGAAAATTAATAGTCTTCAAAATATCGTCATTCTAAATAGCTAAACGGCAGTTCACTTATGAACTCCAGCATAGATTTATATGTCGTAAAGGCTCGGTGGAATTTAAAATCAAAACTATTTTTGTTAATGCTCTCACCTTGAAAGTATAAAAAAACATTTCCATCTAAAAAATCAATCTCAAAACTGTTATGCGTCAACCAGCCCTTGAAATCATTTTGTGCTATAGATTGACACAGGAAGTATGTTTCAGCTTTTGTGAGGTCTGCTCCAGAATCAATTTCTTGGATCCGTTCATTATCTATTTCAGGATCTTGTTTAACTATTAAACCGGATAACCCGTATTCATTCCTATCACTCAAATATTTGCTTAGGTCTATATCAACTGGATAAAATGCACCCAGATAACCTTCGCCGTGACAATACATTTCAAAATCTGGAATATTATTATTAATCCATTCGGCTTTTTTTTCTTGGGATAAATCTAGAAAGTTTTTTATTTTTTGAGCGAATTTCTTTTTTGTCATTTTAGGTCACAAAATTTCAAGATATTTTCAATATTCATTCAAAAGTATTGGAATAAATAAAACCAGCAGTCTTAGCTAAAACCAATAAAAATTTTTACTTGACTAATTTTAATTATTTTATTTGCACTTTTTATTAGTATTGCCATGTTATTTGCTTATTTTTCGTATTTAATTTTTGCTATTTAAATTAACTATCTAAAGCCTTTAATTCGAGGAGATGTGCAAGCAGCTAATACAGTTGGTTTTTCATTTTCAATTTTACTGTAACTTCTACAATAAAACATATTAGCCTTATAGATTATCCAGTAAGTTATTGATGGGCCTTCTCGTCTTGTGTCAACTATCTTACCATCTTCGATAATTTTAAGTGCAGCGCGACCTTGTTGTGTCCAATGTTTGGGATCACTAAAACTCGATCCAATCGATTTAGTTCCAATTAAAATTAATATACTTGCAAGGAGGTATTTCACTTAGTTTTTCTTTTTATTTAAAATAGATAAATCAAAACCATCAAATAAAAATACAATATATTAGATCGGCCTTATTATAGATTACTTTAAGCCACTTTTGATTTTTAACCTAATGAATAATAATGGCTTCAATCCACGTTCAGTCAAAGGGGGAGGAATGACGACTCGTAAATCGAAGCCCTAAAGTCTTAAACTGTTGGTGTGGTAGAATCTCTTTTTATTATAAGTTACTGCTCTACTCGTTCTTAGTATACCATAATTGGGCGATGGGTACAAACATATTCCTAATAACCTATTAAATAATGTTTCATTGGAATTTTAGTAAAAGAAGGGTTGCGTTTGTTACTGATTTCAACAATAGATGTTCGGGTTTTCTGGGGCAACTTTTTATCTTTTTTAAAGGCATATTAAAATGAAAAAAATTGTAATTTCTATTTTATTGTACTTTATTGTTTCTTCAAGCGTCTACGCCAACTCCGCAGTTTTAGGTTTAGGTTTAGATAGTTGCTCCAAAGTAGTAGAAAATATTGATAAAAATGACGATCTTAGCGCGGCATTTAAAACCGCTTATACATCCTATATCATGGGTTTCTTTAGTGGAGTTAATGTAGTCTATGAGGATGATACAGGCCTAGAAATATTTGACGATTTATATTCCGATATCATATCAAATTGTAGAGTTGCACCTGATTCAAGTTTTGTAGCTGCGATAATTAATAGCTATGCTGAATTAAAAAAATAGAATTATATCATAATCATTATAATCCGTTTTAAGAATGTCATAGATAATCTCTGATTTTCAAAAAAGCATATACTGTCTATAAATTTGACATAATAGGTCATTATTCATTAGAATAAGTGAAAATAATAATAATATTCGAGTTTATTGAGCGAAAAAAGTTTTAACATGATTAACTATAATGATGCCTTTAATAGTGCAAAGTTAATTCCTGGTGCCCATCGTTATTTGCCTGGTTGGAAAAAGAAATCTAAAGCGTTTCGGGAAATGATGAGCGAGCAAAGTAAAGCACAGATAGATGTAGTGTATGATGAAGAAACTAATTTATTGATGGATGTGTTTAGTCCTGGTCCCTATGTCGAAGCAACCGTTGTTTTTATATATGGTGGATTTTGGACCGATTATGAAAAATCCATATTCTCATATCTAGCTATGGGACCGGTTTTAAATAATATGCGCGTTATTATACCCACTCTTCCCAAATGTCCGGATGCAACTATTCCAGAAATAAATAAAGCATTTGTAAAATGTCTTAGACTTATTTGCCGCAGATTTACTGGTGATATTTTACTTGTCGGTCAACAAAGTGGTGCCCATGTTATAGGTCGCAGCTTAATTCAGCATGAGCTCTCTGATAGAGTTAAAGAGCGAGTTAAACATGCTATGCTGATCTCGCCGATATCAGATTTAAAACCGCTTTTGTACACTGAGAAAAGGGAAGAATTACAACTTACAGAAGAAATTGCTAATGCTGAAACACTGTCAGATTTAAACTTATCGGACAATATTAAAGTTACGATATGGGTTGGAGCTGACGAAAGACCCATTTACTTAGAACAAGCACAACAATTAGCTGCTGCCTGGAAGTGTAGTTGGGTTAAATCTATAAATAGGCATCACCTGGATATCGCAGACGGTCTGGGAAAAAATTCCTCAAAATTAATGAATACCCTTTTAGCCTACCGCCTTAATTGAAAAGTTGTTCATAAATAGCCCCCAAATTTATAGATTTGTACTAAATAAATCTCTTACTCTGCCGTTATCAAAGGTAAGACATTTCCAAAATAGTCTTAACTTCGCAAATTAGGGGCAGAACCATCGGTTCTGTCCCTTAATTTTTTATTCTAACATTGAACCAAATTATATTTAAAAAAATTATGTTTTGTAAAAGTAGGATGGATTATTTCTCGAATAATAAATTATACCTATTCCTAAGAAGATTTTTTTGAACCTTGCCCATGGCATTACGAGGAAGTTCACTAACTGTAATAATTTTGCTTGGATGTTTATAGCGGGCGATTGATTTCTTTATATTTTTTTCTATTTGGCCAATGTCTAGTTGAAGTCCGCTATATGGTACAATAATAGCAACTGGTGTTTCTCCAAAATCACCATGTGGCACCCCAATAACTGCACTTTCTAACACACCAAGTTGCTCATCTAAAAAAACCTCTAATTCTTTAGGATAAATATTGAAGCCTCCAGAGATTATCAGGTCTTTATCTCGGCCAACAATATGTATGTATCCATCATTATCAATTTTGCCTAAATCCCCAGTAATAAAATATCCATTTTCACGTAATTCAGCTTTTGTTTTTTCGGGCATTTTCCAGTAACCCTTAAAAACGTTTGGCCCACGAACTTCAATTTGGCCTATTTCATCAACAGAAATTTCTTTTCCTGTTTCCGGGGAAGTGATTTTTACATCAACACCTGGTAAGGGAAGGCCTACGGTTCCCGCACGCCTTTCGCCGTCATAAGGATTTGAGGTATTCATATTAGTTTCAGTCATACCATACCGCTCTAGTATTCTATGGCCTGTTACTTTTTTGAATTGGATGTGTGTTTCGGATAGCAAAGGTGCAGAGCCGGATACAAACAGGCGCATGTGCTTTACTAGTTTCCTGTTAAAGCGATTGTCTGCAAGTAAACGTGTATAAAAGGTGGGTACGCCCATCATTGCGGAAGATTTTGGCAAATGTCTTATGATATCATCTAAATTGAATTTTGGTAAAAATATCATACTTCCGCCGGCCGAAAGCATAACATTCGTGGCAACAAATAACCCATGAGTATGGAAAAGAGGGAGCGCATGAAGCAGAACATCATTACTAGTGAATTGCCACTCAGTCTTTAATGCATTGCCATTTGATAAGAGATTGGTTTGGGTGAGCATAGCACCCTTAGATTTTCCAGTTGTTCCAGAGGTATAAAGCAATGCCGCCAAGTCGTCTTTTGATCGCGCTACCGTTTCAAAATATTCAGGTGAAGAAGCAGCTTTATCAATGATTGAACCTGTTGAATTACTATTTAAAGTTTCAATAATCACGTCAAGTTCTTGAGCTATAGTAGTTAGGTCATCTTTATTTTTTTCATCGCAAATGATCAAACGAGCTTCGCTATTTTCAATGAAATACTTAAGTTCATCGACCGTGTATGATGGGTTAAGAGGTAAAAATACTAACCCAGCTTGCGCGCATGCTGCATAGATGTTGAGCATTTCAGGGGATTTTTCAACTTGTATTGCAACGCAGTCTCCAGGTTTCAAACCCTCTTCAACCAATGAATTCGCAATTCTTTCGCTAGCTGCCAAAAATTGTCGGTAAGTGATAATTTTGCCATCAAGTAAGTACAAAAATGGGTCGTCGTTTTCTGAATGTACTCCAAATAGATTATCATATAACGGATTATTCATTTTGCTCTCGGTTCGTTCTACTTTATTGCATTACAGGATTTGCTTGTTAGGTCTATCAAGTTTTAAAATATTTTTCATTTAACTTACTGAAATCTGGCATCAAAAAATAATTTAAATAAGTCCAGAAATATAATAATTTTTGTTGACTTTTATTAAATCAAACGTCCGAATGCGATTATACGTATGCGATGTCAGTTTCGTGTCATCGCACAAAGTGTATTATTAGACTCGGTTTATTAACTTTACGTTGGGAGGACGCAATGAAGTTAAACTTTAAAAAACAATTTTCAACATTAGCACTTGTGACTGGTTTTGCAGCCACTGCAAGCATGTCACTGGCAGGCGAGTGTCGAGTTGCCGAAGCTAGTATGGATAAGCCAGGTGGTTTTCCAGACAGAGCTTTAACAATGATCGTTCCTTATGGTCCAGGTGGTGGATCAGGACAAGTTGCGGCAGCAATGGCTGAAGCAGTAACAGGACTTACTGGTGTGAGTATAAACAGAGATCACAAACCTGGTGGTTCTGGAACAGTTGGAATGACGGCTTATATGGCTGCACCTGCTGATGGTTATAATGTTTTGGAGCATATTGATGATGCGTCTTCAGCCCATGCGCTCGATTCTAGTCGACCCAACCCAGCTGAGGATTTAATACCACTAGTGGTTTCACAGGTTACCTTTTCGCAAATTTATATCAGATCAAATGAAACTCGTTATACTGATTGGCCTAGTTTTGTAGAATGGGTGCAAGCGCAAAATGGTAAAGCAACAATCGCTAACGTATCTAAAGAAGGATCAATGGAGCGCGTTATTATGAAGTTCATCACTGAAGCTTCTGACATGCAAATTCAGCAGATTTCTTTTGATAAAGGTGCTCCACGATATGGTGCTTTATTAGGTGGTCAGGTTGATGCCCTATTTGAGCAGCCTGGAGATGTTAGAAAATTTCTAGATGCTGGCAACTTTAAGCCTATCCTTACAGTTTTCAACGAACGGCCTGGCGTTTTTAGTGGCGTACCAACGCACAGAGAAATGGGCATGGATTTTGAGCCGTTACTTCGTTTCAGAGGTTTTTACGTCCATAAGGATGCTCCTTCTGACCGTGTAGATTGGTTGAAGTGGGCTTTTCAAAGGGCATATTGCGAAGATAGTTATCAAGCATTTAATGATAGTAAATTCATGAATGTTATTGATAGTTATCGGGATACGGCTGGTGCGATTGATATGATCAACGCAGCGATTGTTCAATATCGTGATGTTTATAAAGAAATGGGTTTAGACGTTAAGTAATATTTTCGTGAGAATTCATCCGCTCGCGACAAATGTCGCGGGCGGTATTAAG
>JBJLGF010000035.1:0-6965 GCA_045564975.1 Paracoccaceae bacterium
GCGCAGTGGCGTCGGTTCATCGGGCATGTTGGATACAAGACACGAGCTGATATGGAAAGATTGGAAAAAACTGAGAATCCTGGGTTGGAAATCGTAAACAAATATTGGGAATTGATGATGGGCGAAAGCCCTGACGAAAGGCAAAAAGCAGCGGCAAGCTGGTTGAAGTGGGATAGTCTGGGCGCAACTATAGGTGACGACAATGATAATCCTCCCGCAACTAGTATCGAGCTTCTGACTTCAGATGAGGATATCGTTAAGTTGGGCTTGACCCTTTACAAGAGTATGAATTCGCATGCGTCTGCAATTAACTCGAAAAACTTTCTCGATACGGTAGTTGCGAAAATCCAAGGAGATGGTGAGCGTGTTATTGGAAGTCGCGAGGAAAATGTACGTTCGTTACGAAAAAAAATAAGATTCATCACCGGCGAATTCGATATGCTCTGCCCCCCTGCTTTTGCCTATGAAGTTATTGAAAAGCTATTAGAGAGCGAAACAGATATGGATGAGCGAACAGAAATCGAAAGTTGCACGCTGAAGAAAACATGTCAGATTGTAAAGGGAGCTTCCCATTCTCAATACGACCCGGGCATGTCTGACGCTATTCAGAAAGCGATGCTTGAAATTGCGTTTGGTGAGCATTAGTGATGACTAGTGTGTGACCTATGATACTGATATTTTCTAACTTATTGATTTAACTCAGTAGCTCAGGGGTAGAGCAGTGGACTGAAAATCCTCGTGTCGGTGGTTCAAATCCGCCCCCGGGCACCACGGAAATCCAATAATAGTTAGCTAAGTCAGTGGACAAACTTACTTATTTAGGATCTAGCGACTTCGTATTGAGTCATATGACGTGAGCAGTGCACTGCGATAATTTAAGTTTTAAGATTATTCCATTATATTTCTATAATATAAAATCGGTTACTAGTATCTCATCATATTGGATATCGTCGAAGTAAACAAACGTATCATCATCTAAAGTAAGCAGTGTATTGTTGCCGATTGAGGTAGTCAAGGATGGTTGTAGCTCGGCCCAATTTGCGAAACCAAACTTGGATACATCAACCTGGTCTCCGTCTGAAGAAGAAAAGTCAATTATCGTACTTGTGCCATCATCTCTTGAAAATACAAAAGTATCAACTCCGTCTCCACCCGATAATCTATCTATGCCGGAAGTTCCATTAATTATGTCATCGCCTGCTCCGGCAAAAATTATATCATTTCCAGTGGTCCCAGTGAGAGTCTCTCCAGCAGTAGTTCCAACTTCTGTGACCGATTGTGTAAAATTTCCTCCAAAAACGACAAAGCTAGCCCCTGAGGAAGAACCATTTGGGGAATCAAATGGGGCTCCTATAATCAAATCTGCGAAACCATCGCCGTTAACGTCGCCCGCGCCGCTAACGGACCAACCAGAACTGTCATCCTCTCCGACTCCGTTGATCACAAAACCGCCATTACTCTTCTGAATGTCAGAGAGCTCAACCACGTCACCACTCGTTTTCCCATATACCACAAAACTGGCACCTGATCTTTCGTCATTGGGATCATCACCTATGGCGCCAATTATTAGATCATCTAGACCGTCACCGTTTACATCACCCGCATTACTGACTGATGATCGCCCAGAGGAATCATCTGCTGCAACACCATTAATCATGAAACCAGCAGCAGGTGTATCGTCCGGATTTGCCTCAATAGTAGACAGTTCAACGGCCGCCCCATCAGTTTTACCAAACACCACAAAGCTTGCACCAGACAGCACGCCATTAGGGTCACTTTCTGGCGACCCAACAATCAGGTCATCTAAGCCATCGCCGTTTACATCACCTGCGCCACTAACTGAATACCCAGAATAGTCACCTGCTGAGACGCCGTTGATCACAAAGCCAGTCGCTGGATCAGCTGCTCCAGCCGTTAAATCAGCAAGCTCAAAAGTAACACCTGCCGCTGAGCCAAATATTACAAAGCTAGCACCAGAGCCAGAGCCATTAGGATCAGCGTAAGGTGTACCAACGATTAAGTCATCAAAACCATCACCGTTTACATCGCCCGCCCCACTAACCGAATAACCAGATTGGTCTTCTTCTAGCGCACCGTTTATTACAAATCCGCCATTTTCAGCAACGACATCCGCAAGATCAATAGCAGTGCCATCTTTAATACCGGCTGCATCAGGCCGGCCATAGACGACATAACTTGCGCCAGCATTTGGTTCATTGGGATCAGACTGATAAGCACCAACAATGAAATCATCCAAACCATCGCCGTTGACGTCGCCTGCACCACTAACTGAATGGCCGAGGAATGTATTTTCGGTCATACCTTCAATTACAAATCCATCAGTATCTCCATTTGCCTCAATTACGGCAAGGTCGACCGTGTTTGTGTCATTTTTACCATAAACAAGATAACTTGAACCAGACCATGTACCACTTGGGCTCGCTACCGGCGCACCTACTAAAAGATCCGCAAAGCCATCTCCATTCACATCACCAGCACCACTGACTGAAAGCCCAGCATTGTCATCAGCCGCATCACCGATTATTATAAATCCGCTTGAGCCCGAAGCTCCAAGGTTAGAGAGTTCAACGGGTGTTCCGCTTGTTTGTCCAAAAACAACATAGCTTGCCCCAGCATCAGTTTCGCCCAAATCAGATCTATGTGCGCCAATTATTAGGTCATCTAAGCCGTCACCGTTTACGTCCCCAGCATTACTAACTGAGCGTCCTGCTTGTTCGGAACCACTGTTGCCATTAATTACAAATCCACCAGCATCCACGCTGGTTTCGATTTCAGAAAGTTCAATAGGCTCGTTCATACCCAAAATAGTCACGGAAACTACTTGAGAAGAACCACCTGCAGTCATAACTGTGAACGTTTCAACACCATTGTTCCCAGCACTGAAATTTTGAACTGTAGAAAGAGCGTTATCAACTGAATAGGTCCATGCCCCGTCTGTTCCAATATTGAACGTACCAAGACCTAACGAACCTACAGTATCAACCTGCGCCACGAATGCAGCCGCATCGTCTTCATCCACATCAGTAACAGAAAGGGTTCCGGTAACGGTAAGAATCTCTCCGGTATCTTCGGTTACAGTACCATTTGAAATTCCAGTTAGAACTTCAGCATCATCCACGCCTGTGATAGTCACAGTTACGACCTGTTCGCTGCCATCAGCCGAAACTGCAGTGAAGCTATCCTCTATAGTCGAATTAGCACCTAAAGCCTGCACGGCGCTTTGTGTGTTATCGGCAGAATAAGTCCATGAACCGTCAGTTTGAAGGCTAAATAAGCCAATTCCCGCAGTACCTGAAGTACTGAGCTGCTCAACAAAAACCGCTTGTCCAATATCGGCATCGCTAAGGGTCAATACCCCACTCGCAGTTAATAAGGAATTATTATCTTCAGTTAAGTTTGCTGCAGATGATCCTGAAATGACCCCAATATCATTAGTCCCAGTGATGGTCACCGTAACAATTTGACTAACTCCATCGTAAGATTCGGCCGTGAAGCTATCCGATATAATCTCTCCCTCGGCCAAGCCTTGAACATTTGATTGTGAGTTGTCAGCTGTGTAAGTCCACTCTCCCTCAGCTGTTAAGTCAAATGTTCCAATTCCGGCAGTACCGGCAGTACCTTCTTGAACAATAAAAGCGTCTACGTCATCAGCATCTGGATCATCTACAGTTAGAGTGCCTGAAACGGTTAGTGAAGCTGCTGCGTCTTCAAGAATACTTCCGCTTAAGACACCTCCAATAACTGAAGGCTCTTCTGCATCCAAAAACTGAAATAGTGAACACTTCGGCATATGTTTTGCTACCCTCATCCATGGTAGTAACAGCCAATTGGTAGGAGGATTTGGTCTCATAATCTGGTAAGGATATAAACGATAATTGCCCCGCTGGGTTAATGTCAAAAGCTTCAAAATCAGTACCTATCGTTTCCGCAATTGCATAGGAATGCGCCACGCCATCAGTTTGGTCTGTATCTGTGGTCGATAGTGTGCCGACCAATAAAGAGTCGGAAAGCTCGTTAAAAGTATTCTCTGATAAAATGATGTCTGTGGGAGCTGTATTGGCCACTGCCGCGTCAACTTGTGAAAGTTCTGTAAAGTCGATAGTACCAGTTCCTGCTGCTGTTACTTCGGCAGCTACCCCATTTTTAACCTGAACTGTTAAAACTTGCGCTGTTGAAAATACATTTTTTGCAGAAGCTGAGCCTATATCAGTAACGAGGTCGATTTTACCATTTACATTTAGAATTGCAGTGGTTGTACTGTCCACCATGTTGTTCAATGCAACTATATCAGCATTGGAAACATTTGTAGCGTCTTGTAAAATCTGGGTTCTAATTAAATTTAAATCGGCCTGATCTGCAAAATTTATCGTTGTGTTGTCTGTTACGTTCACTTTCATAACTTCTACAACTGAGTTTAATGCTGCATTAAAAGAGTCGACCTTACTTGCTCCTGAGCCTTCAATAGCTGCCGCAAATGAGTTCACTACACTTATGAATTGATGATTGACTTTCTCTACGGCGAGGGCCTCAGCAGGATCAACGTTGGCTGCAAAAGCATCAAAAGTCAGAGGGTCAATTGTACTTGGTAATCCAAGAACCGTAACAACTTCTGCGGCAGTTAAGTTTCCCTCCTGCATTAAGGTTGTTGTAGGTGTTAGCATCGATGAGTTCTGAGGGGCCTTTAGAATGACACCGTCCAGAACGACCCCAGATGAACTGTCAACTGTACTGTCATCGGTAATCGCGATAATAGAGAAATTTTCTTGGGTTGATGCTAAGGTATAATCACCATTTACATCAGAGCGAGTAGACGGCTCTTTTGCATTGAAACCGGAACCATCATCATAGAGTTCATCGCTATTATAGTCGAGAAACACAAAAGCGTCATAGAGAGGCCCTTTTTGCACATTACCATTAACGGTTATTCCAGAGCTACTAGAACTACCAGTTTTACCACCGCCGCCACAGGCTGCGAGCGTCAATAAAGCCAGTGGGGATAAGCTAAGGCCCAATTTGTTTTTGCGCATATCTTAATCACCAATCGTTGATGCGAGAATTCTCAAGCATTTTGCAGCAAAATTCATGCCACTCAGCTGACCAAAAATCAAACTTTACCAAAGTCATACTATAAATATTTGTATGATTAGTAGCGATTTATTTCAAATTTCGGAAACTAAAATGGCGTATGGAGTTTGGGGTAGTATTCTAGCCGAAAGGCAATTAATTTTTTCATTATCGTTTTTTTCGCTTAGTTATCAGAATCGTGAAAGCCGTGCAGGCTATTACATTGACTTGTACTTTGAATGGTCACATGATCACTTGTCCAATAATTTTTTGCTCCTTTGATTTTGCATAATTTGTTTGAGATCAAAGGGGTCGGTGCACCCTGATGTTTAAATCGAAAAACTACATAATCCATAAGTTCTTAATATTAAGTTTTTTATTTTTGAGTGCTTGTGAAGATTATAGGATTTCACCCCATAAAGTGATTAGCGAGGAAGAGATTATTACCTCGCAAGAATTAAAGTTAAGGAAATATTATAATCGCTTAGAGGAACGAAAATTATCATTAGGCTTATTGCGCCAGGATGGCGGAGGAACTGATACACCGTTTGATGCGGAAGATATCGTAGAAGTATTTGAGCAACTTGCTTTTTACAACGAATACAAGATCGGTGAAAATCAACTTTTACCCAATACGGACATGGTCAGCTTAGGGAAATGGAACTCAACTATAAATATTTCTATGCGTTTTGGAAATTCTGTGGCTGCCAAACAAAAAGACAAGGACTTATTGGATATCCACAATTTGCTGCTTATTTTATCTGAAGCCACCAATCATAAAATAAAAATATCGAACAAAAATATAAATATGTACATTGTCGTGGGTAATCAGAAAGAAGTTGCGGAAATAACAAGCAAAATTGGTACAAACTTACCCGAATTTGATCCAAAAAGAATTCCAATTATTACAAAGCTTCCCAAAGATATTCATTGTTTCGCGATGACTTCAATGACTGCAGGGCCAAATTCAGAAATTAAGTCTGCCTTAATTATTATTCGAAGTGAACTACCAAAACTAATGCGCATTGCCTGCCTTCATGAAGAAATAGCTCAAAGTCTTGGTTTAACAAATGACAGTCATCTAGCCAGACCATCTATTTTTAATGATGATGATGAGTTTGCAACACTGACCAAGCTTGATAAAATTTTGCTGCGAATTTTGTACGACAATCGGCTATACTCTGGTATCTCGAGGCAAAACGCCTCTCAACTTGTGAGGCAAATAGCTCATGAGATTGCTATTCCTCTAAATGACTGAAATCAATATTTAATTTAGTTATTTCATTATTTATTTTTTAATCATTTATTAAAAAGTTTTTTTATAAAGTGCATTGGCTGTGTATGTTGTATCTTCGGCGATCTTATCCATACCTAGAGTGAAGAAAAGAGTTTTCATGGCATCATTATCCTGCATTGTGAAACTAAGGCTGGCTCCCTGGCCACAATGCCTTGTAATTGTGTCTCGGGTAACGCGCTGACAAGTAACTTGTGGCTTGAAGGATAATATTGACTCTTTTGACCAGTTACCTTCTTTAAAATCGAATGTTTTTCGAATATCTGGAGAAAAGACAAAACTTAACTGAGTCATATTGCTGGGGGCAACTAATTCATTTGAATCTCCTGCTTCAGAAGTAACTTCAAACTTAGCATCCTGGGACGAGACAGCACTATAGTCAAAACCGAGTGTTGGTCGAATTTCCCAGCTATCAAAAGGCAAAGAACCTGTCGCTGCAAGACCAGTGGCCCCCAACCGACTGACATAGTTCGATTCTGCTGTAATGGAAGTTGTATTAAATTCCAATTTATTCGCTACAAGCGATCCTGCTAGATAACCATCTAAAAAAATACCATTTGAGATATTATGAACAAAATAGCCACCA
>JBJLGF010000036.1:0-6847 GCA_045564975.1 Paracoccaceae bacterium
GTCGGTAAACAGTCTTTTCTTTTAGTTTTTGCCAAGGGAAACTCTCCTTCAATTATAGAACTAGCAACTGATGACCCGCAGGTTCTTAACGGGATTGAGGAGTGAATATGTCATTTCTCAGGGGTGCCCTCTTTTTAATATTCTGTTTGGTAGGCGGTATTGCCTGTGCTCAGGATTTATCTGCCTTCGGATTGCCTGCAGTGACTTCAGTTGAAGAGCTTAACGGCGAAACAACCTACTCGCTTTCCTTACAGATACTAATACTTATGACTGCTCTAACAGTCTTGCCCTCTCTTGTATTGGGTATGACGGCCTTCACAAGAATAATTATAGTTTTATCGATTTTGCGGCAAGCACTAGGAACACAGCAAACACCCCCAAATCAAGTACTGATAGCGGTAGCTCTGTTTCTCAGCTTCTATGTTATGAGTCCAATTTTTGAAATTCTTTATGTTGAAACAATCACTCCCTTTCTTGATGGTAAAATTGAGATCAACCAGGCCTTGAGTGAAGGTTTGGCGCTTTTAAAAGAGTTCATGGTTACAAATACTCGCGTTGATACGCTAAATTTATTTGCAGACCTATCAGACAGTGGCCCATTTTTAGATAAACAGTCCATTCCACTTCCGATCGTTTTACCTGCTTTTATAACATCAGAATTAAAGACAGCGTTTGAAATAGGGTTTTTAATTTTTCTTCCATTTCTAGTTATAGATATGGTTATAGCGTCAATACTCATGTCACTGGGTATGATGATGTTGTCGCCAATGTTGATTTCTCTTCCATTTAAGCTGTTACTTTTTGTTTTAGTGGATGGTTGGGCAATGACAATTGGATCTCTATCCGCAACATTTCTGGTGAGCTAATCTCATGGCATATGATCAAAACGTTCAATATTTAAGTCTCGCATTTTGGCAAATAATTATGACTGCGGGTCCGATTTTGGGAATTGCATTAGGTATCGGTTTATTAATTGGCTTAATTCAGGCTGCAACATCCATACAGGAAATGACATTAAGTTTTGTGCCTAAGCTTTTTGTAGTTTTAGCAGCTATGGCATTATTTGCTCCCTATACTCTGAGTGCATTGACTGACTACTTTGCATTTATTTTTGAAGAGATAGCCACGAAAGGTTTCTAAATGCAGGACCTGATAGGCTTACCAGGGACATCGATCCAAAGTATTTCTGTTTATCTTTTATTGCTCATGCTTTCATCTTTGAGAGTTGGAGCTTTTTTGGTGGCTTCACCATTTTTTGGA
The DNA here is from genome assembly GCA_045564975.1 of Paracoccaceae bacterium. Taxonomy (GTDB): domain Bacteria; phylum Pseudomonadota; class Alphaproteobacteria; order Rhodobacterales; family Rhodobacteraceae; genus Salinivivens. Next base: position 1,261 of record JBJLGF010000036.1, read on the forward strand.
TCGCGCATGGTTCCACTAACCGTTCGTATTGTATTTTCGATTGCCTTAGGTCTTGGGATAATGAGCCAAGTAGAATTTCCAAACCTAAATATTTTAATGGGAGCATCTCTATTACCCATTGTTTTTCAGGAGATTTTTGTCGGTTTGGCTTGTGGAATGGTATTAAATATTTGCTTTGCCTCTGTTATCCTGGCTGGAGAAAAAATAGCTGCTACATCGGGCTTAGCCTTTGCAGCGCAAATTGACCCGACCAGTGGTGCCCAATCACCCGTAATCAGCCAAATCTTTCAACTATTTTTGTTGATTTTATTTTTCTCTTTAAATGGACACTTAATAATTTTTGATCTCATTTTTAAAAGTTTTGAATTAGTTCCTTTGGGGAGTTTTTATGAATTTGAAACCGTAGTTGAGAAGTCATTAAAATCCTCAAACTCAATATATTCCAATGCGGTGATTATCGTACTACCAATTGTAAGTATCTTATTTTTTATGAATTTGGGTATTGGATTTATTACAAAATCTGCACCTCAACTAAATCTATTTTCCTTTGGATTTCCTCTAACAATTTTGGGAACCTTCTTTGCGTTGTACTTTTCTGTAGATGCGCTTCAGTTTGTATTCAGTGGATTAATTGATGAAGCCATTGGATATGTAAAGAATATCTTGGAGGTGTCGCCAGATGGCTGAAAATGACCAGGCCCAAGAAAAGACCGAGGAACCAACCCAGCGACGTTTGGAAAAGGCTAGGCAGGATGGAGACGTTCTCTCTTCAAAGGAAATGTTTGTATTTGCATCCAGCATTGCTGGTCTTTTTGTTCTGATGGTGCTGGGTTTTTTCTCTGGAAAGGTTATTAATGGTTGGGCCTCACTATTTGAATTTTCTCACCCTGAAGAATTACTAACCTTAAAAACATTACATGCCTGGCAAAGTTATAAGTTACTTCTACTGGCTGCCGCCATTTTTGGAGTTCCATGCTTTCTATTCATTATTGGCATGCAAGCCTTTGTCGGCAGTGGTATTAGTATTAGTGAAAAAGCAATAGGTTTTAAATTTGAAAAATTAAATCTTATTAAAGGTTTGGGTAGAATTTTTTCAGTTAAAGGCTTGGTAGAGCTTATAAAATCTATTGCGAAAGTAGTTTTATTAACGACATGTGTCGTTGTTTTTCTATGGTTTGCGCTACCAAGTATTATTTATCTTAGTGCTGGCAGTTTGGAACATGGACTTGGAGTTTTATACAAAACGCTGATTTATTTTGTTCTTTCACTTGTCTTTATTCTATTTGCGATTGGCGTTGGTGATTACATTTGGAGCCGACATACCTGGTTACAAAAATTGCGAATGACAAGGCAGGATATGAAAGAAGAGTTTAAAGAGAGTGAAGGTTCCCCAGAAGTTAAGGCTAGAATGCGGCGTTTGCAGATGGAAGCTTCTCAGCGAGCTGCAGAGCAGTCTCAAGCTGTTGAAAATGTTAAGGATGCCACGGTCATTATTACAAACCCAACTCATTTTGCAGTGGCCATTAAATATGAACCGGAAACTGATGACGCACCACTCATTCTTGCGATGGGCAAAGACCTCATAGCAAAACGTGTGATCGAGCAGGGCGAATTACATTCAAAAACTATTGTAAGGTCTCCAATTCTTGCAAGAGCACTCTATTTTACTGGTAATATTGGTCAAAACATATCTGAGCAACTCTATTCAGCTGTCGCATCAATTTTGGCTTACGTTTACCAGTTAGAACGCGGTGTTGATGCAAGTCTTCAAGATCCTGAAGTTCCTAGTGATTTCATTTTTGACGAAAAAGGTAGAAATATTTAAGGTGTGCAGATGGTAAAACGCAATTCTTCTTTAGGAGTTCTGATTTCTACACTGGTATTTTTTTTCGCCGGGTTGTGGTTAATATTAGAAGGTAAAGCACTTTTGGAAAACCAAGAGATATTAAAAGGCATACTCGTTATTTTGGGTGGCTTTATGTCTATAATGGCGGCGTTTCGGTTCAGAATTCAAAAATTTTTCGATAAGTGGCGAGGTTGATATGCAGATCGCTTGTGGTAAATGTAAATATTATTTTACTACCCATGATGTCGCACGGCCATGGGGTTGCCATAAATTTGGATTTAAATCAAAAAACTTACCTAATCAGGAAATAAGGCGCACGACTGGCATGGATTGTGCATATTTTTCATCGAAAACCTTTAAAAAAAGCTTTGAGAGACATAGTAATGGCAACTAAACCGTCAAAATCAGACTTAGCCGATAGTGTGCAGATTGCACTAGATGCAGCAGATACCGCGACTGGAGTTACCGAAGAGTTCAACTCAATAAAAGAACAATTTGAAGTTGTTAATATTCAGGCAAAACGGATCCATCAATCAGTCACTATTATTTTCGTGAGCGCAATTGCGGCAGCTATTATTTCTCTAGCTGCAGGATTTCTCATGTACTATAAGTCTCTCGGAACGCTGCAAACGAATTCCAATATGGCGATTGAGTCCATAGCTATTTTTACTGAAAATGTCAGCTCATTAGATGAGTCGATTAAAACGGTTGAGACCAATACAAAGAACCAAGAAAGTATAAAAGAAACACTGGCTGAGTTACGTGGCGCTGCAGATAAGGCCAGCCAGGATATTATCAATGCTGATACAAGATATAATCAAGCAATAAAAATGAGTGTACAAGACACGGAGCGATTAATTCAAGATTTTGCGGAAAATACACTCAGCGATCTCAAAGCACAGTCTGATGCATCTCAAGTAGCATTGTCTGAGCAAATATTAGAAATTCAGAAGTTTTTTGCGCCCAAAACTGAGCAAGAAGATGGGGTTGAAGCTGGCGTTGAACCAGAAGATACTTTAGTGACACTGAAGCAATTTCAAGCCTTGGAAAAAAAGGTTGATGAGCTTATAATGCTTCAAAAAGAAATTGCGACAAATGTCTTGGAGATCAACCGAGTGAGAAAAGCACAAGCAAAAAAGAAAGTTTCAGCTCCTAAGCCACAGCCTAAACCAAAACCAAATCCATTGAAATTCCCATGAGTGAAGAAGACGACCGTTTAGCAAGTTTTACAGGGCAGGAAGGTTCCGGAGAGATTTCGGGTGACCAGACACCTGCAGTTGAAGATTTTGATCAAAACGGGATGCTATTAAAGGTAGCTGTCAATGGAATTACAGTTCAAGATTACGTTAAGCGTCTACAAGAGAGTGATATACTTGTTGCAGTTGATGGAAAAATCTATCGAGATGGTCCAGCTAGACTGCTAGAGCTATTTACAAGTAAAGTTGGGGAAGAAGCAAAATGGTTATTGTCTTTTTACCGTGATGGACAGATTTTTGACCTTTTGATAACTAGTCCAATTCAAAGCACGTTTGGGCTTGCAACTGCGCAAGAAACAGAGTGGGCTTTAGAACAGTTTGACGAACACGTCTTCGCCGAATTCGATAGTTACCAAAATTTCGAAGTATATCGTGATGGCTATGGTGTTTGCGATATTTTAAGCATGGAAAAAGATCCAATGGCTTTCCTATTTCCGGTTATGTGGTGTATGAAATATCGACTTTATCCTCCAATAGCCGCGTTAATAGTAAGTTATGCAATAACTATATTCACGAGCGTGATCTTGTTTATGATTACCTATTTAGTTTTATCAAGATTTGTTTATGTTTCACAAAATAATATAATGAGATCATTTACTCTTTTTGAGAGTAAAAACCATTATATGACAATTGCTGCAGTTAGTGAAAATGATGTCAGCGCAATTGTTAAGAAAATTGATCCTCATAATAAAATAAGATTTGAGCGCCATGCTGTTAAGGCGCCCAAAGTTGTACACAAAGTTATTCTCAAAGAAAATAAAGCTGCTGATTAAATCAGGCTAAAGCTCCAGATAAAACGTTTCTTCGTTTTCTAGCAAACGATGAAGGAATATTTTCAAGTTTTCTGTATTTGGCTACGGTTCTGCGAGCCACGGCGATGCCGTCACTTGCCAGTGTGGAAACGATCAAGTCATCACTTATTGGAGCGTTAGGGTCTTCTTGCTCAATTAATTTCTTAATTTTAAATTTAATGGAAGTAGCAGAGGTAGTTTCCGTCTGGCCTTCTTGCTGTATTCCAACACTAAAAAATGCCTTTAACTCCATTGTGCCGCGTGGAGTTTGAATTAGTGAGCCTGTTGTTACTCTGCTGATAGTACTCTCATGCATGGCGACGGCGTCCGCAATATCCTTTAATACCATTGGTTGAATGTATTGGGCGCCTTTTTCCAGGAAAGCAGTCTGACGCTTGATGATTTCGCTTCCTACTTTCAACATGGTTTCGTTTCGTTTCTCTATAGCTTTTGCCAGCCATTTCGCTTCCGTCACTTTGTCTCTGATGAAATCACGGTCATTTTTATCTCTCACGCGTTTTCGGAGATCCTGTGCATACTCTTTCTCAATTTTAATATCGGGAAGAGTGGAATTGTTTAGTTCGATGGACCAACCATCTTCTTGTTCATATACACGCAAATCTGGTTCTCGAATTGGTGCCCCTAAGTGCTCAAATTTTAATCCAGGTTTTGGATCAAAAGATTTAATTTTTTTGAAAACAACGGCAATTTCTTCATCTGAACAACCACTTCTGCGCTTTAGCAAATCAAACTTTCCGTTTGCCATGAGATGCAAATTTTCCAAAACAATTGCGAGGTTTTCACAATATATTTCACTGTCTTTAGCCTGAAGAACCAAGCATTCTTTTAAACTACGAGCAAATAATCCAGCAGGCTCAATTTCTTGAAGTTTTGAAAGTATCTGCTCTACATATTCAGTTTTACAATTTAATTCTTTTGCTACTTGATCTAAATCGCCATTTAACCAACCTGTCGGTTCTAAGTCTTCCATTATTCGTTGCGCAATTATGAATTCACGATTTGAAAGACGTAAATTATTTATAAAATCTAAGCAGTGAGCATAAAGAGACTTACTTTCTTCAGCTACCAGGCTTATCGTGTCAAAATCTAAAGCTGCTTTTGAGACTGTTGATTTTGGAATATAACTTTCGCCAGTTTCAAACTGATTTTCCTGTGAGAGATTATTTGCGTTGGCTGCCTCGCTGTAGGGGGTATCGCTTAAACTTTTATCTAAGTCTTTTTTATCTCCTGCCTGGCTAGTGGCATTCGAACTCTCTTCCGGTTGTGCGTTTGTCTCTATGAATGGATTATCTTGAAATTGATCTGAAACAAATTCTTGAATTTCCATATTGGTCATATGTAAAAGCTTTATGGCCTGTTGTACTTGTGCAGTTAAAGTCAGCCCCTGCTTCTGAGCTATCTGTAAATTAAAATCTAATTTCATGGTGCCTCTCCACGTTTGCTTGCCATGAAAATAATTGATTTTGGGCCAACTACCAAAAACAATAATTGACATCAAATAATAGTCAAAACTTTGACGCAAAAAAGCCATAAAAATATGGCTTTTACCTAAAAAGCTAAAATTTTGTGAGGTGTGTCGTTTTGTATTTCTGAGATAGTTGTAAATCGTATTAGGAAAGGAAAACGAAATGGCAAATATCGGTGCAACCACGGCGTTCTATAAGGTGGAGACA
>JBJLGF010000037.1:0-6840 GCA_045564975.1 Paracoccaceae bacterium
ACCCAGGATATGGGTGTAGCACTAGAAATGGGGGTCAAATAAGCACTCACGTTAAGCCGTCGCTTGAAAAACTAACTCAAAAAGTTGGCGCGTCTAGAGCAAGCGCAATGAGACAAGAAGGCGTGAACGCATTAGACTGGATCGAGGAACTGGTTAATAAGGAAAACCTTGATTGTAATTTTCTAAGGGCTGGCCGATTTCATGCCGCTCATTCTAGAGATCAGTATGATGGCCTGGCGAGGGACGCTGAAAAACTAACCAAGTTTGAAAACATTCCAACGGAAATTGTGCCTAAAGCGGAGCAACATACAGAGCTGGGGACAGATATGTATTATGGAGGCGTTGTTTTTCCAAGGCACGCTTCAGTACACCCTGCAAAATATCATCATGGGCTTTTATCGCGCGTCTCAGAAGCTGGTGCTATTGTTGTTAGTTATTGTGAAGCTAAGGCTGTAAATAAACTGGAAAAAGGTTTTGAAGTTCGAACTTCAAAAGGTGATGTGGTTTGCCAAGATCTTGTCGTTGCCACGAATGGTTATACTACTACTATAACTCCTTGGCTTCGTAGAAGAGTAATTCCGATTGGCAGCTATATTATTGCCACTGAGCCAATAGAAAAAAGCTTGATGGATAAATTATTTCCTACAAACAGGAATATAACTGACACCTGTAAAGTCGTTTATTACTACCGTCCCTCCCCAGACCGTAAGCGAATTTTATTCGGTGGCCGCGTGTCGGCTAAGGAGACTAATACGGCAACAAGTGGCCCAAAACTACACAATGACCTAGTGCGGGTGTTTCCAGAATTAAGCGATATTAAAGTTACTCACTCTTGGTTTGGGACCGTTGCCTACACTTTTGATGAGCTTGCCCATACGGGATGTCACGATGGGATCTATTACTCTATGGGTTACTGTGGCTCGGGTGTTTCGATGGCAAGTTATTTAGGTATGAGATTAGGCCAAAAAGTTTTGGGTTTATCTCAAGGTGAAACAGCTTTCGATGACCTGCCATTTCCGACCAAACCTTTGTATACTGGCAACCCCTGGTTTCTACCGCCGATTGTATCTTGGTATCGCTGGCGTGATAAAAGACAAATTGTTAACGCTAGGTAAAAACAACTTCTTAAAACTTTTGTTGCGCACACAAGGCGACTCAGTGCAGTCTGCAGTACAAATAAAATATTTGGGAGGAATATTATGAAAATAAATATTATGAAATCAGCCATTGGTTGCTTAACAGCAACGGGCTTTTTGTTTTCTGCCGCGGCCAGTTATGCAGACGATACACTACGAATCGTTTCTTGGGGTGGCGCTTATCAAAAAGGCCAATCACTAGGAATTTTCCAGCCAGCTGCTAAGGCGATGGGCATTACCGTAAAAGAAGATACCTACGGTGGTATTTCCGATGTGAAGCTTATGGTTAAATCTGGTGCTGATAAGTTTGATATTTTTTCAAGTGGAGCTGGTAGTTGTGCCTCAGGCGCTGCGGAAGGTGTTTTAGAAAAACTAGATTACTCAATAATTGATGTAAGCGATCACTTGCCAGGAATGTATAGTGATTACTGTGCGGGTGCTGATATTTTCTCAGTGGTTGCGGCGTACAACACCGATACCTATGGAGAAGGAAAAGGGCCTAAAACTTGGGCAGATTTCTATGATGTTGAAAAGTTCCCTGGCACTCGCGCTATGAGAAGCAAGGTTGATGCTCAGCTTGAAACAGCTTTGCTAGCCGACGGCGTTCCCATGGATCAAGTATATAAGGTACTCGACAGTGAAGAGGGAATAGAAAGAGCACTAGATAAAATTAGAACAATCAAACCTCACATCGCCGTATGGTGGTCTTCTGGAGCTCAGCATGCTCAGTTAATGAAAGATGGTGAAGTTGATATGACCACTGGTTGGAATGGTCGTTTTGATGTCGCTAAAGAAGATGGAGCAAAAGTAGCATATGACTGGCAATCAGGCATCATGGATTGGGAAGGTTATGGGATTCCAAAAGGAGCCAAAAATAAAGATCTAGCCATGAAGTATATTGCTGAAATGATGAAGCCTGAGTACATGGCGGAATTTGCTAAATACATCACATACGGCCCAACAAACAAAAAGGTTTATGAGCTTGGCCTTATGACAGATGAAAGAGCAAAAATGATGCCTAGCCATCCTGATAATGCAAAGCATCAGCTGACTCTCAGCACTGAATGGTATTCTAAGTGGCGAACAATAGCTGCTGAGATGTACACAGAAATGATGACTGAGTAATAATTTTTCATCGAAACTAAATCTAAACGCTCGAAGGGTTTTCCCTTCGGGCGGCTTTACATAGAGATTATAAATTAATGAATGAAACTTCTCTAAATATATCTATTCGTGAGGTCACTAAAAAATATGACCAATTTTATGCATTGAAAGATGTCAGCCTTGAGATAAACTCAGGCGAATTCATGACACTTTTAGGGCCATCGGGCTCAGGTAAGACGACACTGTTGATGGTTTTGGCAGGTTTTACAAACCCAGATTATGGAAGCGTTAAATTCGGTGATGAAGAGGTCATTTTAAAACCACCACATCTTCGCGGTATTGGCATGGTTTTTCAAAACTACGCTCTTTTTCCACATATGACTGTGGAACAGAATGTTGGTTACCCTCAAAAATTACGCGGTGTGAGTGCAGCAGAAACAAAGCGAAGTGTTGATGAAGCTCTAAACACCGTTAAACTAGAAGGTCTTGGTCACAGAGGGATAAACGAACTTTCAGGAGGTCAACGGCAGCGCGTTGCGCTTGCTCGTGCTATCGTATTTAAGCCCAAAATCTTGTTGATGGATGAGCCACTTTCAGCTCTTGATAAAAAACTGCGTGAGGAAATGCAGATAGAATTAAGGCAACTGCATGATACCCTGAATATGACGACAGTTTATGTGACACATGATCAGAAAGAAGCTCTGACTATGTCGGATAGGATCACAGTAATAAACGATGGCGAGCTTATGCAGCTTGGAACGCCAAACGAAATTTATGAACACCCTAATAATCACTTTATTGCTGATTTTATCGGAGAATCTAGCCTTCTTCCTGTTAGCGTTCGGAATGGAAAAGCAAGCTTGAATGGTGAAGAGATTACCCTTGCCGAGAAAACTGAAAAAAGTGGTGATTTTCTTCTGGTTGTGAGACCAGAAAAAGCATTTTTAGCTGATAAGAAAGTCAAAGGCTCAAACTATTTTGTGGGCAAGTTAATCGACTCTATTTTTCAAGGCGAAAGCCAGCTCTTAGTTGTAAAACTAAGCTCTCGTGACGATGATGGGCGCGAAGTTCGTGTTCGTGTGCCAAACGAGAGTGTAACACAGAAAGCTCTTCCAATGGTTGGTGAAAATGTAACCATCGGCCTTAAGGTGGCCGATAGCTATGTGGTAAGCTAAAAATGACGATAGCCGAAATGGAAAAACCAAATGAAAGAGGTTTGCAGCAGGTTGCAGCAAACGAGAGGTTAACATTTTTTGGTTTAACGTTGCCATATCTATTAATGGTAACAGCTTTGATTGTAATCCCAGTCGGTTGGTTGTTTTATCTCTCATTTATTGGTCGAGATGGTAGTCTTTCGTTTGAAAACTATGAACGTATGATGAAAAGTAAGGCTTACATCCGTATTTTTTTAACCACTTTTAAAATTAGTATACTCACAACAATAATCTGTGCCGCAATTGGTTATCCTCTTGCATATTTCATGTCACAGCTTTCGCGAAAATGGGCCAACATATGTATGATTGGCGTGCTAATTCCATTCTGGACAAGTCTTTTGGTGCGTACTTATGCCTGGCTGGTACTACTTCAGAAAAAAGGCCTCCTGAATAACATGGCTATTGAAATGGGGTTGATTTCAGAGCCTATCAAAATTGTTCATAATACAACCGGGACGCTTATTGGGATGGTGCACATTATGCTACCGTTCTTAATTTTGCCTTTGTATGCAAATATGCGCGCCATAGATAAAGATACTTTGAAGGCCGCTTCCAGCTTGGGTGCAACACCAACCAGAGCATTTTGGACAGTATTTTTTCCCCTTTCTTTGCCAGGTTTACTTGCAGGGCTTTTGATCGTTTTTGTTCTATGCCTTGGGTTTTATGTAACGCCTGCAATACTCGGTGGTGGAAGGGTCATAATGGCCGCTATGAAAATATCGAGCAATATTGAGCTTTATTTTAGTTGGGGAGCTGCGAGCGCCCTTGGCGTTGTATTGCTTGTTGTAACAGGGATCATTCTTTTCATTGCATCAAAGTTGGTTTCAATGGATCAGCTTGGAAATAGGTAAAGATTATGAGCTTTCTAAATAAAAATGTTTCAGAAACACAAATTCGACTTAAAGACAGGTTATGGCTTTATATCTTTTCCTATTTGATATTATTTTTGTTGATAGTGCCGTCGTTAGTTGTGATCCCAATGTCATTTTCGGCCAGCCAATATCTTGAATTTCCACCTAAAGAATGGTCACTCAGGTGGTACGAGAATTACTTTTTTGCTTGGAAAGTTGAAAATGGCTTTAATGATTGGATGCAAGCCACCTGGACTTCATTAAAGGTTGCAATACTGACAATATTTGTGGCAACGCCCATTGGGACAATGGCAGCTTATGGTTTAGTAAATAGTAATTCCAGACTCGGAAAGATTCTATTTCCAATATTCATTTCGCCGATGATGGTTCCAATCATACTGGTAGCCATTGGTCTCTTTTACTTCTTTGTTCAGTTTAAATTAGTTGGGAGTATTATTGGACTGGTATTGGGTCATTCACTGGTGGCAATGCCCCTCGTATTGATTATAGTATTTAGCGCTCTAAAAAATTACGATATGAACCAAGAAAAAGTTGCCCGCTCTTTAGGTGCAACCCGTTTTCGGGCATTTCGGGAAATTACTTTACCACAGATTAAGTTTTCTATTGTATCTGCTTCTTTGATTGCATTTTTGACGTCTTTTGATGAGATAATCATTTCGCTTTTTGTTGCTGGTGGAGATAACTCTACGATTACACGGAGCATGTTTCTGGCGCTTAGAGATCAAATAGATCCAACAATTGCTGCAATATCTACAATATTAATTGTTATATCATCTGGCCTGCTTATAATCATCCAGTTGATTGGTAATAAAGAAAATAAAAAAGATTAGACGCCTAGTTATTTCCAGTTAGGGATGAAACAAAACCTTCCCTAATTATTTCTGGTAAGTAAGCTTTTCGGCCAAAAACTTCTCTAACCATTGGTTCAAATGTGTCTAATGGTTCCATAGGGTAATCTGGATCAAAGCTAGATTGATCCCATCGTTCGCAAAATTCTGCACATGTATCAAATACAGGGTGATGTCTGAATTGCTCTCGGGCGTTTCGATCCCAACCGTAATGATGGCCATAATAAAGCATTTGGAAGATGCCATGATGCTCGACAGTCCACGCAACATCCCACCTGACAAATGGTCTTATAACTTCAGCAGACATCTTATCGTGATTTTGTGGGGCTAAGCCATCCCCAATATCATGTAGCAGTGCGCCGACAACCCAATCTAAATCTGCGCCATCGCGGAGAGCGCGAGTTCCAGATTGCAAACCATGCTGCAATCGAGTGATCTTGTAACCTTCTAGAGTGGCTTCGCCGGCTCTTCGTAATTCTTCAATCACTCTGTCCGAAGTCAGAGCAAGATAAGGTTTCTCTAAGCGAGCTAGTAACTCGTATTCCTCTTGGGTCCCGTCTTTCATTGCAGTAAAATCTACGTGTTCATCCATAGCTATTTCCTAGTTTAAATTTATCTGACAACCTAATTATGAAAACCATTCTGTATTCCATAAACTATGCAAAAGTTTATCCAGTATGGCTTTTCTAAAAACGGCAATAATTCTTTAAATTCAAAAAAACGTTACAAACTCATTTTTTACCAGTACTGCGCGCAGGGAAAGCCTCAATCCAGTACTATCGATTCTCAAGTACCGTGTGGGGCTTTCCCACCCGTAATTTATCTATTAAGAAATTTTAGGTCACTTTGATGGCTAGATTTTTTGGTAGGATTTTATGCAAAAAGCTAAGGAAGAGGGTTCAGAAATTTCTGGTATCCGATTTACAATATACGTATTGCCTTTTGCGATTTCCCAAACACTTGCTTGGGCGACATGCTTTTATTCGTTCCCAGCCTTTTTGCCAATATGGGAAACCCAATTAGGTTTTTCTAAAACCTCACTGACCGGAGCATATACTTTATCTCTTATTGTAGCAGCAATTTTCGCTCCTTTTGTGGGGCGATTTATCGACAAAGGTTCTGGAAGCTTAGTATTTTCTTTTGGCACTATTCTAGCGTTCTCTTGTCTCTTCTCACTGTCTAAATCAACTGAGATTTGGCATTTTTATTTTCTATGGTTTTTCATGGGTATAGCGATGTCTTGCTCTCTTTATGAAGCATGCTTTGCTTTTTTAACGACCACTATGGCGAATAATGCAAGAAGAGCGATAACTTTTGTAACGCTGGCCGCTGGCTTTGGGGGCACAATTTCTTTTTCGAGCGCTCATTTTTTGACTCAGTTTTTTGGTTGGAGATCAGCAATACTAGTTTTTTCTTTAGTACTTTTGATCATAAATTTGCCCTTAGTATGGGGCGCAACAAAAATGTTGAACAAATTTTCCAAGGGGTTTGTTAAACAGTCTTCTAGACATTTAAAAGATGCTCTATCTGTGATTAAAAAACCAATTTTTTGGCTTATTGGTGGCACTTTTGCGTTCATGTCATTCAATCACGGGATGATAATAAGTCATCTTCTGCCAATTTTTTATGACAGGGGCCTTGATGCTAAAACGGCTGTTCTAGCAGC
>JBJLGF010000038.1:0-6789 GCA_045564975.1 Paracoccaceae bacterium
TATCAAATAGGAGCCGATCGTTGGGAAACCTACTACGGTTTGCTGGCAGCCGAAAAAGTGGGAAGGACGGTAGATATGACAGTTTTAAATACTTCTCACTCCAAGTCATGGAAGAATGCAAATTTCTCAAATGGTTCAGTTTTTAAAGCAGCTTTGCTGCTGTTTTCTGCAAATAGGGAAGTACTTGCAGAGCGCTTTCTTACCCATTTAACCGAAACATTATCTGATGAAGATATATTAAGATTAGTTGATTTTTTAGAGGAAAACCAAAAGCCTCATGAGCTGGTTATGGTTGCAAAAAGAGCAGCAAGTCAAAGCAAGGTTTTTCCAAGGCCTTATTTTGCGCTTCATCCGGTGGCAGATATGCCACAAAGAATTCCTCCAGAAATGACATTGGCGATCGCGCGTCGAGAAAGCGAATTCTATCCGAAAGTTGCATCACCTGTTGGAGCTCTCGGTATGATGCAAGTAATGCCAAAGACAGCTAAAGAAATGACAAAAAGGTTAGGCTTGAAATTTTCATCTGAAAGAATGTTATCAGATTGGAAATATAATGCTAAGATTGGAATAGCATATTTGGAGGAACTCTCTGAAAGGTATGATGGTAATCCAATTCTCATGGCAGCCGCATATAATGCTGGACCATCTCGTGCTGACCGTTGGGTTGAGCTTCTGGGTGATCCACGAAACCCAAAAGTTGATTTGGTCCAGTGGGTTGAAAGTATCCCTTTTGAAGAAACACGCAATTACGTAATGCGCGTTTCAGAAAGTCTGCCAAATTATAAAGTACGACTGAACAAAAAACCTCCTAATTCTTTTTATTTTTACCTTAAAGGTTCAGTTTTTTTGCCTCTCGCGCCAAAAAGCGAATAATCCAGCGAGCACAACAAGTAATGCGCCGATTACAAGATGTATCTCTAGATTTTCACTAAATACCCACAAACCAATCATTGTCGCGAAGAGAAGTTGAAAGTAGGCGAAAGGCTGAAGCGAACTTGCCTCTGATACTTCGTAACATTTTATAAGTAAATAATGTGCTAAACACGCAAGAATACATAACAGACCCAACCAGACCCAGTCGATGGGTTCTAAAGGAACCCAGTACCCGCTTCCGACAACTGACATTACAATTGCTCCAATTATTCCAGTCCAAAAAAATGAAGTCATTGCACTGTCTTGGCGGGCTGCATATCTGGTCAGGAGGCTGTACAAGGCAAACATAAGCGCAGAAATCAAAGGAATTATCGCTTGCAGAGAGAATACATTATTAGTTGGTTTCAATATGATCATGACACCAACAAAACCGATAAAAATAGCAGACCATCGTTTCCAACCAACATATTCTTTCAAAACTGGTCCAGATAATGCCGCTACCAATAGTGGGTAAATTGAAAAAACAGCGTGGCTCTCGATCAAGCCTAGCAAAGTGAAACTTGTGATCATCACAATAACTTCGAAAGCGAGTAAGGCCCCACGAAAAATTTGTAAAAAAGGCTGTTTTGTTGATACCACTCTGCGGAGCCCACCAGGTTGTCTGGAACATAAAACGATTACAAATAAAGCGAAAAACCAGTACCTAACCATAACAATAAAAAAAACATTGTATTCGCGTGCTAGATATTGAGATATACCATCTTGAATAGCAAAAATTAACATGGTTACTGCCATAAGTGATATTCCCAATTTTGGATTGCTTGTCATGATTTCTTGATCGCAACTGTCATATGTCGCTTGCGCCCAAAACCATTAGTTCGCTCAACTTCAAAGCCTGCTAAACTTAAATTTCTGCGTACGATACCTGCTGCAGAGTAAGTCGATAATGTACCTTTATTAGCTGTACATCTATAGACATCATTCAATAATTCCTTCTCCCATAGCTCTGGATTTTTGGCTGGAGAAAAGCCGTCTAAGAACCAACAATCAGCCTTTAGATCGACATTTTTGATTGTGCGCTGTGCATCACCCAAAATAAGTTGCAAATGGTAGTCACTTCCAAACAGCTCTCTTTTTTCTAGGAGCTCGCTCCAAAGAGAGGAAAACTCATGTTTAATACTACTTAATTCAGCAAATTCACTTTGTGCTTTGACCATGTCTTCTGGTTTCATTGGAAACGCTTCAAAGGAAGTATAAGAAAGTTTACCTTTTTGTTTTTTGAGTCGCCATTGCCAAAGAGTTGATAAAAAATTCAGTCCAGTCCCAAATCCTAATTCGGCAATCTTAAATCCATCTCTCAGCCTTTGAGCGAGTTTATTACCGTTTAAAAAAACATGACGAACTTCCTCCAAACCATTATCCAGCGAGTAGTAAGGGTCATCAAATTTTTGAGCTATTGGTATTCGATCATTTCGCCAAACAAGATTTGGATATGTATAGTTTGTCAAAGGCTTGCACTTTTCTTTTGTCACCTCTATCGCTCATGTATTAGCAGGTGAAAAGAGCGAATGATAGACATCACGATAAGAGGTGCTGGGATTATGGGGCTAACACTCGCCTGGCATTGTCTTAATTTGGGTGCGTCAGTAAGAGTAATTGATCCAAATGGCATCGCTTATGGAGCCAGTGGTGGTATCGTAGGAGCGCTTGCGCCTCATGTTCCAGAGAACTGGAATACTAAGAAACAGTTCCAACTTGAAAGTTTGCTTTATAGTCAAAAATTCTGGAGATCTGTAGATAGTGTTTCTGGACTGAACAGTGGATATAGACGGAACGGTAGGCTACAGCCTTTGATGGATGAAGCTAGCGTTGCCTTAGCGCAAAAAAGAAAAGCAAGTGCAGATAATCTTTGGAAAAACTTTGCGACTTGGGAGATCATAGATAATAGCAAAGATTGGAAACTAACATCACCTACAGGCCTTTGGGTCTTTGATACATTATCTGCAATAATCCATCCTAGGTTGGCTTGTTTATCCTTGGCTCAAGCCTTGAAAAATAAAGGCTGTGAGTTTCTTTTAGAAGGAAAAAACCAAGGTAAAGTTGTTTGGGCTACCGGTGTCCATGACCTTAGTAGAATATCAAAAAAATTGGGAAATAATTTTGGAAATGGAGTTAAAGGACAGGCAGCATTATTTAAATTAGCAAAGTCAAATTCACCACAAATTTTTGCAGAAACTTTACATTTTATTCCACATTTTGACGGTACGGTTGCTGTTGGTTCAACATCTGAACGTAGTTTTGAACATGGGGATACTAACGATGATAATTTAAACGCTTTGATTTTAAAGGCTACAAACATATTGCCAGGACTAAAAGGTAAAGACCCAATATGTACTTGGGCAAATGTGCGGCCACGTTCACGTTCTAGAGCCCCAGTATTAGGCAAACATCCGCTTTCCCCATCGGAATTCATAATGAATGGTGGTTTTAAGATAGGCTTAGGAATGGCCCCTCAAATGGGGAAAGTGTTTTCAGAATTTTTACTATTAAATGAAAATAAAATTCCAACAGAGTTTTTACCGAATGAAAGCCTATAACTGTATTGAACCAAATCTAGGGGTAAATTAATTAATTCAAGTTTCTAACAGTCGGCGCGCTATAACCTGAGCTTGGATTTCTGCTGCACCCTCAAAAATATTCAAAATTCTCGCGTCACAAAGAATACGGCTAATTTTATATTCTAAGGCAAATCCATTTCCACCGTGTATTTGAAGCCCATTATCTGCTGCAGCCCAGGCGACTCTTGCGCCAAGTAACTTTGCCATGCCAGCCTCAAGGTCACATCGGCGGTCGTTGTCTTTTTCATATGCGCTGAAGTAAGTCAGTTGCCGAGCTATCATAATTTCTACAGCCATCATTGCTAACTTATTTATAACCCGAGGAAAGTTGATTAGTGATTTTCCAAACTGTTTTCTATCTTTTGCGTAACTGAAGGATTCATCCAAAGCCGCCTGAGCAACTCCAACAGCTCGTGCTGCAGTCTGGATTCTGGCACTTTCAAATGTTTGCATAAGTTGTTTGAAACCTTTTCCTTCCTGACCACCCAGAAGGTTTGTTCTATCCACTTTAAATTTGTCAAAGGCCATTTCATATTCTTTCATACCCCTATAGCCTAGAACTTCGATTTCTCCACCAGATATTTCTTTGTCTGGAAAAGGATTGCCATCTGTTCCAGGTTGTTTTTCGGCCAGAAACATAGACAAACCCCGATGATCTTTTGAATCAGGGTCGGTGCGCGCAAGTAAGGTCATAACATGAGTACGGGATGCATGTGTGATCCAAGTTTTATTGCCAGTAATTTGGTAGTCGCCATTTTCAGATTTTATGGCCCTCGTTCGGAGCGCTCCCAAGTCAGAGCCCGTATTGGGCTCGGTAAAAACTGCAGTTGGTAAAGTCTCACCGCTGGCTAAACCTGGTAGCCACTGTTTTTTCTGTTCCTCTGTACCGCCGCAAAGAATCAATTCAGCTGCAATTTCGGTCCTGGTCCCTAACGATCCAACGCCTATGTATCCTCTAGATAACTCTTCCGATACAACTGCCATGGATGCCTTGCTTAAACCAAGTCCGCCGTATTCCTCGGGGATGGTTAGTCCAAAAACACCTAACTTTGCTAACTCTGCAATTACTTCGAGAGGGATCAATTCGTCTTTCAAATGCCATTCATGCGCGTATGGCTCAATTCTATCAATCGAAAACTTTCTAAATTGCTCTCTAATCATTTCTAAATCTTCGTCCAAGCCGCTGTCGCCAACTGTGATATTGGCTGAATGCTCCAACATGATATCAACTAATTGTGTGCGAGCCTCTTGAGTGTTGCCTTGACTTGAAAGCTTGCGCACTGCTTCAGTTTGAAATTCCGATAGGTCTAAAGTGTTTAACCCAATATCATTAAGCCTAAAGATTTCACCTTGGCTCATCATAATTCCACCAACAATTTGCCCAAGGTATTCGCCAACTCCAATCTGCAATAAAAGCTGCTCTGGATGCCCAAATTTCTTGTCTTTAGAAAGATTTTCAGCCCATTTTACCATCTGGCTAATACTTTCCGTGTAGGTCGCTAGCCAAGCTACGCCATGTGCAATTGATTGATTTGTTTCTATCATTGGAGAAGAGACTTTGCCTTCAATTGTGACTAGATCACGCAGCTTATCTATGGCTTTCTGATTAAGTGACCCCAAAGGCTCAATGGTTTCTCTAGCTAAGGCTAAAACATTTTCTAAAATCGGCGTCGAGACCATAAGGTCGTGCTGTCCATCATGAGCCATCAAACGAGTCTCCTCAAAATTTTCTATCTTTTAGTGATTCCGCAGCCTCAGCGCAACAAAAATACTAATATCACGTTCTCTTTAAATAAATATTTCGCCAAAGATCTTTTTCAATGTAAAATCTTGGCCTGTGACTGTTTTTTGCGGGTCTTATGCTGAATTTGCCTATTATAAAAAGTTGCTCCACATTAATCCCGATACACACAGGTTCATAATAAATTATTAATAGGACTTCACTTTTGAAAAAAAATCGTTATAGCGAACGCACTTCCCTTATTATCGGATAATTCCTTTAGGATGGGCGCCTGAATTAAGGTGGTTGTAAATTATATGAAGGAGACAAAAAATGGCTAAACCTATCATGGCAAGAGCAACAGCTGTTTGGCTAGTTGATAATACTATGCTTACATTTAAACAAATAGCAGATTTTGTTGGAATGCATGAGCTAGAAATTCAGGGTATAGCTGATGGGGATGTTGCCACCGGGGTTAAGGGATTTGACCCTGTTACGAACAGTCAACTAGATGCTGAGGAAATTAAAAAAGCGGAATCTGACCCGCTCTATAAGTTAACTCTAAAACATAATCCTGCAGCTATAGGAGAGGAAAAAAGGCGTGGCCCGAGATACACTCCATTATCCAAACGACAAGATAGACCGGCCTCGATTTATTGGTTGGTCAAATTCCATCCAGAATTAACTGATGGACAAATTTCCAAACTTGTAGGAACAACTAAACCAACTATTCAGTCTATCCGTGAACGAACCCATTGGAATATTTCCAACATTCAACCTATTGATCCTGTTGCGTTGGGTCTCTGTAAGCAATCTGAGTTAGACACTGCTGTTCAAAAAGCAGCGGCGAAAAAGGCAGCTGATGGTGCGATCATGTCCGATGATGAAAGACGTAAATTGGTGAGTACTGAGCAATCGCTTGAAATGCCTGTGGAGCCTAAAATTCCCTCTAGTATGGAAGGATTAGAAGCATTTAGCTTAACAGAAAATCAGACGCAAAATTCAGAAGAGGCCAATGAGGACTTTTCGGATGCAGATAGTTTTTTCAATCTTCCAGAAGAAAGCGAGAAGCTCGAAAAAGAATAATGGTATTTTTGACCTGTTAAATTTGGCGTCGAGCTTTAAGTGCAGCCATTATCGTGCCTTCATCAAGATAATCTAACTCCCCACCGATCGGAACACCTTGCGCTAACGAGGTAACTTTTACTGTGTGCTCAAGTTGTTCAGATATATAGTGCGCTGTTGTTTGACCCTCTATGGTGGCATTTAGAGCCAAAATGACCTCAGTTATATCGTCTGAAACAACACGATTTAGTAGCTTTGGTATGCGTAACTCGTCGGGGCCTACGGCATCAAGAGCAGACAAAGTCCCACCCAAAACGTGATAGCGACCCTTAAAAATATTGGCTCGCTCCATAGCCCAAAGGTCGGACACATCCTCAACAATACATAGTTCGCCATTACCTCTGTCTTGATCACTACATATTTCGCATAAATCTGTAGTTGTAATATTTCCACAATTTAAACATTCTTGGGCTGTCTCTGATAGGTTGGATAGCATATCGGCTAGTGGGAGCA
>JBJLGF010000039.1:0-6745 GCA_045564975.1 Paracoccaceae bacterium
CCTGTATTATTTATGGCTAAGGAAACTCAGAACCGATATGAAAATGCGCTGGCATATTGGCCTTATGACTGGGACAGTTTTAGATGGAAACATCGATGTTGCGTTTTTGCGTACTGATGGGGAAATTATAGAAGAGTTTGGGTACTATAATTTGATGCCCTACGATGAAAACGTAAAAGATCTGATCATTAAAACTATTGATGAAGCTCAAATTTGGGATTTTAATGGCCCTGAGCCAGCAATCTTTGCTAAAACAGAAGCCGCGCTAACAAATTCTCAAACAGTAGCTGTCCAGAAGTGCATTAAACTTTCCGGAATAGATGAAAATGAAATTGGAGCGGTTGGATTTCATGGGCAAACTGTCCTCCACAGAGCTCCAAATAAGTTATCAAAAGGTAAAACACGGCAACTAGGTGATGGCCAAACAATGGCAAAAAAGCTTGGTATACCGGTCGTTTATGACTTTCGAACCAATGATATATCGGAAGGCGGGCAAGGCGCCCCACTTTGCCCAATTTATCATGCCGCACTGCTAAAAAACATTGGAGCGACTTCATCTACAGCAATACTAAATTTAGGTGGTTTGGGAAATTTAAGTTATTACTCTGATAAGAATGATCTCATTGCCTTTGACACCGGCCCAGCCAATGCGCCAATTAATGATTGGATTAAATCTTTTAATGTTGGCCATATGGATACAGGTGGCGAAATAGCATCCAGAGGAACAGTAGACGAGAGCAAACTATCTGAAATATTGAACCACCCCTATTTTAAAATGTCTTTCCCAAAGTCTTTAGATCGATTTGATTTTCCCTGCAAAATTGTCGGAGGCATGTCACTCGAAAATGGTGCCGCAACTTTAACGGCATTAGTAGGAGCATCAGTTGGAAAAAGTCTTGACCTTTTACCTAGACGCCCGACGCAATTGATTGTTTCAGGCGGTGGACGAAAAAACCCTACAATGATGCAAGAAATTTCACTTCGAGCCAACATCAGTGTTGAAACCGCTGATAAATATAATTGGCGAGGGGACGCTATAGAGGCGGAGTGTTTTGCGTTTCTTGCAGCAAGAAGTCTGGCAAATCTGCCAATTTCATATCCCAAAACAACGGGTGTTTTGAAACCCATGACAGGTGGTATAATCGCATACCCAGCATAAAATTTTATTTAAGATTGTTCTTTTCCACCAATCCAAACTTTTTCAACCTCCAAGTCATTTTTCATCCACAGAAAATCCGCCCGAGCGTCTGGCACTAGGCAACCAATTTCACTTTCCACGCCCAAAACCTTGGCAGGGATAAGACTTGCCATTCTAATTGCATCATCTTGCGAAATTCCCACTTCATTTACCATATATTTTACAGCATCTGAGAGATGAATGTCGGCACCAGCTAAATTCCCGTCCTCTAATATTAATTTCCCCTGACTCCGAGTTATTAAGCGATCATTCAAAAAAAAGTGTTTTTGGTCTGAACCTACGGTAGACATTGAGTCACTAACTAGGAATAAAGCACCTGGCGCCTTCTTGGCTCGTAACGCTAAATTTATACTTGTTTTATTTACATGAAAACCATCTGCTATGATGCCAGAAAAAAGTTTTCCGCTATCTAAGACTGCACCGACAAGTCCAGGCTCACGACTTCCAAAGGGGCTCATCGCATTAAAAAGATGGGTTGCACATGTTGCTCCTGCATCGACGGCTTCAGCTGCCTGATTAAAAGTGCAATCAGTATGTCCGAGAGAAATAATAGCACCCGCTTTTGATAAACTAGTTATTTGCTGAGGCGATACCGCTTCTGGAGCTATTGTTAACATTAACTTGGGGATTTTATTTGCTAAACTTTCAAGTTCAAGACAATCAAACTCTTTCATCGGCCTTATAAAGCGTTCTTCGTGAGCACCCTTACGTTCAAGAGCCAAATGTGGGCCTTCTAAATGTAATCCAACTAATCCATTGATTTGCTGATCTAAAGCATCAGTAATTGCTGAAATTGCTCGTTTATTCACCTCAGGACTATCCGAAATAAGTGTTGGCATAATTGAAGTACTTCCAAGTTTTGCATGCGCTTCACAAATTATCTTCAAGTTTTCCAGCGATGGATTATTATTGAATAAAACGCCGCCACCGCCATTTACCTGCAAGTCAACAAATCCAGGTGTTAGGAGACCTCCAGCTAAAACAATTTGCTCAGTTTTAGGATCAACTTTTTCTTCAGGAATAATTCCAACGACTTTACTATTGTTTATTATTAAAGCGGCATTTAGGTGCCGCTTGAAACCGTCAAAAATTGTTGCGCCAACGAAAGATTTTTTTTTACTCATGGTTTAATCTAAACCTTAAGGTTTGACGGGTTATACATTAGGCTTCTAACATAAAATAACGATTTGCTCTAATTAAACAAAATATACTATGCATACTACCGAGAAATTACACCCTGAAGCTTTAGGCCTAGACGAAAAAAGCGATTTAGAAATACTCACTATCCTTTACGAAGGTCAAATCGAAGCTGCTAAATGCGTAAATAAGTCAATAGCGTCCCTTGAAGCCGGAGCAAAAGCAATGGCAAACGCGGTTTTAATGGGCAATAAATTAGTTTATGTCGCAGCGGGTAGTTCTGGACTTCAGGGTATGGCAGATGGCTTAGAACTTACACCAACATTCGGCATTCCAATTTCACAAATTAAGATATTAAGGGCGGGTGGAATTCAAGACATGTCGCAACCAAAAGGTAACATGGAGGATAATAAATCAGCTGCGATATCTGATGCCGAAATTATTGAACCCGGAGATTGCGTGATTTGTTTGGCAGCAAGCGGAAATACTATCTACCCCTCAGTCATTATGGAAATAGCCAAAAAGATGGGTGCCACAACAATTGGAATAGCAAATAATCCAGATACAGAACTTCTTGTGGGCTCCGATATACCAGTCTTGCTACCAACTCCTCCTGAAGTAGTAGCTGGTTCAACACGACTGGGCGCGGGCACGGCACAGAAAATAGCTTTAAACACAATGTCAACTTACATGGGCATATTACTAGGTCATGTAATGGACGGTCAAATGGTCAACCTTGTTGCTAACAATACCAAATTGTTTAAGAGATCAGAAAAAATTGTGATGAACATCACTGGCTGTAATAGAAAGAAAGCAAAAGACGCACTAACAGAAGCTGATGGAGGAGTAAAACTTGCTATCTTGCTAGCTTCAGGAGCAAAATCTATCGTTACTGCTCAAAATATTCTTAAAAGTGAGAATCAAAATCTAAGATTGGCTATCAGACGGGTTAAGTTAGAAAACCTCGGTTCATATTGACCAGGCAGACGATAACAAAAAAAAATTAGTCAAACTTTAATTATACGACTTATTTTAAATCTACGATTGGGTGTGAGTTTCTAAAAATTCTTCAGCTTTTTTAAAAATTAAAACTTTCCTATCCTCACTCATTCTGCTCAGTACTCTTGTTTGAAAAGATAAGCGTGGATTTGAAGAATAAAAACTAACGTTTTTTTGAACGAACCTCCAATACAGACCATCAATTACGTCACACCAAGCCCCCTTTTCATAGTTACTCATTTTTAAAATATAATTGGAGCTACAAGTATATGGCTTCGTCGACATTAAACCACCATCAGAGTACGTCGCCATTCCAAAAACGTTAGGGATCATAACCCAGTCAGACGCATCAATATACATCTCCATAAACCATTTATAGATAAATTTTGGATCAATTTCACACATATTCATCAAATTACAAATGACCATAAGCCTTGGTATGTGATGGCTATATCCATCTTTAACAGCAGATTTAATACAATCATCAAGGGGCAATAAACCGGTTGAACCGTCATACCAACTTTGGCTTAGTTTCCTTTGGTGACCCCAAAAATTTGAATTTTTCTGCTTTGAGCCTCTAAGTTGATAAATACCTCGTATAAACTCGCGCCAGCCTAAAATTTGCCTTATAAACCCCTCTATTGAATTCAAAGGAGCCCTGTTTTTTTTGAATAAATCTAACGCCTTTTCAATTACTATATCTGGAGTAATTAGTCCGATATTTAGCACCGCAGATATACAACTATGAAATAAAAAATTGTGGCCCTGGAGCATAGCATCTTCGTATGCACCAAAATTTTCAAATCTTTGAATTAAAAAATCGTCCAATAGATCTAAAGCTTCAGAGCGCGTTACGGGAAACCATACATTTTTAGTATTTCCGGGATGCTCAGAAAAACTTTTTTCAACTATAGATGAGACCGCGTCATGATATTTTGATAAATTAAATTTAGGTAATTCAGGGACGTGCGTTTTAGGTGGTATTTTTTTCCTATTTTCTTCGTCAAATGACCAACGATCACCTAAAGGGCTTCCTTCGCCATCAACTAGAATATTAAATTTCTTACGGCCTACTTTGTAAAAATTACCCAGTCTGAATGATTTATTTTGTCCATAGTGCGAACCGAATTCTTTTCGAGAAAATAAAAACATTGGAGTTTCAGAGATCTCATATTCTATTTCAGCCTTTTTCAAAGATGATAAAACTTTTTTTTCAAAAAATTTATTTTCTATTTCAAAAATATTTACTTTATCAATATTTGTCTCATGTAAAAATTTGAGAAAAAACTCTATGTACGTTTTATTATCCGAACGATCTTCTAAGGAGAAATAGTCTACTTGAATTCCACTCTGCCGTAACTCGTCCTTGTATTCGCGCATAGCGCATAAATATAAATAAATTTTGAGTTTATGATGCTTCTCATAAGTACAAAGACCATAATCTTCAGCCATAAACACCCGCTTGCAGCCCCGATCCTTTAAAATTTGGGGGTCAAAAAGCTGATTACCAAGCAACAAAAAAGTGTTATTCAACATTCAAACTCCAGTTTCTCTAACAAAAGAAATGGTACTGTTTAAAGGTATATCAAGGCTATTTTAAGTGAGAGAAACAACTATCCAACTTTCTAATTATAGTTAAAATTTTGCTATGAAGTCGCAGCTTTTTAAATTAGTTGAACAAAAATTTTTTAATATAGCTCAGTCACTAAAAATTGCGTGGTTTTAAATTTCTCAAATGATACAGATAAATGATAAACGACAACTAAGTGATTTCAAATCAAACAAAAATTCAGTAAAGTCAGCATAAAGTAAAATTGGTTCAAAAAATGCAAAAAGCTGTAATTATTTATTCAACAACCGATGGGCAAACAAAACGAATTTGCGAATTTCTAAAACAAAAGCTTGAAGCAAAAATTAATATAGATTTGTTCTCAATCGAAGAAATTGATCGGGCAGAACTGAACTTGTATGATAAGATTATTATTGGTGCTAGTATAAGATACGGCAAGCATAGTCCAAAACTTTATAAATTCATTGAGAAAAACATAGAAGTTTTAAAAGCTAACTTTACAGCATTTTTTACCGTCAATGTAGTTGCACGAAAAGAAGGTAAAAATACTCCTGATACAAATCCCTATATGAAAAAATTCCTCCAATTAACAAACTGGCAACCCAACTTGCTCGGTGTATTTGCAGGAAAAATTGACTACCCGGCTTACAAATTTACGGACAAACAAATGATTAGGCTCATAATGTTTATAACAAAGGGGCCCACAGACACTTCAGGGACCTATGAGTTTACAAATTGGAAGTCTGTCGAAGAGTTTAGCGATCGCCTTTTATAGAACTGAAAAACCTATCTGAATTTGTTAGACGGTTCAAAATTTGATTTCTGAGGTTTGCGAGGATCACGAACCCATAGTGACCTGTTTGGATGCATACCAGCTCCATAAACCGCAGAAACTGCCGAATTACGCATCCGATTAAGTAATCTAGTATCAGCGTCTCCAACCGAGGGGTGCATACCACCATTTTCTGCTACAAGATCATTCCAAAGTGTCTCGCGCTCAAGTCTTACTGTTTCATCTTTAAGTTGCGTACAATTCAACTCATTTTTGTTCAAATCGACAACTATTTCGTCGCCAGTTTCGATTAAAGCAATTGCACCACCTGCGGCTGCTTCAGGGCCAACGTGACCAATGACCAAACCAACCGACCCACCAGAAAACCTACCATCTGTCATAAGCCCAACTACAATATTTTTCTCACGACATAACGCAGTAATTCGAGAGGTCGAGTCTAGCATTTCAGGCATACCTGGCGCACCAAACGGCCCTTCGTAACGTACCACAATCATATCAAAGTTTTCGAACATATCAGCCTGAGAATCTAATGCCTTTAATAGTTCCTGTTCTCCATCAAAAACCTTAGCCTTACCTTGAAAGATATTATTTTCCAGTCCGCCTTCAACGCCAGCTAACTTTAGTACCGCACTAAATTCAGGTGACAAATTTCCACCTAAAACCCGCAGTCCACCTGTCTCTTTATATGGTTTTTGAACAGTATAAATTACATCCTCATCCGGTGTAGGAGGGTTCAGTCGTTCGACTTGTTCAGACAGGGTCTCTCCTGTGCAAGTCAATGTGTCACCATTTAACAAGCCAGCGTCCATGAGTTCTTTAACTATCACTTGCATACCGCCTTTGGCATCAATATCCACCATCGAATATTGTCCAAAAGGCCGAGCATCTATGACAACCGGAATAACATTTCTAGACAAATTATTAAATTCTTCGGGGCTCATTATTTCATTGGCAAAGTCTTTATATCCAGCTGCTCTTGCTAATTCAGGAGCATGCAATAAGACATTAGTTGAGCCACCAACAGCCATAGCTACAATAATTGCATTTC
>JBJLGF010000040.1:0-6070 GCA_045564975.1 Paracoccaceae bacterium
GTCAGATGAAATTGGAAGGCTATCCTGATATTTTGATGACGCATCAAAAACTGTTCCCATTACTAACCTTTATTTGTTTCAAGACTTAGGTTCTTATCTATTTTATAGTAATAAGTAAAAGGGCTTGCCTGCAACTTAGCTCTGTGGGACACAGATCTTACGAGCAAAAAGGCCAACAGGCAAATCAATGCAAAGACCCAAAACACTTCTCCGTGATATTTTTGGATTTAATGAATTTCGTCCTGGTCAGAGTGAAATTATTGATGCTGTGGCCAATAAGCAAAATGTGCTTGCCATTATGCCCACTGGTGGTGGAAAATCATTATGCTTTCAATTACCCGCGCTTATGGGTGAGGGGCTCACAGTAGTAATTTCCCCCCTTATTGCACTTATGCGAGATCAAGTGCGTGGTCTGCAAGCTGCAGGAGTGCCAGCAGAAGCAATAACTTCAGCTAATACTGATGAGGAAACAGATAAAATTTTTTCAGCGCTGAATGCCAGTACATTAAGGATACTCTATTTGGCACCTGAACGTCTGGCCTCAACGGCAATGCAATCAGCTTTACAACGATACAATGTTGTTTCTTTAGTTGTGGACGAGGCGCATTGTGTAAGCCAATGGGGTCATGATTTTCGCCCTGACTATCTGAGAATTGGAGAACTGCGGAGGAGCCTAGGTGTTCCCTTAGTTGCCTTTACGGCAACTGCTGATGAGGAAACCCGGCAAGAAATTATTGAGCATCTTTTTGATGGAATAGCACCAAGTTCATTTCTGCATGGATTTGATCGCCCGAATATACATTTTACCTTCGTAGTTAAAAATAATCCGCGCCGCCAAATTATTGAGTTTGTTAATCAGAGAAAGGGTCAGCCAGGAATTATTTATTGTGGGACGAGAGCTAAAACGGAAACACTTGCTAAAGCTTTGGAAGAAATTGGTCATAGCACATGTCATTATCACGGTGGCATGTCGTCAGCGGATCGAAGAGCAGTTGAGAGCCGATTTTCTGGAGAAGATGGGCTAATTGTTGTCGCGACTGTGGCTTTTGGTATGGGTATAGACAAGCCTGATATTCGTTGGGTAGCACATGCAGATTTACC
The DNA here is from genome assembly GCA_045564975.1 of Paracoccaceae bacterium. GTDB lineage: Bacteria > Pseudomonadota > Alphaproteobacteria > Rhodobacterales > Rhodobacteraceae > Salinivivens. The sequence goes on from JBJLGF010000040.1 coordinate 1,102, forward strand.
TAAATCAATTGAAAGTTTTTACCAAGAAATAGGGAGAGCTGGTCGAGACGGAGGTCCAGCCGAGGCATATACTCTCTACGGAGCAGATGATATTCGTCTTAGACGCAGTCAAATTGATGAAGGTCTTGCTTCAGTTGAGCGAAAGTCAGCCGACCATGGGCGTCTTAACGCTCTTTTAGGTTTGGCTGAAGCATTGACCTGCCGACGTCGCACTCTTTTAAAATATTTTGGTGAAAGTAACGTCGAGTGCAAAAACTGTGATCTATGCGAAACGCCACCAGAAACATTTGATGCCACCCAACCAGTTCGAAAGGCATTATCGGCAGTCTTACGCACCGAAGAACACTTTGGCGCAGGTCATCTGATCGACATATTGTTGGGGATTGAAACAGATAAGGTAAGTATCCACGGACATCAATTGTTACCTACTTTTGGAGTTGGTAAAGACCTGAGCCGGGTAAAGTGGCAGGCAATATTTCGACAAATGATGGGTTATGATCTTATCCGTCCGGATCCAAGCCGACACGGCGCATTGCGAATTATGGAAAGTGCTCTTGCAATATTAAGTGACAAAAAAAGTATAACCTTACGAATGGATACTATTGAATCCGCAAAAGCTAGCCCAAAGATAAAGATGTTGGTCAGTGAAGAGGACGCGCCTTTATTGAGCGCATTAAAGGCAAAGAGGCGTGAATTGGCTGAAACAGCAGGAGTTCCGGCCTATATCATTTTTAATGATAAAACGTTAGTAGAAATGGCTCACAAGCGTCCAGTTAATCTTGATGCAATGGCGCAAATCAATGGTGTTGGAGCAAAAAAGCTCGAAAACTTTGGAAATTTATTTTTAGAAGTCATTAACGGTGAAGTTGAAAGATTACATCCTACTAGAAGGAGGCTTGCTGGTGACAAGGAAGGTCTTTTGTATGATCTTCTTTCCGAGGCACAAAAAAAACTAATACGCGGTGAAAGAGGTTTGGATAAACCGCTGAGTTGTTCGGCATCCCTACTTGCTAAAATTACTCAACGCAATCCGCGTAGCATCAAAGAAATATCTCATATTCTAGGTGAGAAAAGAACTGAACGTTTTGGAACTGCCTTTTTGGATATTTTAATCGAGACTGATTAACTACAAAGTTAATCTTTTGATTTTTTTTTCCCTTTTTCCATCCGTTGTTTCCGAAGCTCAGCATTTTTTTGATCGTAAGCTTTCTTTTTACTTTCCAAAATTTCTTTATATGCGGCTTCAGTTTTTTCGTATGGCTTTATTTTTTTACTCACGACAATTTCTTTCATAATAGAAAATTACGCGCTCTCTATTTCTAGAAAGCGCGTACCAAAATTTTTAAAATTTTTATTTAAGCTCTATATTGTCGGCTGATTCACGGCCGTCTCGGCCACTAGATATTTCAAAACTAACTTTTTGATCGTCGGCTAGGTCATCAATGCCAGACCTTTCCAATGCACTAATATGTACAAATATATCCTTATCACCCTCATCTGGTGCGATAAATCCAAAACCTTTAGTTTTATTAAACCATTTTACTTTGCCTGTAGGCATTACGTTAATCTCCTTGTTTTCCCCGTCCACATAACGTGACGAGCTGGCTAACTCAGCTTAAATCGAAGACTGAGAGCCGCTTTAAGGAAAAACAGTTTATCGAAATAGAAATTGGTAAGCACCGCGGTCATATTTTTTTTTCAATGAAAATTCAAGTGATAACTGAAAAAGTTGCTGTCTGCATAAATGATTTTTCTTGTCTAAAATATTTTTACGAAAGTTTTTTAGAATAAACTTCAATTATTTTTGGGGCTGTGTACAGATTTATGCGGCTTGGTTACTAATATTGCCAAATTTATTTGTACTCTTGTTGTAAAGAATGAAAAAAGAAATACGCTTCATAGCGTAAAGGTTCACGGAATGGATATTCAGATGGAAAAAACGGACGTAGACAATTTTAGAAATTTCAGTTTTGGCACCCAAGTGAGGAAATCTCCTTTTTCTGATGCGGCTTTGCGCTGGGGTGCTAAGGCATTTTCAGTATATAACCATATGTACATTCCCAGAGACTTTGGGGATCCAGTCCAGAATTTTTGGAACCTCGTGAATGAAGCGATTTTGTGCGACGTCGCAGTCGAGCGCCAAGTCGAAATAAAAGGTCCTGATGCTGGTCGCTTTACTCAAATGCTAACCTGCCGTGATTTATCCAGCTGTGAGATTGGTCAATGCAAGTATGTTTTGATTACTGATGAAAAAGGCGGGGTTATTAATGATCCAATTTTATTGAAACTTGCAGAAGATCATTTTTGGCTTTCTATAGCAGATAGTGATGTTTTATTGTGGGCAAAAGGTGTTGCAGTACACTCCAATATGGATGTGCAAATTTGTGAACCGGATGTTTCTCCACTTCAATTGCAAGGTCCAAAGTCAAGAGAAATTTTAAGGCAAGCATTTGGCGATGCTCCAGCTGAACTGAAGTACTATCGATTTATTGAGTATATTTGGGAAGGAATTCCTTTGGTTATTTCAAGAACAGGATGGTCAAGTGAGCTGGGCTATGAAATTTTTTTGCGAGATGGAGAAAAGGGTGATCTTCTATGGGAGCATATTATGAAGGTAGGTATTCCGCTTGGTCTCCAACCTGGACATACCTCAAGTGTAAGGCGCATTGAAGCCGCAATGCTATCGTACAACGCTGATATGACAATTGCAGATAATCCTTATGAATTAGGAATGGATAGGCTTGTAGTTTGTGATGGTGGCTTTGAATTTATTGGGAAAAAATCCCTGCAGAAGATTAAAAAAGAGGGCGTTAAGCGCAATTTCGTTGGCTTAGAGATTGCCGGAGAGCCGATTGTTGGATCCAATGATGAGAGATGGCCTGTATTTCAAAGTAGAGAAAAGGTCGGTTACATTACGTCGGCGATATATTCTCCACGGCTAGAAAAAAATATAGCGCTCGCGATGGTTTCATCGAGGGCTGCGGTTTTGGGTACAAGTTTGCAAGTTGATGATGGAAAAAAAATTAGACAAAGTAATGTTGTTCCTAAACCGTTTTATGACCCAAACAAAACTATAGCCACCAGCACATAAAAAAGATGGATTAGAGTAGAAGTTTTAAGGCATTACTTCTTGAAACTGTATGACTTAATTACCATATCACTACTATATAAATTACCTATATTTAAGGAAGAAAACCATGAAGATGATTGCGCTCAATGGGCCGCATCACAAGAGGTATGTGGTCTATAATAAAAGTGGTAAAATCGTGATTATTACACGTAGTAAAAGTACTGCAAAATTGTTCTTAAATAATACTAATACAAAGTCGGCGGCTTAGGTTCATCTGGTCTATCGTTTTTAGTCGAACCTTGATTATTTTTATAGGTAACAAATGCTGACAAAGTTTTTTGAAACGCAGACGTATGACAATATACTAGACGGATAAGAATGATACTGTACTGTAAAAAGTTGGAAGGACGTGGAGTCTGTTGAGTTAAAGATACAGTTTCTTTGGTTATTTTTGGATTTAAGGTGATTTATAGATGAATATAAATAGGCGTAAATTTTTAGAAACTTCAGCTTTCGGAACATTATCCTTTGCAATTCCAAGCTTGACTTTGTCTCAAATTGATTTGGGCTCAGCAACTATCAGCACAATTAGTGATGGAACAATTACTTTGCCTGGAAGTCTTTCTTTTGACAATAGCATGCCATCTAGCGAGTTAGAAGTGATTTTAAAAGACTTCGATTTATCCAAAGATGAACTAACCCGAGAATGTAATTTGACGCTTTTTGATAATGGGACAAAGAAGGTTCTTTTTGACGCTGGTGCGGGAGTTGATTTTTTGAGTGGCATGGGAAATATTATTGATAGCTTAGAAGCAATTGATCTTTCAACTGATGACATAACAGATGTAGTTTTCACTCATGCGCATCCAGATCATATTTGGGGAGTATTGGATGATTTTGACGACTTAACTTTTCAAAACGCAAATTATCATATGGGCAGAACGGAGTGGGAATACTGGATTGATCCTGAAACCGTTAATAAAGTGCGTGAGGACCGCGTTGCTATGGCAGTAGGAGCAAAACGAAGGCTTGAAGCTGTCGAGGAAAATATAAACCTATTTGATGGTAACGATGAGATTATCGATGGGATCAAAGCTTTACTAACACCTGGGCATTCACCTGGCCATATGAGTTTTGAGGTTGGCAAGTCATCGCAAAAAGCTCTCGTTATAGGTGACGCACTGAATAATCATCACGTTGCTTTCAGAAAGCCAGAGTGGACTAGTGCTGGTCTGGATCAAGATCCTAATTTAGCAGCAGATACACGTAAAAAACTTTTAGAAAAAATAGTACTGGAACAATTGAAAGTTATAGGTTTTCATCTGCCTAATGGTGGAATTGGTCATGTGGAGAAAATAGTAGAAGGGTATAACTTTGTTAACAGTTAGAAACTGATTAAAAATCTTATTAAGTGATAAAAAATAGGAAAATTATCATGAAAACACAGGTTATGACATTTAGAGTAAGTAATAGTTTTGAAGAGTGGGCAAAGAATTTTGATTCTCACCTTGAGATCCAAGAAGCTGCTGGTATGATGCCTATTTTTCGCGGTCCCCATGAAGATGATCCTCAGAAAGTTTGCATTGTAATTCAGATCAGCGATGATGCAAAAGCTGACGCATTTATGCGCTAACATGAAGCTGAAATTCTGAAATCTGGGCATATTTTAGAAACAACAGAGGTGAATAAATACCTATAAGAATATTAGTAAAAAGGTTTGTTGATGCTAAAACTGATATACTTCAAAATGAGAGCTCTGGCAGAAGCTCCGCAATTGTTGCTTAATTATTCTGGGATTGAGTACGAATATCTTATGTCTTGGGAACATTTTGACGATGTCTGGCAGAATGTTAAGCCTAAAATACCTTTTCAACAGCTGCCTATGATGGAAGCGGAGGA
>JBJLGF010000041.1:0-5929 GCA_045564975.1 Paracoccaceae bacterium
CGTCAACTGTTGGAAAATCCTCCAAGAAACCTGTTGTTATTTTAGTAAAGCCGTTTGCGTAAGCTCCAAACGGTCTGTTAAAATCTGCTATTATTTTCAATGAATCTTTCGTTACCTCTGGCCTTGAGCAGTTTACTAAAATTACATCCACTTTATAATCACTGAGAAGATTTTTAATCAAAGAAAGTTCTTCACCAGACCTGAGTTTTGTTCCGTCAAAATCTTCTGTCGTAAATGCCATCCAAAGTGGGATATCAATATTTTTAGCTGCAATTAAAGCAGCCTTTGCGTGTTCTATAGAGCTCACTGTTTCAATCAGCAAAACGTCACATTTTGCGCTTAGATGATTTATTACATCTTTGTACTGTTTTGAGGCTTCTATAGCATCTGGAATTAAATCAGGTCGATAACTTGCATGCAAAGGTCCAATTGAGCCAGCAACCTGACCATAACCATTTTTGTTTTTTGAGCTAATAGCTGTTTCAATAGCCTTATCCCAAAGCTCTTCTAATCTTCTTTCTAAGCCAACTCTTTCTAATCTATCCTTAAGAACAGGATATGTATTGGTTGTTGCAACGGTTGCACCCACCGAGAAGTACTCGTCATGTACCTCCGAAAGCAATTTGGTATCATCAAGCATAACCGTGGTAGACCATAAGGGTGTGGGTTTTTCCCTCGATCTCTTCACAAGTTCCTGGCCAATAGATCCATCAAGTAAAGTAATTTCCTTCATTTTGTATAATTCTCCCTATTTATACAGCAAACTAAACTAAAAAATTTCTAATTTTTGAATGACTTTTTTAACGAATATTAAGCTCTCAGCCTTTCATTTTGCGGATCCCAAAGTGCATCATTTTCTTGCACTACCGCTTTTCTACGTTCTCCATAAATTTCTACTTCCAAATTTATGTTAGGTTTAGCTAAGTCACTTCTAAGCATTCCCAAAGCAATTGACTCATTGACTCTATAACCCCAAGCACCTGATGTTGTTTCCCCTACAACTTCACCATTGTGCCATAAAGTTGACATATATGGCGCATCAAACTCTTCAGCATCTACTATCAAGGTTACGAACTTTTTGGTGCTTCCTTGTTGTTTTTCGTTTTGAAGTGCTAACTTTCCAGGAAAGGATTGGGGTTTTTCAAATTTGATAAATCTTTCGAGCCCCCCCTCAAGCATGGAGTAATCAGTAGATAAATCACCTTTCCATGCTCGATAGCCTTTTTCAATTCGGAGTGAATTCAAGGCCCACATGCCAAAAGGTTTTGCCCCCGCTTGAACGGATAACTTATACAAGGCTGCTATATCCTTATTAAGTGCGTGTATTTCCCATCCTAATTCTCCGGCAAAACTTACTCTGACCAAATTACACTCTATATCTTTAATCTTTGCTTTTTGGTGCGTTAGCCAACTTGCTTCTAAATCAGCTTCGGTATTCAAAGATTGGAATAAGGTACGACTTTTTGGTCCAGTGACAATCAAGGTGCCATATTTATTTGTAATATCAATGAGAGATAATCCCTTTGAGAGTGATCGACTTAAAAGTTCATAGTCGTGCCACTGCGCAGAAGCCGCAGTAATCAAAGTAAAGTGATCTTCACTATGTCGCATAACTGACATCTCTGTTAAAATGCGCCCTCTTTCGTCCGCAAAATAAGCGAGATTTATCCGACCAATTTTTGGCAAACCACCAGTTATTTGGCATCTTAACCATTCGGCCGAACCATCACCACTTAATTCAAAACGGCTAAAGCCTGGCAAATCCAAAACTCCAACATCGTCTTTGACAGCTTCACATTCCTCTTTAATCCTCTGTTCCCAAGGTCCGGACCTTTTCCAGGTTTTTGTTACTTCTTCTGATGTATCGTCTCCCTTTTGGGCAAACCAATTAGCACGCTCCCATCCGTTATAGGCACCCATCTGACCGCCGTTTTTCAAAACAAGGTCGTGCGCCGGCGAGATTTTTTTATTTCGCCCAGCTGGCCATTCATGCCAAGGAAAATGCATTGCGTACTCGTTACCGTAGACTTCCATACCCTTTGCAACACAGTACTCATGATCGGTGAAGTCCGTATATCTTCTTGGATCACATGACCACATATCCCATTCTGTAACGCCCTCAGTCATCCACTCGCAAAGAACTTTTCCTGCGCCTCCAGCTTGTGCAATACCAAAAGTAAAAACACAGGCTTCATACCCATTTTCAACACCAGGCATGGGTCCAATTAGTGGAAGACCATCAGGTGCGTATGGAATTGGGCCGTTTATAACTCTACTTACGCCCGAAGTTCCCAAGAGCGGAACACGCTCCATGGCATCAGCAACAATATCTTCTATTCGATCTAAATCGTCGTTCCACAACTGAAAACTAAAATCGTCTGGCATGGGGTCGTCTTCAGTGGCCCAATGTGCCTTACAATTTGGCTCATAGGGCCCCAAGTTAAAGCCATTTTTCTCCTGCCTTAAGTAATAAGAGATATCTACATCCCGCAATAAAGGTAGTTTTTTACCAGACTTTTTGGCGTAGTTTTCAATTTCGGGTATTTCTTCAGATAAAAGATATTGGTGGCTCATAACCATCATAGGAACAGTTCTTCCACCGTAAGGTTTAAACCATTCTCCTACTTGTTGAGCATAATATCCTGCGGCGTTCACAACATATTGGCAGTTAATATCGCCTTTTTCGGTATGAACAGTCCAGGTTTTATCATTTTTTTGGGTGACCCCAATTGCTGGAGTAAAGCGAAGTATTTTGGCTCCTAGATCTCGTGCTCCTTTGGCTAACGCTTGAGTAAGTTGTGCTGGATCTATATCACCATCATTTGGATCATAAAGAGCACCAGCAAGATCGTGTGTCTCTAAAAAAGGATATAAACTTTTAGCCTCATTTGGCGTTAGTATTTCTATATCCATTCCTTGGTACTTGCCCATACTAGCCGCACGCTTAAATTCTTGGAGCCGCTCTTCAGAATGTGCCAGACGTAAAGACCCAGTCTGATGGTAGTTCATCGGGTAGTCGACTTCTTCACCAAGTCTTGCATATAATTCTGTCGAATATCTCTGCATATTCATTATCGACCAACTAGTTGAAAATGTGGGCACATTACCTGCAGCATGCCAAGTAGATCCAGCAGTCAATTCATTTTTTTCCAGTAAAACGCAATCTGTCCAACCAGCTTTGGCTAGATGATAGAGCGAACTTGCGCCAACAGCGCCACCACCAATAATTACAACTTTAGCTTCTTTTGGAAAGTCAGACATAAAATAATCTCCCCTGATATTTTACAGCGATCTCTAAATAAATTTTATTATAATTTTAAAAGATTTAAACATGAAAACTCTGATTATTTGATTTTTTTTTAAATTGTCAAAAATGCTAGTACTACTCCATAAAAAATAAAACAAAGTGACAACACTCTACGCAGTTGAATATTTAGTGTGACTGTGGCTGCTTTACCTTTTAAAAAAACCCCAAAAGCACAAAGACTGGTATAATTTAAGCAGGTGATTGTTAGGGCGGTTGGTACAATTGCCCACATCTGAGTTCTGATTGCGACGTCAGGGTTTATAACGATAGTAAATGCGGCCAAGTATCCAGCGAGTGATTTTGGATTTATTGTCGCAATTAAAAATGACTTAACAAATAAAGAGCGATATGAAAATTTTGGCTGGATGTATTTTCCGGCATCTATCAGGCCTCTAATCCCAATATAAACGAGAAAAATAATTCCTATGATTTTTAAGATCATCAGTGTTTCGGGAGTATTCACGATTATTGATGAAAGTCCGAGAATAGTGAGTGCCAAAAAAAGTGTGGCCTGGCTCAATATAGCGGCTACACAAACTAGACTTTTTTTAAACCCAAATTCACTTGCACTGGCGACACAGTTAAGTGCGTTTGGTCCAGGCATTGTAACAAAGAGTGCCCAAAAGCCTGTAAAAATAATCCAATCTTCCAGGGGCATTAATAAATCGCTTTAAGTTAAGTCATGTCGTTGAGTAACTGATAAATTATCCATTTAATACAATAAAACCCCTGTCTTTTTTTAGAGATCAAAATGCTTGGTAACTTTGGATCTGAATAGATTGACTTGTTTGTTGGATTAAAATTTCGTACCGGCTTAGGAATGAAACAGCGAAAATATTCTCCTCCAGCTACACCGGTAGATATTGTTTATGAAGATTCCGATATTCTAGTCGTGAACAAGCCAGAAGGTTTGCTGTCGGTTCCGGGTCGTGGTGTGCACTTACAAGACTGTTTGCTTAACAGAATACATGAAATTTTCCCAATGGCTCTTTTAGTTCACCGTTTGGATTGCGATACGTCAGGTCTTATTGTTTTTGCTATGAGTAAACATTCTCAAAGACAACTCTCAATGCAGTTTGAAAAGAGACTGATTAAAAAGACTTACGTTGCTCGTGTTTGGGGGCAAGTATCCGAAAATTCAGGAATAATTGAAAAGCCAATCATTGTCGATTGGCCTAATCGACCGTTACAGAAAGTTTGCTATGAGACTGGTAAGCCGGCAATAACAAACTGGCGTCGTGTCAGAGCTGATCAACATGAAAGTCGTTTGAAATTAAACCCTAAAACGGGCAGATCACATCAATTACGGGTTCATTGTATGGCTATGGGGCACGTAATTTTAGGTGATCCTTTGTATGCAGAAGGAGAAGCAGTTAACTATGATAGATTGATGCTTCACTCAGAAGAATTAAGGTTAAATCATCCCGAGAGTGGAAGAGGTATGTCCTTTCGATCAAAAGCGCCATTTTAGTTGGTTGAATTAATTATCGCTTCAATGACCTGGCGTAAGATAGGAACGTAGCAAAGCAACAGGGTGTGCGCGAAGACTGAACCGGAGCGCAGCATAATCTTCAATAATTTCCTCACCGGTTGTCATGATTGGTAAATTAGCGGTGGGTTCATTTATAAATTCATTACCAAGGTCGCCTGAAAATAAGGGTAGGGGTTTATTAGCCCTTATCGACTTTGCTTCCCACAGAGCTTCGCGGCGAGACCATCCAAGAGCAAAAAAAATATCTGCTTCTGCAAGACGTACTAATAAATTTGGTGATATCCCTGCACGGCGCCAAACATCATGAATGGATGAATATCCGTTTCCTCGGGTTGCATTGATCCAGATTGCATCTTCTTCTCTCATCCCTTTGATTTGTCTGAAACCGAGCCGGACCGCATGACCTCCACACCCGTTAGGTTCAAGTGTGTTATCCCAGAGACTATGGTTTATGCATACCGGTTTTATAGTTACATTATGCTCTTTTGCATCTCTGATAATTTGTGCGGGTGCATAAAACCCCATGGGTTGAGAGTTTAGTAGGGAGCATGCAAATATTTGTGGATAATGAAATTTAATCCATGCACTTGCATATACCAAAAGTGCAAAGCTAGCAGCATGGCTTTCAGGGAACCCATATGAGCCAAAACCTTCAATTTGAGAAAAGCATCGCTTTGCAAAGTTTTCATCATAACCATTTTTGAGCATACCATTAATAAACCGGTTTAAGAATTCACTGACATTTCCGTGTTTTTTAAAAGTTGCAAGCGCTCTTCTTAAGCGGTCAGCTTCATCGGGGCTGAAATTAGCGCCTATAATTGCAATTTGCATTGCTTGCTCCTGGAAAAGAGGAACGCCAAGAGTTTTACCTAGCACTTCTCCAAGCTTATCTGATGGAAAATTTACAATTTCCTCACCATTTCGGCGCCGAATGTAAGGGTGTACCATATCGCCTTGAATTGGTCCTGGCCGCACAATTGCAACTTGAATAACAAGATCATAAAAGCAACGAGGTTTCATTCTAGGTAAAAAATTCATTTGAGCACGACTTTCTACTTGAAAAACACCAATACTATCAGCGCGGCATAACATATCATAAACTTTGGGGTCTTCGGCGGGTAGATTTGCTA
>JBJLGF010000042.1:0-40246 GCA_045564975.1 Paracoccaceae bacterium
CGATACCCAAATGGTGAGGAAAGGTGTATAGCTTGCAAATTATGTGAAGCTATATGTCCAGCCCAAGCTATTACTATAGATGCTGAGCCGAGAGAAGATGGTAGTCGGCGAACGACCCGATATGATATTGATATGACCAAATGCATTTATTGTGGGTTTTGCCAAGAGGCTTGCCCAGTGGACGCCATCGTTGAAGGTCCAAACTTTGAATTTTCCACGGAAACTAGAGAAGAGCTTTTTTACGATAAAGAAAAACTTTTGGAAAATGGTGAGCGATGGGAAGCACAAATCGCACGTAATTTAGAGCTAGATGCGCCATATCGATAATGAAACTATGAAAACAATTTGAAGTTGAGATTACGAGTGAAAACCTTTCGACAATCTGAAATTAACGGGAATAAATAAAATGGGTGCAGACGTTTTTGCATTTTATCTTTTTGCATTGAGTACCATAACCGGTGGGTTATTTACTGTTTTAAGTCGAAACCCAGTCCATTCCGTTCTGTGGCTGATTTTATCTTTTTTATCATCTGCCGGTTTATTTGTAATGCTTGGTGCTGAGTTTGTGGCTATGCTTTTAATCATCGTATATGTTGGCGCTGTTGCTGTTCTATTTCTTTTTGTCGTCATGATGCTTGATGTAGACTTTGCTAGTTTAAAAGCTGAAATGTCGAAATATTTACCTTTAGGTTTATTAATAGTGGTAATTCTTTTGATGGAATTAGCAATGGGTTTGGCTGTTTGGGTTCCCGCTGATGGTGCCGAAGCGGCTCGTGCGGCACCAATCCCATCAGAATTTCATAATACTGCTGCCCTAGGTTTATTGCTTTACGATAAATATTTTCTTCTTTTTCAACTGGCTGGTCTAATTCTTCTTGTTGCTATGATAGGAGCAATAGTATTGACCTTAAGACATCGGAAAGATGTCAAACGTCAGGATATCTTGGCTCAAATTTACCGTGACCCAGATAAATCGCTATCTTTGAAAAATGTAAAGCCAGGGCAGGGGCTTTGAAATGCTGATACTTGATGCTGAAAGAAAGAATTTTAAATGATTGCTTTAGAACATTATCTTACTGTTGCGGCGGTACTTTTTGTAATCGGTATCTTCGGCCTTTTTTTAAATCGAAAAAATATCATCATTTTATTGATGTCGATCGAACTTATGCTTCTTTCCGTAAACATAAACCTTGTTGCCTTTTCTAGTTTTATGAATGATCTAGTCGGGCAGGTTTTTACATTATTCGTTTTAACCGTAGCTGCCGCTGAAGCGGCCATTGGCTTAGCAATCTTAGTCAGCTTTTTCCGTAATAGGGGTACAATAGCTGTTGAAGATGTGAATGTCATGAAAGGGTGATCTTTGGAACTAATTATTTTATTTTCACCTCTTATAGGGGCAATTATTGGTGGTTTCTTTTGGCGATCAATAGGTGAAAACCAAGCTATTTATCTTACTATAGCGTTACTATTTTTATCTTGTTTCTTAAGTTGGATAGTTTTTCTTTCACATGGCGCTGATGTAGAAAAACTTACTCTATTTCGTTGGATAAACAGTGGAGACTTGTCAGCTAATTGGTCGATAAGACTTGATCGATTGACGTCAATAATGCTGGTAGTTGTAACTTCCGTCTCCGCTTTGGTTCACCTTTATAGTGTCGGTTACATGGCTCATGACGAAAATTGGAAAGAGGATGAGCATTATAAAGCAAGGTTTTTTGCTTATTTATCCTTTTTTACATTCACAATGTTGATGCTGGTAACCTCTGATAACCTAATTCAGATGTTTTTCGGTTGGGAAGGTGTCGGAGTAGCCTCTTATCTGCTGATTGGGTTTTACTACCGGAAACAAAGTGCAAACGCAGCAGCTATCAAGGCCTTTGTTGTCAATCGGGTGGGTGATTTTGGATTTGCATTAGGTATTTTTGGTTTATTTATGCTGACTGGTAGTATAAATTTTGATGATATTTTTTCTGCAGCTCCAAAATTAGCTGATACGAGCCTTACGTTTCTTTGGACTGATTGGAATGCAGCAAACTTAATCGCTTTTCTTCTTTTTGTTGGAGCTATGGGCAAATCGGCTCAACTTTTTTTACACACTTGGTTGCCAGATGCTATGGAAGGACCAACACCTGTGTCTGCTTTAATCCATGCAGCTACAATGGTTACTGCCGGTGTTTTCCTAGTTTGTAGAATGTCACCTTTGATGGAATATGCGCCAACGGCTCTCAGTTTTATTACGATCCTTGGGGCTTTTACTGCCTTTATTGCTGCAACCATTGGTTTGGTGCAAAATGATATAAAACGGGTAATAGCTTACTCAACAATGTCCCAGCTAGGATATATGTTTGTAGCCGCGGGTGTTGGTGCCTACTCGGTAGCTATGTATCACTTGTTTACTCATGCCTTTTTCAAAGCGATGCTGTTTCTTGGCGCCGGTTCAGTTATTCACGCAATGCACCATGAGCAAGATATGCGTAATTATGGTGGGCTTCGAAAAAAAATCCCGTATACTTTCTGGGCTATGATGGTAGGTACACTTGCTATAACTGGCGTTGGGGTGCCGTTAACACATTTTGGTTTTGCAGGGTTCCTTTCCAAGGATGCGGTCATAGAAAGTGCTTGGGCTGGAACCAATGCCGGTTTTCCTTTTTGGACTTTGGTTGTAGCTGCTCTGCTTACGAGTTTTTACAGCTGGCGTTTGATGCTAATGACATTTTTTGGGGAACCCAAAGGGGATAGCCAGGCTTATTCACATGCTAAAGAAAGCCCAATGGTGATGTTGATACCGTTAGGAATTCTTGGAATAGGTGCGATTTTGTCTGGCATGATTTGGTACTCAAGTTTTTTTGGAAAAGATTATCAAGTTGCAAAGTTTTTTGGGATGGAAAGCGAATATCATCAGACGACTCCAAAAGGGTCTGATGATAATGCCAACAAAAATAATATCGATGAGATTGAAGAAAAGTTGCCTCCTGTAGGCGCTATTTTTATGGGACCTAAAAATCATGTTTTGCATGATGCTCACTATGCGCCTATTTGGGTAAAAATAAGTCCATTTCTAGCTATGCTAGCTGGACTGTTTATGGCCTTGTGGTTTTATGTTTGGGATAAGAAGAAACCTGCTCAATGGGCCTCTACTTTAGATCCTGTTTATAGATTACTTTTAAATAAATGGTATTTTGATGAAATGTACGAAACTATATTTGTTTCTCGAGCAAGAGCCATTGGTCGTTTTTTTTGGAAAAAAGGTGACAGTGGGCTAATCGATGGAACAATAAATGGAATAGCGATGGGAATCATTCCCTTTATAACACGCTTTTCCACTCGCTTGCAGTCTGGTTATATATTTAGTTACGCACTCGGTATGGTGTTAGGAATTCTAGTACTATTATCGTGGATGATTTTTTCAGTGGGAGTAAAGTAAGTATGGATCAACCACTGCTCTCTATGGTTACTTTTATACCGGCTTTTGCAGCATTTGTTCTTCTTATGGTGGCGCGCGGAGAGGACGCCGCTGCACAGTTGGTTTGTAAAAGAGTGGCTATGTTTACCACGGTTGCGACTTTTATTGTGTCCTTGCTAATTCTGGCGCAGTTTGATCCCCTAAACACTAATTTTCAAATGGTTGAAAGTTATAAGTGGATCATGGGGTTAAATTACAAACTGGGGGTAGACGGGATATCTATTCTTTTTGTTATGCTGACGACTTTCATGATGCCTCTAGTGATTTGGGCATCTTGGAGTTTAGAAGTTCGTGTCAAAGAATATATGATAGCTTTCTTATTATTGGAGACCTTGATGTTGGGGGTCTTCATGGCTCTAGATTTAGTTCTATTCTATTTATTTTTTGAAGCTGGTTTGATCCCAATGTTCTTAATTATAGGTATTTGGGGTGGCAAAGATCGCATTTATGCCTCTTTTAAGTTTTTTCTTTATACACTTCTGGGTTCGGTACTTATGTTAATCGCCATGATTTCGATGTATAGTGTTGCAGGTACATCAGATATCCCAACTTTAATGAATTATAGGTTTGATTATGGCACAATTAATTTATTGGGGTTTGAGATACTTGGAGGATTTCAAACTCTATTATTCTTAGCTTTTTTTGCAAGTTTTGCTGTGAAAATGCCAATGTGGCCTGTTCATACATGGCTACCTGATGCACACGTACAAGCTCCTACTGCTGGTTCCGTAGTTTTGGCGGCAATACTTTTAAAAATGGGTGGATATGGTTTTCTACGATTTAGTCTTCCTATGTTTCCAATTGGTGCATCGGAGATGACAAATCTAGTTTTCTGGTTATCAGCTATTGCAATCGTTTACACCTCACTAGTTGCGTTGGTGCAGGAAGATATGAAAAAACTTATTGCATACTCATCGGTAGCACATATGGGTTATGTTACCATGGGAATTTTTGCGGCAAATCAGCAAGGTATAGATGGTGCTATCTTTCAAATGTTGAGCCATGGTTTTATTTCTGGAGCTCTGTTTCTATGCGTTGGTGTAATTTACGACCGCATGCACACCAGAGAAATCGAAGCCTATGGTGGTTTGGTAAATATCATGCCGAGTTACGCCTTAATTTTTATGTTTTTTACGATGGCTAATGTTGGATTACCTGGCACTTCAGGGTTTGTGGGTGAATTTTTGACTCTAGTTGGTATCTTCCAGGTCAATACTTGGGTTGCTCTGTTTGCCACATCGGGGGTTATTTTATCCGCAGCATACGCATTGTGGCTTTATCGTAGGGTTGTAATGGGCGATCTTATAAAAGAGGCTTTACGATCTTTAAAAGATATGAGCTTTCGTGAGAAAACAGTATTTGCACCTCTGATTTTCTTTACTTTACTACTCGGTGTTTACCCATCTCTCGTCCTAGACATCATTGGGCCCTCAGTAGAAACTTTAGTCGCTGGTTATCAGGAAGAAATAGATGCTTCAAAATTAGTGCAAACCTCAATGTTAAAGAATTAGAGGGTTAGAGATATGATTTATAGCGATTTAATCATTATTCTTCCCGAAATATTCCTTTCACTATATGCCATGGTTGCTTTAGTTGGAGCAGTTTATACCTCAAAGGACGAAATTGCTCAAAAAGTTACTTGGTTTACAGCCGTTGTTTTTATCTTGCTTGCTTTTTGGTTGATTTTCTCAGAGGGCCAAACGGAAATTGCATTCGGAGGAATGTTTATTAACGATGCCTTTTCTAGATTTTCTAAAATAATAATATTGCTCTCAGGAGCTGTTGTTCTGATTATGGGACAAGATTATATGAGTAGAAGAGGCTTTCTTAGATTTGAATATCCATTAATTATAGCACTTTCAGTCGTTGGCATGATGGTTATGGTGTCAGCAGGTGATTTAATGGCACTCTACATGGGTTTGGAATTACAATCCTTGGCCCTTTATGTGATAGCAGCATTTAAAAGAGACAGTTTAAAGTCAACTGAGGCAGGGCTAAAGTATTTTGTGCTTGGAGCTCTGTCATCAGGTTTGTTACTTTATGGTTCCGCCCTTACATATGGTTATTCAGGAACAACACTTTTTAACGGGATACTGGAGAACGTAAATGCTAATTCTCCGTCCTTAGGCTTACTTTTTGGGCTAGCACTAGTTATTGCTGGGCTGGCATTTAAGGTTTCTGCTGTGCCTTTTCATATGTGGACACCCGATGTTTACGAGGGAGCACCAACTCCTGTAACTGCCTTTTTGGCTACTGTCCCTAAAATGGCTGCGATTTGTTTATTTATGAGGGTAATGTTTGACGCCTTTGGGAATATTTTGGGTGATTGGCAACAAATAATTGTTCTTCTTTCTATCCTATCAATGTTTCTAGGCGCCTTTGCCGCAATAGGTCAAAATGATTTTAAACGTTTGTTGGCATATTCTTCGATAGCACATATGGGCTATGCACTTATCGGTTTGGCTGCAGGTACCGAATTTGGGGTTCAATCAGTTTTAGAGTATATGACGATTTATATCACCATGAATATAGGTGTTTTCGCTATTTTGATGTCAATGCAGAGAGATGGGCAATCTGTGACAGAAATTGCCTCTTTAAGAATGATTTCTGCAACGGATCCTGGAAAAGCAATAGCATTATTAATTCTATTATTTAGCTTGGCGGGGGTTCCGCCTATGTTAGGTTTTTTTGCAAAGTTTGAGGTTTTGAGGGCAGCCATAAATGCGGATTTAATTTATTTGGCAATTATGGGAGTACTGGCCTCAGTGATCGGTGCGTTTTACTACTTGAAAATAGTTTACTTAATTTATTTTGGGGAAATGCCTGAGAGCCCTCTAGATAATTCGAAAACTCCTATTTTGAAAACAATATGGACAGCCTCTGCTGCAATAATGATTTTTGGTGTTGTAAGTTTATTTGGCGTTGAAGAGATGGCAAAAGCGGCGGCATCTTCGTTGTTAAATTAAAAATTATGGAATTTGATTTTGTTATCTTAGATGAGACAGAGAGTACTAACTCTGAGGCACTAAAACTTGCAAAATCTACTGATAGGCCTACCCTCATCGTCGCTAAAAAACAGACAAATGGGCGGGGTCGTATTGATCGTAGTTGGTCAGACCCGGGCGGAAATTTCTCTGGCTCAATCTTAATTAAAATAGACGAAGACGTACAAAACTTAGCTCTAAGATCATTTGTGGCGGCCTTATCGGTGTTTGACGCAGTAGAAAAAAAAATAGGTGAAGAACATGAACTTTTAATAAAATGGCCAAATGATCTCCTTCTTAATGGCAAGAAAATATGTGGAATTTTACTAGAAACAAGAAATTTTGGCACTGTTTCGGCCTTAGTGATTGGAATAGGCGTGAATTTATTATCATCGCCAAGTTTTGATCAGATCAAAAATAGTACAATCAAACCAGGTTCTATATTAAGTGAAACGGGCGTTAAATTAGATCCAATAGATTTTTCTGAGTTGATTGCTCATCATTATGCTCTGCGAGAAAAGCAATTTAGAACAATGGGATTTTCTAAAATACGCGAGATTTGGATGGGTCGTGCAGCAAAACTTGGAAAAAAAATAACGGCTCGTACGCCAAATTTTGAATATCACGGTATATTTGACTCTGTTGATGAAAAAGGGCAGTTGATAATAATAAATAATGGAAAAAAAAAGAAAATTTCCGCTGCTGAAATTTTTTTTTAAATATTGGGTAGAATATAATGCTACTGGCTATTGATTGTGGAAATACAAATACAATCTTTTCAATTTGGAATGGGACTGAATTTGTTTCTACCTGGCGCACGGCTACTGATCACCAAAGAACCGCAGATCAATATTTTGTATGGTTATCAACCTTAATGTCATTACAAAAAATAAAGGCTAATATTACAGACGTAATAATTTCATCTACGGTTCCCCGTGTTGTTTTTAACCTAAGAGTTTTATCTGACCGTTATTTTAATACTCGTCCCATGGTTGTGGGTAAGCCGGAGTGTCAAATACCAATAGAGGTTCGAGTTGATGCTGGCACAGCCGTAGGTCCGGATAGGATTGTTAATTCAGTTGCTGGCTACAATCTTTTTGGCGGCAATCTGATTATTGTAGACTTTGGAACTGCTACGACCTTTGATGTGGTTGATCATGATGGTGCTTACGTAGGTGGGGTAATAGCTCCAGGTGTTAATTTGTCACTTCAAGCACTACATCAAATGGCTGCAGCTTTGCCACATGTTGATATCGCAAAACCAAAACAGGTTATAGGAAAGAATACAGTTTCTTGCATGCAGTCGGGAGTATTTTGGGGCTATATTGGTTTAGTAAAAGAAATTTGCAGAAAAATAAAAGAAGAAAAAAAAGAGATAATGAAAGTTGTTGCTACGGGCGGATTAGCTCCGTTGTTTCAATCAGCAGAAGTGCTGTTCGAAAACGTAGATGAAAACTTAACTATGCATGGCCTTAGACTAATTTTTGATTATAATAAAAGCATAGAAAGTTTATGACTAAGGACCGATTGATTTATCTACCACTAGGTGGTGCCGGTGAAATTGGCATGAACGTTTATGTCTATGGCTACGGTCCTAAGGATAAGGAACGATTGATAATCGTTGATTTGGGAGTTGCTTTTCCAGATATGGATACAACACCTGGTGTAGACTTAATATTTCCTGATATTGCCTGGCTTACGGATCGACGTAACCAAATTGAAGCAATCTTTATTACACACGCTCATGAAGATCACATAGGAGCTCTTGGGCATCTTTGGGCTAAATTGGGTGCACCAGTTTATGCTAGAAATTTTACGTCCAAAATAGCGGTGCGAAAGTTAGAAGAAAATGGCCAAAATGGTCAAATTGTCAGCGTAGTATCTTCATGGCCTGATGCCATAAAAGCTGGACCATTTGAGGTGTCTTATATACCTGTATCGCACTCTATACCCGAAAGTAGTGCTTTGGTGATTGATACTCCAAAAGGAAGGTTAATCCATAGTGGTGATTTTAAGCTAGATGAGAAGCCAGTTGTCGGAGAGGCTTTTGACCATAAATTGTGGCAGAAAATCTGCTCTTCAGGTGTTCGAGCCTTTATATGCGATAGTACAAATGTGTTTTCTGAAAATGAAGGTCGATCAGAATCTGAAGTTGCACCAGAAATTCGGAAACTGATTGAGAATTGCTCTGAAATGGTTGTTGCTACTACCTTTGCTAGTAATGTGGCTCGTATTAAATCAATTGCAGATGCTGCTGAAGAAGCAGGTAGGTCGGTTTGTGTAATGGGTAGGGCTATGAAGAGAATGATTGAGGTTTCTCTTGAGTCAGGCGTATTATTGGACTTCCCAAAGTTAATATCTCCGGAGGATGCTAAAACAGTTCCAAAGCGAAATCTTTTACTTATTGTCACAGGATCACAGGGAGAAAGACGGGCAGCATCTGCTCAACTTGCTAACGGAAAATATCGGGGGATGACACTGAGTGCAGGTGACCTTTTTCTATTCTCATCCAAAACAATACCTGGAAACGAGCGCGGTGTTATTAAAATAATGAACCAGCTATCTGAGAAAGGAGTTGACGTGGTTGATGATAGTTCTGGCAAATATCACGTGTCAGGTCATGCAAACAGACCGGAAATATCAAAAATCCATGATATTGTATCTCCACAGTTTCTTCTTCCCATGCACGGAGAACACAGACATTTGCGTGAGCACTTAAAATTAGGAGAGGCCAAAGGTATTTCTGGGTTATTAGCAACGAATGGAATGATGGTGGATCTATCGGGAAACCAACTAAAGGTAGTTGAACACATAGATACTGGTCGAGTTTATTTAGACGGCACAACAAAAATTGGTGCTTTAGATGGAATTATTCGGGATCGTATAAAGCTTGCGATCAATGGATTAGTAGTTGTTAATATTATTATTGATGAGAATGATGAAATGCTAGGAGAGCCCTGGTGTGAGATAAGAGGTTTGGCGGATTATGGTCAATCTGATTGCAATTTTATCGATGTTTTGGAAGAGGACTTAAGTCAGTATATAGGCCGTTCATCAGTAAGCTTAATTCAAGACGATTATAAGTTGGAAAAAGAAATCAAACGCATCACTCGACAAACAGCCTTGGCTGAGATTGGTAAAAAGCCAGAAGTTAGCGTAATTATAAGTCGCTTAAGTTAATTAACTAACAAGTCGATCACTAAAGCTCTGAGATAAAAACCCTGGGGTATGTTCGCCTAAACCTACAATTCTATTTCTGTTGTCATATTTTTGATTATTTTTAGAAGTTTTTGATCTGTTTTTCTTATATTGTGTTGAGTTTTCGTCAATACTTCCAACGTTACTTTTGCTTTTTAAGTTTTCAGCTTCGTTTTCATCAAGACTAACGGCTTCATCAGCAAAGTTCGTACGTGGAATTTCTTTCTGTAATAATTCTTCAACATTTGAGAAGTTCTTTCGGTCCTTTTTACTACAGATCATTATAGCAGTTCCGTCGCGGCCAGCTCGACCGGTCCGGCCAATTCTATGTACATAGTCCTCTGCTTGGATCGGCACATCAAAATTGAAGACATGACTTACTGATGGAATATCAAGTCCCCTGGCGGCTACGTCAGAAGCGACCAAAATTCGTAGATCGCCATCTCTAAAACTTTCTAATGTTTCTGTTCTCTTCGTTTGGTCCAAATCACCATGAATTGGAGCGGCCTGATATCCATATTTATTTAATGATTTTGAGCAAATATCCACATCAGTTTTCCTGTTACAGAAAACAATCGCATTAGTGCAATTTTTTCCCTCTAAATCAATTAAACGTCTTAATAACTGGCGCTTTTCCGAAGATTCTCTGTCTTTTTGTTTTGGAGCAAACATCACAACCGATTGCTTTATGCTTTCCGATGCGGTCGCTTGTCGTGCTATTTCAACCCTGACAGGGGCAGATAGAAAAGTATTTGTAATTCTTTCGATTTCTGGTGCCATAGTTGCACTAAAAAAAAGGGTTTGACGGGTAAATGGAGTCAGCTTGAATATACGCTCAATATCTGGAATAAATCCCATATCAAGCATTCTATCGGCTTCGTCAACTACCATCACTTGCACGCCTGTTAAAAGTAATTTTCCTCTTTCAAAGTGATCGATTAATCTTCCTGGTGTTGCGATTAAAACGTCAACGCCTTTATCAATCAGTATATCTTGTTCCTTAAAGCTTACACCTCCAATTAAAAGTGCCTTACTTAACTTTAAGTTTTTTGCATATGTATCAAAATTTTCTGCTACTTGTGCCGCTAATTCTCTCGTCGGACACAAAACCAAGGACCTCGGCATACGAGCTCGGGCCCGGCCACGTGATAGTAGGTTTATCATTGGTAGTGTGAAACTAGCAGTTTTACCAGTTCCAGTTTGTGCTATCCCCAATACATCTTTTCCGTCTAAAGCCGCTGGGATTGCCTTCTCTTGAATTGGAGTTGGTTTCTCGTATCCGGCGTCTTTAACAGCCTTTAAAATTTTAGGATTTAGCTTTAAGTCGGAAAATAATTCCATAAGGATCCATAGTTTTTAAATTTCAATCGTGCCTAAATCTAATTACTCTTGGTTTCTACTAAATAAATCAGCTGTCTAGGTCAACAGGTTGATTTTTTTATACTTGAACTTTCTTTTGGCTAAATGGCAGCCTAACGCATCATTTCTTTTGTGGCCGTAAGATTAATTTGTGGATAGTCCCGCTCCACGCGATCTATGTCCCATTGAAGACGGGTTAAAAAGACAAGGTCGTTATCGTGATCGGTGGCAATATGCTGTTTGTTTTCAGATGAAAATTTATCCAAATCGATTTTATTTCCGGATACCCATCGGGCTGAATTAAACTGAGAGGCTTCAAATCGAACCGGTAAACCATACTCTAGCTCTATTCGGCTGGCTAAAACGTCAAATTGCAAAGACCCTATCACACCTATAATGAACCCAGATCCAATGTTTGGCCTGAAAACCTTAGCGGCACCTTCTTCAGCAAACTGCATTAAAGCCTTTTCTAAATGTTTAGACTTCAAGGGATCGGCAGCTCGGCAGGATTGCAAAAGTTCAGGTGCGAATGAGGGTATATCGCTAACCCTCAAAGCCTCTCCTTGAGTAAGTGTATCACCAATTCGAAGTTGTCCGTGATTAGGAATACCTATAATGTCGCCAGCCCAAGCTTCATCCGCTAATTCTCTATCTGATGCAAGAAACATAACAGGATTTGAAATCGCCATTGGCTTATTAGTGCGCACGTGCGTCAATTTCATTCCACGTCTGAAATGTCCTGAGGCCATTCTTAGGAATGCTACCCGATCTCTGTGTTTTGGATCCATATTTGCTTGAACCTTAAAAACAAACCCAGATACTTTCCCTTCCTCTGGTAATATCTGCCTTGGAAGAGCTTTTTGGATTTGAGGTTCTGGAGCGAGCTCACCCAGTCCATTCATTAGCTCTTTAACACCAAAAGAATTTATTGCAGATCCGAACCAAATTGGTGTCAAGTGCCCCTCAAGAATCGATTTTTTGTTTAGTCTTGGTAAAAGAGTTTTTACCATCTCTATCTCTTCAACCAATTTATTTAAAAGGTTTTTTGGCACATGTTTTTGCAATTCTGGATCATCTAAACCATTTATCTTAAAAGACTCCCCAGAAAGGTTTCGGTTTGCTTTGTCAATAAGCTCCAAGCTATCGTTTATTAAATCATAGCAGCCAATAAAGTCTTGTCCAATCCCAATTGGCCAGCTGACAGGAGTAACATCTATTGCTAAATTTTCTTGAATTTCATCGATAATTTCATAAATATCTCTACTTTCTCTGTCCATTTTGTTGCAAAAAGTAAAAATTGGTAAATCTCTTAATCGGCAGACTTCAAATAGTTTTCTGGTTTGACTTTCTACGCCCTTAGCTCCGTCTATTACCATTACAGCGGCATCAACTGCTGTTAGTGTGCGATAAGTATCTTCGGAAAAATCACTGTGACCAGGTGTGTCGACTAGGTTAAAACGAAAGTTTTTAAAATCGAAAGACATGGCTGAGGCGGAAACCGAAATTCCACGATCTTTTTCCATTTGCATAAAGTCAGATCTTGTCCGACGAGCCTCGCCTTTTGCTCGAACTTGCCCCGCCATTTGAATTGCTCCACCAAAAAGTAAGAATTTTTCGGTCAAAGTAGTTTTTCCGGCATCTGGGTGGGAAATAATTGCGAAGGTTCTGCGGCGAGAAATTTCTTCAGGGATTTTTGATCTATTTGTTGGTTGATCCGTCATGAACTGCGATATATTGTTGCTGAATTGAAAAGGCAAGCAAAGTTGAGTTTAAAAAATACTAGTTAATATTCCTTAACATTTGGTAGCATTTTTTCTGATCATTGGGTAAATAATTATGTTCGGAACTTTTGAAATAATGTTTAAACAAGACATTGGGCTTCAACAAAACTAGTTTATATTTGAAAAGGAATTTAAATTGGATTTAGGCATAAAAGGTAAAAGGGCTATTGTTTGTGCCTCTAGTAGGGGTCTTGGTTTAGGTTGCGCACTTTCTTTAGCTGAAGCTGGGGTTGACCTAATTATTAATTCTAGAAACGCGCAAAATTTGGAAAACGCTGCAAGTCTTTTGAAAAGTAAATTTCAAGTTCGCGTTGAGACTGTTGTGGCAGATATCACCACAAAAGAAGGTCAAGAAACTGTTCTTAAAAAAGCTGAAAATAATTTAGATATTTTGGTCACTAATGCGGGAGGTCCGCCACCTGGTTTGTGGAATGATTGGAGCAGATCAGATTTCATATCGGCTTTGGACGCAAATATGCTGACGCCAATTGCTTTAATGAAAGAAGTTTTGCCTGTTATGATAGAAAAAGGATGGGGAAGGGTTGTCAACATTACCTCACAATCTGTTAAGGCTCCAATTCCTGCCTTGGGTTTGTCAAATTCTGCTAGAGCAGGCTTAACTGGCTACGTCGCTGGAACTTCACGACAAGTTGCTGAATTTGGAGTGACAATAAATAACTTGCTGCCAGGTGTGCACGATACTGACAGAATAAAGTCGTTGGATTTGCATACTGCTGAACAAACAGGCGTTACGCCTTCTGAAGCCAAACTGAACCGTCGTAATACAATACCAGCTAAACGCTACGGGACTATTCAAGAATTTGGTGCCGCTTGTGCTTTTTTATGCTCCCAACAAGCCGGTTTTATAGTTGGACAAAATATTTTGTTGGATGGTGGTGCAGTAAATTCGACTTTGTAGTTTTCAGTAGCTTTAAATTCCTTCTTAATCTTGAAAAATATTAGATTGCTGCATATAAGCTCAGGTCTTAACCACTAAGATGAAAAGATATGCAGTTTTGCCAAGGTTAGAAGTCAGAAATCTATCTAGATCATTTGGAAATTTGACCGTTGTTGATAAAATTTCATTTAAAATTTCTTCGGGTCAGGTAACCTGCCTTCTAGGTCCTTCCGGCTGTGGAAAGTCAACCACATTGAGAATGATAGCCGGGGTTGAAACGCCTAGCTCTGGGCAAATTTTTGTGGATGAAGAGCTAACTAGCAGTGCATCATTTCAAGTCCCTCCAGAGGCAAGGTCAATAGGATTGATGTTCCAAGATTTTGCCTTGTTTCCTCATTTGAATGTTCAGCAAAATGTCTATTTTGGTCTCGCCGGACCAAAAGAGCTTAAACAAAAAAGATCTTTTGATCTCCTCGAAAAGGTAGGCCTTGCTCATTTGGCGTTTAACTATCCTCACTCTTTATCTGGAGGTGAACAGCAAAGAGTTGCGCTAGTTCGAGCTTTGGCCCCGCAACCAAAAATTATGTTAATGGATGAGCCGTTTTCAGGACTAGATGATAGACTGAGAGATGAGATCCGTGATGAAACATTTAATTTACTGAGATCAGAGGATGCTGCTGTTCTGATGGTAACACACGATCCACAAGAAGCCATGAAGGTAGCTGATGAAATTGCTTTAATGAGGGATGGAAAAATTCTACAACGAGGTGCTCCTTACAACATCTATAATGCTCCAGTAGATTTAAAAGCACTCCAGTTTTTCTCAGATGCAAATGCTATTCAAGCTACTTTAAATGGTAGCCTTGCTGATACTCCATTTGGTCAATTTTTCGCTCCAGGTCTATCCGACGGAACAGATATAGATATTGTTTTTAGACCTCAGCACGTGCGTATCGATTTTGATAGAGAAGGTCGCGGACCCTTGCCCACCGCAAGTCAAGGAATTGCCGCAAGAGGTATCGTAAATAGAGCCCGATTTGTTGGAAACGAAAGTTTGATAGAGTTTAAGATGGATTTTGGCCTAACTATAAAGGCATCAGTTCCAAATGTATTTTTACCTAATACTGGACACCCGCTTTGGCTAACTGTGCCAAGAGATAAGTGTTACATATTTCCAAAATAAAAAATTTTTAAACTGCTAAAAAGAGTAGGGTTTATTATAATTTTCTGATGGAGCTTGATAAACTATGGAGTTAATAGTACTCCATTATTTCAAATAATTAGTTGTATTTACTATATATAGCATTGTTACTTTATCATTTTTGAGATTTACATATGGTAAGTTAAGGGTTTTAGAACCGCTATATAAAAGGAGACCGAAATGTCATACTTAATTGTGCCCTCTTTTATTCAGAACGCAGGCCCGATGGGAATCTTGCTAATTGCAGTCGTTGTGCTTGTTTTATTTGGGCGCGGCAAAATTAGTTCTTTAATGGGTGAAGTTGGTAAAGGTATCACTGCATTCAAGAAAGGTGTGAACGATGGTACTAAACAGCTTGAGGATGAGGCTGTGGAAAGTGCGAAAGATGTTACACCAGACGAAGATAAAGACAATAAGGCATAATTTATGTTTGACCTTGGGCTGACCGAGCTACTCCTAATTGGAATAGTAGCTTTGATAATTGTTGGACCGAAGGACTTGCCTGTTTTGTTCCGACGCGTTGGTGAATTTGTCGGAAGAATGAAGGGAATGGCAAGAGAATTTACTTCAGCTATGAATGATGCTGCAGATGAAACTGGGATGAAAGATGTTGCCAAAACAATGAGATCTGCGACTAACCCCATTAAGACAGGTTTAGATAAAGTTGGGGAAACCACAAAAAAATTTACAAGCTTTGATCCACTGTCTGAGACTGGGAAATTAGCGTCGGAAAGGCAAGATGCATCAAAAAAAATCCGCGAGGTAAAGGCGAAACGACAAAATGACACAAAAGTTTCGTCTGCAGTTACGAAATCAGAAAAAAATAATAAGGATGGGCCCAAAAAAAAGAAAACCACGAGTGAAAATAAAAAATGACAGAGGGAAAAGATAATCCAGAAGATTCTGCCGCACCCTTAATAGAGCACTTATCAGAACTGAGGCAACGCTTGATTTACTCGGTTTCGGCTTTCACGGTAGCTATGCTTGCTTGTTTTACAGTCTGGAAGCCAATTTTTAACTTTTTGACTATGCCACTGTGTGCATCAATGATTCAAAGAGGCCATCAAGATTGCGGGCTGATTTTAATCAAGCTTCAAGAAGGATTTTTTGTTGCTATTTCTATTTCACTGATGGGTGGTTTAATTATAGCATTTCCGATTATAGGGTATCAAATGTGGCGATTTGTTGCTCCCGGGCTTTACAAGTCCGAAAAGGGTGCCTTTTTACCTTTTTTGTTAGCGTCACCTATAATGTTTTTTCTTGGTGCTTCTTTTGCCTATTTTGTGGTTACGCCATTAGCTTTTGACTTCTTTCTTGGATTTCAACAGCCTGGTTCACTGGATTCGGGGGAATCTTCAGAGGCCGGAACGGCTGGAATAGCGTTTCAAGGTTCAGCACAGGAGTATTTAAGCTTAACAATCAAATTTATCGTTGCATTTGGACTATGTTTTCAGCTTCCGGTCTTACTTACTTTGATGGGTAAAGCTGGTTTAGTAAGTTCGACAGGATTAAAAAATGTAAGAAAATTTGCAATTGTTGGGATATTGGTACTGGCTGCTTTAGTGACGCCGCCTGACGTAATTACTCAAATAATTTTATTTATCGTTGTTTACGGGTTATATGAGGTTTCAATATTTTTAGTCGCTAGAACTGAAAAACAAATTAACGAAAAATTTGCTACTGATGATTATTCTCAAGATACACGCGATGATAATAATGATCCTCTCATGAAGGATTTTGACGAAAAGTAACAGTACAAATACGGTAAAGATTCCAAATGTCCGAATATGATTTCCAAAAAATGAAAAGTTCATTGGCCCAAATAGCGGAAGCGATGGAAAGGCTAAGTCCACCCCCAAATGAACATCCTGATTTCAAAAATAACCATGCGTTTGTTTGGAGTGTATCTCCAGATCAGTTGAAGCCAGTACGAAATGTTTCAAAAATCAAGTTGGAATTACTAGTTGGAATTGATAGGGTGCGAGATATTTTGCTCGAAAATACTCTTCAATTTTCAAAAGGTTTATCAGCCAATAATGCGCTTTTATGGGGATCTAGAGGCATGGGTAAATCTTCCTTAATAAAAGCTATTCATCAAAAAATTATAGATAAAGGCTTATCGCTTAAAATTGTAGAACTTCAGCGCGAAGATCTACCTTCAGTTGGTCGATTATTGAACATTTTAAGAGGTTCATCTCAAAGGTTTCTTCTATTTTGTGATGATTTAAGTTTTTCGCATGATGATCAGCATTATAAATCACTTAAGGCAGTGCTTGACGGTGGGCTCGAAGGTAGACCAGAAAATGTCTTATTTTATGCAACTTCAAACAGAAGACATCTGATGCCAAGAGATATGATCGAAAATGAAAAATCTTCTTCAATTAATCCATCTGAGACAGTAGAGGAAAAAGTTTCTCTTTCCGATCGTTTTGGATTGTGGTTGGGTTTTCATCCATGTACCCAAGATGAGTATTTAGAAATGATTGCCGGTTATTGTAATGAGTATGGTGTGTCAAAGGATTTGAATTTTATAAAGTCGCAAGCTATTGAATGGCAAGCAACAAGGGGTGCTAGATCAGGGCGTGTCGCCTGGCAATTTTTTGTTGACTTGGCTGCCAAAAACAAAGTGAATATTGAGCTGTAACAATCTGTTTTTAATTTAAGAAGTCCATAGGATCAAGGGACTCGAATCCTCGGCGGACTTCAAAGTGAACAAAGGGTGGGTTCCCGGGCTGTATCTTGCCAAGTAGCTGCGATCGGGAAACTTCATCTTTCTCTTTTACTGAGATATCTCCGACTCCGGCATATACTGTAAGTAAATTTCCTTCGTGTTTTAGAACAATAATTGGTACTTCTTGAGTATCTGCAGTGATTGCCGCAACGATACCTTTTTCGGCTGCTATTATAGGAGTACCTACTGGCGCGGATATGTCGATACCGTCCGTTTTATTTTTTACATAATCACGTATTATTTTACCATTTACCGGATATGAAAACTGTCCGGCGTTATTAGCCTTTATATTTTCCGGTGCTTTAGAGGCTTTCGCTTTGCCAAATTTTGTTTCTGATTTGGCCGTGGATATTGGTTCTGGTAAAGCTTCTGAGCTACTTGGTGGCGAGGGAGTTTTACTATTTTCGCCAGGTTTACCCATTACTACCTCAGGAACTATTTGATCTCTTGGTAGCGGTATTAACAGATACTGTCCTTCTCGGATTGCATAATTACTATCTAGTCCGTTCCAGTCAGCTAAAGATCGAATAGAGACATTGTAAAGTCTTGATATAGTAAAAGCAGTTTCTCCTCTAGAAACCTTGTGTCTAATAGGTTCGTTTTCTAGCTTAGAAGCGGTTTTTTTAATCACCTTCTTTTTTTCTTCAGCTGTTTCAATTGCCGTAGAGGCTAATTCGGTCACATTCACTTCCTTACGGTTTGATATTGAGCTATTTGGTTGGAGTTTTCTTGTATCCGTTCGATTTGGTAGGCTTATAAGTTGACCTTCATTTAGTTTTTCCAGAGAACTCATTCCATTATAAGAGGCTACATTTTTAGGCTCTAATCCAAGACGCTTAGCAATAGTTTTAATAGTATCACCCTCACGAGCCACCACTACTTCATAGGTAGCATATGAAATAATTCCTCTGCTATCTGGCAAAGGTCTAGTGCCCATCGCTCTTCTAACAGCATCAGAGGTATCATACTCATTTCCCCTTAAATCAAAATCAAGGTCGTTTAGAACTCCACAGGAGCCGACACTAAATAACATTAAAAATGCTATTGTTTTCAGAACTTTATTTTGAATTATATACTGCATTAAAAACGACTCACTTGATGAAATTATCGCAATTTTTATTGCTCTTTTTCTGTACCCGCAACCAGTGGAACAAATCTTACGGCGTGCAGGTCATGATACTCGTAACCCCCATCTGTTTTAGTTATTTTGATAAGTTTTTGCATATTATCAGATTGCCCTACTGGAATAACCATAATTCCACCTATTTTAAGTTGTGATAAAAGTGAAGCAGGAGGATCATCAGACGCGGCCGTTACAATTATTCTATCGAAAGGTGCTTGTCGCTCTAAACCAAAACCTCCGTCAGATAATATCGTGGTGATATTGCTAATATTTAAATTTTGAAAAACTTTAGTAGCATTATTAACAAGTAAACTGTAGCGTTCAACAGTATAAACTCGCCTAGCTAATAAGCTTAAAATTGCGGCTTGGTATCCTGATCCTGTTCCTACTTCCAAGACTTTATCTCTTGATGTAACTTCCAAAGCCTGTGTCATTAATCCAACTACCGTTGGCTGGCTAATCGTTTGACCGCATGCAATAGGAAGCGGGGTATCGTCATAAGCCTTCTCAGAAAAAATACCATTTACGAAATTTTTTCTATCAACTCTTTCCATCGCGTCTAAGACTTGTTTGTCCACAATACCCGCTTTTCGCAATGAAAAAAGAAATTGCATCTTTAGAGTTGCATTATCGATCATGGGTTTTGTTTAGGTGGTTTAGAGTGTCATAATCGGTAAAGTCCGCTTTCATTGGTGTTACTGAGATATAGCCATCCATATTCACTTTAGCATCGGTATTTTCGGATAAATCAGCATGTTGATTTCCTCCTTCAACGAATAGAAAATCCCTTCCTGACGGTGACTTATGTGTTTTTGTTGAGAAAAAAGAATTTGGTCTTAACCCCTGTTTAACATATCTTACACCGCAAACATCTTCTGCAGTGGTCGGTGGAAAGTTTACATTATAAAATATTTTGTAACCTTCACTTACTGGCGATTTACTGTTTAGGATATCGTTAATTATTTGAACTCCATGCATTTCACTTGCTTCAAAAGGGTTTTTTAAATTTAAATTCCGTGGACCATAGTATTGCGATAAAGCAATAGATTTTACGCCCTGAAGAGCGCCCTCTAGGGCCGCTCCTATAGTTCCTGAATACAAAACATTTTCAGCTGAATTATTACCTCGGTTTACTCCGGAAAGGATTAAATCTGGCTTTTGACCGTCGAATACATGATATATCCCCGCGAGCACGCAGTCAGCTGGGTATCCATCTATACTGAATCGGTTCTGCTCAATTTCATTAATCATCATCGGACTTGTATAGCTTATACAATGCCCAACCCCAGATCTTTCACTGCTTGGTGCAACTGTGAAAACATTATTTTCATCAGTTAGTTGAAGTGCTATCTTTGTTAAAATTTTAAGGCCTGGAGCGCTAATTCCATCATCGTTTGTTATGAGTATTCGCATATTTACCCTTAATGTAGAAATTTATTTTGAATTGTTACAATTATAATCACAGTTCTAACAGTGAAACGAGCCTTTTTGCCTCAATGTTAACAGATTGTAACCCTTTTCTATTTTCCCCTGGATAAAAGCGAGCTCTTACTGCCGTAGGCATAGGGTTTGGTTGGAGAACGCAAATTTTTGGTCCAGTTGATTTACATTCATCTTGCCATGTTTTTACTATATGAATTTGGGCTGCTTTAGTTGCACCATAAATTGATGAAAATTTTTTCATAATAGTGTTATCTTCAAAAAAAACTGCCTTGCTATCCTTCTCCAGTAATGGAGATACCATTGGTATAAGTTTGGCGAGCGCTGTTACATTATTGGTTATAGATTTCTCCCAATCTTTGCTATCAATCGTAATAACTGGTCCAAGAGGAGCAGCATGGATTGCGGTGTGAGCCCAAATTCTTATTTTTCCCCAACGGTCAAAAATTGATCGACAAAGTTGTGCAACTGCGTTTTCATCTGTTAAATCAATCGGCGCCAATGTGCTGGAGCCACCGCATTTTTTAATTTGATCATCTAGTGCTTCGAGAGCACCTATTGTTCTCGAGACAGCTACTACATGGTGAGTTGACGATAGGATCTTTGCTAATTCAGCACCCAAGCCTCTCGAAGCCCCAGTTACTAATGCCACCGGTTTGTTCATAGTTTGTGGTTACTCCCCAGGTTTCAAGATACGCCTAATTTGCACAGACAGAAACTAACTCTTCATATTGAATAGTAAGCCAACCTAAGGCTTTTTCGGGATTTTTTTCTGCTATATCATTGGCCATTCCCTCAAATACTCGTGCTGATTGACTTTCCTCTAGTACAACAAAAGTACCGCTGCTTAGTATGGTTTGGTAGGCAAAAAAGGAAATTGCAACTAACGCTATCCCTCTCAAGACTCCGAATATAAAGCCCAGAGCTTGATCTGGTTTATTTAGAGAAGTTTTATTTATTACCACTGAAAGAAGTGGGGTGAAGAACGAAACAAGCATCAAAGCTATGGCGAAAACTGCAGCGAAAGAGGCGAGTATAGCCAACTCACAACTATCTGATAAAATTGGCCCAATAAAAGGGATTTCTTGCACAAATGGTAAAACTTCGGGAGCAAAAAAATATGCTAAAAAAGCTGCAATTATCCATGCAGCAATAGACATTAGCTCTCTGACCAGACCACGTGAATAGGCTAAGAGAGAAGAAACAATAACTATTGCTAAAATGACACCATCTACAATGTTAAAGTCAGACATTTAAATTTTCGTCCTCAATTTTTATTTTATTTTTCCCATCTGATATTTTGTTTACGAATGACAGAAGATCCAAATTTTCAATAACTTCTATACTTAATCCGTTGACTAAATTTTTATTTTTTGGGCTTTCGACTTTCTTGAAACCAAGTTTTTCAGCTTCTTTCAACCTATTTTCTATTTTAGCGACTGATCTTATAGCTCCAGAGAGAGAAACTTCTCCAAAAAAAACAAAATCCTCGGGAATAATAATGTTTTCTTTAGCTGAAATCAAAGATGCTGCCACTGCAAGATCTGCGGCTGTTTCTGTGATTTTTAAACCTCCTGCCACATTTAAATAGACGTCAAGTCCGGAAAATTGCACTTCACATCTAGCTTCGAGTACTGCCAATATCATCGCAAGACGATTACTATCCCATCCAATAACACTCCGCCTTGGTTGAGAGTGAGGAGAAGGAGAAACTAATGCTTGTATTTCAACTAACAGAGGCCTAGTTCCTTCGATACCAGCAAAAACACAGGAGCCAGCGCTAGGTGTTCCTCTCGAAGACAAAAATAGCGCTGATGGGTTTGTAACTTGTTGCAAACCTAACTCCGTCATTTCAAAAACACCTATTTCATCTGCGGCACCAAATCTATTTTTGACCGATCGTAAAATACGAAATTGATTTCCCCTTTCGCCTTCGAAATACAAAACTGTATCAACCATATGCTCAACCACGCGAGGACCAGCTATTTGACCTTCTTTTGTGACATGCCCGACTAAAACTATACTTGTTCCACTTCTTTTTGAAAAAGTTGTAAGCTCGTGTGCGGCCGCTCGTACTTGGCTAACTGTCCCGGGTGCACTGTCGACTTTGTCTGACCAAATAGTTTGTATTGAGTCAATTATTGCTAATTTAGGACGTTCTTTTTCCAATGTTGTTAATATGTTTCGTAAGTTGGTGTCTGATCCCAATAGTATCTGAGCTTCGTCTAAATTAAGCCTTTTTGCTCTCAATTTTACTTGGGAAGTAGCTTCTTCTCCGGAAAGATATAGGGTCTTTAATCCTTTTGCCGCGAACTTAGCGGCAGCTTGTAATAAAAGTGTAGATTTTCCAATGCCTGGATCACCACCTACCAAAATAGCGGAGGCGGGAACTAGTCCTCCGCCTAGAACTCTATCTAATTCTTCCAAATTACATTTTGTTCTTTCTAGGGGTTTATCTATACTTTTTAAATCATCTAAGGGTATGTAGCTTCCCCGAGATTTTCCCAAACTGCTTTTGGTTGGTCCTTGCGATAATCCTATATCTTCAGCAATACAATTCCATTCTCCGCATGCTTCGCATCTACCGGACCATTTTGAAGTAGTATTTCCGCAAATTGAACAAGAATAGTTTGACTTAGCCATACCTTCATGTGCCAAAGGCACAAGTATGAAGCAAGGATAAAATTAAACTTGCTATACTTACAATGTTAAAAACAAAAGAAGGAGTGCTATACCTAAGAGAATAAGGTGCAATATTTCTAAAAGGGTGTTTGAAAACCTATATATAATTGTTCGTAGTAAAAAAAGAAAACTTATTAAAAAAGGTAGAAACCATCCATGCGCTAAATTCGATAAATTTTTGAGAAAAAAGAGAAATCCTAGGCTTTCAACTGAGAATAAAATTGGATTGGTAGTAAGAATTATTATTAAACAAAGAATTGTCGTAATACCTGCGGCAATACGAGGTCTGCCCTCACTGAAAATACTCATTAGCAAACCCAATAATGCACACAAAGGGATATAAATTGTTGTTTTGAATAAAATTATGAAAAGGAAAAGTGGGGATGGTTGGAAAAGATCAGCCATCAACGTAAAGTTCCAATTGGTCCATCAGTTGACCCCGCAATAAATTGCTTCAAGAATTTGTTATTAGATTTATCGAGTTGGTTTAAGAAACCTGTCCATTGTATAATGCCATTGTGAAGAAATGCGACTTCATCTGCGATTGATCTAACAGATTGAATATCATGCGTGATTGTAACAGCTGTAACACCTAATTCCACCACTAACTCCCGTATCAAATTATTGATAACCTGGGCCATTATTGGGTCTAGTCCAGTTGTTGGTTCATCAAAAAATATAATTTCAGGTTGGGTTGCGATAGCTCTTGCCAACGCCACTCTTTTTTGCATTCCTCCTGAAAGTTGAGAAGGGAAATTATCAGCAAAGCTCTTTTTTAATCCCACGCGCTCTAATTTTTCGATGGCGATTTTTTTTGCTTCACTTGCATTAATTTTTTGATTGCCGTGCAAGTATCTAAAAGCAACATTCTGCCAAACTGGCAAACTATCGAACAATGCGCCACCTTGAAACAACATGCCAACCTTAGAAAGGATAATATTCTTTTGTGGGCTATTTGGATCGACACCATTCAATAAAATTTTTCCAGAAGTTGGCTTTGTTAGACCAAGTAAGCATTTTAAAATCACTGATTTACCTTGGCCAGAAGCTCCTATGATTACCATAGACTTCCCATCATGAACTTTAAAGTTTACGCCTTTTAGTACATGATTTTGACCAAAAGATTTATATAAGTCTGAAACATCGATCATGATGAAAAGAAAGCCTCAGTCAAAAAGTAGTTGAAAGCTAGGATCAAAACAGAGGCGGATACCACGGCTGATTTAGTTGCCTGGCCAACCCCTCTTGCGCCTTTTTCACAACGCATACCAAAAAAACAGCCCATAAGAGCAATTATGCAGCCAAAAACGGCACCTTTTACAAGACCACTTAATATATCCCATAACTCAAGATAATTTATTGAATTTATGAGGTAAATTGTATTGTTGAACTCTAGCCGTGTAACGCCAACAATGTATCCACCTAGAATTCCGATAGAGTCTCCAACTCCTACTAGTATTGGTACTGTCAAAAACGCAGCAATTAATCGTGGAACGACCAAATACTTGATTGGGTCAGTAGAAAGGGTAGTTAAGGCATCAATTTGTTCTGTGACCTTCATAGTGCCTATTTCTGCGGCTATAGAACTTGCTACCCGTGCTGCGACCATTAACCCACCCAAAACAGGGCCAAGCTCACGCACCATGCCGATAGCGACTATGGACGGAACAACCTCTTCGGCATTAAATCGTGCTCCGCCAGCGTAAATTTGAAGAGCTAATGCTCCGCCAGTAAAAAATGAGGTTATCCCTACTACTGGCAGAGACAACCAACCAATTTGTATTAATGACGAAAAAAATGCTCGGATGTAGAAAGGTGGAATTAAGATATTTGCAAAAACTTGAACGCAAAATATTATGAGCTCTCCAATAAAAATACAGAACGTCAAAAAAAATCTTCCAGTTTGTGCGATCAAGCCTATCATACGGTTTCACTCGTGTATTTGCGATTGTATCTATGGCTTAAAGAGGTCAGAAACTCGTAGCCTATAGTTCCAGCGCCCTCAGCAATTGTATCAACTGTTTGAACGGAGTTTATCAATTCTAATTTATCTGGCTCCATATTAAGGCTGGTTATATCTACACCAATCAAGTCCATAGAAATTCGTCCGACAATAGGACAGCCAATTTCTTCAAAATACAATTTAGTTCCTTGGCCTGCGGCCCTAAATATTCCGTCGGCATACCCTGCTGATATCGTTGCTATTTTCTTTTTAGATGTAGAGGTCCACGTGTTGCCGTAACCTACTGTTTCGCCACTTTTGATATCGCGAATTTGTATCACTGGTATGTCTATTTTAAGAACAGGCAGGCAATTCTGCATTGGTGCACAGCCATAAATTCCTATTCCGGGTCTTGTTAAGTCAAAATGATATTCTGGTCCTAATAATATACCCCCAGTAGCAGCCAAAGATTTCTTTATATTAATTTTATCAGTGAGAGTACGAAAAGTATTAAGCTGAGTTACATTCATTTTATGGGCTGGTTCATCTGCACAAGCCAAGTGAGACATAATTAAGACTGGGTTTAAAGAAAGGGTTAGCTCCTTTACAGTTTCCCATTCCATTGGGTCCATACCTAATCTATTCATCCCAGTATTTAGTTGAACACCAAATTTTTTTTCTTTTAAAAGTTGAGAGTGTCTAGATAGTTGTTCTATGGAATTTATTAGGGGTATTAAGTTATAGTTTCTAATTAACTCGGTATCACCAACCATGTGGCCAGAAAAAACATAGATTTCTATTGTTTTACCTAGACTAGAGCGCAATTCTGCTCCTTCTTCGGCTGTTGCCACAAAAAATAATCTTGCGCCTTCATCATAAAGAGCCTTGGCAACTTGCTTAAGCCCCAATCCATACGCATTTGCCTTGACTACTGCCCCAGTATCTTTGCTAGACATACTTCGCAATTTTTGCCAATTATGTCTTATGGCATTTAAATCTATTGTTGCTGTCGCTATTGCCATTTATCAAAAATCAAAAATTGAAAATAAGTTTTCGAAAGAACAGTAGAATAAAAAACCAGGGAAAACCAATAAATTAAAATAAATTTCTGCAGAAGATTTTAGCTCACATTTAACTTGGCTAATTATCACCGTTGAGTTGTTGTTGCCAAGGCTTTGCTAAATTTCCAAAGCGTGTGAATTTTCCTTCAAAACTGAGTTCAACTGTTCCAATTGGACCATGCCTCTGTTTACCCAAAATTAGCTCAGCGCGACCATGAAGGCGATCCATTTCTTCCTGCCAGATTGCCATTTTCTCTAAGTCATGATCGCTGGGTTTTTCACGCTCTTTGTAATATTCTTCACGATAGACAAATAAAACCACATCAGCGTCTTGTTCAATCGAACCAGACTCCCTTAAGTCGGCAAGTTGTGGTCTTTTATCATCTCTATTTTCCACCTGTCTCGATAATTGAGAAAGGGCAATTACTGGAATATTTAACTCTTTTGCAATAGCTTTCAGACCTTGTGTGATTTCTGAAATTTCATTGACTCTACTTTCTTTGTTTGAAGCTGCACGAACTAATTGTAGATAATCAATAATAAGTGCGTCTAGACCATTAGTACGTTTTAAGCGTCGAGCTCTTGATGCTAGCTGGGCAATAGTTAGTGCGGGTGTGTCATCTATGTATAAGGGTGAACTTTCAATAGATTTAGCAGCTTCAACAAATCTGCGGAATTCATTTTCTGTCATATCGCCGCGCCTTATTTGCTCTGATGGTATTTCAGCGGTCTCAGATAAAATACGAGCTGCTAACTGCTCAGCACTCATTTCTAAGGAATAAAATCCAACGATTCCGCCATCTACAGTTTCTGATGATCCGTCTGGATTATCTCTCTTATGAAAAGATTTAGCGATATTATAGGCGATGTTGGTAGCTAATGAAGTTTTTCCCATTGAGGGGCGGCCAGCCAAAATAATCAAATCAGATGAATGAAGGCCGCCCATTTTTCTATCTAAATCTATAAAACCTGTTGATATTCCTGCCAGGTTTCCGTCTCGATGGTGCGCCGCGTTAGCCACTTGGACCGCTTCGCCTAGAGCCTTAAGAAAGGATTTGAAGCCAGTTTCGGACTTTCCGCTATCTCCAATTTTATAGAGATTTTGTTCGGCTAAAATTATTTGCTCTTCAGGTTGCTCGTCCACTTTGATTGATTGAGCTCTGGAACTGATTTCTTGACCCAAAACGATCAGTTCTCTTCTAATGGATAGGTCATAAACTAATTTTGAATAATCTTTGATTGCAGAACTAGCTACTGACCCGGCCATTAGTTGAGCTAAATAGGAACTTCCGCCTAGTTCTTTTAGGCCCTCGTCCTCTGTTAGAAAGGTATTTACAGTTACTGCTGAGGCCAGTTTTCCATCTTTTATTCTGCTTGAAATAACATCAAAAATTCTAGAATGAACTGGATCGTAAAAATGCTCAGGATCTATTTTGTCTTCTAAGGAATAAAATAGATCATTATTGTTAAGTATTCCCCCTAGGAGCTGTTGCTCAGCTTCTATAGAGTGAGGCACCATATCTGCAGGATTTTTATTAGAGTTGATCTCTGCGAATTTGTTCATTGGTACTCCCTGGAACCGGCTCTTTTCTGATAACTTCAACTAACACTGGAGGCAAAATGTATATCTATGTGGATAACATGTTAATCACAACATATACTGCCTTCGTAAAAAGTAACACTAAATGTAGTAGATCTAAAGGAGTTTTGTAATTAAATATTTAAATAAATAAGTATTATTTTGATCTTTTTTCCTGCCATTTTCTGGGATGCTCCAAAAACTCTCTGACTTCAGATAATGTTTCAGAATCAAAACCATCATTTTTTTTAGCCTCTTCATAAACATCCCACCAGGTACATAGCTTGTGTAAAGTGATGCCTTTTTCTCCAAGTATTTTCTCTGTTTCTGGAAAAATACTGTAATAAAAAATTACCGCCGTATGAGAGCATTTGGCTCCAGTCTCTCGTATTGCTTCGACAAAGGACAGCTTGGAACCACCATCTGTAGTTAAGTCTTCAACCAACAAAACGTTTTGATTTTCTGAGATATTACCCTCAATGCGAGCATTACGACCATAACCCTTTGGTTTTTTTCTAATATAACTCATTGGTAATCCCATTCGCTCGGCTACGAGAGCTGCAAATGGAATTCCAGCTGTTTCGCCACCTGCAATATTATCAAAAACTTCAAAACCCACATTACGCATCACAGTAATAGCTAAAAAATCCATGATTGTAGAACGCACTCTTGGAAAGGAAATTAGTTTTCTACAATCTATATATGTTGGGCTTGGCAAACCAGATGCCAGAGTAAATGGATTTTTCGAATTAAAATGAACAGCCTGTACCTCAAGTAGCATTCGTGCGGTCAACCTTGCGATCTCTGATTTGGCTGGATAATTTGATGAGATCATATTTAGCTCCTTTGAGTGAGAAACGGTTATTTTTGTAAATTCATTTAAATTAAACCTGTACTTGCCACTTAGTTTCAAAATTAGGTTTAAAAACTGTTATTTCTCCACGAGGAGTAGATATTTTTTCTGGAAACGAGGTGGGTTTATCTTTTTTAACAAGCCTAATTTTATCAGAGTTAATATTTTTGCAATAAAATTTTGCTCCATTGATCGATGTAAATAATTCTAATTTATCCAAGGCTTTTTGCTCTTCGAAAATATGTGCTAAAATTTCTAATGTATTCGTAGCCGTATAACAGCCAGCGCACCCGCAGAAACTTTCCTTGTCTTGGTCTAAATGCGGTGCGCTATCTGTTCCTAGAAAAAATTTTGGAGACCCCGAAACAACTGCCTCTACCAGCGCTAGCCGATGAGATTCGCGTTTCACCACTGGCAGACAGTAAAAATGTGGCCTTATACCACCTGCTAGTAAATCATTTCTATTTATCGAAAGGTGATGAGTAGTAACAGTTGCTGCTAAATTCTCGTTTCCTGAAAAAACATAATCTGCTGCGTCTTTAGTGGTAATATGTTCCATGATAACTTTTAAAGTTGGATTATCATTGCGGATTTTATTCAGTACATTATCAATAAATGCTTTTTCTCGGTCAAAAATATCAATATTGTTATCTGTTACTTCTCCATGAATACACAGTGGGCATCCAATTTCTGCCATGATTTCTAGGGTTGGTTTTATTTTGTCAAAGTTTTGGACACCAGACTGAGAGTTTGTTGTTGCCCCAGCTGGATATAATTTGACTGCTGAAATTTGGCCACTTTCAAAGCCTTCTTTCACTTCTTTAGGGTCTGTTTCTTCTGTTAAGTAAAGGGTCATCAAGGGATCAAAAGACAAATTGGGTTTCAGCGCGCTCAGTATCCGTCGCTTGTAATTTTCTGCATCAATTAACTTAGTAATTGGCGGCACTAAATTTGGCATTATGATTGCTCTCGCAAAAAATTTCGCTGACTCATTTACGGTAATTGGCAGAAAGTCTTTATCTCTTAAATGCAGATGCCAATCGTCTGGACGCACTATTACTAGTTCTTTAGTCATATAATGGCGTTACACAATATTTTAGAGGCTTTCTAGTTAAAGATTCTATTAAGTGTTGAATTTGAGTTATTTGCTAAATCATTCATCCTATTTTACAATATTTGATAAAATTTAAATATTTCAATTTGGTTAGGTTTTATGCAGTCAAAATTTGATAATTTACTCCAAGTTGCATCTCAGTGGCATAAAAAGGGCATTGGAGCAGTTGTTGCTACGGTTATTGAAACTTGGGGGTCAGCTCCGCGTCGTGTTGGTTCTCAGTTAATCGTATCAGGTGATGGGCATATGGAAGGTTCAGTTTCAGGTGGGTGTGTTGAGGGAGCGGTAGTTTTGGAAGCTCTAGATTCTCTCAAGGACGGCAAAACGAAAGTATTAGAATATGGCGTTAGTGACGATGACGCATTTGCTGTAGGTTTGGCCTGCGGTGGTAAAATGAGAGTTCTCGTAGAACCTGTTGGGAAACAAATGCCACAAAACCTTTTGCAAGAATTAGTGGATGCAATAGCTAAACATGAGTCTGTCATCTATGAAATTAATATAAAAACTCTACAACGTCGCTTGGTTTACAATGATTACGAAGATAGAATTCGTAAGGATAAATCAGGGTTTAAAGAAGACAAAATAACGTTTTTAAATGTTTATTCTCCTAAACTAAAAATAGATATAGTAGGTGCGGTACATATTGCTCAAGCCCTTGTGCCAATTGCTGAAATAGCTGGTTTTTCCCCTCGAATAATCGATCCGCGAGAAAGTTTTGCAAATCGTGAACGTTTTGGAAGCATTGAAATATCTAATGATTTTCCTGATATAGCTTTGACTAAAACTAAGCCGAATTATAGAACAGCAGTTATTCTTTTGACTCACGACCCGAAATTAGATGATCCTGCACTACACATAGCTTTGCAGAGTGACGCATTTTATATTGGAGCATTGGGTTCAAAGAAAACACATCAACAACGTAAAAATAGGCTCAAGCAATTCGGCTTTACGGAAAAAGAAATTGATCGTGTTAATGGCCCAGTAGGCTTAGACATAGGCGCGTCTTCACCCGAGGAAATAGCAATTGCAATTATATCAGAAGTTATAGCAACGCTTCGGGTAATTAAATGATACTACGCTTTTCTAATATAAATAAAAAAATGGCTTTTTACTTTCTTACTTGATTAGGATTTAGACCTAACGAATAGTTAAATTCCAAATTATCTAACCTGACTAATGGATAAAAAATAAGGCGCTAAAACGCCTTAATTCTGTACTAAATTTTCAAATTAAGTTTATTTAGTTGGCATAGGCCCTATCATCATAGTCATCTGCCGCCCTTCTAATTTTGGTATATTTTCAACTTTCCCATGGTCTTTAACATCTTCAGCTACTCGTTCGAGTAATTCTCTGCCAAGCTCCTGGTGGGCCATTTCTCTCCCTCTGAAACGCATCGTAATTTTAACTTTGTCGCCATTTTCGAGAAATTTGTAAACGCTTCTCATTTTTACATCATAATCGTGTATATCGGTTCCAGGTCGGAATTTTATTTCTTTAACTTCGATTATTTTTTGTTTCTTACGAGCCTCAGATTCACGTTTCTGTTGTTCATATTTATACTTTCCAAAATCCATTATTTTACAAACTGGTGGACTTGCGTTAGGCGAAATTTCAACTAAATCTAAGCCAATGTCTTCTGCCATTAAGAGTGCTTTTTCTGGGGATACTACCCCTTCATTCTCTCCTTCAGCACCTATTAATCGGATTTCTGGGCTCTGGATACCATCATTTACTCTGGGTCCAGTTTCGCGCGAGGGTGGCGCGTTGTGCGGTTTACGAGCTATTGCTTTGTTCCTTTGTTATTTACTAATTCATGACCGGCAAAATAGTCATGCCGTATTGCTCTTTCAAGATACAATCTTTCTTTATTTTGATAATTTTCAATTATTTTGCCAATAATGTAGATTTTATTTGTACTAATCATCCTACGAACGCTTTTTCTACAACGTAATGAGCGGGCTCTGAGTTGGCTCCTTCTTTAAGACCAAATTCTTCAAAGATTTTCTTCAAATCTGTATTTAAACCGATAGATCCACATACCATTGCACGGTCAGTTTCTTTAGCAAAATTTTTTATGCCTAAGTCGTTAAGTAATTTTCCATTTTTGAGCAGATCTGTAATGCGGCCCATTTGATTGCTCTGGTCTCTAGTGGTGGTAGGGTAATAAATTAACTTTTTTATAGCGTTATCGCCTACTAATTCTGACATTAATCCACCGTTTTTAATTTCCTGAATTAAATTTTCTCCATAGGCCAATTCATTCCTGTTACGACAGGTATGGGTCAAAATTATTTGGTCATAGTCCTCATAAGACTGAGGCTCCCTTAACAGGGAAGCAAATGGCGCAATGCCCGTTCCCGTCGCAAAAAACCAAATTCTTTTGCCAGGCAGTAATGCGTCATGAACCAATGTTCCTACGGGTTTTGGTCTGAGAATGATTTGATCACCTTTTTTAACATGCTGGAGCTTGGATGTAAGGGGGCCGTCTTGAACTTTTATAGAGTAAAATTCCAGCTCATCATCCCATGCAGGAGAGGCAATTGAATAGGCACGAAGTAAAGGTTTTCCATCTTCTTTTAGCAATCCAATCATAACAAACTCACCAGATCGAAAGCGTAGTGTTTTGGGGCGGGTAACTTTGAAAGAAAACAATCGATCTGTATAATGCTGCACTCCAATTACAGTTTGTGCGTCTGGAAGTGTAGGCGTTATCTTTGGACTATTCACTTTTCTAAGCCTGTTAAATTTTTTACTAGTCTGTAAGGTAGATAGCAGACTTCTCTGGTTTAATGCACCTAAAAAATGTAAAAAAGTTTTGTTAAGAGAATGGTTTTTCAATTTAAAGATTTTTTATGTCTCTAATTGATGTAGAAAGATAAATTAAAAAACTTAGATGCGTTTTATCTAACTAGAAAATTTAAGAAACCTCACAGCTAACCTTCCAAGTTAACTAATAATTTCTCTAATCCATGGAAATGGTAAACATCAGCGTAGCGAGGCTTTTCTGCTAACTCCATTTTAGGGTATTTTGTGAATAACATTGGCAAAGCTATTTGCATTTCCAGACGAGCAAGAGCTGCACCAACACAGAAATGAATGCCGCCGCCAAAAGCTGTATTTTTTTTGATAATTCTATTAGGATCAAAGTATTCAGGATCGCTCCATAATGTTTTATCCCTGCCAGTTGCACCCAAAACCAGC
Source organism: Paracoccaceae bacterium (assembly GCA_045564975.1). GTDB lineage: Bacteria > Pseudomonadota > Alphaproteobacteria > Rhodobacterales > Rhodobacteraceae > Salinivivens. The sequence goes on from JBJLGF010000042.1 coordinate 32,611, forward strand.
GCAACTTCGTCACCTTTTTTTAAAGTATAGTTACCGAGATCAATTTGGTCGTACGCATAGCGAGTAAAAATATGTAGTGGAGGATCAAACCTTAAAATCTCTTCGATAAGCTGATTGATTTTTATTTCACTCTGCCAGTCAATTGTAATTTTTTTGCTCTCCAGTAAGACTTTAATGCCATTTCCTAAAGAATGAACTGTTGCTTCATGCCCAGCATTTAGCAAAAGGATACAAGTTGTAATCAGTTCGTCCACTGTTAACTTTTCGCCGTTTTCTTCGGCGGAAATCAAATGAGTAATTAAATCATCTTTAGGTTTACTTCGGCGTTCCTCAACATAACTTCGCATAAATGCGGAAAACTCTTTGGAAGCTTTAATGGCACGTTCCTCATGTTTTACTGTCCGCCGCGCTTGATACATCATAACCATATCATTAGACCATCTTAGTAGCTGGTCGCTCATTTCCTCAGGAACCCCTAAGAGCCTAGCAATAATGATGACAGGGATTTTATTGGCATATTCGTCAAGTATATTTACTTGATTGCTGGAGAAATTGTGCATCAGTTGACTGCATAAAGTTTCAATCTCTTCAGCCATTGAATTAATTTTTCGGCTAGTGAACGCTCGTAAGACTAGGCCACGTAGACGAGTATGTTTAGGTGGTTCCAGCTGAAGCATTGAATGGTCTTCCAGCTGGTAAAAGGGCGCTAATTCCTTACGATAAACTTGTTTTTTGTCTTCTGGACATTCGCGACCAAATCTCCTGTCTTTCAGAATACTGGAAACATCATCATACTTAAACAAAGAAACCATATTATAATCTTCCCAAAAGACCTTACCGCCCTTAGCTAAACAGTTTTCATAGAAAGGGTAGGGATTTTGAACAAAATCATCATTTGTTGGAGATTGGGAAACTTTTGGTAACATTTGTCCTCTTAAATAGTGAAAGAAGTCTTTCACATTTCTTATATTGAATTTGATGCAGCTTTAATTATTTCTAAAAAATCATCGCTTTTAAGACTGGCTCCACCAACTAAAGCCCCATTTACATTTGATATCGAGAATATTTCTTTTGCGTTAGAACCTTTCACAGACCCGCCATATAAAATTTTTACATTATGGGCTTCAGCTCCGTAGGTGCTCGCTAAAAATCCTCTTATAAAAGCATGTGCAGAGCGAATTTGATCTGTCTCTGGAACCAGTCCTGTACCTATTGCCCATACCGGCTCATAAGCAACAATGGTATTTATTGGGGTAATGTTCTTAGGAAGCGATTTAAGCATTTGATCTTGTAAAACTGCAAGTGTTTTTTCTGCTGTTCTTTCTTCCAATGTCTCGCCAATACAAACTATAGCAGTTGCTCCTGCCCTATGAACAGCCTCTGATTTTTGTTTAACCATATCATTAGTTTCACAGTTATCTTGACGTCGCTCCGAGTGCCCTACAAGTATAAATTGGGCGCCCACTTCGATGAGCATTTCTGCTGATATCTCGCCGGTATGAGCTCCATTTATACTAATATGACAATTTTGTGCTCCGATTTTTATATTTTTAGCTTGTTCGTGCGCAGCCGCAATTAATTGAAATGGAGGGCATATTGCAACTTCACAATTGATTTCGTTGCAAAGATGATCAATTTTTTTTATATCGGCAATCATATTTTTATTGCCAAACATTTTCCAATTACCAGCAACTAATTTAGACATTTAAGCCTCTTTTCGAATTTTTTCAGTATAAATTTTTATTTCTCAAATTCACTATATTTATTACTTTTCAATATTATATGCTTGAAAAGTAATTTACATATTTTCAAATTTGATTGACTCTCCACAGCCGCATGCCTCAGTGACGTTTGGATTATTAAATTTAAATCCTGATTCAAGTAATGAGGTTTCGTAATCAATTTCTGTTCCAAAAAGGAACATTTGAGCCATTGGTGCAATAAGTACCCTTGCCCCGTCTTGCTCTATAATTTCGTCATTTTGATCGGGTTCTGTAACATACTCCATTGTATATTCCATACCTGCGCATCCACCTTTTTTAACTCCAACTCTCAAACCAAAGTATTTCTTGGAACCCATTAATTTATTTATTTGTAACACAGCGGAACTGGTCAACTTAATTGCATTTTGTCCTGGGATAGCAAACATTTTATTTATCTACCTACATAAACCCTAGTTCAAGACGAGCTTCGTCACTCATCATGTCCATTCCCCACGGTGGTTCCCAAGTAATATCTACTGAGACTTGTCTTACTCCACCTGTTCCATTAATGGCGTCTTCTACCCATCCAGGCATTTCGCCGGCCACTGGGCATCCTGGAGCCGTTAGTGACATGATTATACTAACATCGTTGTCTTCAGTGATTTCAATAGTATAAATGAGCCCCAAATCGTAGATATTTACAGGAATTTCTGGATCAAATACTGTTCTACAAGCTTCAACAATTGAGTTGTATAGCGGGTGTTCCGTCGAAGACGGGGTGATCAATGGGGAGCCTTCCATGGGCGGACTTACTTCATTCATTGATGAACTCTTTGTTATCTTGACTGTTTATATAAGGTATCTGTTCCTCTGCGTCTAGAGCAATGATTAAGTTATGATTCTATCTGGTAAAGACAAAGAAGATACTTGTTCTGAAACGGGTGCTGTGTTCAATGGATGCAATTCAAGAGTAGATTTCTCAACGTCAGAAAGTGGTTGCCAAGCGTTGTTTTGGAAAATCTCAACGCCCTTGAAATTGACTTTATAATCCATTTTAGAGCTCCCGGGGACCCAATAACCCAAATAAAGATAAGGGACTTCAAGTTCCACTGCTAATGCTATGTGGTCTAAAATCATATAAGTGCCAAAAGATTGTTTGGATTTACCCGGATCAAAGAAAGAGTAGACCATACTTAGACCATCACTAAGAAAATCTGTTAAGCATACACTCTCAAGCACATTTTTATTATAATATTCTATCACGCGCGTTTCTATTGATGACTCTTCAATCATCGCTGCAAATTCAAAAACGTCCATATCCGCCATTCCACCTTTGGCATGACGTTTCTTTAGGTACTTTTGAAATAGGTCGTATTGTTCTTCCGTTGCCCAAGGACTGTTTGATCTGCGAGTTAAAATATTGTTTCGCCGAGTTATTCTTTTCTGACTTTTAGAAGGAAAAAATTTATTTACGTCAATGCGAGCAGATAAACAAGCTGAACACTCGTTGCATGAAGGTCGATAGAGTATATTTTGTGATCGCCGAAAACCTTGTTGTGAAAGTGAATCGTTCAGCAATTGTGCATCATCGCCTTGTATCGAAGTAAAAAGTTTTCGCTCAATTCTATTAGGTAGATAGGGACATACCTGAGGTGCAGTTACGTAAAATTGAGGTGCTAGTGGTAAAGTGTGACGCATACCTTTATTCTAGACATTTTTTTTGCTGTAGCAATAAACTTTAGGATTTAAGCGACAATATTCTGTTTTATACATATAACAATGTCAAAGACTTCATCTTGGACTGTTTTGAGCCTAAAAAATAGTTAACATACGGTCTTTGACGGATTGGCTAATTCTCGTCATACTACAGCTACACTGAGGTGAAAGATCAATTTAATGAAATTTGAGTTGAAGCCTAAACGAGTTCCCAAGGTTTTTGATCAACGAATAGCCCAGGAGATTTATAACTTATTTTCCGAGAGCTCAGAAAAATTGAGAACTTTTTTTGCTTCGGTAGCATCTTGTAGTCCCTACTTATATTCTCAGATAGTAAAAGAGAAAAGTTGGTTAGTGAATGCTGTAGGTGATAACGATTTTAACATTTTATCTCTTTTGAGCTCCTTAGATTCAGAAACTTATGACTCGCTATATTTAAAATTAAGGATAGCTAAAAGAAGAGCAGCTCTCTGGATCGCGCTCAATGATTTAGCTGATACTTGGTCTCTTGAAGTGGTTACAAAAAATCTTTCAGAATTTGCAGATAAAGCAATTAATTTATCCTGGCAAGCGAGCTTTTTAAAGGAATTGAAAAAAGGCAAATTCCCCAAACAATACGATGGAGATCCAGATAAAGTAGGCTTTTTTATATTAGCTATGGGCAAGTTGGGTGCGTTTGAGCTTAATTATTCGTCAGACATTGATTTAATTTGTTTTTTTGATGAGGAATTATTTCACCCTAAAGAATTTCAGGATGTGAGGCGCATTTTTATAAATGCAACGAAAAATATGTATCGGATTTTGAGTGAAAATGGAACAGATGGTTATGTTTTTAGAACAGATTTACGCTTGCGGCCTGATCCATCAGTCACGCCGGTCTGTATGGGGGTTGATGCTGCGGAAAGATACTACGCTAGCCTGGGCAGAACTTGGGAGAGAGCAGCTTTTATAAAAGCTAGAGTTTGTGCGGGTGATCATTCGGCTGGGATAAAATTTTTAAAAAATATGGAGCCATTTATTTGGCGCAAATACCTTGATTATGCTGCAATTTCCGATGCGCATGACATTCGATTGCGGATCAGAGATCATTACAAAACCAAAAAAGGAGACATAACCTTACCTAAGCATAATATGAAGCTTGGGCGGGGAGGAATTAGAGATATAGAATTCTTTACACAAACTCATCAAATTATTTTTGGTGGTAGAGATAAAAGTATTCGCTCGAGAGCAACAATTACATCTCTTCGGGCAGTTGCTGACAAAAAATGGTTACCAAAAGTTTTAGTAAAAGATTTAATTGAAAATTATCGGTTTCATCGAACAATTGAGCATCGTTTACAAATGGTAAATGACGCACAGACCCATGAACTCCCTAACTCTGATCAAGGGTTTGCTCGACTAGCCTGTTTAATGGGAGCAGAAAAAGATGATTTGCAGAAAGAGTTAATTGATAGATTAAGTAAAACTAATAGTGCAATTGAGGGTTTCTTTGAGCCGGAAAATACCGACCAGAATATTCAAAATCCATCCCTTTCAGAAGAATTTAAGGATCAATTAAAAAAGTGGGAAAGCTTTCCAGCTTTGCGAACGACGAGGGCGATTTCGATATTTGAACGAATAAAGCCTGTGATGTTAGAAAAGATAAATTCAACTGCTAGACCAAAAGAAACTTTAAAGGCATTTGGTAATTTTCTTTCTAAGTTACCAGCGGGTATCCAAATATTCTCGCTATTTGAAAATAATAAGCAGATTTTAGATTTACTTATTGATATTTTGGGTACTTCCGGAGCTCTTTCAGAATATTTAGTGAAAAATACCGATGTGTTAGATTCTGTCATTGCATCGGAGTTTTGGAAAATTTGGCCGGGTAGAGAATTCCTCTCAAGTGAATTGGAAGTAATGCTCGAAAGTGAAATGGATTATGAAGCCAAGTTGGATTTAACACGTAGATGGTGCAAAGAATGGCAATTTAGGATCGGGGTGCATTATTTGCGATCTCAGATTAGCGCAATTAGCGCCGGGTCTCAATACGCGGAATTAGCTGAAATTACTCTAAATATTATTTGGAAAGAAGTTCTATCTGAATTTGCTAAAAAATTTGGTCCTGAACCAGGGAATGGAGGTGTTGTTATAAGTATGGGGAGTTTAGGCTCTGGTGTATTACACGCAAATTCAGACCTGGATTTGATAATAATTTATGATGCTGATGGTAATGAACAATCTGAAGGTGACAGGTCACTTTCCGCTCGCCAATACTATTCTCGCCTAACAAAAGCTTTTATTACGGCAATATCCGCGCCAATGAGTGAAGGGCGACTGTATGAAATTGACATGCGACTTAGGCCTTCAGGTTTTCAAGGTCCAGTGGCAACTTCATGGAGTTCCTACCAGAATTATCAAAAAAATGAAGCCTGGGTTTGGGAGCATTTAGCATTGACGAGAGCTCGTGCTGTGGCCGGAAAAGGTTTCTTATTGAACGAATTTGAAACTTTCAGGAGTTCCTTATTAAAATCTTATAATCGAAAAAACATTTTTTCCGAACTAGTGAATATGAGAAGAAGAATTTTTCAAGCAAAGACTTCAAATCCGTGGGATGCTAAGATCGGGCCAGGACGCTTGCAAGACATAGACTTACTTTCTCAGGCGGGGTGTCTGGCCAACCAATCTGTTTCGCGCTCGACGGTCGCTGGCTTAGAAGCCCTGATTGCTGATAATTTCATATCTCAGAAAGAATTTTCTGAGATAAAAGCAGCGGCAACTCAATTATGGTCTTGGCAAATTGGTCTTAATATTTTGTTCAAAGGGCAGGTCGAGCTTGAAAATTTGGATGTTTTAGATAACGAGGCCCAGGTTGAGATTTTTGAAAAACAAACCCCTACTGAGGTCAAAAACAGTTTGCATCATCTTTCTAATAAAATAAACAAAGTCATTAATAAAATTTTGTCTGACAAGAAGGGCTAACTAAATTATGAAAGGTGACCTAGACGATCCGAAAGCCTTGATACAGGAAGCTTACAGAATAGAAAATATTACGCGGTTAGAGTGCCGGAGTATATTCTTGGATTGGGCTCTAAGTCTGCCAATAGAGCAGGAGCCAAACATAAGTATTCGAAATTTGCTTGAAAGATACCAATCTGCATTTTCTGATCATCCAATGACGGAAACTTTGGAAGAGGGACTTATGACAACGGTTAAGCCCAGAAGACGTGGAGGATGGAAATCAAGGCATCGATCTAACTCTGGTTGACTTTAAAAAGCTATTTTTGATGCCGTCCTTGCCAAACCGGTGATACTTTTCCAGTCTTTGTTTTCGATTAGGTTTTGAGGTGCAACCCAACTTCCCCCAACACATAGAGTGTTTTTCAATTCTAGATAACCTTTGGCATTATTAATGGTAACACCACCAGTTGGACAAAACTTTACATTTGGAAGTGGCCCTCCAATTGCTTTTAAGGCGGCTTGCCCTCCAATCGCCTCAGCAGGAAAAAATTTTTGCACAGAATACCCCAGATCAAATAAGCGCATTATCTCGGTTGATGTTGCAGCACCTGGTAAAATTGCGAGATTTTTCTGCTGACAGGCCTCCAAAATATCGTCTGTAGATCCTGGAGAAACAGCGAAATTGGCACCAGCATTGATAGCGTCTTTTACATCAATAGATTTTGTAACAGTGCCAGCACCTACCACTCCCCCCGGTACTTTCGCCATTTCTGATATAACTTTTAATGCAGACTGCGTGCGTAATGTGACCTCTAAAACGGGCAAACCTCCAGATATAAGGGCTTCTGCCAAAGGTTTCGCTATATCAGGATCATGAACAACCAAAACAGGGATGACCGGTGCTAATCGGCATATTTTTTCGGTTTCTTTACTAGCTTGATAAGGGTCCATTTTTTTTACAAAACTGAATTTGCACCTTCTGAAGTTGGGCCAACATGTTCTCTAAAAATATTAAATAATTCTCGACCTAATCCATATTGATTATCAGAAAGGTCGATAGAAACCGATGATCTACTTTCAAAGTTCTCAGTTTGAACTTCAAGTATTCCATTGTCAGCATTTAGCAAAACAATATCACCATCTCGAAGCTTTGAAATAGGCCCGCCATTAGCAGCTTCGGGTGTAACATGTATGGCGGATGGCACTTTTCCTGATGCCCCGGACATTCTACCATCGGTAACCAATGCAACCTTTAAGCCTCGGTCCTGTAAGGCGGA